>JBAUXO010000350.1:0-155945 GCA_049584315.1 Candidatus Sulfotelmatobacter sp. | reverse complement strand
AGCGCGTGGCGGGCGGTCATCAAGCTGACCTTATGGGTCTTGGCCAGTTCACGTTCGGAGGCAACCGAGTCGCCGGGGTTGAGTTCGGCCGCAGCAATCCGCTTTCGGATCGCATTCTGGATGCGCTCGTAAGCGGGCGTTCCATTGCGGTGATTTCCTGACATGGTTGACTTCCAGCTAACGGGCCAAGAACTCACTGGCAACGGGCATCGCGGACACGGACTCGATCCCGAAATCGAGGCTCTTGTGCCTCCTGTGCTATATAGCGTATTCGGAGGCTTGTGTAAAGGAAAAACTTCGAAACCGGCGCGGGCGGCCGTTTCAACCGAGTGGCGATTTCCATTGGAGCAGAGCAGCGGTTGCTCGCTCACTTCCAGCGTCGAACCGCATGAAAGCCCTGCGAACACAGCTTCTAAACCAAAAATTACTCACTTTCCGACAATCAATGCGGCGGATCAGAGGATCAGGTGGCTTCCGGAGTGAGAGCCGCTCAAGGAGTGACCGCTGGGTGAACTTGAATCTTTTCGGGATCGGAAGGGCAAAAGGAGTCCACAGGCCAAGCATTTTTGCCTTTGACGATGACTCGCGCCGTGCTATATAGCATAATTCGATCTCGATCACAGTCACTGCCGTAGAAGGTGGCTGATAACGACGCTTCGCCCTTCCCGGTGGGCGGTGTCCAGATCGCTCTCCAAGGACTATAATGGGAGTATCATGAGCATTATTGATTCCCCATCCACTTGTGAAATATGTGAGCACGTGAAGCATCTCGGCTACGCAACCTCCGGACGTATTCGGCTGTACGGTGAGGACTTCGAAGTGGTGTCAGACCCATTCCTGGAAGATGACGGCATTGCGGTTCGCGTTAGAAGCAAGAGGAATTCGACAGTTCGGGTTCTGCAGCTTCCGGCGACGGTGGTTCAGGGCGTGAAATCGCGAAGCGCTAAAGCCGCCTAGCTCCTAACCTAGCTATGCGCCGAGGTGTCTGTTTTCTTGGGATGAGTGGCGAATTGCCGTGACACCGTGATGAAGGCTTTGGCGGCGACGGAGAGGGTGCGGTCGCGCCGGTAGGCCAGACCTAATTCGCGCCAAAGTTCCGCGCCTTCTAGTTCGATCAGCTTGACTCGTCCAGCGGTTACTTCGTCGCGCGCAAATGATGCGCTGATGAGGGAGATACCGAGATCGGCGGCGACGAAGCTTTTGATCATCCCGATACTCGGCAACTCCATCCGGACTTTCAGTTCCGAGTTGTACTCGCGGAAAAGCTTGTCCAGCAGCCTCCGCGTGTGACCGGTCTTAGGCAGCAAGAGCGGGTATTTCACGACCTCGCTGACGTGTGCCGATTTCAACTTCGCGAGCGGATTCCTCGGACTCACCATCAACATCAGCCGGTCGCGGAAAATAGGCTGGAGCTTGAGACTGGGGGACTGGACGGGAAGGCTTAGTACACCCACGTCGAGAGAGCCATTCTCCAGCTTTTCGACGATCTTGTAGGTGAAATTGCGGTAGATGCTGATCTGCACGTCGGGATAGTGGCGGCAGTATTCCGCAAAGACCTCGGGAAGAACGTAGAGGCAGGTGGCTTCGTTGGCGCCAACCATCAGGGTACCCCGGGGCGTCTGGCCATGGTCGGCGACCGCGACGAGCGATTCGTCCCGCAGGCTCTTGAGGCGCAGCGCGTATTCGTAGAAAATCTGTCCCGCCGGAGTAAGCTTGACGGTCTTGCCGGAGCGGTCCAGGAGGCGATCGCCGTATTCCTGCTCCAGTTGACGGATCTGGGCACTCACCGCCGATTGCGACCGGAATACCTTTTCTCCGGCGCGCGAGAAGCTGCGCTGACGGGCAACTTCCAAAAATGTAATGAGCTGATCGAAGTCCATTGAATGTGGAAGAGGAATTATATCGGACTTTTCCGGTTGCACGCGTAGAAATACGAGACGCGCCGGCCTACGGATTTCTGGTAACGTGTGTGGTTACGGGT
The DNA here is from genome assembly GCA_049584315.1 of Candidatus Sulfotelmatobacter sp. Classification (GTDB taxonomy): domain Bacteria; phylum Acidobacteriota; class Terriglobia; order Terriglobales; family Acidobacteriaceae; genus Sulfotelmatobacter. Next base: position 153,964 of record JBAUXO010000350.1, on the reverse strand, counting down.
TATCGTAGAAACATATGTCCCTTTCCTGCCCTGAGTGCGCCGCATCCATGCCGGACACCGCGGCGTTTTGTCCCGGCTGTGGCGTCGCGATACGCCCGGTCGAACGCGTACAAGGCAACGTAGGCGTCCTGCCGCAGGTGGTGGCTGGAGCATTGGCCTACTGCACTTTTCTCCCCGCGATTTTTTTTTTATTCATCGAGCCTTACCACAAGAACCGATTCGTGCGCTTTCATTGCTTCCAGTCCATCGGACTGTGGCTGGCGTTGTCGGTGATGGGTGCGGCGCTCAGGCTTGCGGGCTTCTTGCTCTTCTTCATTCCGGTGGTCGGCCAGTTGCTTTCCTACCTGGCCGATATGCTGGTGGGCCTTGGGTTCTTCGTGATCTGGCTGGTGCTGGTGGTAAAGGCCTTGCAGGGCGAGCGGTTCAAACTGCCAGTGATCGGCGACTTTGCGGAACTGCAAGCGGGCGCAAACTAGGCTGGGACCGCGAGGTTACGGATTGCTTCTGGGGTTCAATCTGAGCTGGAAGCTGTGGGTCTTGACTTTCCTCCTCTAAGCTGTCATTCCTATTAGCTTTTACTTCGCAGCTGAATTGCGTTCATTTGGTGGGGGACGGCGGCGGCGGAAATTTTCGTGTGACTGGGGAATGGATTGAAAGTCAAGGTTTTCTACCATAACAAGTGTTTTGATGGAGCGTCTTCGGCAGCGCTCTTTTCGCGTTTCTACCGCGAGCGCATCCGCAGCGATGTGGATTTTGAGTTCTCCGGTCTTCTACATCGCGCCGGAGCGCTCTTCGACGAATCTCATTTCGATGGCGACGAGAATGCTATCGTCGACTTCAAGTATTCGAGTTCACCGAAGATCACCTGGTGGTTCGATCATCATGAGAGCGCCTTTCTTTCCGCGGCAGACGCGGCGCATTTTGAGCGCGACGATAGCAACCGGAAGTTCTACGATCCGGCCTTCAAGTCCTGCACCAGCTTTATTGCGATGATCGGAGAACAGCGTTTTGGCTTCGATCCCGCGCCGGTGGCCGACCTCGTACGTTGGACCGACGTCATCGACGGCGCTCTGTATTCCGACGCCAAAACGGCGGTCGAGATGCAGGAGCCAGCGATGAAGCTGACGATGGTGATCGAATCAGCGCCGGATCAGGGATTCGTACCGCACCTGATTCCTCTGCTCGCGACGAGGCCGCTGGCGGCCATTCTGGAAGAGCCGTTTGTGGCTCCGCTTTTGCCCCCACTGCTCAGGCGGCACGAAATCTCCATCGAAATCCTAAGGCAACGGGCAGAGTGCACGGACGGCACGATCTTTTTCGATATTACGGACCAGGAACTGGAGGGCTACAACAAATTCGTTCCTTACTACCTGCATCCCGAATCCGTTTATAGCGTGGGGCTCAGCAAGAGCAGTTTTCGCGTGAAGGTGTCGGTGGGATCGAATCCGTGGGCGCCGGAAGAACCCGTGGTCAATCTGGCGAAAATTTGCGAACGTTACGGCGGTGGCGGACACGCGCGCGTGGGAGCGATCTCGTTCAACGTGAATCAACACGCCGCGGCGATCCGGGCGTCTCGCGAGATCGTGAATGAGCTACGCGCCGCGGTGCGCTCGAGCAAACGCTGAACCTTACTGTCCCGTAGTGCCGCTGGCGAGACAGGTCGCAGGATTACCATCGGCCGAGTAGCGGATTGCTCCTGATTGATCGGCGCAAAAGGCGCGCCGTCCAAGGCTATTTCCTGCGGGCGCGGCCACGAGCTGGAAACCGGTTGCCGGCCTCCCCGCGCATCCTGAGAGCGAGAATACGTAGCCGAACTTTTTCCCGCTGGCCAGGCCGCTGGGGATCAACATGGCTTGATGTTCAGTAGGCTCGCCGCCGCCGAATCCATCCAGATCAGAAAGAGTGCAGGTGTACCCAACCGCGCGATAGGTGGCGCTGTAGGCAATCTCGGCAGTCAGGATGGAGCGCATTGCCGTTTGTATTGAGTTGTCAAAGCCGTGGTTCTGCGTCCCTGGTTGCCAGGGGACGGGTTGGTTCTGGATTGCTTGGCCTTGGATTGATTGAGTCTGGATGGATGGGCTCTGCGTTAGCTGGATCTGGGGCTGTATCGCGGGCGTAGCAGTTCGTGATTTGATCCCGTCCGTAATGCTTTTGAGGAAGTCAGGATCGGCCAAGGGCAGGCGGATGGTGACGAGAATCTCGTTGAGCTTCCACACTCCGGACTCCATTTTCATGGCAAAGGTGATGCGAGGCATGAAGGGAGTTCGTTGAACCTCCTTGTCCTTGTCCTTATAGGTTCGAAACGTAAGTACGATGTTGTCGTCTTCGCCTTGCTGCGAGTCGCTGTCGACAATCACTTCAACCTTCAGGTTAGTTTTCGGATCGAGCGAGGTGAGCAAGACGGGTCCGGTTTCAAACGTTTCGAGCTGATTTCCGGTGGAGTGCAGTTGGGTGGTCAGGGTCGAGTACTGCTGCAAGGTCTGCAGAGCGCCTGACTTCTCCAGGGCGCTCAGGGTGGCGGCGGGTAAGTGCTTCACGAAAGTTCCCTGAGTGGTGAGGGAGAACATCTCCATCAGCGCTTGCCGTGCGGTTTGCGAGGCTCGGATCGTGGAAGATTGTGCCCGCGCCAGTGGGGAAGCGAGCGTCGAGAGTATCAGCAGACTTGCAAACTTTCTCATGATGCCGTCCTTTGCCCACTCCACGATCTTGTCATCAGAAACCGATCCGCTCCAGTTACGGAGGTAAGGAAAGAACGAGGAAGCTCGCCGTGGTACTCTGAGAATTGTTAGCCCCGCGGCATGTCCTCGCCTGCAATGAAAACCGGTCTCCGTCCCGCACAGCGGCGTCTCCTGCGGTTAGTTGCTTCCTTCGAATTCATCAAAGGCGTTTTCGTTTTGCTGATCGGATTGAGCGCGATCCTGCTGGTGCACAAGGACGCGTGGGTCATGGCGGAGAGCCTACTCGCGCTTCTGCATATCAGTACGGACCGCCACTCAGCACAGCTTTTTCTCGATTTTGCCGATGATCTGACCGACGCCCGCCTGTGGGCGGCGGCGCGATTGGCGTTGGCCTATTCCGTGCTGCGTTTTGCAGAGGCTTACGGACTGTGGAAGCAACGCAGGTGGGCGGAATGGTTTGCCTTCGGGTCCGGAACGCTCCTGATACCACTCGAAATTCGTGAACTGTTGCGGGGAGTTACGCTCCTGCGCTCCGCCGTATTCGTGGGCAATCTGATAATTGTCTTTTACATGCTTTACCTTCTGCGCGTTGGACGACTGGGGACTGGACTTGTTACGGCAGCTAACTCGGAGCCCAGCGCGGGAAAGGGCAAATGAGACGAAGGGCGAGCTCTCGCGAGGATCAATCATCAATTTGACAGCCGCTAGCAGGTTGAAGAGCTGATGGGGGTCATTGCTGCGGCATATGATCAGGCATGTAACTCCGATGGCAACGATTCCAGCGCCCTTCTGCCCAAGCGCTATCCAGGAAGGCTGCGCCGCCGGTCGTTCCTTGCTCGGGCCGGTACTCAACAGGGTGCGCTTCGAGTGGCTTGCTCGCCTTTCCGCACGATCGTGCTGGATCACTCCCCTTTTGTTTTTCGCAGGCTGGCCTGTGTAATTCGATCCTGACATCAATTTTTGCAGGCAACTACTTTGACTTTTCTATTGTGGTCGGTCACATCGTATTGGGTTCGCTCAGAGGTTAAGGGGCAACGGTGACGCGGCCGATACGCGCCTTCATTTCGCGCGCCTACCGAGCTGCAGGTGGCAGTGATCAAGGGCTGGGGCGACTACGCCTTGGCGAAATCGACGAAGCCGTGGTGGACGTCGGTGCGAATCAGTTTGACGCGGAGCTGGTCGCCCACATCGAGGCCTTGAGCGCCTTGTGCTAGTAATCCTTCGACATGCGCCTGCAGCGCGCGGACGAAAGTTCCGTGCGGCGTGACGCCGGTAACAACAGCATCGAAGGTGGTGCCGATTCGGTTCTGCATGGCGACGGCCGCGAGGCGCTTGGACATTTCACGCTCGACTTTGCGAGCGGCATTTGCTTTCTCGGTACACCTGGTAGCAACGGCGCTAAGCTCATCATCGGAATAAGGGTTGGGTTGGCCGGCAAGCATGGCCTTGATCAGGCGCTGAGTCACGATATCAGGAAAGCGGCGGTTGGGAGCGGTGGAGTGAGTATAGTCCTGCACCGCGAGACCGAAATGGCCGGGTGAGGGATCGCCGGGGCGCTCCAGAACGTACTCTCCCGGGCCGATCAACTTGATGACGGCAAGCGAGAGCTCGGCAAAATGGTCCGGGTCGGTGGCTTTGCGGCTCAGCAGGAAATCATTGAGGGCTTTGGAATCTGGGTTGGAAGGAAGTTTCTTGCCGTGCGTTGCAGCCAGTTGAACGATGCGGTCCCAGCGCTCGGGCTGCTTGACGATACGGCGCAGAGAGGAAACTTTCTCCAGCATGCGAGCGACCACGCCGTTGGCAGCGATCATGAAATCTTCGATCAGCTCGGTCGCGTGATTTTTCTGCTGCGTCACCATGTCGACTACCTGGCCATTGAGTAACAAGGGCTGGAGTTCATCGGTCTGGAGGGTAAGTGCTCCGCTTTCAAAGCGGTGGGTTTTAAGTCTTCGTGCGACTTCGTCTTGCAGCTGAAGTTGTGCCTGCAGATCTGCGGAGGCGGCTACTTTGGCTGGCGGTGGCGCCGTTGTTCCCAGCCACGCTCCGACTGAGTTGTACTGGAGTTGAGCGTGGTTGCGTACGAGGGCGCGGTAAACGTGGCTGGAAGCCACATGGCCGCCGGAGTCGGTCACGAATTCGACGACCACGCTAAGGCAGTCTTGATTTTCCAGGAGGGAAGTCTTGCCCGTGGAAAGTTCCTCGGGAAGCATGGGGAAGTTGCGGACGCCGGCATAGACGGTGGTCGTTTCTCTCGCGGCGTGCTGATCGATGGCGGTGAGCTTGGGGACGAAAGCATCTACGTCAGCGATGCCGACCAGCACCCTGACGTCGCCATTCGGCAGGCGCTCTGCAGCTTCGATCTGGTCGAGATCTCGGGAAGTGTCGTTGTCAAGCGACGACCAGAGAAGGTTGCGCAGGTCACGGACATCCTTTCCCGCAGCAATTTGCGGAGGATGGGCACGCAGGTCTGAGAGCTGCCGTTGGATCGCGAGAGGGAACTCGGGATCGAAGCCGTGTTGGAGCATCACTTCTTTTGCGATGGCCTGCAGATCGATATGTGGTCGATGGGCGTTGGGCATTTTCGTCAAGATAGGAATCGAAGAGCCTATTCACCAAAGAGACACCGAGAAGAACAAGGCAAGAGCAATCCTCCCACAGATTTTCTCGGTGACTCTGTGTCTCTTCGGGGAAGAGTGTTATTCGGTGACCACCGCCTTTACCAGGTTTCGCGGGTGGTCTACGTTGTAGCCTTTTTTTGTCGCTACGTGGTAGGCGAAGAGCTGCAGGGGAATCACTTCGACGATGGGCAGCAGTAATTCGGGAGCGGCGGGGACAAAGAAGACATCGTCGGCGATGCTGGTGATTTCGCGATCCCCTTCGGTGGCCACCGTCACCAGGCGGCCGTGCCGGGATCGAACTTCCTGCATGACATCGAGAGTTCGGCGATACCGCAATACGGAATCGGGATCGTTATGGTCGCAAGTGGCCAGCACCACGACGGGAAGTTTTTCATCGACCAGCGCGTTGGGACCGTGTTTCAGCTCGCCGGCGGGATAGCCTTCGGCGTGAGCGTAAGAAGTTTCCTTTAGTTTGAGCGCACCCTCGCGAGCAATGGCGTAGTGGACGCCGCGTCCGAGGTAGAGGAATTTTTCCGCGTGAAAATGGTGGTCACCGAATTGGTCGGCGAGACCGTCCCAGCCACGGAGGTTGCAATCAATCGCTTCGGGAAGCTGCAAAAGGCGCTGCAAATAGGAGCGGGTGACCTCGGAGGTCATGCGGCCGCGCTTGCGCGCCAGAAACAGCGCCATGAGATACAGAATAGTTACTTGCGTGGTGAAGCTCTTGGTGGCGGGAACGGCAAGTTCGGGGCCAGCTCCGGTAATCAAGGCGGCGCTGGCCTCACGGGGAATGGTGGCTTCGGCTACGTTGGAGACGGCGATGGTCTTAACGCCGCGGGTGAGCGCCTCACGCTGTGCGGCGATGGTATCAGCCGTTTCGCCGGATTGCGTGATGACCATTACGATGGGATCGACCGCAGCGTGCGTGGAGCGATAGCAGTACTCGCTGGCGTATTCCACGTCCACGGCCACGCCGGAAAGATCCTCGATCATGATTTCGCCGGCCAGTCCGGCGTGGCGACTGGAACCGCTGGCGGCGATGATCAGCTTCTCAAAGGTGAGCAGAGCGCTCTCGATGGCATGCAAGGCTCCGGGAAAAAGGATGTCGTCTTTCAGATGCTGGTCTACCGTCTTGGCGATGGCCTGGGGCTGCTCGTAAATCTCCCGGCGCATGGCATGGGAAAAGTGGTCGGTCACGGCGTTAGGACTGGCGCTAATTGGATTCATGATGGGCTGCGGCGAGGGTAAATCATTTGTAGCGTATGGAGCAAACGCGTTGGGAGCGGCCCGCGGCATCGGGACGAGAAGGCCCCTGTTCAGGCTTTCGAGCCACCGCACAGCAGGTTTTCGCTCGAGTTTGACGTGCGATAATGGAAACTCTCATTCGGATTGGTACAACAAACAGGGGCACCTCACAAGGGAGGAGACAAGGGGACAGGGTGTTTATAATCGGGAAAGGCCCCGTAGCTCAGATGGATAGAGCATTCGTTTCCTAAACGAAGGGTCGCGTGTTCGACTCACGCCGGGGCCCCCAGCTTAACCGAAGACAAAACTTATGCCTTAGCCGGAGCACTAGCAAGGACCTCTCCACATTAACACTCTTTCGCATATTGCGATGCATTGTCCGCATTGCGATAGGCCTAGCACATTTGTGCTGCAAGCGCAGGCAACGTTTAACGTCATCAATGGCCGCACAATCCATTGGCTGATAGTCACATGCAACAACCCGGCATGCCAGAAGTCTATTTATATCGAAACCAGCAAACGTCCACAGAGTTTGGCTCCAGACCGTCACGCAGATTTTCTCGACTTCTATCCCTCTGGACCGTTGCCAACATCCCACTGATCAATCCCGAAAACCGTGGGCAATGATTGGGTGGAAGCTCAGAAGTCAGTAAATGTGGGCGCGCTCACTGCAGCAGCCCTAATCTGTCGCCGCGCCCTTTACGGCGTAATTCTCGATAAGAAATGCAAGGAGCATCCTTTGCACGTTTGTGCGAGGGTATCAGCCAGTTGGTTGCGATGATTCGTCCATCAGTTATCGTCGAGGAATGGCTGAAGAAAATAAAGGAGGACGGGCATGACGCGGCGCATCCTTCCCGCTCCTTAAGCATTCCTGCAGACAACGTTCTGGAGTTCTGGAAACAATGGAATATACGAGGGAGCTATTGCCCACAGGACCTTTCCGTCCATTCCCAGATGAGTTCCTCCTTCCTCAATGCGAACATCGAGACCAGTTGGATCCTCACCTATTTTCTTGAATAGACCCCTGAGCCTTAGAGGTGAGTATCCTCTTTGCGGTTTTCATGCGCCGAAAGAGCTGCCTGAATTTCCAAAGGTCATAACATCCTCCTTTACTAGCCGAGCTTTCTCACAACATATGCTGTGATATGCCTGATGGAATCAAAGTTGCTAGCAATTAATTCCTTATCTGTTACCTTAATTTCGTACTGCTCCTGGATAAAATTGACCAACTCAAGAACGCCATTGGAATCGACCACTCCTTTGTCCAGTAGTAAGTCCTCAGGCTGCAGGTCAATTGATTTCCATAAGAGGAATTTGGACGTGACAAAGTCATAAACTTCGCGCTCAATAGACATCGCGCAATCCTCTTCCTTCATATTTACTCCTTAATTCTTTCCTTCCATGTTGGCTAGCATCTCTGCGATTTTCCCGCGATCAATTTTGCCGTTTACGTTCAAGGGAATCTGTGGGAAATGATAAATACGGTTGGGAACCATGTAGCGTGGCAGCTTCGTTTCACATGCAGCAATAATTTGCTTGTCATGTGTGGGATCCGCGCCCGACAGTACCCCCACAATTCCGGATGCCAATCCCTCCGACAGCGGCCATGGTATCGCGACTGCCAATTCGGTACGGGCCGCCTCTCGCAATACTAAGTCAATCTCCAGCAAGTCCGCTCGATATCCGTTTATTTTGACCTGAAAATCGCGGCGGCCGATGTAGGACACGCAGGCTCGTTCGTCCTGCAAGACCAAGTCCCCCGTGCGGTACCACACCTGCTCCCCTGGATGCTTAAGGCGAACGAAACTTCTGGCTGTCCTTTCGGGATCGTTCAAGTACCCGCGGGTTACCTGCGATCCGCTCAGGCACAACTCTCCACTCTCACCCTGCGGTACCGGTACGAGGTCATCGTTCACAACGCATACTTGCTGCTCGTCAAACGGCCAGCCGATAGGCACCAGTCCTCGCCTGCACTCCGTCGGCGAAGTTGTCGAATCCCAGCGGTATCCGGTGATCGCGATGGTAGCTTCGGTCGGCCCGTAAAGGTTTTCCAGGATCGAATTCTTAGCCGCCCGTTGCCACTCTGAAGCCAGTCTCGAGGAAAGCGCTTCCCCACAAAATAGGCTCCAGCGCAAAGTGGGAAAAGCTCCCGACTGCAACAACCCCAGCTTCGATGCAAACATGGCCACTGAAGGGACAGAGAACCACACCGTCAACTGCTTCTCGTTGACTAGAGTTGCCGGGGTGAGTGTCTGCTGCGTACAGGGACAAAGGGCTGCCCCGGCATCCCAGCAGCTAAACAGGTCATGCACACTGAGGTCAAACGTCAGATCGAAATTCTGCGAACAACGATCTCCGCCATGAATGCCAAAGCGCTTCGCGGCATACTCCAGGTAGGCAACCACATTCGATTGAGTGACGGCTACCCCTTTCGGGATCCCCGTGCTGCCGGAGGTAAACAGCAAATATGCCGTATCATCCTGGGCAACCGCTGGTTCGCAGGGATCCGCTATTGTTGACTCCCCTGTCGGAACGATGCGGTGAGGCAGCAGAAAATTGCTCTTCGGCTTCCACCCTGAGTCAGGAACGATGAGCGTCATAGTTTTATCCAGACGCGGAAGCAGCAACTCGAGCGTAGCCATGCACTCCTGTCCGACCACCAAGGTTCTGCAGCCCGAAGCTTGCAGCATGACCAGCGTTCTCTCCACAGGAAATTTGTGATTGAGTGGGACATAGCCTCGTCCGCTCCCCAGCACTCCCAAAACTCCCCCGTATGCTGCAAGACTTCTATCCGCCAGCACGGCAACCACCTTCTCTGATGGAGCCAAGATATCGGTGAGGCAAGCGGCGACCCTCCCCCCATGGTTCCAGAGTTGCTCGTAGCTCAGCGATATGTCGCCGAGTTCTAGGGCTTGACTGGATGGATTGGCCGCGAGGGAACGGAAGAAACCGCTGACCAAGCTTCTCGGTTTTTGCCTCAGAGACATCGCGCACTTCCCCTTCTTCCATAATTTACTCCTTCATAACATCCTTCTCGAAGCCGCACCAATTTCTTCTTCTGATGTAACGGTCTTTCTCGATCGGGTCTTCCCCCGGTAGAGTTTCCGTTTGGCCCTTGTCCACACCAGTCCAACCTTCGAAAATGCGGAGGGGGCTATATCAAAAAACATAACTTGACGTTCGAACTACCTCCAACCCATTGAAAACCTAACCTGGACATCGTGGGTGCACAATTGCATATTCTCCGATGAATTAGCGCTGCGGTCCGGTCCGTTTTCCCGACGTGATGAAAAGCGTCCTAGTTGCGAGGGGAGAACACTCCAACCGAAGCCAGAAACCCAAAAGAAAGGTGTCCCGGTGCGACTTCAAATGCCGAGATCATATCGACTCTTGCTGGGCGCAGTTTTGTTGCTTCTGTGTATGACTGTATTGTTTGGGGCTGAGACGAGAGCGCAAGAGGCAACCGCAAAGATCATTGGCACGGTCAGCGACCAGCAGGGCGCAGTGATAGCGGGGGTCGAGATCACTGCCACAAATACGTCGACGAATGTGGTCAACTCGACGGTTAGCGGCAAGGACGGTTACTACCAGATTCTGGATCTTCCTATCGGAACTTATCACGTTGTCGCGCGCCATCAGGGTTTTCGTACATTCGAGGCGACCACAACCCGGCTGGAGATCAATCAGTCGCTCCGGCTGGATTTTCACCTGGAAATAGGAGCGGTCAGCGAGCAGGTGTCGGTAGAAGGGCAAACGTCGGGCGTTGAAACGGTAAACCCGACCCTCGGTCAGTCAGTGACTGAGCGTCCCATCGTCAACATGCCGCTGAACGGGCGTGATGTTCTCAGCCTCGCCCTTTTACAGCCCGGCGTGACCGACGACAATCCCGATGATACGAGCGCAAGCCACGGATTTAATATTGCCGGAGGACGCACCGATTCCATAACCTACTTGCTGGACGGAGGTCTCAACAACGATCTCATCGATAACGGTGCAGTCCTCGATCCGAACCCTGACGCTATCGCTGAGTTCCGCATTCTGACCAGCAACTATACGGCGGAATACGGCCGCAACGGTGCGGGGATCATCAGTGTTGTCACCAAGTCCGGGAGCAACAAATTCCATGGCAGCGCATTCGATTTTGTGCGCAATACTGACTTCGACGCCAATGCCTATTTCAATATTCAGCAGGGAATACCGCGAAATAATCTTAAACGGAATCAGTTTGGCGGCACGTTCGGCGGTCCTATTGTCAAGAATCGACTTTTCTTCTTTGTCTCCTACCAGGGACAGCGCCAGATAGAAACAGATGTTGAGCCGGAACAAACTGTGTTTACGCCGGCCGAACTGACCGGCGACTTCTCGCAGGCGGCGAACGGAGGTCCCGACCCGAACGTTGCTGCGTTCCTCCAAGCGAATCCATATTTTCAATCCAACCCGGCTCTAGCCGCCAACGCAGTCATCGACCCCACCAAGATTGATCCCGCGGCTGCCGCCTACATTGCCACCGGGCTGGTGCCGGCGTCGCCGAGCGGGACGCTATTGCCTTCGGGCAGCGCCCAGAACAATAACAATGAACTGACCGGCAAAATTGATTTCCAAATCACGCCCAAAGACAAGCTGTCGGGCACGGTCGGCGGCATCCGAAATCCCCAGCTTGAGCCCTTTGGCGGATTTCCTGGCACCGAATCTTCCACCGTAGCCGGATTTCCCGCCAACGTGCAGAACAACAGTTATTTTCTGAATGTAGCCTACACTCGCACTATTTCGACGGAAAAGCTGAATGAGCTGCGTTGGACGGGTCAGCGCCGCACGAGTCTTTCGGAGTCGCCCACTGCGAACAAGGCCACGATTCCTCAGTTCGGCATCGCTTCCGACCTTCCCAATGGTCCTCCCTTCATGTCCTTCGATAACGGTTTAGACTTTGGGCCGGACCAGGCAGGCCCAGCGCACTTCGCCGGCAATACTTATGCGATCTCAGAGACATTTACTTGGGTAAGAGGACGCAGTACCTGGAAGTTCGGCGGAGGATTTTCCGACTATCAACAAAACACACTTTTTGGTTTCTTCACTGACAGTAACTTCACTTTTTTGGGATATGCCGCGGGCGGCGTCGGGAGTGGAAACAGCTTTGCCGATTTTCTGTTAGGCGCTCCGAACAATCTCTTTGAAGGCCCCAACGCGCGCAACAACATTCGCAGCAAGTCAACCTACGGGTTTGCGCAAGACGAATGGCGGGTGAAGCCAAACTTGACGCTGACTCTGGGACTTCGCTACGAGTACAGCTCGCCCAAGCTCGACACTGCGGGGCGAAGCTTCTCCATCATTCCGGGCGACCAATCCACGCGGTTTCCGAATGCGCCGCTCGGCTTGGTTTTTCCCGGAGACCCGGGAGCGACGCGGGGAACGAACTTCCCGGACAAGGACAATTTCGCGCCGCGAATCGGCTTCGCCTGGAGTCCGAGGAGCGGAGCCAAGACCAGCGTTCGCGGAGGGTTTGGTATTTTCTACGATGTGCTGAAGGGCGAGGACAACCTGCAATTCAACGGCGCGCCTCCGTTCTATAGCGAGCCCTTCGTCGCCTATCCGTGCCTGCTGCCTTCTCCAACGGTGACAACGAACTGCGGCTCGGGCACGCCAGTTCAACCCGCCGCCACTACCGCGGGCTTTCCGTTTTACAGCCAGCCTTGGGCCAGTTCCACAACGCCCATTGTTCCAAACCCGTTCCCGTCGCAGCCGCCCAATCCTTCGACCGCGTTTAGCACTACTACCGGAGATTTCCTTCCCTTTGGCGGCGGCAGCATCTTCTTTGTGAATCCACACCTGCACACTCCTTACGATTACCAGTACAACCTGAGTGTGCAGCAGCAAGTGGCACAAAGCACGATATTCGAGCTCAACTACGTCGGCAGCAGTTCGAAGGGGCTCACCTCGTTAGTGGACGCGAATCCGTTCGATTTGACGACGGTGACCGGCGCAACCGCTAACCCCACTCGAATCCTGAACGAGAACCAGAACGCGGCTCTCACCGCATTCTGTTTGGCGAACGATGGTGGATCCGCGATCTGCCCGCTTTCGAGCGCTCCCGAGTTTTCTAACGTCGCCTTCGCCAACTTTAACAGCATGGAAGCTTCGCTCACGAAGCAGAACGGCGACAACCGGATTATTGGCAACACGTACTTCACTTTGGCCTATACCTTTGGCCACAGCATCGACAACGCTTCTGGCTTCCGTAACCGCGATTCGCAAGCCCCGGCTTATAACATCGGTCAGTTCCGCTCTTCCTCAGATTTCGACGTGACGAACCGGATTACTTTCAGCGGGGGCTGGGACTTGCCTTTGGCACGAACGTGGGCGTCGGGACCGAGCTGGTTTGTGAACCGCGCTATGAAGGGATGGAGTCTCTATCCCATCTTCAGCTGGCGAACCGGTTTCCCGCTGAGCATCAATTCGGAGCTGCCCTTAGACCCCGGCATCCCCGGACCCTCGGGAGCCGGCGACGCCTTCCTTGCGAATGCTGATTTTGCGCCCGGAGTGAACAGAATTACGCTAATGAATCCTCGGCATAGTGGAAGTTGCAGTAATCCCAATACCGGTCTCGTCGATACTGGGAATCTGTACTTCAACTGCAGCGCGTTCGTGGCGCTGGCGGACGTTCCCAATTTTAGCGACCCTTACGGGAATACTCCGCGCGACTTTTTCCGCGGGCCGGGCCGGACCAACCTCGATCTGGCCCTGGCGAAAAGCACAGCTTTCACCGAGCGCGTGAGCCTTGAACTGCGGCTCGAAGCTTTCAACGTCTTCAACCACGCGGAATTTGCCAACCCGGATATTAACTTGGCCAGCGCCACCTTCGGCCAAATCTCCAGCACGACGCTTGGCACCGGTGTCACCGCTCTGCAAACCCAGCGCATCGTGCAGATCGCGGGGCGGCTAACATTTTAGCCGCCCGCCGTTAGTGGGAAGGGCAGAACCTTTCGCCGGTATCTGAAGCGTCGGCGACGGTCGCTGCCGGGAATTCAGTCCCGTTGCACGTTAACATTGGCGCTTTCTTCCATGTGCACCAATCCCACTAGGAATGGCGCTCCGGGTCGAACCCGCCGGAACGCCACTCAGCGTTATCGATGGACCTCACGCGCCTGCCGTTGCCGCTCGCGCCAGGGGTGAAGTCCGAACTACTTCCCCTTCCCGCCCAAAGTACAACCGGTAGGAATGATGGATCCCATACATCACGGGGAAAACGACCAGAGCAGCTTGCCATCCGAAGCGATGGCTAGCCAGGTTGAGCATGGAAGTTACTCCCGCGCTCAGCACGTAATAGGGGAATGAGAGTTTTGCGATGCTTATCCAGACGCTCCGCATGCCCGCGCCCTGAGTCAGTTTGATGATGCCTGCCACGGGAACTGTTTGTCCCAGAAAGAAAGCAGCGGTGGTTGCGGCCAGAACAAGAGGCAAGGATGCCCAACTTGCCTTGGCCAGCCAACCGGCATTCCAGATAAGGTTCGCCATGCTGGTGGCGAACACCATCATGCTGACGTTGAACAGCATCTGGTCCGGCCGGAATTTGCCGCTCGATTGCGGCCAGCACTGCACGACAGTAGAGAAGGATGCAATGAGAACAGCCTCTACCGCGCTCAGACTCAACACTGCCATCAGCAGGAACGGAAGGTTAACCGACATGTTGCCTTCAATCCCCGGCAGTTTTACTCTCATGCGCGAGGTTGCCGCTGCGAGTGCGAGTACGGCCAGCGCGTAATAGGAGTGGAGGGCGTGGCTTCCGATTCCAGCGCATACGGCGGCTGTAACCGCCGCAAGGACCATGAGTCCGATGAAGGTTTTTGTTAGCCGTGTCTTGCGATCCATGATCTTCTCCTTTCTTTGGTCTTGTTGCACACGGCTACTGTTCATCGTCTCCGGCATCGGAGAATGCACCATCGGTACTCGACACGGCCGCACCCCAAACCACGCTGGTGGCTTGCATACCTGTGCCGGTGCTCGAACCCCAAACTACGCTAAAGGCGCTGAGCACGTTGTTGTTCCAGGGCAACGACCCCCCCCAGACCACCGAACTGCCGGTTACATTTGCGCCCCAGACTACCGAAGCACCCCAGACCACGGACGAGCCCCAAACTACTGAGTTCAGCGAAACGCTGCTATTTCCGTTTACCAGCGAGACGCCGCCAGTATTCGGGTTATATGTCACTGACGGCGACAATGCGGCGCCCACAGTGGCCGGAGCAAGATCGGTGTTGGAGATTGCAGTCTGCAAGTTGAGCAGACCAGAACCGACCGAGAGGAGATCGTAGGTGCTGGTGAAGTTCTGCGAGAGATGCGGGACCCATGCGACGGTCGTGGTTGGGAAGAGCTTGTAGGTGGTCTTCATCAACCTAGCTTTCACCTGGTCCGGAGTCAGTGCGCTGTTCTGCTGCAACAGCAGAGCAACGGCTCCGCTCACTGCCGGCGTTGCCATACTTGTGCCGCTCAGGTTGAAGTAGTCGTTCTTTCCGTCGTTGCCCGTGACCAGTTCCGCGGGATACAGACTCTCCAGCGTGGCGCCGGGAGCGGCTAAGGAAACTACATCGTTGCCGGGAGCAACGATGTCGGGTTTCACCACGTGATCATATGTGGTGGGACCCTTGGAACTATAGCTGGCCAGGGTCTCAGCCGATTGTGAGGTGGATCCGTTACTCTTCATTGCGCCCACGGTGAGAACGTAAGGATCGTTGCCGGGAGCTGTTATGGTTCCGAATCCATTGCTGCCGCTGACGCTGACGCGTCCGTAATTTCCGGCCGCTACCACGACCACGATCCCGGCTTTCCAGGCCGATTCCACGGCCTGAC
Organism: Candidatus Sulfotelmatobacter sp.; assembly: GCA_049584315.1. Taxonomy (GTDB): domain Bacteria; phylum Acidobacteriota; class Terriglobia; order Terriglobales; family Acidobacteriaceae; genus Sulfotelmatobacter. Next base: position 138,582 of record JBAUXO010000350.1, on the reverse strand, counting down.
AGAGAGGATCCTGCGAGTAGCTGACGAATATTCCGCGTCCGAGCGACAGGTTGATCACCCGGATGTTATAAGTGCTCTTCAGAGCAATGGCTTCCTGAATGGCTGCAATTACGGTGCTGTCGGTGCCCGCGCCATTGAGGTCCAAAGCGCGAAGGTCCACGAAGCTGACGTTTGGCGCCATGCCGCTGTAATTTCCGCTGGACAGGTAGCCATTACCGCCGATGATTCCGGCCACGTGAGTGCCGTGACCGTAGAGGTCGTACTTGCCTCCATTCGAGTTCGTATTCGGGGTGCCGGTGAAATCCTGATGATAGAGCACGCGAGAATTGGACTCGGTGGAATTCAGGAGATCAGGATGACTGTCGTTGATCCCGCTATCGATGACCGCGACGGTGATTCCAGTTCCGTTAAGGCCGGCGCTCCAGGCGGAGGGAGCACCCGTGACCACATCCGTTGTGTCATCCAAGCCCTTCATGGGATGGTCGACGCTCACGGAAAGAACTTCGGGATCGGCTTCCAAGGCGGGCAGGGCGCTCACCGGAATCGTGAGGGCGATACCTTTGACCATGCCCAGGCGGTGGTTCAAGCGGGCGCCAAGATGCTGCACTCGACCTTCCTGCGCCGACTGCGGAACCTGTTTGTACTGCACGATCACCTGTACAGTCTCATTTCCGGCCGTGCCTTGATGCGCTCGTTCCACTTGGGGAGTGAGGTCTGGGGCAAACTTGCCGACGGGCCCGCCGCCTCCAAAGCCTTGGCCGAATGTGGTCCGCGCCAGCAGGACGAGCAAGAGCGTGCCCCAGCGTTTTCCCCAGGCAGCGCTGTGACGCTCGTTGTGGCTGGGGGGTATCGCTTTCCGTGTCTGCAACATAAAGTCTGACCCTTCCGTGGGACAAAATTGTGCTTCGACTCGGGATTTCTAGTGCACGGGCCGGGCCACTCGAGGTCTTGTAAGTTACTGCAAGTGCTGAGGATGAATGCGGTATCGTGAGACGAGGTTGGGCCAGTCTGTCCTTCGCGGTGGGGCGTGAGCCAGTTTGTCACATGTTTCTTGCTGGCGTTCTGGTTACCTTAGTTTCGATGATTGGGCTGCGGCGGAGCGAGTCTAGCGGGCGGCGGCCTTGGTTCTAGTCTCTGGTTGCGGGTTCAGAGGTTGCACGCGCGGCAAGGCTGCCATCAGGCGCTGCGTATATTCGTGGTGTGGTTCGGAAAAGATTTGTTCGGTTGTTCCAGACTCTACAATCGCGCCCTGATGGAGGATGGCGATGCGGTCGCAAATCCCGGCAACGGAAGCAAGGTCGTGCGAGATGTAGAGAATGGCCATGCCCGTGGAGCGGTTCAGTTCGCGGAATAGGTCGAGAATCTCGGATTGCGTAATCACATCGAGGGCGCTGGTCGCTTCATCGGCAATCAGGAGCGCGGGACGGTGCATGATGGCCATTGCGATCAGGACGCGCTGCGCCTGACCTACGCTCATCTGCGAAGGATATTTGCGCTGAAATTCTTCGTCCGGCGGTAGCGAGACGCTCTGCAGAGAGGCGGCGATTGCTTTGGCACAATCCGCGCTAGTGCCCGACGCGTGGGCACGCCATGCTTCCTTGAGCTGGGTTCGGATTTTGAGCGCGGGATTCAGCGAAGAGAGCGGGCTTTGCAAGACCAGCGAAACGGCGCGACCACGCAGCCTCCGCAAGTCTCGCTCCGGGAGTTGCAAGAGGTCGGAATCATGAAACCGGATCGAGCCTTCGGCCTGTGCCCTCTTCTTGTCGAGGAGTCCAAGGATCGCCATGGCCAGAGTGCTCTTTCCCGAGCCGCTTTGTCCCACCAAGCCAAGGACCTCGCCGCGCCGGATTTCGATTTGCATGCCACGCAGAACCGGTTCCTTGTCCGCGTACCGGACCGAGAGGTGGGCGGAGAGCAGAGCCTGGTCTTGCGAGTTTGAAGAGGACATCATTGCGGTTCTTGTTCTCGAGTTCCTAGCTTTGGGTAAATCGAAGCTAGAGGCTGAGCTACTTCGTCGATACCGTGAGCCGCTCCGCATTCCAGAATGTTTGTGGCGACAGAATTACTGGAGCGGCGCCGTGTACCCCCATGGAAGCCGCGGAGAGCGCATTCTTGTTGACCAGGAAAATGAAGGGCTGCTCTTCTACGACGATTTCCTGCACGTGATCAAATGCTTCCTTGCGGCGCTTGAGATCCGTGGAAGATGCTTGAGTTCGCATCAGGCGGTCAATCTCGGCCTCCCAGGAAGTCTCCGGAGTTTTCTGCTGCGGATTCCACTGGTGATTTTCCGCAGAACTAAGCCAGACATTCATCTCCCCATTGGGATCGAGATCGACATTGGTCAGGCCCAGAATGATGGCCTCGTAGTCGAAGCTTTGCGTCATGCGTTCGATCAGGGAGGGGAAATCCAGAGTGACCACGTTCACGTGGATGCCGATTTTTTGCAGGTCGTCCTGGATCAGCACTGCCATGCGCTCGCGGGTTTTGCTGCCGGCGTTGCTGATAATCGAAAATACAACCCCGTTGCCGTCTTTATCTTTCAGCACCCCATTCTCCAACCGGAAACCGTCGCTCTGCAGCGCCTTCAGAGCTGCATCGGGGTTATAGGCCTGAGGTTTGAGCTTGCTATTGAACCAAAACTTGTTCGCCGGGGAGAACGGTCCGGCTGCGGGCTGAGCATGACCATGAAAGACTATGCGGCTCAAGTCTTCGCGGTTGATCGCTTCCGAAATTGCCCTCCGGAAGTTGGCCGAGCGAAACCAATCCTTTTTGTAACCTGGAATGGGCGCCTTCGCGACCTCGTTGAACCAAAGCTGCTCGCTATCGAGCGACGGGCCGGCATCGTGCACCAGTTGCGGCGAGGTTGCTTCCAGCTTGTCGAAGTACTCGCTATCGAGCGAGTTGATCAGGTCCAACTCCCCGCGCTTAAAGCGCAGCATCTCGACGTCACGATTGGGCTGGATATCCAAGCGAATCGAATCCAGATAAGGCAGCTTGCGTCCGTGCTCGTCCGACTTCCAGTAGTTCGGGTTTCGTTTCAACAGCACCGTGGCTCCGGGCTTGTAATCCGCCAGCATAAAGGGTCCCAACACTGCCGTTTCTTTTCGCGGCGAGCGCTCGGAAAGAACGGCGACCTGATCAAACAAGCGATCTAGTCCCGCTACCGGAGCGGGGAAGGTTATGGAAATCTGCGTCGGAGAAATCACTTTGGTTTCCACATTCCCTGTGCCCGACCGGAAAGCGTCCCCGGTCGGCGAATGCAGAGCCGGGTCCATCAATTGCTGAATCGTGTAGGCAACGTCTCCGGCGGAAAACGGAGTGCCGTCGGAGAACGAAATGCCGCTGCGCAAGCGAAAGGTGATCTGCCGGCCATCCTTGGAAACTTTCCAGGATTGCGCCAACGCCGGTTCGAGATCCTGCGTCTGGCGATTCACACGGACCAGCACGCCGCCTGTCAAATAGCGAATTGAAGCCGAGGCCTCGTCCTCCACCTTCAGCGGATCAAATGTCTTGGGCTCCATGCGTACACAAAACTTGAGTTCTCCGCCACCTTGAGCCAGCGCCCGCCCCAGTAGAGATCCGAAGCAGAAGGTAATAAGCGTGAGTGCAATTTTGCCTTTCTTTTTCATCTCTCCCCGCATTTCTCGTCATGCTTCACGCCGGCACTTCCTCTTGCCTGGAAAGCAGAAGCTGAAACGACATCACCACCACTACCAGGAGAATGAGCGGCACAAACTTCCACGGCTCTTCGCCCACCGAAACCAAACCTTCCAACTCCCGCAGCAAACTTCCCCACGAAGGCATGGGCTCGGCTACCCCGAGTCCGAGAATGCCCAAGTTCGCCTCACTCAGGATGAAGACCGGAATCGAAATCCAGAACTGCGCGTACAGGACTGGCTTCAAGTTCGGCATCACATGGACCCAGAAGAGCCTTGACCCGGAGACGCCTGCGGCGCGCGCCTGGCGGACAAAATCTGCCGAGCGCAACGATCCAGCAGTCGCGCATAACACTCGCGCGGCAGTGCTCCAACCCAACAGCCCGAGCAAGAGAAAAGTCACTAGCACGGAGATCAACGGAGACACATTCAGGGGCATGAATGCCCGCGCCGTGATCAGCAAGAACAGCCAGGGCAGCGACAAGAAAAGATCCGTCACTGCCATCGCCAAGCGCGCCCAAATCCCGCCAAGATATCCCGCGAGGCCTCCGATGAATGCCGCCATCAGCGTGGAAAGCAATGCCGCCGCCGGCGCCAACAGCAGAGAAATGCGAGTTCCGTAGAGCACGCGGGCAAAGCGGTCGCGGCCAAGCTCATCCGTTCCCAGCCAGTGTGCCCGCGAGGGCGCAGCGTTCGTTGCTTCGCGGTATTGCTTTTCGTATCCCACTGGAGCAAGCCAGTTCGCTGCCAGGGACGCGCACACTACCACCGCCAATGCGACACACGCCAGCTGCCGCCAGAGATTCATGATTTCTGGCCCCGGACCATGAGACCGATTACATCTGCTCCGGAATTGGCCAGCAAGGTTACCAGCGTCACCAGGAGCGTGATGTTCACCAGAAGGGGCAGATCACGCGCCATCGCCGCTTGCCATGCGAGTTGTCCAACGCCAGGAAGTCCGCACAGGGCTTCCACGGGAATCGCTGTCCCCACCGCCATACTGACCGACACACCGGCGACCGCCAGCAGTTGCGGTGCTACCGTGGGAACGACGTGCCAGAAAAGGATGCGAGCTTCTCCCAAGCCTTTCGCTCTTGCCGTGATGATGTGGGGTAAGGAGTAGGATTTCACCAGAAGATTTCGCGCATAGCGGTAAATGTGGGGGAACACGATCAGGGCAATGGCCAGGGAGCCGGGGACATTCCAAAGCACGGAGAGCAATGCCAGAACGGCGGCGGGAATGCACAGGAATGTTCCGCTCACCACGATAGTCAGGGCGTCATACGCGGAACTCCGCAGCCAGGCGGCGGTCAGCGCGAGACTCAAGGCCGCCACCCACGCCAGACCAAGCCCCAAGGCCAGCAATCGCAGTGTGAGCGGCGCGCGGTCCCGCAACAGAGTTCGCACCGGCTGCGCCAAGGCCAGCGAGGTACCCAAGTCGCCATGCGTCGCACGTTTCATGTAGTAGAAATAGAAGCGCCACACGTTGTGATCCTGCTGCCGGGCCGCCCGCAACGCCTGCACGCTCTCGCCGCCTAGGTGAGGATCGAGTTGTTGCTCATCTGCGTCGAATCCGGGCGCAAGCCTTACCAAGGTCGCGGAAAGAAAGCCTCCAAGCAGAAGGGTGGCCACCAGCGCGAGCGCGTGCCCGGCAATTCTTGATTTCAGCATCTATTTTCCCGAAGAGCCCTGCGTCATGGACGGGGCGGCGGCGGCTTGAGCGTAGTGATTTTGTTTCACGGAGTACATTCGACGGTCGGCCTCCGCGAGTAGGGCCTCGACGTCATACCCGTCTTCCGGGCAGAACGCCGTGCCCACGCTCAACGTGGTCACCTGTCGTCCACAGGTGTGGCGCCCGGCTTCGATGGCGGCATCGTTCAAGCGGCTCGCCTTCTCGGCGGCGGCTTCCGGATTGAGCCCAGGCGCGGTGACGACAAACTCGTCGCCGCCCATGCGCGCTACGTAGTCGTATCCGCGGCACGCTTCCTTCAATCGGATGCTGAACTCGCGCAGTAACTTGTCGCCCTCCAAATGTCCGAAGGAGTCGTTGATTTTCTTGAGCCCATCGATGTCACAGACCATGACCGCGAGCGACGTCTTCATACGACGGCAACGGGCCACTTCCTGTGCCAGATGGACGAACAAAGAGCGAGCGTTAGGCAGGCCAGTCAGGAAGTCGGTGGTCGCCGAACTCTCCGCCTGCTGGTACTTCAGCGCGTTCTCGACGGACAGAGCTACTTTGGAAGCCACAGCCAGCAGAATTCGCAAGTCGTCGGGAGTGAAGGCATCCTGATTCGCGTGATACATGGCGAGCACGCCCACTACGCCGTTCAACCCCTCCAAGGGAACTGCGAGCGCCGAAGATAACGCCGCAAACTTTTCGGGATCAGCGCTGTATCCCGCTTCCACCTGGGGGTTTCCATTGATGATGGGTTTGCAATTTTCCGCAACCCACCCGCATAGGCCCTCGCCCATGCGTATTTTCAACGACGACAACACGCGAAAGTTCTCTCCACTTACCAGCTCCGGCAACAGCCAGCCATTGCGATTCACAAACACGGCAATGGAGTCGTAATGAATCAGCTTGCGCAACCGCATTGACAGCACGGAGAGAGTTTCGCTGAGGCTGAGCGAGTTTCCCAGGTCCTGGCTCAACTCGAACATGGCTTGCGCCTCTTGCCGCGCGGATGCAATCGAGGTAAGGAAGTCAGATTCGGATTGAGTGTTTTCTGCCGGTTTCTCGAATCCGGTGGCCGGCGCCAGGCCGCGTTCGACGCGGAGAGCTTTGGAAAATCCGGATGGAATGAAACCGGCCTCATGGGTTTGGGAGATGCGTTCGAGGCCGACGTAACGATTCTCGAGCAGCCCCACAATCGTAGGATCAAACCACGAGCCGGCTCGTTCTTTGACCTTGCTCATGGCCTGATCCAGCGGCATGGCTGGCCGGTACTGGCGATCGGACGCGAGGGCGTCCAGACAATCGACCACGGCCAGAATGCGAGCGCCGATGGGAATCTCTGCTCCCGCAAGACCGGCGGGATATCCCGACCCATCCCACCGTTCGTGGTGCGAGCGTACGATGGGCGCCACCGGGTAAGGGAAGGCAACGCGATCGAGAATTTCGGCGCCCACCAGGGGATGAACTTTCATCTTCTCGAACTCTTCCGGAGTAAGCCTGCCAGGCTTGTTGATAATGTGCTCCGGAACCGCGAGCTTGCCAATGTCATGGAGAAGAGCGGCCGCACGCAGGGCTTCGATTTCGTCCGGCGACAATCCGATTTCTTTCGCAATTTCTACGGCATAGGTCCGGACGCGCTGCAGATGTGTGTGCGTGGTGTGATCCTTGGCTTCGATGGCCAGCGCGAGGGCTTCGATGGTGCGCATGTTCAGCGATGCGATTTCCTCTACGTGCCGCTTCTCGATTTCAACGCGGTCTTTCTCGGCCTCCAGTCGGGCGAGATAGAGGCGATAGGAGCGGTATACCCAATAAATCAGCGGAAGAACCAGCAGGGAGGTTTGCCATCCGGCGCGCCGGTTGATGACGCCCACCAGTCCCACGGCGGCGGCCCCAACCATGTAATACGGGAACGACCAGAAGTAGCACTCCGACCAAATCTTGCGGGCCGATTTATTTTCTGTAAGGGCAATGATTACGGAAATCGGCAGAGTGTTCGCCAGAAAGAATACCAGCGCCGCCACCATCAGGAGCACGGGCTTATTGGCGGCCATCCCGGCGTCGAGCCGGTGGTAGGTTAAGTAGCATAGTGCGCTGGCATTGGCCATCATGCCGAAGACGTTGAAGATTACCTTGACTGCATCCAGCTTGTTTCGAGCCTGCCATACGCTCTGCACCAGACTGGCCGTACAGCCGATAACGAGCGTTTCCGGCAGGCTCAATTCCACCACACCCAGCAGGATGAAGAGAAAGTTCACGGACATGGTGCCGTCGATTCCCGGCAGTTGTACTTTCATGCCAGAGGCTAAGACGGCGACGGCCAGGTAGCAAAGAAAGCGAGTGAGATCGGCGGACTGCCAATGCCACACCGCAGTGCACAGCACCGCCAGACCGAGCGAGGTGGTAATTCCAACAAACAATTTCGTCTGCGCCGACATAAGATCGTTCGTTGCGGTGCCCTGCAAACACACCTCCCGCATTGCATGGAGAGTTCTTTCCACGCAGCCTCGGGCGAGGTCTGATCATCACGATCCTATTGTCATTAAAGGGGGATAAGAAGCTTACGCTGGTAACGCTTGCGAGATTAATTGCGCTCTTTGGCTATTTCATGCAACCGCGGTCTGGGTTTGGATATCGACTGCGCATGGTAGGGTAACCAATTACTTTCGTTACGCGCCCAGGCTGCATACTTCCTGCAGCCGTTGTTCTCTGTGTCAAGATCAACTCCAAACGCAGAGATGTCACGGTTGAATCTCAATTCGCAGCATCCGCCGGCAGGGGCTGGCTCCGGCGACGGTCGGGCCTTCGGGGTGGCTCCGGCAATCGCCCCAAATTTCCAGTATTCCGCGGCGATACCCGTATTCGCCACCGATCTAAAGGGTACGATTACCGGCTGTAACGCGGCTTCGCTAGCGGTCTTCGGCGTCACTCCCCAGGAGATTTTGGGACAGACACTGGCAGCTTTCGCGTCAACCGGGAGCAGTCTGGAGGCTATGCTGGCGGCGGTTTCACGCGAAGGCTTTTACCGCTGCCCGTGCCAGCGCCAGGATAATTCCGAAATGGAACGGACCGGAGAGCTGTCGCTTACGTTGCTGCGCGACGGGAGATCCGTTGCGACGGGCATGATCGCGCTGTTCCTGCCAGCTTCACGGCAGACCAAGCCATTGGATCCGGGCAAAGCGCAATCGCGAGCGGAAGGGCAAGAGGAGGAAGCGCCGCATACCGAGTCTCGCGAGATTGACGGATCGGCTTTCGTTCTTGCCAGTCCGCTGATGCATAGATTCATGCGTATGGTGGATCGCGTGGCCGGCCACACTGAGACGGTTCTGATCACGGGGGAAACTGGAGTCGGCAAGGAGCTGATCGCTCGTACGATCCATAAAGCTTCGCATCGGCGCAGCCGTCCCTGGGTCGACATTAACTGCGCAGCTCTTCCCGAGAATCTGGTGGCGAGCGAACTGTTCGGTTATGAGAAGGGCGCGTTCACCGGTGCTGATGTTTCCAAGCCCGGCTTGTTTGAGCTCGCGGACCGGGGCACGTTGTTTCTCGATGAAATTGGAGAGCTGCAACTTCAAACCCAGGTCAAGCTGCTGCGAGTACTGGACGGATATCCCTTTTACCGCTTGGGCGGGCATCTCAAAATTAAGGTCGATGTTCGCATCGTCGCCGCCACGAATCAGGACTTGGAAGCGGCGGTCGCGGCGGGCCGTTTTCGCCAGGACCTCTTTCACCGCCTGGGACAATTTCAACTTCGCGTCCCGCCGCTACGCGAGCGCCCCGAAGATATCGTGGTTTTGGCCGAACACTTTCTCAAACGCAAAACCCCGGGAAGTTCGTTCGCGCCCGATGCGGTGACTGCATTACTCTCGCATTCTTGGCCGGGCAACGTTCGGGAACTGCGAAACCTCGTGGCCAGAGTTGCCGTGCAAGCCACCCATCCCGAGATCCAAACCTCGCAGATTGCAGATGCGATGTCCGGCAACCCGGCCGCGCTCCGTCAGACTGGGTCCATGCCGATCGGCAACCTGGACAGCATGGAAGAGCAGATGATCATCCGCGCCCTGGAAAGAAGCGGAGGTCATCGCGGACAGGCTGCGGATCAACTGGGTATTTCGCGACGGACACTGAGCCGGAAACTCAAGGAGTACAACATCAACGTCGCGCCCGGAGAGGGCACGAATCCTCTGGGGTTCATCAGCTTCGATCAGCAGAAGTTTTTCCGCGCCCGTATTCAGCTGAACGTTACGCTGAAAAACCAGCAGGGAGACGAGGCCTGCGTTCAAGGCGTGAACCTGAGCACCGGCGGCATGGGACTCGACGGCCTGAAAGAACCGATGCGCTTCGCCGGACTCCTCGAAGTCAGTTTTCCCTTGCCCGATACGGAGCACGTTTTTCGGGCCAAGGCCCGCATCGTATGGATAGGCGACGAAGGGCGCGTGGGCCTTCGCTTCGCGGTTATCGATCCCATCCTGTTCGAACAACTTCAGCAGTGGACCAATAAAAAGATGAAAGATGAAGGCTGGGATCTACCCGCCTGAAATCCAGCCCTCATCGAAGCCAAAAACCCTCTAATGTACGGGCGCAGGCTGAGGAGTCGCTTGCGGCGCGGTTGTTGCTGGACTTGAAAAGTTCACCTTGGGAGCGGCGCGCGATCCTTCCGAAGCTTCAAAGTAAGCTTCATTGGGCTTGAATCCTGCCATGCCGGCAAAGAAGCTGTTGGGGAACTGTTGCACGTAGGTGTTGTAGTCGCGCAGCGTGTCGTTGTAGCGCTTGCGCTCGACTGCGATGCGATTCTCCGTGCCGGCGAGTTCATCCTGCAAACGCAGAAAATTCTCGTTGGACTTCAACTGAGGATAGTTCTCGACAATCAGCAGCAGGCGTCCGAGCGCTCCGTCGAGCTGACCATTTGCGGCAATTTTCTCCTGTGGCGAGCCTGCGGAAAGCAGGGCGGAGCGCGCTTTAGCGATATCGCCAAAAACCGTCTGCTCTTGTTGCGCGTAGCCTTTCACGGTCTCGACCAGATTTGGAATCAGGTCGGCGCGGCGCTGCAGCACAATGTCGACTTGTGACCACGCCGCCTTCACTGCTTCATTCTTGCTGACCAGCGTATTTTTTACGCTGACGTACTGGCCAAAAACGAACAGAACAATCAATAGAAAAACTGCGATCACAACCACAACCGTGATGAGTCCCTGGCTCATGTTGTTCTCCTCAAACGCGCGATCGACTCTACGAAGATTTTCCGGTTCCCGAATCCAGCATTTTATCAACAGCTCCCGTCACCTGCTCCAGGGCTGCCAGATATCGCGAGAAGACATCGGCGAGATCTAGTTTCTTGCGCTGGGCTTTGCGCTCTCTGACGCCGAGCACACGCAGAAAGCCGGAGGCATCAAAACCTAGGTGTTGAGCCAGCGCCTCGACCGCTTCGCATTTTCCCACCGGCGCATCGTGGCCTAGCACCATGAGTGCGTGGCGGAACAGAGTGCCGAATGACGACACCGATCGAATCAGCAAGTCCCACATGCGCGAGTCGTTGCCCGAGGCGAGAAGCAAGTGTTGACGCAGCAGGACGAGTTTTTCCCGCAGTTCATATTCCACTTGCACCCGATGCAGATTTGGCGGGATTGCCAGCGCCTGCAAGAAGTCTTCGCCAAAAAGAACGCGGTGGTGCTGCTGCATGTCGATTAACTCGATCGTAAAAACATCGACGGAGCGCACGATCTCGTCCTGAGTCATGAACAGAGGCGGCGGCTCTTTTTGCGAGTACCACCATCTTACGGCGGGAGCGAGGGCTTGCAGCGCAGAAAATGAGCAATCGCGAAGCATGCAGAACAGATTCACATTCGAGAACTCGGGGTGAAAATCTCCCGCCACCGCCGATCCGAACAGGATGACACTCTGCAAGTTCGCTCCACCCGCCTCACGCAACCGACTGACGAACTCGCTGATCTTTTTTTCAGGAACCATTTGCGTCCTCGCTCGCTACCAGCTGCTGCTGCCCCCGCCACCCCCGGAACTACCGCCCCCGAATCCACCAAAACCACCACCCCCGCCGAATCCTCCACCACCCCAGCCTCCCCCGCCCCGATATCCGCCGCCGCCAAACATTCCAGAGAAGAGAATCCAGAAGAGAATGCCACGCAGCGGAGTGAATAAAATGATCAGGACAACAATCATCAGCAGTACAACACCCCCCGCGGACATGCCTTCGCTTGGCATTCGTATGCGGGGGGCTGGCGTAGGTTGCGAGGTTGTAAGTTGAACTCCTGCGTCCAGTGCGATGACGCCGGCAACGCGCTGCGTGACCAGCAGCAGCGCCTGGCTGTGGGCGCCCGCACGCATGAGCGGGATCGCCTCCCGCTGAAACGAAGTGACCTTCCCGTCGGTTAGGATTGGCTCCAGCCCATAGCCGACCTCGATACGGGCGCGATGGTCGTCGATCGCATACAAGATCAGCACTCCGCTGTCCTTGGACTTACTTCCGATTCCCCATTGGTGAAAAAGATCTACCGCATAACCTTCGATATCGCTTCCGTCGAGCGACTTGATGGTGACCACGGCGATCTGGGCATGTGCCTTCCCGTCGATCTGGCGGCAGATGTCATCCATCTGCGCGATTGTGTTCGGATCCAGAACGTGTGCGAAGTCGTTAATGTAGTCAGTGGCTTTGAGTTGAGCGATCGGTTCAGCTTGCGCCGCTAGGGCCAGTGTGATCGCAACGGCCACCGCCCAACACACTTTTGTCAACCACTTCATGGGAAGGAAAATTGTACAGGACTTGAAGAACGCGAAGAGTACGTCTGTTGTGTGTCGGGGGCGGAGAGACGACGGCCTTTTGACCGTCGCCTCCCTGTGACTCAACCAGCTCGCTAATTCACGCGAAGCAGCAGCATGGTGCCGCCTTCCAGCTTCACATTATTTTTCTCGGATGTAACCACCGATCCCTGGGTGCGGTTTTGCGCCGCAGCCGGAGTAAGAGTTAGATCGGCGATCCCCACCACGCCTTGCGTCTGCGCGGTAATTGCAGGGCGGGTCTTTGTTCCAGTCTCGGCATCGCTGGGCGCACCGCCGCCTGCTGCAGCTGCGGGTGCGGGCGCGGAAGTGGGCGCGGACCCACCCATGCCGGATCGCTGACTCATGGGGCTGCCCCCGGAACTGGGCGCGGCAGTGTTGGCGGTTCCGCCGCTCGCGTCGCTTTGGTTATTCTGGGGGCCACTATTCTGCGGACCGATGATTGCCTGGATGGACATGGGCATCTGCATCTCGCTGCCATTCTTCAACACGGCACGGTCGAACGCGATGGCCACTTGAGATTCTTTTTGTTCCTTATTCCGCGCCTGCGCCTCGGTGACGTGCCCCATCACCTTGGTATCCTTGGCGACGATGACTTCGCCGTTGCTGCTCTTCATGTCCTGCGTAACTTTCGCTACCACTTCGTCGCCGGTCTTGGCTTTCTTGGCGTCGATGGTCTTGGTCAACGACACCGGAATGACACTACCGGGAGCGATTCGTGCAACCGGGCTTGCCTGCGCGGACGCCTGCGGCCCGGACATGGGGGAGCCGGAATTTGGCGTGGCACTGTCCTGCGCAAGCGCTGCTCCCACCATCAGAGCTGCCGAGAAAATGCTGACCAAAACTGCTTTCATGAACAACCTCCTTCATCACATTCGGAGCGTTAAGGACGGGGCGCGAGACCGCCTGCAATATTAGATGCGGGCTGGAACCGGAGGGTAGGCTGCAAAAGCCGGCAAACCAGAACTCAACCCGGAGGGGAAGGTCCCCCACCAACCGCTAGTGGCGGCATCGCATCTCAATTTCATGAAAGCTCCTCATCTCCGCTCGGTGTATTTTGCGGCGCTGGCCCTGCTGCTGGCTTCTTTCGCGGGCTGTACAAGCCACAGAGATAACCCTGATGAAATCCGCGAGCGCACGGCTCAGGCTACGGAAACCGTGAGGCGTGATGCCAAGGCCATGGCGGAGGGTTTGAAGGAAGGCATGAGCAGCGATAGGGCCGTCAATATCAACAATGCGTCCCGCGAAGACCTGCTCAGCCTGCCGGGCCTCACCGAGCATGAGGCGGACCGCATCATCGCAGAGCGGCCGTTCAAGGACACGCACGAGCTGGTAGCGCGGCACATTATCCCGGAAGCGGAGTACGACAAGATAAGTAACCGGCTCATGGCAGGCCATTGATGCCCTGTTTTTGTGACTTCTGGCGGGCTCCTGCGATATCATCAAATGGATGCTTTCTCCGCCCCAGTGCCATCCGTTTCAAACTGACGATCCCCGGCTGCATCCGATTCATGCCAAGGTGATGGCCGGTGAGCGCCTCGATTCCACCGATGCGCTCACCCTCTATCGCACCGGCGATGTGCTCGCCGTGGGATGGATGGCCAATCATGTCCGCGAGCGGCTGCATGGCGACAAGACCTACTTCAATGTCAATCGCCACATCAATCCCACGAACGTGTGCATCGCGGCCTGTCGCCTCTGTGCCTTCGGCCGCAAGAAAGATGCGCCCGGATCCTACACCATGGCGCTCGAGGAGGCGTTTGAAACGGCAGGCGCTGGATACAGTGAAGCGGTCACGGAGTTTCATATCGTCGGAGGGTTGCATCCCGATCTGCCGTTTCAATATTTCCTTGATCTCTGCTCCGGCTTGAAGCAACGCTTCCCGCAAGTACACCTAAAAGCCTTCACGATGGTCGAGGTCGCATATCTGTCGAAGCGTGCCAAGCTTTCCATTCGCGAAACTCTCGAACAACTGAAAGCTTCCGGCGTCGACTCGCTTCCGGGTGGAGGCGCCGAAATCTTTGCCGACCGGATTCGCCACATCATCTGCGATCATAAAATCGATGGCGACCAGTGGCTCGACACCGCCAGACTCGCCCACCAGATTGGGCTGAAGTCGAATGCGACCATGCTCTACGGCCACGTCGAAAACGACGAGGACCGCGTGGACCACTTGGTTAAACTACGAGCCCTGCAGGACGAGACCGGGGGCTTTCAAACCTTTATTCCGCTGGCTTTTCATCCCGACAACACGGCGCTGCAGCATCTGCCAAAAACGACGGGCATGCTCGACATCAAGCAGATTGCAGTAAGTCGCCTCCTGCTCGACAACTTTCCTCATATCAAGTCGTATTGGCAGATGATGACGGCGAAGATCGCGCAGATTTCGTTGCGCTTTGGCGCCGACGATATGGATGGTACGGTGATCGAAGAAAAAATCTACCACGATGCGGGCGCTACTACGCCGCAGGGGATGCGCCGCGAAGAGCTGGAACGCCTCATCCGCGCCGCTGGGCGCGAACCCGTCGAGCGCGACACTCTGTATCGACCCGTGACCCGGACGGAGACCTCGGTCACGGTAGCAGTGTAGCTTACCCGCGCTCAACGAATCATTTCCCGCTGACGAAGAAAAAGCCGGAGCAGGGAAGCCGATCCCCACTTCTCCGGCCCATCAATACTAAGAAACCGTCTTTACAGCTTCTCGAAGAACTCGCACGCGGAACAGGAAATATAAATGCCGCCCGGCACGCCCCGCTCCCGATCCTTCATGCGCTTGACGATGCGCGTTGATTTCCCGCATTTTGGGCAATCCGTGCTTTTGCTGGTGTCCATCACTTTCTTACGGTCCGCTGTTTTTGCGATTTTTGCTCCAACTGCCATGATACGTTCTCCTGATGTCAGCTACGCAGTGTAATCCGCCTCAACTGCGCGCGAATGTCTGTGGATGGGATGCTTCAGAAACCTCGCGCCCGGAAACCGGGGATCCACTCGGGAAGACTCTGTGACTGCCTCTCGGTTCATCTCCGTCGCTCTCAATTTTACAGTAAGGGCGCGGTGGTTGTCTTGCCGGGCGCGTGTCTTGCCAGCGTCTTGCCAGCGCGTTGACCTCTCTCCCCGCTGCCTGCTACCGTCTTATGTTTGCCCTTCTGCGCACGTTGATTCTGCGGATGGCAAGCCTCTGGCGATGCCGGCTGTTCCGACCGTAAGATCCATTCAGTCACGGAGATCATCATGTCTGCCATCAAGTTTCGCGGCGTCGATTTTATCCGATTCGATTCGTTGCTCAGCGAAGAGGAACGCTTGGTTCGAGATACCACGCGCCACTTTATCGAGGAGAATCTCGTACCCATCATCGAAGAGTGTAACCGTGCCGGCCGTTTTCCACGTGAACTGGTCAAGCCCATGGCCGATCTCGGCTTCTTTGGCGCGTCGCTACAAGGCTATGGCTGCGCCGGCATGGGAAATGTTGAGTACGGACTGATGACCCAGGAACTCGAACGCGGCGACTCTGGCGTGCGTAGCTTTGTGAGCGTGCAATCTGGACTCTGCATGTATCCCATCTATGAATTTGGTAGCGAGGAACAGAAGCAGACCTGGCTTCCGCCCATGCAAAAAGGAGAAAAGCTCGGCTGCTTTGGATTGACCGAACCCGGCTTCGGTTCGAATCCTGGCGGCATGCTCACGCGGGCGCGCAAAGTGGGGAATGAGTACATTCTCAACGGCGAGAAGATGTGGATCACCTCCGGCACCATCGCCGACGTTGCCATTATCTGGGCCAAGGTGGAAAACGAACACAACAGGATTCGCGGCTTTCTGGTCGAAACCGACCGTCCCGGCTTCTCAGCCGACGATGTCCATGGCAAGTGGTCGCTTCGCGCCTCGGTTACTTCAGGGTTGTCGTTACAGGATGTCCATATCCCCGAGTCAAATCTCCTAGCGAAAAGCGACGGACTGAAATCTCCGTTGATGTGCCTGAATCAGGCACGCTACGGCATCGCCTGGGGTGCGATCGGCGCGGCCATGTCGTGTTACGACTGCGCGCTGCAATACGCGATTCTGCGCAAGCAGTGGCGCGACCAGCCCATCGCCTCGCATCAACTTGTACAAGACAAGCTCACCTGGATGATCAGCGAGATCACAAAAGCGCAACTGCTGGTGCTGCAGGTAGGGCGGCTGAAAGACGCGGGCAAGGTCGAGCACCAGCATATTTCGATGGCGAAGCGGAACAATGTATGGATGGCGCTGGAGTGCGCCCGCAGCGCGCGCGACATCCTTGGCGCCAACGGCGTCGCCGACGACTACCCCATCATGCGCCACATGATGAACCTGGAATCGGTGAAGACGTATGAGGGAACACACGACGTGCATTCACTGATCATCGGGCAAAGCATTACGGGGATCGACGCCTTCTGAACGCTCGGGTTAGAGACGGGCAGGAATCGGTGGGATCACAGTGCGCATGAAGCGGATACCTTCAGGGAGGAAAACGTGCATCATGAGTGCCGTCGGCTTTCTATCCGGCGTGATTACCAGCGTGGACGTCCGGTCGTAGTCGGGAAATGGAACGTCAGGCGGTTGGCTTTTCCCGTGGCGGTTCGACGGCAAGAAACTCCTGCGCGAATCTTCGCGCGTAGCTTTCCAAAAGCGCCGGCACGCGCTGCGGATCAGTCGACCGCACAATCAATCCCGCGTGGTGGTGGCGCTTGATTCGCAACAACACCTCCGGGTCGTTGTACGCCGAAGTATCCGGATCGCCCTGCCGAGCCAGCGCAAGAATTACTCCCGCATACTCCTTTCGCTCGGGCGGAAGCTTGTAGGTGACGTCTTCTCCGGCAATCTCGATGCGTGCCCATTCCCGCCAGAGATTGATGCCTGTAGCCGCCTCCACCATCTCGTTGATGTAGGCTCCACCCACGCGCGCCGCGCACTCGAGAAAGTAGAAATTTCCGTCCGCATGTGCCTGAATGAATTCGGCATGGGCTACACCTCGCACCAGCCCGAGCGCAGCAATGAGATCGCGGTTGATCGGACGCAAGCCGGTGTCGGCCTGGCCTTCGCGAGGCACCGTAAATGAGGTGAACACTCCGCCTCCCTGCGCCACATTCATGGGGGGCTTGCCGTACTGGCTGACGTTGGCGAAGACCACTTCATTCTCCGAGACCACCGAATCCACGTGGTAGACCTCGCCGGGAACGAACTTTTCCAGGAGATAGGCAGATTGCTTGTCGCCTAATTGCTCGAGAATCGGCCATAGCTCGTCAGCCACCTGAATCTTCCTGATCCCGATTGCCGAAGCTTCCTGGCGCGGCTTCAGCACCCACGGCCCGGGGACATGACCAACGTAGTAACGAATGTCTTCGTGATGGAAGACCGGAACGAAATCCGGAACGCGCACGCCGCGATCCAGGGCGCGCATGCGCATGGCGAGCTTGTCGCGAAAATACCGCATGGTAGACAGCCCCATGCCGGGCACGCGCAGGTGTTCCCGTAGAGTGGAAGCCGTTTCCATGTCGTACTCATCGAGCGCCACGATGCGGTCAATTTTCTGCGACCGGGCCAGGTGCGTGACCGCCTTAACAATATCGGCCAGCGGAAGTTCCGTGGGAAGATAGAAGATGTCTTGCAGGCTTTCGCGCGGCCAATCGGCATCGCGCAGCTTTTCCCCAGTCAGCAGAAGCACGCGGCAGCCGCGGCGCTTGCACTCGCGCATGAACTCCTGACCTTTTTCGTAGGTCGTGATACAGAGCAAGGTCAGCGGGCGCGATTCGGGCATGGGGCATCGTTCCGATTCAGGGGTAAGAGAATACCACGGCCAGATTGCGATCTGTAGCGGGTATTTGGATCGCGCGAATGCATTCTCCTGGCTTTGCACTGCCGCCCTACAGTGTTCTTCTTGACGAGACCTTCCCGGATGGAGCATTATGCGCGGTGCCGTTGTGGGTGGCCATGGTCGTCATGGCTCTTGGGAGGTTCCTGTGGTTACGCAAACTCGAGCAGAAAATAAGGCCCGGAGTTTCGGGCAGAACATTGAAAGCGATCTCGCATCGCGATTCCTGCGCGTCGTCGAAGTGGCCGCCATCGCCTCGGCCCGCACCATGGGGCAGGGCGAGCGCAAGCTTTCCGACCAGGTGGCGACTGAGGCTATGCGACAAACCATGGATTGCATCCCGATGCGTGGAACGATCGTCATTGGCGAGGGTGAGCGGGACGAAGCTCCCATGCTCTATATCGGTGAAAAGGTTGGCGCCGAATTTCCCGATGGCCGCGAAGTGCCTGAGGTCGACATCGCCGTCGATCCGCTGGAAGGGACAAATCTCTGCGCCACCGGGGCGCCGGGATCGATTACTGTACTCGCCGCCTCAGAACGCGGAGGCCTGCTCCATGCTCCCGACTGTTATATGGAGAAGATTGTGGTCGGGCCTTCCTGCAAAAATGCAGTCGAGCTCGACGCGCCGGTGGCCAACAATCTGAAGAATATTGCCAAACGATTAGAGCGCGACGTGGAAGACCTGGTGGTGATTGTGCTCGATCGTCCGCGTCACGAAAAATTGATTGCCGATATTCGCGTTGCTGGCGCCCGCATCCGTCTGATCGGTGACGGCGACCTATCGGCGGGCATTGCCGCCGCCGTGATTGGTACTGGCGTGCACGCCGTCATGGGATCCGGCGGAGCGCCGGAAGGCGTAATTACTGCGGCCGCAATTCGCTGCCTGAACGGATACATGCTAGGCCGGCTGGTGGTAAAGCCCGATCAGGAGGAGCGCCTGGCTCGCATGGGCATCAAAGATAAGGATCGCATTTACGAAGCGGAAGATCTTGCTCCCGGCAACCAACTGATCTTCGCCGCCACCGGCGTTACCGACGGCGCATTGCTCAAGGGGGTCCGCTTCTTCGGCGAAGGCACGCGGACTTCTTCCGTGATCCTGGCCCGTCAGACCGGCAAAGTGCGCTTCATCGAAAGCATTCACCTCGAGAAAGGGCCGGATGTGAAGGTGAGATTCGCGTAGTGACCGTCCGCCGCTATCGACGGTTCGCTCTGGGTCCTGGTTTCTTCCTTGCCCGGGAGGCGGTTCCCGGATCACGCGCGGGCAACAGGCAAGGCTCTTCCCGTGGCGGGCGAAATATCTGACCCTCTATTTCAGATACTCCGAACCTTTCTTGAGATCTTCGGGGATCTCGGGGAACGGCGGAAATTCCTGCGAATATCCCTTGAACAGACTCACCGTCGCTTCGGCCCGCAGATTACCATCGTGGACGGCAATCTTGTGCGGATGGCCTTTCGAATATCCTTCCCATAGAGAGACGCCTGCGTAAGCCCCGTCTTTACGCAGAATGTAATATGTCATGTCGAGGAAGCGGAGCTTGTTCATGTCGCCGTTGTAGTTGCGGACGATGCGCTTGAGCGCCTCCATGCCGGCTTCCTGCGGCGACATGCCGTGGCGCATATTCTCGACGATCGTATGTGCGCCCGCGACCTTGATGTTCTCTTCGCCACTGCCGGTCGCGCCGGCGGATCCTACATCTTGATCGGTATAGCAGCCCGCACCGATGATGGGTGAATCGCCAACACGTCCAGGAAGTTTGAAGGCCAAGCCGCTAGTCGTGGTGCAGCCGGAAATCTCGCCTATCTCGTTCAGGGCTGAGCAGTGGATGGTTCCGGTCGAGGGAAACAGAACCTTGCGGACGGCGGTCCAGTGCTGCTCGGGCTCGATGCCGAGATCGGCGGCGCGCGCTTGCAAGTTCTGGATTCTCTCTCGCCACAGTTCGGACTGCGGCTTGTCTTTGCTCGAGGGATCGGAGGTCGACGGCTGCCAGTGAGGGTCGGCCAAGCCTGGTCCCCACCAATCATCGGTTGAATGAAATTCCTTCCACAACAACCAGATTTTGCGGGAGCGTTCGGTGAGCAGGTTCTCACGGGGGAAGCCCACGGCCACGGCAAATCGTTCGGCGCCTTCGCCCACCAGCATGACGTGTCCGGTGTGCTCCATCACGGCCTTCGACACCAGCGATACGTTCTTGATGTTGCGCACCCCACCCACCGCACCGGCGCGCCGCGTGGGTCCGTGCATACAACAGGCGTCGAGCTCAACCACGCCTTCTTCGTTCGGAATTCCGCCGAGGCCGACCGTATCGTCGTTGGGATCGTCTTCCGGACCCTTCACGACCCTGAGGGAGGCGTCGAGCGTGTCACCCCCGCTTTTCAGGAAGGCAAAAGCATTCTCCAGATATGCATATCCGTTAGTGGCACAAACGATAATGGGGCGCTTGGAGGATCCCGCTTGAGCATCGTGTGGCGGCGAGGCGGCGCTTGGCGAGGGGTTTGCACCTTTGGCGGGTGTTCCTATTCCGGTGGCGACTGCTCCCAGGACTGAGGCCCTTACAAAATCACGACGCGAAAACGGCATGTTACTCCTGCTGGTACGAAAGCGGGAAGCATATCACGTGACCGCGCACGGTTTCATGCTCTGAGGGCTCGCTACCTGTCAGCTCTCGACGTACAATCACTCCCCTCGGAAGACTCCGTTACCTTGCCCAGCTGTCAGTCTCGACCGTGCTGGCTGGGGGCGGACCTTTTGACGACAGAATGGGCCACCCCTATCAACCGCTGGCCAATCCGCGGTAACGGCCCACTCGTCCAGCTTGCCGGCCCAAGGATAGTTTGTCTCCGGCGTCAGCGATCGAATGGACCTTATTGGCCGGCGCAGAGCGGAAGCGCAGGAGAGCAGCAATGTTGCCGACAGCGTCGAGTTCGGGAAAGTCCTTTACATAGAACATTTCGACATCGTGGCGGATCACCCAAGGCAGGATGGCTTCGGCCACGTCGACGATCTCGCGAGTTTCCCGGCCGCAGACCGGGCAGAAGTTTACCAGATGAGCGTCCAGATGGCCGCAGCCGGTGCACTCCACGGCTTGTGCAACATAGTGGTCCCCGATCAACAAGGTTTGCACTTCGCCCAACTCCAGAGAGCGCAGCACGCGACGCAATCCGGTGACCCCGCGCCCGTTGCTGCGAGCCTGGCTGATGGTTTCGCGAACTACTTCGCCGAGGCGTTTCTTCTGCCAAGTGGCGAAGATCTGTTCGGCTTGCGATCGGATTTCATCCCGGCCTACATGTGCCACTTCTGCGGAGAATCGGCCCAGTAACCGCTGCGTGGCGTCGGAATGCAAGAGCGCCTGGAATTGTGACCAGTGAGTGTCCTGGCAGCCCAGGATCCACCTCTCGAAGACATGTTTTTCTAGAGCGTTCTTCAGGACCTCGGCGATGTGTTTGAAATGCTGGCGGGCTTCGTCGGCGACACGGCGCTCGGCGTGGCCTCCATCATATCCAGCGAAGCCATCGCCTCGGCCACGGCGGGGGAGCGCATGGAAAAAATCCAGTTGTTCGCTTAACTCGCCAAGACGCAGGTCGAACAAACGTGCCCGCTGACGATCGAGCAGCACGACCCCCAGGCTGGGGAATGCTCCCAGCAGGTGGGCGAGAGGCTTCAGGTGGAAGTGGCGATTCACCAGAAGTTGCGTGCTGTCGAGTTGGGGCGGAAGATCATACTCGCGCCAAAAGTCTTGTGCGGCACAGGCGAAGACCGCCTTGGCATGCGCGCCATTACCCCGCAAGTCCTGTGACAAACGCAAAATACGGTCGGTATCGGCGCGCACGGATTCGGACCTTTCCTTATCCTCCTTGTTTTTGCTCTTGCTCTGTACTCGGCGCAACGCCTCCCGGGCAAGATCCTTAGTCAAGATGGTTTCTTCCCTGTGAGCTTTATTGCGTGGCGCCGTGGGCTGAAAGTAGAAACTAAGAGCGCAGGCTCCCTGATCTTCAAATTGCGCCAGTTCCTGAATTTGTTCGCGAGTGATCATTCGCTGTCCCACTTCCTTTCCAAATGAATTGGATCTACGCGGTCCCCGTGGGCGCGAACCGCCCCTTGAATTGACCGACAAACTGGGGTGATTTGCGCAGGTGATCGCGGGCGGCAGAAATAGAGTGCAATACGCGGTCCGGCGGGATGCCGGTGATGGCTGAGATTTCGTCGACTCCGAAGCCTTCGATGGCGTGCAGGATGAAAGCCTCGCGATGGTTCGAGGCAACGTCGCGCAGAGCGGCTGCAATCAGGCGCATCATCTCGTCGGAGCCCACGATCTGCTCGGGCGTCGCCACGCGATGGTCTGCGATGATGGTCTCCTCCGTGATCGCTTCATCCGGTTGGTGGAATTGTAATTCGGGCTCGTCGCTGGCTTTGACGTTGGGCGGGCGGGCGGATTCTTCCAAGCGAATAGCGCCGCCGTTCGTGCCCCCCGGGCGGGAGAGTTCATCGAGCGCATCCAAGGCGAGGCGGTAGAGCCAGGGTTCCAGGGCCAACCGTTCCGGTTTTTCGCGTCCCGGCTTTTCGTCATCACCCCCGAGCGCGGCTGCGATCGTTTCGTCGATCACTTCTTCTTTGCTGATCGAATCCGGAGCTACCTGATCGGCGCTCTCGCGGAAATAAATCTCACGCTCCACAAAACGCTCCAGGCGCGAAAGGTTCACGTTGACATAAGACCGCACATCTTCGGCTGAGACGGTCGCGGGAAATACCACGGCCAGAGTTTCCTCGAAGGGCACAGAAAGATTGCGGCGCGCTGAAGCGTCCTTTCCCCGCCGTGTCCATTTGTGCGCGGAACGGAGTTGTTGCTTATGTTTGTTCACCTGATGCAGCAAATCTTCGAATGCGCCCTTTACGGCGGCTTCGGCAGTTGAGGCCTTGGTCTGGGCGGCCATCTGTCCCGAGGGCAGGCGCAGATTCAGCGACACACTCGTTCCCTCGCGGGCAGAAACCTCCTCCACCATGCCTTTGAGATGGATCAGTTCCGGACGGAACACCTGCAGCCGTTTTCGCAGTTTTTCAATCTGATGCTGGATGTCTCTTTCTACGGCGGGAGTTTTATGAAGCCGGTAACTGATGTGGACGTTCATTAGCACCTCGGGCCTATCACGAAGGGCGCTTACCAGTGCTTTCTATCGTGATTGTACACCCGGTCGCGCAAGGGAAAAATGCCAATCGAAGGATAAAGGTTTCGCGTTTGTCGGATTTGGAACCGCGGTATAAAGCCGGGGCTTGATGCAAGGTCATCTGCCGTCGCTACCGCCCGATAGGAGCATGCGCTATCATCCGAGCACCATGAAACTGGCCAAACTCTTTATTCTCGCGTCTCTGGTGGCTTCGTCTCAGGCTCAGAATTCTGGGTCCAAAGAAGTGGAGAGGGTTTATCCCGAAGCGCATGCCCTGTATCTGGATTTGCACCAGAATCCGGAACTCTCCGCGCACGAAACCCAAACCGCAGCTAAGCTTGCCGGTCGTTTGCGCCCGCTCGGCTATGAAGTGACCGAGCACGTCGGAGGCACGGGAATTGTTGCCATTCTGAAGAACGGCGCCGGCCCGACGGTGATGCTTCGCACCGAACTTGACGCGTTGCCCGTCGAGGAGAAAACCGGCCTTCCCTACGCCAGCAAAGTGCGCGCGAAAGATGATGCCGATCGCGATGTCCCGGTGATGCATGCCTGTGGACACGATCTGCACATGGCGGCAATGGTGGGTACGGCCGCAATCATGGCACACAGCCAAGATACCTGGCACGGCACGTTGATGCTGATTGGGCAACCAGCGGAAGAGACCATTGGGGGCGCCAAGGCGATGCTGGCCGACGGTTTGCTGACGCGCTTTCCTAAGCCGGATGTGGCGGTAGCGATGCATGTGGGCAACACGCTTCCCGCTGGAACGGTGGGAATTACGCCCGGGGTTTACAACACCAATGCGGATTCGCTGCGGATTACGATCTACGGCAAAGGTGGGCACGGGGCGGCACCGCAGACGGCGATTGACCCCATTGTGATCGCCGCGCGAACCATCCTGGCGTTGCAGACCATCACATCGCGCGAGGTGAAGCCGGGAGAGATGGCGGTGGTGACCGTGGGCTACATTCAGGCTGGAACCAAGAACAACATCATTCCGGATCAGGCGGAGCTGGGATTGACCGTGCGCACCAGAAACGGAGAAGTGCGCCAGCAGGTGCTAGCGGCGATCGCTCGTATTACGAATGCCGAGGCGGAAGCGGGCAATGCGCCGCGCCCGCCGCTGATCGATCACAAGGAAGGGACCGACTTGGTGTACAACGATCCCGCACTGGCGCAGCGGATGCGGAGCGTGCTGGAATCGACGCTCGGCAGGAGCAACGTTGTGATCGAGGAGCCGATCACGCCTTCGGAGGACTTCTCCTTCTTCACCGCGCAGGGAATTCCAGGTTTCTACTTCAGCCTTGGTGGGGCGGACCCGGAAAAATTGATGCAAGCCAAAGCGGCAGGGACGATGCTGCCGTCGAATCACTCTCCACTCTTTTCGCCGGATGTGGATCCGGCGCTGCGCACGGGCATTGTGGCGGAGGTGGCGGTGATGAGGAATCTCTTGCAGGGCTCCGCGGAAGACTTACATAAGACAATAGCGGGCGTGGCGCACTAATTGACGCGCATCATGGTAAAGAAATCACTCGACGGGGAACGGACCTTCCGCGAATGTCTCTGCGTGATAGCCTTTTGAGCCCACCGTGCGAGCGAGGGAACTGCGTGAGTCCGCGCCTGCTTTCAGCCTGTCGAGCACGTAACTGAAGTCGTATCGCGGGCTCCAGCCAAGATCTTTCCGGCCGCGTTCGTTTACGTATACGCGGTCGATGCCGGGAAACATCCTCCAGCCCCGGCGGGCATATTCGGCTTCGTACCCCGGAATCCTGCGCTTGAGCACCGCAGGCGCGTTGGTGGGCAACTCGGGCAGATCGTCCCTTGTAAACGGCGTAGTTGCGCTGACAATGTATCGTCCGAAGCCGAGCATAGGAGCCTTCTCGATCGCGAGCAGGTGAGCGCTCACCACGTCCTCGAGGTCGACGCGCCGGTAGAGGAATTCGTTGGCCTTGATATTGGCATCGTCGTAAGCTTGTCGCGTTTCCTTGCGGTCATCCTCTTCGGGGAAAAAGCGCGACGTTCTCAGGATCAGGCAGTTCAGTCGAAGCTTGCGGTGGAACAGTTCACAAAGGTCCTCGGCCGCAGTTTTTGTGACGCCATAAATATTGCGCGGAACGGGAGCGACATCTTCGGTCACCCAGGCCGCGGGGCTTCCGTCGGGAGGAGTAAGAGCACTGCCAAAGGCGCTGGTCGTGCTGGTGAAGACGAACGAGCGAACTCCGGCCAGCGCGGCCTCTTCCAGCAGGTTAAGCGTGCCTGTGATGTTGGTGTCGACGAAGCTCTGGCGGCTGTGAGTGATGACGTGGGGCTTATGCAGGGTTGCGGTGTGGAGGACTGCGTCGACACCTGGCATACGCCGTCTGACGAAATTCCGGTCGACCATCGATCCGACTTCGTTGGTGAACTCCGAAGGAACAATGTCGAGGCCGATGACTTCGCGGTTTGCGTCCCTTAACGTGCGCACCAAGGCTTCGCCCAAATGACCGCTGCTACCGGTGACCAGAGTCTTCATGCCGAGCTATGGTGCGCTCGCGCCGCTTGGCAGGCACAGCGGACGGGGTACCGGGGGGTTGCAGTTTGGGGAGTGAGTTGATGCACGAGCAAAATATCACCTGGTGTTGGAAATGATCTCCGGGGAGCTGATCTGCCCTAGAATGGCGCGCGCTGCCGCCGCGGGATCGGTCGCTCCGGTGATCGGCCGTCCCACGACGATGTGGCTTGCTCCAGCAGCAATCGCTTCTGCCGGGGTGACCACGCGAACTTGATCTTCATGGCCCGCACCCGGGGGCCGCACGCCAGGAGTCACCAGAGCGAACTCATCTCCCAATTCCGCGCGCAGCCGAGAAGCCTCGCGAGCCGACGTGACAATCCCCTGGCATCCATTCGCCAGTGCCAGACTTGCCAGCCGCAACACTTCCTCGGTAACGGTGCCGGGAATGCCGATAGTTTCCAAATCGTTTTCGTCCATGCTGGTGAGCACGGTAACGGCGAGCACGGTCAACTCCGGACTCGCCGCTCGCGCGGCGTCCACCGCCGCACGCAGCATTTTCTTGCTGCCACAAGCGTGCACCGTCAGCATGCTCACCCCTAGCTGCGCTGCTTCGCGAACAGCCGCCGCTACTGTGTTTGGAATGTCGTGATACTTCAGGTCGAGAAAGACGCGGCGTCCCGAGGAGAGCAAATCCCGCACCAACTGCGGACCTTCGGCGGTATACAACTGCATGCCAACCTTATAAGTCAGCGCCGAATCCCCAACCGCGGTCACGATTTTTTGTGCGGCCGCTGTCGTGGGTACGTCAAGGGCAACGATCAACCTCTGGCGAGGATCAATGACTCGCGGGTCGTTCTGGTGCGAATGGCTGCCAGGGACGAGGTGGGGCAGAGTCGCCTGCATCCCTAGCAGTGTAACGGGTTAGCGGATTTCCGCCAAGGGGTGGTTATAGGCCACGGTTTCATAGATCTGCCGGTGTTGTGTCCGGGGTCTCACCAGATCCAAACGAACCCGTTCCAGCCCTTTGTGTTCGAACTGTAGAGCTTGAGCGGCTCCATAGGACAAGTCGATGATGCGCCCGGGCACGATCGGACCCCGGTCGTTAACCTTAACCACCACTGCCTTACCATTGTGGAGGTTGGTGACCCGCACGTAGCTTCCCAAGGGAAGCGTAGGATGGGCAGCAGTCATGTCGTACATGTCGTAGTCTTCGCCGCTGGCTGTGGGTTTACCTTCGAAATCTTCTCCGTACCAGGAAGCTGTCCCAACTTCATACGGCTGACCCTTACCGACCTGCTTGCGGATTTCGGGCTTGGTTTGCGGCGGGCTAGTTGGCGCGGAACTGGCCTCCGAGTTGTTCGGGCCCTGAGCCGCTCGCAGGCCAACGATCAATAACCCGATCATCAGTCCATGAGCTATACGTCTTCGCATTCAGTTCTCCTCGCATACTCAAAAAGTCGTCCTAGCTAGGTTTTCTCGTTAACGGTTTGTAAATCGTAGTGGGCTGGCAGGGTCTTGTCAATCCGAAAGTACGTGACCTATAGTGATCTCGTAGTAATCGATATCTTACGTAACTTCTTGTTAATCATAATGAAGGCACATGATGTCTATCAAAACAATGTAGTTAACTGTTTATAGATGAGTAACTCAGTGAGATCCCGTACCTAGCAAGTATTTTCATCCTCAATGGATTCAGTTACTTAGAGCCATTTTCTTTATAAGTTGTTTATTGCCAGCGTTTTAGGTACAAGGTTGCTAGGGCTATTTTTTTTCGTTCGTTGGAGATGCTGGTACGCAAAGGCAATGGCTGAAACCCCTCCAGTCGTATTGACCATCGCGGGCTTCGACCCCTCCTCGGGGGCCGGTGTGACGGCCGACATCAAAACCATCGCCGCTCACGGCTGCTACGGGGTGGCGTGTATCACGGCCATCACCGTCCAATCGACCGGCGGCGTTTGCCGAGTAGAGTCCATTGACCCTGGTCTGATCATTCAAACTCTGGAAGAACTTGCCGCAGATATTCCTATTGCCGCCGTCCATATCGGAATGCTGGGTACGGTCAAGGTTGTCGCGGCAGTGGTTGAGTTCCTCGCTGAGCGGAAGGGCAAGTGGCGATTGGCCAACCTAGTCCTTGACCCCATACTTAAGTCCTCCTCCGGGGCCGACCTGTTGGATCGCGCCGGAACCAAGCTGCTCATCGAAAAACTGATCCCATTGGCTAGCGTCGTTACCCCGAATGTGGATGAGGCTGCCGTCCTCACCGGGCGGAAGGTTACAGACTTGGACGAAATGCGAGCGGCAGCTCGCAAACTCCATGAAATGGGTGCACCGGCGGTGGTTGTCACCGGGGGGCATTTGGACAAAGCCATCGACCTG
Source organism: Candidatus Sulfotelmatobacter sp. (assembly GCA_049584315.1). GTDB lineage: Bacteria > Acidobacteriota > Terriglobia > Terriglobales > Acidobacteriaceae > Sulfotelmatobacter. The sequence continues at coordinate 110,605 of JBAUXO010000350.1, read as the reverse complement.
CTCAGCTTCATCACCAAACGCGGCATCGAGCAGGAGGTCTTCAGAGCAGAGCGGCAGCGCTCGAATTCCACTCACGGGACGGGCTGCGCCTTCGCTACCGCCATGGCCTGCCACTTGGCACTGGATCGCGGCCTGGCGGAAGCCGCTCTTCTTGCCAAGACGTATGTGACAGCCGCGATCACAGCCGGCCATCCCCTGGGTCGGGGAACGGGGCCGGTCCACCATCTTTATCGCATGACCCAGCAGCGGCGAGGGGCCGGTTCGGGAAGCCAATCCTAAACTGCTACTGGTTGTCGGGTCTCTTCAGCAGGATTCCGGCGACAAACGAAGCCGTGGCCGCCAAGAGCCACTCAATCCGCCACATCTGGATCGCCTGAAATTCTGCCAAATTGGATGCCTTGTAGAAGAGGCTGACCCCGATTGCTCCAGCCACGCAGCCAACGCCAACGATGAAGGCGATCAGCGCTGCAGTAGGCAGACCTACCCAGCGCTTGATCTCATGGAAGTGCAAATAGTGCAGCCAATTGGGGAAGGGAATTTCGTGCCAAGTATCATTAGCCCAACTAAGCCCGCTTCGTATCCAGGCCACGTTCTTGGCCCACAGACCAGCGATGACTTCCGCGTCGGTTTTGACCGCACCGGGGGAGGTGTTCAATACCGCGCGTCGGAGTCCGCAGGTATGGCAAAATCTCGCGCCAATCATGAACTCGCTGCCACAATCGGAACAAGCATCTGCCATCCCGTCGCAGGCTGGGGGGAGTGCAGCCTCCGACGGAGGAGCCACGACACTCGGTGGACTCCAAAATTCCTGCGGTGCATCGTGAACTACTTCACTCATAACGAGAAAGCTCTTGGGGGACGCTGGCTTCGACAACGCAAATGAACAGCCAAAAGGCTTACACGACTAAGCGGTTTTCAACTCAGGCACTTGCAGACTCGCGGGCGCGCCATTGCCGAGAATTTCGCGCAATTATTACTCGCAAGCGCGCGTAAAGATGCCCCAGTTACTCATGTCATCGCAATGCTGTCCGTATCCGGCAAAATCATAGGATCCAGTCGCAGGATTCCCGGATCGAAGTCTTGCATGTCTGCCATAACACCATTGCTTCGTCTTTCGTTTCGAGCAACTTCGTTTCCTACGGTCAGCTTTCTTGAACTTCAGTTAAACTGAGAGTCAAGGCTAGAACCCTGGGGATGCAGTTGAGTCGGACATACGCGCGGCGCCTGCTTTGCGGCACACTGTTCTCTATCGCCAGCCTCTGCTTGCTATCCTTTCCAGCCCGCGCCCAAACGCACGCCGCAACCGGAAGCGGCGGATCGAACCCCTCATCAACGGCCGTTAGCCCGGCCGCTCACGATCCTCTGCTTGACGCTGGCTTCGATCATTTCTACAACATGGACTACGATCGCGCGCTGCAGGAGTTCGGAAGGCTGCTGGACCGCCACCCCGACGACCCTTCCGACGTGAATCATTTGCTGTCTGCGGTCCTGATGCGCGAGCTCTATCGCATGGGAGCGATGAATACCGGCGAGTACGCCAATGATAGCTTTATTGGCCAGCCCCACCGCTCTGCCGACCCTAAGGTGAAGGAGCAAATTCAACAGTTAGTCGAGCGCGCCGAGAACCTCGAAGAGCGGGAACTCAAAGCCAGTCCTAATAATGTGAACGCACTATACGCCCGCGGCGTCACGCGAGCACAGTACTCGCTCTATACCGCATTGGTCGAGAGGGCCTGGTTTTCCGCCCTGCGCAACGCCGTCGGCGCGCGTCACGATCACGAACGCGTGCTGGAACTGGATCCAAACTACATTGACGCTAAGCTGGTGGTGGGTGCGCATAATTACGTGATGGGCAGTCTGCCGTGGAGCGTGAAAGTGGCCGTGGCGCTGGTCGGTCTCAGCGGCAGTAAGGAAAAAGGTCTGCAATACCTGCACGAGGTCGCCGCTAGCAGCGGAGAAAATAGCGTGGACGCCAAAGTCGTCCTGGCTCTGTTCCTGCGCCGAGAACATCGCTACGACGAGGCCCGGGTCTTCATGCGCGATGTTGCCAGTCGTTATCCAAGGAATTATTTGTTCCCCCTCGAAGAGGCCAATCTGCTGCGCGCCGCCGGCCATACGAGTGAGGCCGCTGCTGCCTATCGCAGGGTTTGGCAAAGCGGCCACGAAGGCAAGTATGGCAGTCTGCATTACGAAATTTCCGCCTGGGGCCTGGGCGAGGTACTGCGCAGCCAGAAGGATTACGCTGCAGCCGCTGCCGCGTATGAATTCGTGAGTACAGCCTCGGACCCGGATCCCGAGACGCTGCAGAAGGCCAATCTGGCCGCAGGCGAAATGTATGATCTGCTCCAGCGGCGGGACTTGGCGATGAAGAAATATGAAACCGTAGTCGCCGAAAACGCCAGCACTCCTCCCGCGCAAAAGGCCCGCGAACACATCAAAGAAGCCTACCGGGAGTGAGCTCTTCTAACGCTAGGTCCGCCTCTTGATGGTAGCGACATCCAGCCGAGGACTACTCAGGCAGTACTATGACGATGCTCTGCGGGTTGGTTATCACGTACGGTGATCCCGGCGCTTGACTATAGTTTGTCGAAGTCACGGTAAAGACAAAAAGCTTCCCGGCAGACTGGCTAATGAAATAGAGGTGGTTGTCATTGTCCCAGAACATCTGATCCACTTGCTCCACATCGTCTTTGTTAAGCAGGCCGGTATAACGCGTGATGGGATTACTGCCGTTGAAATGGAATACTTGCAAGCCTCCTGAGCCAGCGACGGCGAGAAGCTTGCCGGATGGGGACATCGAAAGATCTGCAACCCCTGTGAGCGCGACTTTGGGCATGTTTCGATAGCTGCTGGCGGTGGTCAGATCCCCGCTGCTGTCCGCCGTATAAGTCGCAAGTTGGGCAGAGCCGTCTGGCTGCAACGAGGAAGTGTTTAGCGGCTGCATGGCGACAGCCACATGAGTGGCGGCATCGGTCGCCGTCAGACCGGGACAATACATCTCCCCAGCCTTGGCCTCTGGAATCGTCGGGTTAAGGTTCAAATCGGTCAGCGCGCCATCGCCGCTGCGCGCGAATCCGTAGACTTCCTGGTTCCAGTGGTAGCAACTCGCTCCATAGGCGTATTGGTTATTTCCCAGGAAGCTGAGCGCTCCTTCAAATTCGGGGCTGGCGGCGCTGCTAACCCCAAGGTAGTTTAGTTCGCCGGTGGACCGAGCAACGCCGAAAAACTGGAATGCGTTATTGGCGCAGTCGCTATAGATGTCGTTGTCATATAGCTTCGCGCCGGTGCGATCGAGGAACAGAACCCACGGGCCTCCGCAACTGCCAACATTAAACCCTTGGGCATCGACGGAAGCCACTTGTTTCAGGGTGCCATCGGACGAGATGGAGAACGAAGCAATATCAATCCCGTTTGTGCCGAAAAGATATTTCTTGTTCGCCGCCATGTACTGCACGCTCGCCGGAAACGGCGACCCCGGCACCGGCGTGAGTCTCCCATCGGAGGCGCTAGCGTATGCATTGATCTCGTAGTGGTTGCTGCTGGGGCTGCTCGATACGTAGACATAGGCGACAGGCGAACCGCCGGCGGCGGCTGAAACATCACGGGTCGCTCGCGGGGATGCCACCTGGCTGAATGCCCCTTCTGAGCATAGCGTGGCCAGCAGGCAAACGACGAGTTTGACGTGGCGGGTCATATCGAATTTCACTCCTGAGGTCCAGCAATCAGAGGTTGAGCGGCATGTGAGATGCGTGTAGCGGCAGACACGGCTTGCCTACTGCTTTTTATTAATGTGCCCACGGTTTTTGCCGGGATAAAAGTTGAAGGGAAACTGTCCGCCTGCGAAAGGGAACTTTCGGCTTACAATTACGTATGGTCTTGTAGCAGCGGTCTCGCGGGTGAGGCTGCGAGAAGAGAGGTCGATCATGTACTGCAACTACTGCGGCAAAGCGATTCAGGATGACGCGGCGGTTTGCGCTTATTGCGGCACGCGTGTCGGAGCGTCGGTGGCACGCAAACGCCTGGTGCGTCCAAGGCAGGGACGCAAGATCGCCGGCGTCTGCCTCGGCGTCGCCGAATACTTTGACATCGACGTGACCGTCGTCCGGTTGGTGTGGCTGATCACTTCCTTCATGACCGGGATCGGCCTGATCACTTATCCCATTGCCTGGATCGTCATGCCGGAAGAACCGCTACTCTTGACGGCTCCCGCGAGTGCGCAGCCGCGTGTGAGCTCTTCCTAGTCTCCACGATGTGAACTGTATTTCCAGGAGTGTCGTCATGATGACTCCTCGCGCGTGGTACTTGGCAATTGGTCTGACACTGGGTATTGCGGGATTACGGGCGACCCCGCAAGTGTTCGATCGTTTGGCCTCGGACGCCAGCCGCATCCCAAAACTAATGCATACTTGTCTGATCACGAACAACGTAAACCAGCTTGTTCAGTTTTACGAGCCCATTCTGAGGATCAAAGCACAGAGGTCCGGTGAAGATTACGTCGAATTCCACACGGGTGCGGGAGTACTTGCTGTCTTCTCGGCGAAGGCCCAGGAAAGATATATGCCCAGCTCGACTAATGCGGCAGGGAACAGAAGTGCAATCCTGGAATTCGAGGTCGCAGACGTCGATGCCGAATACATTCGATTGCGGAGTCTGGTGAAAACCTGGGTCAAGCCGCCTACCACGCAACCTTGGGGAACTCGCTCCATTTACTTTCGTGACCCGGACGGAAATCTTATCGATTTTTATGCACCGGGCACCGCCCGGCAGTGAATAAATCGGGTACAGTGGCTGCATGCATTCCTCTGGTTTGCGGGAAATCAGGAGCAATGGTGCAAAAATTGTTTACCGCGTGCTGGGGGAAGGCCCTCCGGTAATTCTCCTGCATCCGTTTCCTGTACACCATGAATTTTGGCTGCCCGTGGCGGAGATTTTAGCTACGCGCCACCGCGTCATTTTCCCTGACATGCGCGGCCATGGAGACTCCGAGGTTGGCGAAGGCCCGGCCACGATGGACAAGCACGCCGCCGACCTTGCGCGCATGATGGACGATGCCGAGGTCGGGCGGGCTCCGCTGGTTGGTGTTTCGATTGGCGGGTATGCTCTGTTCGAGTTCTGGAGAAAATATCGCGGGCGCGTCGCCGCGCTCGGTCTGTTTAATACAAAGGCGCCTGCCGATCTTCCGGAAGCCCGCGCCGCTCGCTTGCACGCCGCGAACGACGTCATCGAGCGCGGTACTGAACCCTTCTTCGAGACTATGATCCCACGCCTTCTGGGCAAGACTACAAGAGAGGCACGGCCGGATCTGGTGGGCGGTGTTCTGGGCATGATGCGGAAGATGTCGCCCGACGATGTCGCGCAAGTGCAACGCGGCATGGCCGAGCGTCCGGACTCGGTCGATACGCTGAAGACGATCAATGTGCCCACGCTGGTTGTGACCGGAGACGAAGATGTCCTCACCGGAATGAATGAGGCCGAACTGATGCAACAGCACCTTCCCAAGAGCCAATTACGCGTGATTCCGAAGGCCGGGCATTATTCGGCGTGGGAGCACCCGGAGGAGACCGGCAAACTGCTGCGGCAGTTCCTTGGAAGAATTTAGGATCTCGAGCGAGTTTGTCTCACCGTAGAATCGTAGAATCAATGACGCCATGAAACAACTTTTCGCCGCGATTGCGTTCCTCGCATTGGTCTCACCGGTTTGCTCCGAAACTCCTGCCGCGAAGCGGCCGCATATTCTGGGCATCGATCACGTTTCCTTCTACACCACGGCAGCGGACGGAGTGAAGCAACTCTACGGCGACACTCTGGGCCTGGCTTCCGCCTCGCCCGTGGAGTCTGGCGAGATCATGCGATATATGGTTGGCAAGCAGTGGGTTGGATTCAGTCCCGCGCCCGATCCCAAAACCACCGATCGCATGGATCATGTTGCCTTCGCTACCGACAACATTATGAAGCTCCGCGAATATCTGATCGCGAAGGGCGTGAAGGTGTCTGCTATCGAGGGGCACTCCGACCACAGCTTAAGTTTTCCCGTGATGGATCCGGAAGGTCATCCCATTGAGTTTGTCGAGCGGGGCAGAGCCAAAGAACCGGCCCTGCCCTCACCATCCGCCGTGTCACGGCACATGATTCATGCTGGCTTTCTGGTCTACAACCGCGACGCCGAAGATCATTTTTACCGCGACCTGCTTGGTTTTCGTCTGTACTGGCACGGCGGAATGCAGCCCGGCCAGACCGACTGGGTCGCCATGCAGGTTCCGGACGGCACCGATTGGCTGGAATACATGCTGAACCAGCCGGAGCGTCCAGACTTGCAGGTGACCGGCGTGATGAATCACATCTCGCTGGGCGTAGTCGACATGAAGAAGGCGCAGGCCACTCTCGAATCGCACGGCTGGACGCCGCACGGAAACGAGAAAGCGCAGATGGGCAAAGATGGCAAGTGGCAACTGAACCTGTTCGATCCCGATCTCACGCGAATCGAACTGATGGAGTTCAAGCCCGTTGAGAAGCCGTGCTGCTCCGATTTCAAAGGGCCTCATCCCTCGGAGTAAGCGATCGCACTGACTACAGCCTCGGCCTTTTGTTAGAATCCTCTCGCCATGATTGATACGGTTTTGGTGGGCGATAAAACGGTAGTGAATGCCAAAGGCGACGGCCCGGCTGTCGACCTCGGCGGTGCGACCGGTCGCGTGTTCTTGCTTACCCTGGAAATAACCAAGATCATCGAGCAGGAGTCCCTCGATCTCGGCGTTCACGGTTCCGCGGACGGCGCCACATGGGGCGCGAAGGCGCTCGTCTCTTATCCGCAAAAGTTTTATTGCGGACAGTCTCCCTTGTTGCTCGACCTGACGGCGCATCCCGACGTGAAGTTCGTGCGGGCACACTGGGAGCCTGCGCGCTGGGGGCGCGGCGTCGAAACTCCCATGTTCGAGTTCGGGGTGCGACTGAAAGAAATTCCAGCGGAAGTTCTGCGCGAAGCTACCGCCGAGGCCAAGTCGTTGGCCTAAGAATTTTCGCCTCGTTCTCCGATGAAAAGCGAATCCCAAATCACTGTGCGCCCGGCGCGCAACCTGCGCGGGAGTGTCAGCCTTCCCGGCGATAAATCGATTTCGCACCGCTATGCCATGCTGGCGTCGCTCGCCGCCGGACCCTCGCGGCTGGAAAATTATTCGACCGGGGCGGATTGCGCCAGCACCTTGGGATGTCTGCGCTCGCTGGGAGTGAAGTGGGAGCGCAAAGACGGCACCGAGAACGTAATCGAACTGCAGGGAAGCGGGCCGTCGTTGACTGCCCCAACCCGGCCGCTTGACTGTGGAAACTCCGGCTCGACCATCCGCATGTTGAGCGGCATTGTAGCGGGACAAAAATTTGTCAGCGAAATGGCTGGCGACGAATCGCTCTCCCGCCGCCCGATGGAACGCGTGATCGCACCGCTGACCGCCATGGGCGCGGAAATCAGCTCACACGGCGGCCGCCCTCCACTACGCATCAGCGGCGGCAGCCTCGAGGGGATCAGTTACAAGATGCCGGTCGCCAGCGCGCAGGTGAAGACTTGCCTGTTGTTTGCCGGACTTCTGGCAGATGGAGAAACGCGCATCGCAGAGCCACTCCGAACACGGGATCACGGCGAGGTGGCGCTGCGGGCGTTTGGTGCGCTTCTCGAGCGGAAGGGTAACGACGTGAGCATTCGCGGCGGCCAGCGTCTGCGCGGCATCCAGGCGCGAGTTCCCGGCGATCTTTCGAGCGCGGCGTTCTTTCTCTGCGCGGCAGCTCTTTTCCCTGGTTCGCAACTTACCGTCACCCACTTGCTCATGAACCCGACGCGCGCGCGCCTTCTCGATGTCTTACTGCAGATAGGTCTGCGGATTTCTGTGACCCAACTGGAAGAGATTCACGGTGAACTGGTAGGTACTCTGCAGGTGGAAGGCGGACGGTTGAAGGGCGCAAACATCGCCGGCGCCGATGCGGCTGCGCTGATCGACGAGATTCCGGTGCTGGCGGCGATTGCTCCGTACACAGAAGACGGAATCGAATTGCGGGATGCCAAGGAGTTGCGGGTAAAGGAATCGGACCGCATCGCATCCATCGCCACCAACCTTCGAGCCATGGGCGCTGAGGTAGAGGAACGGGAAGATGGTTTGAAGATTCCCGGTAGACAAATGCTTCACGGCGCTGAACTGAAATCCTTTGGCGATCATCGCATCGCCATGGCCTTCAGCATTGCGGCTCTGCGAGCGCAGGGCGAGACGCTGATTCGCGGTAGCGAGTGCGCGGCAATTTCCTATCCCGAATTTTTTTCGGTGCTGGAAGGCTTGGTCGAGCACTAAGGCGCGTTCCTCCCCTGCGGTTCCCCTGGTGCACTCTTCCGTTACTCCCGCATGATACCGAAGTAATCTAACCCGTACCGCCAAAATTAGAAACAATTCATGGAGGGAAGCGAGTCGGAATGCGGGATTATTTCGTCGTCCAGAGCGCACTTCGCCTTGATCCCTCGCTGCCGAAAAGCGCTTGCTCGGGTTGACAATCAAACGGGGGATTTCCATGCATCGCAAATCACTGATTCTGGCGTCGATTTTGTTGGCGGCAACCGCTTACGCAAAGGAACCGAAGACCTACCAGGATGGAAAGCTGTTGCAAATGGACTCGGTGCAGTGTGGCACCGACACGAAAGATGCAAAGAAAGGCAAGACTCACGAACTACTCTGCCAGGAATACGTAGTGCAGACGGACCAAGTGCTCTACCGTATTCGCCCCAAGGATGACAAGCATTCCACACTGCTGGCCATCGGCCAGAACACGCAGTTCCATTTCGAGAAGAATAAGATGTTGCTGCGGGTAGAAGGTGCTGACGGTAAGGAGCGTGAGTACGTGATCATGTCGATCAAACCGCGCGGAGAGAGCACGGCAGATGCGAGCCCGGCTCACCTGAACCACCTACAGTAAATCACCAGGTTCTACCACCACGGCGGGTGCGGATGGGATCGCGCCCTTTCGCTTGCCTGTCTCGTAGCAACCTCCCAGATCTTCTCCTCATCTGAACTGCACGTCCCCGCCTCGGCGTTCTCCACGTAGCTGCTTAGCGGCGGAAGTGTGCGTGGATATAAATCAGCCTTAGGGAGTTAGCTCAAAGAGGAAGCTTTATCTCGGATCCATACTTGTTTTGTTGTGTGTTTGCGCGCCCGCGTTGTTGGCGCAAGACCAATCCGATCATGTTGAGGTTGGCGCCTTCGCGGATTATTTTCCGGCTTAGCACTTCGCCCGTAGAAACTTTCGCGGGGATTGGCGGCCGGGCCGCCGTCGGCATTCGCCCCAGCATTCAACTGGAGGCAGAAATGGCTTACGACTTCAAGCGGAGCTACACGCAGACCTTTACCCATGGTGTCTCTACTGAACTCGTGAATACACGGCTTCGGACCCTGCACGGCTTTTTCGGTTCGAAATTTCAGACGGGATCGGGACGGGTCCGGGTCTTCGTCACCGGCAAAGTCGGCTTTGAGAATTTCGACCTAAACAATAGCAATGCGACCGCGGGATTCACCCGTTCCGTCGGACTCGGCAACGGCACACCCCGGTTCGCGATTTATCCCGGCGGAGGTTTTGAAGCTTTTGCCGGTCCTATCGGAATACGAGCCGAAGTTGGCGACGATATCTACTTCCTGAATGGCGCCCACAACAATCTGCGGGTAAGCCTGGGACCGCAATTTCGCTTCTAAAATAGCGGTTTCAGGTACGCACTGGCGGCCTTCCCGGGCCGCCATTTTTTTTAGATAGAGCCGCACGAACCGTGAATGCTTGTATGGTAAAGTAATTCCCGCCTACGAATTGGCCGGGCCGTAGGGACCCGAGCCGCCTCGTCTAATCCTCGATTGCGATTTCTAGGGAGGAGTTTATGCTGACACTCCGCGAACTGGTAAAAGACCGCAAAATGTATTCTATTGACGCTGCCAGCAGTGTGCTGGAGGCGGCGCGCTTCATGATGGAGCACAACATCGGCGCGCTGCCGGTGCTTCGCAACGGCGAGTTAGCCGGCATCTTTTCCGAGCGCGATATCATGAACCGCGTAGTGGCCGCAGGCCGCACGCCCGGCCATACCGCCGTGTCCGAGGTAATGACGGCCAATCCCCGCGCGGTGAACGTGGACGAGAGCGTGGAGGAGTGTCTTTTCATCATGCACGAATTCGGATTTCGGCACCTGCCGATCGTGGAGGGCAAGCAACTGCGAGGATTGGTTTCGCTGCGCGACATCGTCATGCATCGGGCTGGCGAGATGGAGCGGCAAAACCGGCGCGCGGCTTCGTAGACCAGGCTTTTGCTTCGAACTCAGGGCTGAAAAGGTTGATCAATCCCGTTTTCGGAGCAGCAACTCGCCCGCTTTCGGCGGGAGTTTGAAAGGGAATTCGAATATCTTCCCATCCATTGGGAATCGCAGAACGAACTCCTCCTGGGTTTTCCATCCTCCGATCCATTTGTTCGCCGTATTGAAGAAGACCCACCCACTCACTTCTTGCTTGCCGATATCCAGATGCGCCGTGGACAGGCTGTTCTTTGTCATGAACTCGATCAGTTCACTCACGGATTTCTGATAATCCTGCAAGCGGGCGTCGCGCGCTTGCTTCTGGTCGGGGTGTTTCTCAATGATGCGTCTGGCCTCATCATCGAGGGCGTCCGCGTCCGCTTGAATTTTTTCGGCGTAATCTTCGGGGTCCAGGGAGGTCTGGGTAATCTTGAAGTGCTTCATGAACTGCAGGGTGATCTGGTCAGCCTTCACGTCTAGACCGCCGGTTCCGCGATAGCGGACCGTCAAGAAGACTCCGAAGATGGGTTCAATGCGATGGCGAATGATTTGGACCTCGCGCGCGTCGACCGCCAGCATGATGCCGATATCGCCGGACCACAGGCCATAATGATACTTGCCATCTTCGCTGGTCGAGAACGTGCAGCCGGGCTGAGTCTCACTCCAGCGCAAGGTGGGCGGAGTGGATTTGCTCTTCCCGCCTCCCGCCGGCGCTGCGAAGGCGAAGGGGTAAATGAGCGCTAACACGAGCAACACCCGCCATGGCCGTTGTCCGCGCGTAACCCCAGCAGTGCCAGACGGCGCTCTGCAGAGTTGCGACGCCATCGTCAGCATCTTGAAACGCCTCAGTTCACCGTAAGGCTGACGGTTGCAGCGGTGCTCGTACTGGTGATGTTGCTCGGCGATATGCCATTCTGGTCCACGCCCGTCAGTGTAACCGTGTAGGTATTCTTGGGAGTGACCAAATTGTTGGCGTTATTGGAAGTGGTAGGTACGTTAGAGGAGCCACAGGAAGGCAGAAGCAGCAACCCGCTGGCCACCACCATGAGCAACAGCAGTCCCAGCAGCTTTCTCCTGCGGCCGCCGCTAGCGCCGATTCCAGCGAGAGCCATGCCGGGGATGGCAAGCCAGAGGGCATAAAAAATCCGCGGGCGCGTCAGTTTCGTCTGATTCGGCACGACTCCGAAGGTTGAAACCGTCAGTATCGAGGTGGGAGCTCCACTACCGGTGACGTCTACCGTCGCAGGATTGAATGAGCAAAAAGGAGCCGCAGTGACCGGCGGCGTGATCGAGAGGCAGGAGAGCGTGACGCTTCCCGTGTAGCTGGAGATGGGGGTCACCGTCACCGTCGCCTGCGCGCCGAATCCTGCACTCACCGTGCCTGGGCTGATCGCCTTCGACACGGTGAGCGTGTAATCCTGCGGAACCGAAACGATGTTGAGAAACAGCGTGGCCGTTTCTGTGTCAGAAGCAGTACTATTGCCCGTCACCGTGACCGTATAGGTGCCTGCCGGCGCACCTAGGGTCGTAACTGTGAGAGACGGGGTAGCGGCCGGAGTTACGTCGGAAGGGCTGACCTGGCACAGCGGCAGAATGGTCGCACTCCCGCTGGAGGTGACAGCGCAGGTCATTGCAACCGAACCGGTGTAATTGTCGGGTGTACCGACAGTGATGACGGCAGTTGCGGTGCCACCCGGGTCGACTCCCGCGGGAGGCGAGAAGGAGGAGGCAGAAAGCGTGAAGTTTTGCGTCTGCGCGGCGGCCAAAGGCACACGGGCTACGGCGAATAATAGCAATAGACAGAATAAGATGGTGCGGATGACTTGCCTGGAATTCAACATGGGTGGATGAGAACTCACTACCTTCGATTCCTCCAACGGCGCAAACGCTGCCCGACGCGGACAGGAAAGAATCCCCGGGTAAACGTAAAACAATTTATCTGAGTACTCCAGCAGAATGCGTCAGACAAGAATCTTAGACTAGAGTGACCCCTGACGCCAATCGCAGGTGCCGGAAAAAACAAGGCCGCCTCAAGCGAGGCGGCAGCTTGTAGTCGAAGGGATTAATTGACCGTCAGTGTCGAGGTGGTGGAGTGCGTCGTGTTGGCTGTATCAGTCCCTGTGCCGGTAACCGTAACCGTGTAGCTGCCGGCCGGCGTGCAACCAGTGCAACCACCACCACCACCACCGCCACTGTTGCCTCCACCCCCGCAAGCCGGTAGAAGGAACAGAGCAGCCATAACCATCCCGGTCATCAGGAAGCCTAGCAGTTTTTTCCGGCGAGAGCGGGCGGAGCTGAAGCCCATACCGATGAGCGAGACAGGTAGCCACAACCCATAAATGAACTGGTGCGGCAAGAACAGCGCACTGCTGGCACCGGTCGTAGTCACCGTAAGGGAAGATGTTCCGCTGCCCGTGGTTGACGTGCCATTGAGCGCGCACGTTGGCGCTGGGCTTCCTCCGCCCGACACGCTGCATGTAAGGTTGATCGTGCTGTTGTAGGCGTTGAGCGCAGTCACGGTGACCGTTGAAGTGGCATTGCTTCCCGGGTTCACGCTGGCGGGGCTCAATGCGCTCGCGGTGAGGACGAAGTCCGGAACCGTGGCCGCACCGTAGGCCGCGATGAAAGCGTCCGTGCAAGGCACATTCGTGGCTTGGCTCACACATGTACCGCCCCCATAGGTGGTGTCCAGCGCGGCCGTGGTGGGAAACGCCGCGGTCGAGCCATTTCCTGAATCCGTATCGCCCGTCACGTAAATCTTCTCCGTGGAGTCGAGGCCTATGGCTCCTGCCAACTGGTCTTCATCACCCCCACCGCCGAGATAAGTCGAAAACAAGGCCGTCTTCTGGCTAGGGCTTAATACGCTCACGAACGCGTCCGTGGTGCCGCTCAACGACGCCTGGGTGGGGTTCACTGTGGGGAAGTCGGAGGAACTGGTTTGACCCGTGACATATATGTTTGCCGGAGTCGAACTATCCAGAGCGATTCCGAGGCCGAGATCAGTTCCGCTGCCGCCCAGGTATGTGCCGTAAGTGGCAGCGGTGCCCGCCGGGTTCAGTTCCACCGCGAAGGCGTTCTGCGTGCCAGCCAGCGAGCTCTGATAGGGTGTACCCGCAGTCGGGAAACCGCCGGACCCGCCGGACTGGGTGAGACCGGTAATGAACGCATCCCCAGCAGAATCAGCCACAATGGCGAGGGCATCGTCGACGTTGTTTCCACCATAGTAAGTCACATAGTTGTACTTTGAGAGATCGGCGGCAATAGCAAACACGAACGCGTCGTCCAGTGGCCCGTTGGCAGCAGTGTTGTTACACGTGCCGTCGGTACCACACTGACTTTGCACCACGCCTGCTGTCACCGGTAGGTCGGTCGATATCGTTTCACCGGAGACATAAATATTCCCGCTGCCATCGAGCGCCACGCCGGTTGCCAGATCGCCGCTGCTACCGCCGATATAGCTCACGAGGTCGAACGCGCTGCCGGTGGAGTTGAGCTTAACGATGTAGCCGTCGTCGGGCCCCACTCCAGTTCCCAAGTTGATTGCGCTTCCGTCAGGCAGGGCATTCACACCCCCCGTCGCGCCACCGAGATCGGGAGCGAACGTTTCGCCAACGACGTATACGTTCTGGCTGGTGTCGGCTGCGACCGCCAATCCAGATGTGCTATCCGAACCATTGATGAAGGTGGCCCACGTAATGGACCCGGTTAAAGTGAGCTTGGCGGCAAAGGCATCATTGTTGCCGTTGGGCCCGCCTCCCACGAAAGTGGTTTGCGCAGCCCCAGGCGTAACTGGGAAGTCGGATGAGTCGGTTGTTCCGCTGACGTAGATTCCCGTGCTGTCGACGGCGATTCCACCGGGAAAGTCATCCTGGCTTCCGCCGAACTCAGTCGTGAATTGAAGCACACCCGCGGGATTAACTTTGGTGACGAAGACATCGAAACTAGCGGCGTTCGTAGCTGTCTTCCACCCAGGGATCGTATCCGAGTCGGTGGCTCCAGCGACGAACTCGTTGCCGCTCGCATCCACCGCAATGGCGAGGCCGTAGTCGGCGGAGTCGCCACCGAAATAAGTAGAATAGGTCACGGTGGGATCGATCACAAGTTGGCGACTGCGATCGTAGGAGCCTACTGCGAACGTCACGCGATTGGCGTTCGCCACGAAACGGACATCCACGGTCTGACGCATCCCGTCTCGCTCTTGATAGGCGATCGGCCGGTGCATCTCAATCGGTCCGGCCGCTGTCGTGAGGATAAGATCCCCAGCAGCATTTGTAGCGATGTGCTCCGCACCCTGGTATCCTAACGCGATCGAGCCGGTGTTCGCACCGGGGTTCACGAGATAGTCGAACTCCAACTGTTTCCCGTTCCCATGAAAAGCGAGATCGATCCCGGGATAGAGATTCAGGTAACGAACCTGTCCAAACCGTGGGACCTCGGAATGCCATTGGGAAGGATCGTTGCCAATAAAATAGTTCGCCTTCCCGGACTGCGGTGCGCCAGCGGTGACCTGCACCGCAGCGTTGGCGCCCAACATACTCATGCGAACAGTCGCCAGCAACTCTTTCGATTTTTGTTGGGCTCGGCGCCGTGACCCGCTCCTTACACCGGAGGGCCCGATGCGGCGATTCATCATCATGTCCCGGACTTCAGAATCTCCGCCTCGTTTGTGCAGCTTGAAAATGGCTTCTGAAGATGTCAGGAAAAGTTTGTAGCCATTGCCACGGGCCGTATACTTAACCTGCTGATCGTTCTGGCCTACATTCGGTTCGAAAGCAAGAGGAAGGGCGGCGAAATTGGCCTGAATACGCCCTCGCGCGGCCGACGTGAGGTTCCGCGACGTGGACGTCAGAGATCTTAAGGAAGCCTCATCAGCTGCGCCGCGATTTCCTGGAGAAGCCAAGAGCAACGCGACTGCAACCGCAGCGATACCAACCACGATGCAAAAGGCGCAGATTCGTCTTCTAAGAGCAGATGAATTCGACACGGAGATCCTCCTGTGATGAACCGGTGAAACCCCGCTCAGCGCGAAAATGCTCGCCGCGGGCGCAATTTAAGCCGAAAAACGGACCTGCAAGTCGAAACCTCGTTGTGGCTAGGTCGCGCAGTCGCGAGTATGGTCTGGGGGACCTCGCGCTGCTCACGCAGTCCAAGATAACGACTGAGATCCTACCGGGCAAATGTTACAGCAATGTTAAAGCGATCCCAGTATAACCTACCCCGTAAAGCGGAGACCGGCAGCGTAGAAGTCATTCTAGTCCTATAAATTGCAAAGCAACACTCGATAAATGGATCAATCGATCACGTAGGGAACTTTAAGGGGAGAGCGGACTACGGTTCCTCCTGCAGAAGTTCGGGCGCTGGCACGGTCCCGGTCTCCACTTGCTTTTGGCGCTCGGCCCGGCGTTCATTGTCGATGCGGACTGCGGCCTCCAGTTCCTTCCTGCCTTCTTCCTTGCGTCCCAGGTGGAGCAGGATCTGTCCTCTCACATAATGAATGTCCGTGCGGGCAGGATCGAGTTTGCCGGCGGAATCGATGGCGCTGAGGCCCTCCCGGTATTTTTGCTCGCGCTCATAAATTTTCGCGAGTCCGATATAAGAATTCAGCAGCCGCGGATCGCGACGCAGCGCCTCGCGGTAACTCTTCTCTGCATCACTGTCTTGCTGCAGCAGGGCGTAGACATCCCCCAGTTCGTCGTAGTTAAAGGCCAGGTCGGGCTCGACGGCGGCGTCTTTCAGAAACTCGTCACGTGCGTGCTCGTAGTCCTGCTTCTTCAAGTAGGCCAGGCCCATATTGAAGTGAACGAAAGTCAGCGCAGGACTGGCTTGGGCCGCGGCCTGGAAATCGGCTAGAGCCAGGTCGTACTGCTGGAGATTCAGATGCGCTTTCCCCATGAATAAATGAAATTCCGGAGAGCCTTCGCCCACCCGGACGAGTTGTGCCGTCGCCTTCTCATCGAGATCCTTCATGCCCGCACGATGAGCCGCGATCGAGAGCACGTAGAGATAGCTCAGCTGCGTGGATTCCTGCGCCCAGAGCGGCTCGAGCGTGTTCGCCGCGTCGGCCCAGCGTTCGCCGAAAAAGTAGCAGAGACCCAGCAGATGCCGCGGTTGCAGAGCCTCGGGTTGATCGCGGACTACAGACTCGAAAGCAGGTATAGCTTTGTGAAAGTCACTCTGACGGTAATAAACCAAGCCGATATTCAGCCGGACTCCCGCGACTTGCGGCATCAAATGTTTAGCCTGCTCGAGAGCTTCCAAGGCTTTTCCCCACTGCTTCCGACGCATGTAGACCACGCCCAGATTGGCGTAAGCCCCGCCCACGTGCGGGTCTGCCGCCAGAACTTGACGGAAGTCGTGTTCCGCTTCATCGAGCTGGTTTTGGTTCAGCGCAAGCTGGCCAGCCTGGAAAAGCTGCCCCACGTCGACCGCCGGAGAAGTGGTGCCTGGCGCCCCGTTTCGCGCTTTGGCGGTATCTGCCAAGGATGAGATTTGTGCGGGCAATGCTACCGCTGTGCCGGCCAGCAGCAGCCCGGCCACAAGTCCCGATCGCAGGTGAGTGCTTGACACTGGATTTACTCTCTGCTGTAGTGTCCGCCAACCTCCGCGATGAATTCAAGCGCGCGGGAGGTAGCGCAGAGTTTTGCACTGCGGCACTTCAAGCGAAGGCCTCGATGGTTACGATTCGTGATGTCGCGAAGGAGAGCGGGTTTTCCTCCACCACAGTTTCGATCGTGCTGAATGACGCTCCGTTGGCGCGCTATATCCCGCCCGTCACCAAGAAGCGGATTGAGCGCGCGGCCGAAAAGCTGGGATATCGGCCCAACCAGTTTGCCCGCGCCCTCCGCAGTAAACGCAGCCACACCGTTGGCGTCATGGTTTTTGACATGACCGACCCGTACTGCACGCTGGTGCTGCGGGGTATCGAGAATACGCTCTACCAGGCCTCCTACCTGCCGATTCTCACCGACGTGCACAACGAGCGTAGCCGCTTCGAGCGCTACCTTGAGATGTTGCTCGACCGCCGCATCGAAGGCTTGGTCGTCCTGGCCAACTGGCTCTTCCTGGATATCAATCTGCTCGCCGATCTGGAGAAGAACAGCATCCCGACCGCGATCATTGGCTGCGAACTCAAGGGCGACTCCATGAGTTCAGTGATCGTCGACAATGAAGTCGGCGGATATCTCGCGTTCGAGCATTTGATTTCGGTGGGTCATCGCAAAATTGCGTTTATCCGTGGTCCGAAAACCCTGGCCGACAGTTCTCCGCGGTGGAAGGGCATCCGCAATTGCGCCAAGGCCTCGGGCGTGGAACTCGACGCCCGGCTGACCGTCGACTTGCCGGAATCGCGTGATCCCCTTTCCAGCTTTGAGGCAGGTCAGAGGTTAACCGAGGATCTGCTGAAGCAGAAGCGTCCCTTCACGGCGATTCTCGCCTTCGACGACATGACCGCCTTCGGGGCGATCCGCGCCCTGGGCAAGGCCGGTTTGCGCGTGCCGCACGATTGCTCGGTGATCGGCTTCGACGATGTTGCCGCCTCGGCACTTTGCACGCCTCCGCTGACCACGGTCCGCCAACCCATGGAAGCAATGGGGGCGGGAGCGGTCGGAGTGGTGCTCGACGGCATCAAGTGCGTGCTGGAAAAACGGGAAGTGGCAGCCCACCATCGTAAGGTGGCGCCGCAGTTAGTCGTCCGGGAGTCTACCCGCAGCCTGCCGTAGGCTCACGGCAGCGGGAAATCCTATCAAAATCGTCCCGATTATCCACTGCCCCGGCGTTTTTTTCTTGACAGTAGATGCCCCATAAACGCACTATTCATACGTTTTAATAAACCTTTTCCGCGGACGAGCCAGAGGCCGCAGACGCTGGAATTTTAGACGCAAGCAAGGTAGTGGCGAAACACCCTGAAACCTAGTCGCCATCAGGAGAAAGAAATTGGCCATGAAGCGTTATTCAATACTTGAGCGAAGCGGATTTTTGGTCGTCATCTTGATTCTGGGCGCAGCGGCGTGGGCGCAGGATACGGCCTCGATCACCGGCACGGTCACAGATTCCAGCGGCGCGGCGGTGCCTAATGCGCAGGTAGCGGTCAAGAATACCGAGCATGGCATCAATCGCAGCAGCACAAGCAACGGCAGCGGCGATTTTCTGTTTGCCTCGCTGCCCATCGGTTCTTACGATTTGACAGTTACCGCCGGGGGGTTCGAGAAGTATGAAGCCCGGGGAATTGTCCTGCGCGTTGCAGATAAGGCCCGGGTAAACGTGCCGCTGCAAGTCGGCACGATCAGCACAGAAGTCATTGTGCAGGGCACCGATGTAGCCCAGGTTGAAACCCAGTCCTCTGATCTTGGAAATACTGTCACTGGCAAAGAAATCAGTCAGCTCGAGCTGAACGGCCGGGATTTCACTCAGCTGGTAGCGCTTTCTCCGGGCGTCACGGATCAGTCGGGCAATGACGAAGGCGAGCCTGGCGCAACTACGGTGGCTTTTAGCATCAACGGAGGTCGCACCGAGTACAACAATTTCGAAATCGATGGCGGCGACGCCCTCGACAATGGCAGTAACCAGACCCTGAATGTCTATCCCAGCATTGACGCCATTGCCGAAGTGAAGGTGCTCACCTCGAACTTCGGCGCGCAATATGGGAGAAATGGCTCCGGGACGGTGGAGGTAGAAACCAAGTCTGGAACGAGCAGTTTTCACGGCGATGTGTACGAGTTCCTGCGCAACGATGATTTCAACGCCACGCCGGAATTCGAGACTTCGGTTCCCGAATACAAGAAGAACGATTTCGGCTTTACCATCGGGGGCCCGGTCTTTATTCCCGGCCACTACAACAAGAACAAGCAGAAAACGTTCTTCTTCTGGTCGGAGGAATGGCGCCGCGAACTCACGCCCGCATCAGGATTCTTTTCTACAACGCCGGTCCCAACTATGGCCGAGCGCAGCGGTAATTTCACTGACGTTTGTACATTTTCCCCGAGCGACTGCCCGCTCGAACCAACGCTCCTTCCCAACGGGCAAGCAAATCCATTGGCAGGGCAGCCTTATCCCAACAATCAAGTCCCCATCGCAAACCCAACCGTCGCAAACGCTCTTATAGCAATGATCCCCGCGCCCAATCTCTCTTCAGGCAATCTGGGTAGCGGCGTTCTAGACGAATGGTTCGCCACTCCAACTCTCCCGATGCACTGGCGTCAGGAACTGTTCCGCATCGATCAGAACCTCGGCGAAAAAGTTCGCGCCAGCTTTCGCTACATTCACGATTCGTGGAACGAGCAGTATCCCGTGCCGCTGTGGACCGACGGCACAAGTTTCCCCACGGTGCAGACCAATTTCAACAATCCCGGCGTAAGCATGGTGGCGCACCTCACGGCGAACGTATCACCCACGCTCCTAAACGAATTTGTCGCCAGCTATACGACGGACCACATCAGCACGAACCTCACCGGCCCCTGGCAGCGGCCTAGCAATTTCCCCGCAGTCGGCCTCTACAACAACGGCTACGGCGGCAAGGTGCCCGGTATCAGCATCGCCGGTGGCATTTATGGCGGAGGTTTCGCCGAAGACCCTGGTTACGTTCCACAGGGTCCACTAAACTCAAATCCGACCTTTACGTACCGCGATAACGTCACCAAGATTGTAGGTCCGCATAACCTTCAGTTCGGCGTCTACGTCGTCGACGCGCACAAGAACGAAATTCCGCAGCCGACTTATGGCGTGAACGGGCAGTTGTTCTTCAACAGCACCAGCCCGGTTTCCAGCGGAAACGCCTTCGCCGATCTTCTGCTCGGCAATATTTCTACCTACACGCAAGAAGGCGCCGCGCTCAAAATGCACGAAGCGTACAAGATTTATGAAACTTTCTTCCAGGACGACTGGCACGCCAGCAAGCGCCTGACCTTGAATCTCGGCGTCCGCTTCAGCTTTATGGGCACCTATCGCGAGAAAAATAATCTGGCTTGGAACTTCGATCCTGACCTCTACGTGGCGGGTGCCAGCAGCGTAGATCCCAGCACGGGTCTGGTCATCGGCAATCCCTATAACGGCTGGGTTGATTGCGGCGTAACCCCCGGAGTCCCGACAGGCTGTCTCAAGAATCACTGGTGGAATCCAGCGCCCCGCATTGGGTTCGCTTTCGACCCCAAGGGCGATGGCAAATGGGCGATCCGCGGCGGCTACGGCATCTTCTTCGAGCACACCAATGGCAACGAATCGAACACCGAGGCCTTGGAGCCTTACAGTAAGAGCACTCCGACTACGAGCACACCGGGTCCGCTCTCCGCGGCGAGCTGCAATGGGGTAACCGGATACGACTGCCTCAACTCCAGCCTTTTAGGAGCAGCGGGCGCGACCACGACTCCCCTCCAGTTCGTCTCCCTGCCCAACAAAGCAGTTTGGCCCTACATGCAGCAGTGGCATTTCGATATTCAGCACGATATCGGCAGGAGCACGGTTGCTACCGCTTCCTACGTCGGCAGCGCTGGTGTGCACCTCACGCGCTCTTACGAATCCAACCAAATGTTCCCGGTTCCCGCCAGCCAAAACCCGTACGCTCCGGGACAGCCGATTTCTCCATATGATTGCTCGGGCATCTCCCAATCAACTGCTCCCGGTTCCGGCGGCGCGGCAACCGCAACTCCCGGCGCCTATACGGTTACGTTGCCCGACGGCACCACGTCTACCGGTAATAGTACCTACACCACTCCGATGACCGGTGGCTGGGCGAACAATCTCGCCGTTGCCTGCGGCCTGAACTCAAGCTTCTACCGCCCCTTCCTGGGTATCGGCGATATCCAGCGCAAGGACCAGACCGGATCTTCGAACTACAATGCGCTCGAGCTTTCCTTGCGCCACAACATCGGAGGATTAGAACTCAACGCGGCCTATACCTATAGCCACTCGATCGACGATTCCTCCGACTACAACGATACGGGATTCGTCAACGCCTACGACCTCAACGCCTACCGCGCGAGTTCCAATTTTGACCAACGCCACAACATCACCATCGCCTATGTGTACGACGAGCCTTTCTTCAAGCACAAAGGTTTGGCCAACATGTTCCTCGGGGGATGGCAGTGGTCGGGCATAACGCTCATCCAGAGCGGGTCACCCTTCAGCGTCTACAATGAGGGCCTCTTCGCCACCGCCGACAACGCCGGGGTTGCAAACAACTTCGCAACCTCAGGTTCCTATCCCGATCTCGTTGGTAACCCGCATCAGGGAACGAATTCCAGCCCTCTTGCTGGGAATCTCACGGGCTTTGGACCGCTGCTCTACAACCCCAGCGCCTTTGCGCTGCCCACCGGATTGACCTTCGGCTATGCCGGCAGAAATATCCTGCGCAACCCGTGGCGCACGAATTTCGACATGGCACTGATCAAACATTTCGCCGTGACCGAAAGCAAGTATTTTGAATTTCGCGCCGAAGCCTTCAACGTCTTCAATCACGTGGAATACAACTGGTTGGGAGGAGATGCGGGTTCGGCCGCCGACAACTCAGGTCGCGGAACCATTTCGAATACGCTTGCGTGTTATGGAGAGGCCGCGCCGTTCACGGCCGGCGACGCCTCCTGCGCGGGCAATGCATACTTGCGATCGGCAGGAACGCACTTGCCACGCATCATGCAACTTGCGCTGAAATTCATTTTCTAACTTTCTTGGAATGTAGTGCAAATTGTTAATCCCGGCCGGAACACGGCCGCGATTTTCTACCGTGGCGGAAGCCTTCGTTTACCCGACTGGCACCTGCTGCGGTGCTGTCACCGCTTCGAGCGCATGCTCCAAGTCGGCGATCAGGTCCTCCGCATTCTCGATGCCCACCGAGAGCCGGATCATCTGCTCGGTGACCCCCATCTGGGCGCGCTCTGCGACGGGAATCATGGCGTGCGACGTCAGCACAGGAATCGATACCAGCGATTCCACGCCGCCCAGGCTTGGGGCCAGAGAGAATAGCCTTAGGGTCTCGCTCATGCGACGCGCGTCCTCGCCCGTGCCCTCCACCTCAAAGCTGACCATGCCGCCTCCTCCCGTCATCTGCTCACGCGCAAGGGCATACTGCGGATGGCTCTTGAGAAACGGATAGTGCACACTCCGTACTTTGCCGTGTGCCACCAGAAATTCCGCGACACGCTTCGCGTTCTCATTTTGCCGCGCTACACGCACCGCCAGAGTTTTCAGCCCACGGACCAGCATCCACGAGGCATGGGGGTCCATGCAATTGCCCAGCGTCGTCCGCGTCTCCCAGATCTTTTCGATTAATTCGTGCCGCCCGGCAACGACCCCGCAAATCAGATCGGTATGCCCAGCCAGATATTTGGTTCCCGAATGCATGATCAAGTCGATGCCGAATTGCGCGGGGTGCTGGTTGATGGGCGTGCCAAAAGTGGCGTCCATCATGCTGAGCAGCTTATGTTGCTTGGCGATCGCTGCAACTTTCGTGAAGTCGACCACGCGTAAGGTAGGGTTGGTGGGCGACTCCAGATAAAGCAGCTTTGTATTGGGACGGATCGCCCGCGCGTGCTGCTCATAGTCGACCGTATCCACAAACGTGGTCTCAACCCCCATCTTCGGCAGCCATTGGTAGAGAAACTTATTTACACCGCCATAGATATCGCGTTGCGCCACGACGTGGTCGCCGCTTTTTAGCAGGGCCATCAGCGTGGTCGTAACGGCGCCCATGCCGGAGGCGAACGTCAGCGCGGCATCCACTCCCTCCAGTTCCGCGATCGTCTTTTCCGCCACCGTATTCGTGGGATTGCCGTACCGCGTATAAAAATGATCGGTGTGGGTGGCGCGCACTTCTTCTTCATTGTCCGTAACTTCAAAGGTGGAGGTCTGATAGATGGGCGTGGCCAGTGGACCGTTTTTCTTGTCCAGATTGGCCGCGCCGCGCACCGCCTTGGTCTCGGGTTGATAGTGCCGTTTCATGGATTCCTCGCTCCTCCAGATTAATGGCGTAGCGGAACTCCGGCAAGCGGGCAACGTGCCGCTTACCGTTTATAATTCCTGATTCATGAATCTGGGCTTGAAAGATCGCGTGGCTCTGGTTGCGGCTTCCAGCCAGGGCATCGGTCGCGCCACGGCAGAAGCCTTCGCAGCTGAGGGTTGCCGCGTCGCCATGTGCGCCCGCAATCCACAAACCTTGCAATCCGCAGCGGAACAAATCAGGAAGCGGTACAACGTCGAGGTTCTGGCCGAGGCATTCGACGTCACCGACCCGGCCGCGAGCGGCCGCTTCGTAGCTTCCGTTGCACACAAATTCGGTGCCGTGGATATCTGTGTTACCAATGCTGGTGGGCCACCCGCCAAAGGTTTTCTCGCCGCTAGCCTGGAAGAGTGGCAACGCGCCCTCGAACTGAATTTTCTGAGCAGCGTGTATTTTGCCCGCGAGGTTATTCCGCACATGCAGCGCAAGCACTGGGGGCGCATCATCACGCTCACCTCGATTACCACGAAGCAGCCGGTTACAGACTTAGTTCTCTCGAATGCCGTGCGGGCCGCTGTCGTCGGCCTGGTCAAGAGCCTGGCGAATGAATTTGGTAAAGACGGAATCCTAGTGAACAACGTCGGTCCCGGTTTTACGGCAACGGACCGGCTCAAGGAATTGGCCGCAGCGCGCTCGTCGGCCTCAGGCAAGAGTGAGCAGGAGATTTTCGACGGTTGGTCCGCCGATGCTCCGCTGAAGCGTTTAGGAGAGCCTCGCGAGGTAGCGGAGACGATTGTGTGGCTCGCCTCCGAGCGCGCGTCTTACATCACCGGTCAAACCATCCTGGTGGATGGCGGTATGTATAAAGGCTTGTAGAGTTTTGGAGACCGCATGCGTTCAATAGCATCCCGGATGTCGGTTATGAGCGGCGAAGGCGCCTTGTCCGTCTTCGCCCGCGCCCAGGAACTGGAAAGCCAAGGGCGTTCCATCATTCATCTCGAACTGGGTGAACCTGATTTCCATCCCGGCCCCTCGGTGATCGAGTCTGCGGCAAAGGCCCTCGCCGCGGGCAAAGACCGCTACTGCGCAGTCGCCGGACTTCCTGCGCTGCGCGAGGAGATTGCCGCCTATCTCGAGCACACGCGCAACCTCAGCCTATCGGCCGCCAACATCGTGATTGCCCCGGGTTGTAAGGCTGCGCTGTTCTTCGCCATGATGGCGCTGCTCGAGCCGGGTGACGAAGTTCTCTATCCCGTCCCTGGCTTTCCCGGCTATCCTTCGATTACGCTCGGTCTGGGTGCGGTGCCCGTGCCCTTCGAACTGGCGTCACGCAACCATTTCCAGCCCGACCTGTCCCAAATTGCCGACAAGATTACCCGCCGCACGCGGATGCTGATTACGAACTCGCCCGGTAATCCCACGGGTACGGTCTATACCGACGCCGTGCAGCGCGGCTTGGCGGAACTCGCCGTGAAGCACGACCTGTGGGTTCTTTCCGATGAAATCTACGCGCGCATCGTTTATGTCGGCGAGTACCTCTCCATGCTGCGCTACCCCGGCATGGCGGAACGCACGCTGATCATAGACGGCTTCTCGAAGAGTTTCGCCATGACCGGGTGGCGGCTCGGATATGCGGTTGCTCCCCCCGATGTGGCAGCCGCGTTGTCGATGATGGCGATCAACAGCTACACCTGCGTCGCCGAATTCACGCAGTATGCCGCTATCGATGCGCTGCGCGATCGCGAAGGAAATACGCGGCGCATGGTCGCGGAATTCGATCGCCGCCGGGAACAGTTTGTTCATGACCTGAACGAGGTTCCGGGATTTCGCTGCGAACCTCCCGAGGGGGCGTTTTACGCCTGGGTCGACATTTGCGGCACCGGCAGCAGCGCCGAACAGGTGTGCCACATTCTATTGGAGGAGGCGGGGGTTGCGGCCATTTCCGGCGGGGCTTTTGGCCCCTTCGGCAAGGATTTCGTGCGATTCTCTTTTGCTTCGTCAGTCGCAAACCTGAAAGAAGCTGCTGCTCGCATTAGGAAAGTCTCTACGGCCTGGCAGGGAACTCTGGTCGCAAAATAGACGCGAGCATCGCCCGCAATAGTTTCACCGTTGAGTAAGGAACCGTGCTCATGAGAAAACTTCTTTTGTCTGCTGTCTTTATGATCAGCGCCTTGGGTCGGGGAACCTTCGCGAACGCTCAGGCCCGCCCTCTTCCGGGTCCCGACGTGCCGCAGATCTACCAGCGTCTTCTACCGCAGATCGAGAAGATTCCCGCCTTCGACCATCACGCGCATCCGGGTTTCTCCGACGATCCCGACGTGGACGCCATGGCCGCGCCGCCCGACTTCAGCGAAGCGTTGCGCACGCGCGATAATAATCCGGAGCTGATTGCCGCGGCCAAAGCCTTGTTCGGATATCCCTATGCCGATCTCTCGCCGGAACATGCCAAATGGCTGGTCTCGAAAAAAGCGGAACTGAAGAAGCAGTATCCTGGCACGGCGTACTTCAACATGATTCTCGACAAGATCAATACCGAGAGTTCCGTCGCCAACCGTGCCATGATGGCCGGCTATCTCGATCCCCAGCGATTTCCCTGGGTATTCTTCGCCGACTCTTTCATGTGGCCGTTCAACAACCAGCGCGAGACCGCGCGCAATCCTGACGAAGGAGTCTATATCCCGCTGCAGGAGAAAATGCTGCACCGCTGGATGCAGCAAGAAAATGTAACCAAGCTGCCTCCTGATTTTGACGGCTACTTGAAATTCATCAGCCAGGTTCTCGAAGACAACCGCAACAAAGGCGGCATCGCTATGAAGTTTGAAGTCGCCTACTTCCGGCCGACGACGTTCGGGGATCCAACCCGCGACCAGGCAGCAGATCTTTATTCTCGCTACGTCGCCGGAGGTATTCCCACCGAAAAGGAATATCGCACTTTTCAGGATTACATCTTCCGCCACCTGGTTCTCGAAGGCGGCCGCTTGCACCTTCCCGTGCACATTCATACGGCCGTGGGCATCGGCGACTACTTCAACCTGTCCGAGAGCAACATCATGAACCTGGAAAGCGTGCTGCGCGATCCCCGTTATCGCGATACCACGTTCGTCATGATTCACGGCGGATATCCTTTGGAGCGGGAAGCCGTTTGGCTTGCCGCCATGAAGAACGTTTACCTGGATTCTTCGTTCGGGGAACTCGCGCAGTATCCCTCCGCGTTCAAAGAAACCTTAAAGATGTGGCTGGAAACGTTCCCCGATAAGATCACCTTTGGTACCGACTGTTTCCCGTACAATGAGGTTCTGGGAGCGGAAGAAAGCGACTGGCTAGGAGCGGAATCGTCGCGCACGGCGCTGGCTGCGGCTCTGGCCGAGATGATCTCGGAGAACGAAATCAGCGAAGCCCGGGCGCTGGAACTTGCCCACGCTTATCTGCATGACAATGCCGTGAAGTTGTACGAGGGCAGGGTTCACTAACCAGTATTGCATTGCAGAGAGAATCCGAGTGCGAATCGAATGACGACAAAAGTGAAATCCTCAATTGCAACCGACAGAAAAAACAAGAACGCGAAGTCCCACTCACGCGCGCAACGCGCCGTCACCAAACACGCGGCCGGCAAGACGTCACTGCAATACATCCCGTGGCGCACCATTCCGCTGGAGGATCTGAATCCGCTGCTGCAACGGCAATTCGTAGTCGGCCAGGAAATTATGCTGGCGCGGGTGCTGCTGAAGAAGGGATGCATCGTCCCCGAGCACAGCCATCGGAACGAACAACTCACCTACATCCTGGATGGCGCGCTGAAGTTCTGGATCGACGGCAACGAGATCGTCGTGCACGCTGGCGAAGTGCTGTGCATTCCGGCGGACATGCCGCATAAGGCCGAGGCGCTGGAAGATACGGTGGACCTGGATGTCTTCACTCCTCCGCGGGCGGACTGGATCAACAAAAGCGACCAATATTTGCGGGGCGCGAAATAAGCCGCCACTCCATGCCGCTTTCTGCCACTTCTGATCGCGACCGGCATGATCAGGGTCCTCGGTCGGCTCTGCCGCGGGCCACGTTCAATTTCCGCTGTATCGGCTGCGGTTCAGTGACCCCGAATACGGCTCAGGATTTTCGTTGTTCGCGGTGCGACAACTTGCTGGAGATTACGGATCCTTCCTGGAAGTTGTGCAGCCCGAGGGCGGCGCCGTTGAAAACCCTATGGCGCGAACGCCGCTCGTCCAACGCAGCGCTCGATCTTAGCGGTGTTTGGCGATTCCGCGAACTTCTACCCATGCCGGAATCCGAGCAGCATGTGGTCAGCCTGCGCGAAGGCAACACGCCGCTCTACGAATTTCCTCGGTCCTCGCGCCTCATTGGCGTTCCGCGTCTCTACGCGAAACATCAGGGGATGAACCCCACCGGTTCGTTCAAAGATACCGGCATGACGGTTGCCTCCACCTTCGCACGGCAGGCCGGATACCGCTGGGTGGCGTGCGCCTCGACCGGAAACACTTCCGCCTCCATGGCCGCCTACGCGGCGCGCGCAGGCATGCGCAGCGTAGTCCTGGTACCGGAAGGCAAGGTTTCCTGGAGCAAACTGTCGCAAGCGCTCGACTACGGCGCCCTCACTTGCCAACTGCGCACCGATTTCGATGGCTGCCTTCGCTTGCTTCAGGAACTGGTGCGGCGTGCTCCCGTCTATCAGCTGAACTCGATCAACCCGTTTCGCCTGGAAGGGCAAAAAACTCTGGCGTTTGAATTGCTGGAGCAACTCGACTGGGAACCGCCCGACCACATCATTGTGCCCGGTGGAAATCTGGGCAATAGTTCCGCAATCGGCAAGGCGTTGTTGGAAATGCGAGACGTAGAACTCATTTCGCATCTGCCAAAGTTGTCGGTGATTCAGGCCGAAGGCGCCAACGCGTTGGTTCGCACCTTGCGCGAAGCCGCAGGGAAACAGCTGGTTAGGGTGCAGGCAGAAACTCGCGCCACGGCCATCCGGATCGGCAATCCGGCTTCGTGGGAAAAAGCCGTAAGAGTGATTCAGGCCACTGGCGGAGCCTGTGAGGAGGTTAGCGAAGTCGAAATCGCCCAGGCCAAAGCAGAAATCGGGGCCGAAGGAATTGGCTGTGAACCGGCATCAGCGGTCACGCTAGCAGGCTTGAAGAAATTCGTGCGATCCGGATTTGTGAAGCCTGGTGAATCGGTTGTGCTGGTTCTAACCGGAAACCTGCTCAAGGATCCTGACTTCACCATGGAATTTCATCGCGGCGATCTTTTTTCGGGCACCGAACACAAGCGCGACTGCGACTTGCTGAACCCCTTACGCCATCCCCCCGTCGTCCTCGATGCGACATTGGACGCCGTAATTCAAACCTTGGAACGGGCGGAAAAATCCGATCCCACGCACCCGAATGCCTAGCAAGAAAAGAAAGCATCCATCCGCACTGCATTTGGCTCTTCCGGCGACTTCGGCCAATCTGGGGCCGGCATTCGACGCCGCTGCTCTGGCGATGGACCTCTACATCACGATCGATGCGCGGCCTGCAGGTGACTTTTCCATTCGCGCTACCGGGCGCGATCCGGAGATCTGCCAGGAATTGGAGAATCATCTGATTCTCACCACCTACCGCGAGATCCTCCAAAGCCGAGCCGCACCGGTTATTCCGCTCTCTCTTCGGGTCAGAAACGACATTCCTATCGGAAAAGGCTGCGGCTCTTCGGCTGCGGCGCGGTTGGCCGGGATTGCGTTGGCCAATCACTTCGGTCGAATGCGCTGGACCGACTCGCAGATCATCGGCGAGGTATCACGACGCGAGCAACATCCAGATAACGCCTCCGCGTGTTGGATCGGAGGTCTCACCGTGGCGCGCATGTCCGGCGAAGCCGAAGCCCAGGTGGTCAGCATCCAGCCGAAAGGGAAATGGCCGCTACTACTTGCCGTACCCGATCAGGCCCTATCCACGAAAGAAGCCCGCCGCGCTCTTCCCGAGCAGTACTCTCGTGCGGATGCCGTCGTCAACATCCAGAACTCCATGCTCCTGCTGGCCGCCTTCGTGCAGGGACGCTACGATTTGCTCGCGTCCGCCCTCGAAGACCGTATCCATCAGCCTTACCGCGCCCCGCTTTGCCCGCTGCTGCCCTGCCTGCAGGAGCTGACCGGGGAACCAGGCATTCTCGGCGCGGCCCTGAGCGGGGCCGGTCCGTCGGTCGTGGTTTTTCTGGATCCTCGCGTAGCGGCGCAGAAGACGAGAAGACTTGTCACCTCGCATATTGCTGCCAAAGGATTCTCCGCAGAACTCCTTTTGACATCCATCACTCCGCGGGGCGCCCGCGGCTAGACTTCCGCCTCCGTCCTCGGAAGAGCCCTTGCATTCGGCTGCGCCTGTGGTAGAGTGCGGCTAACAGGGCACAAAGGTGCCATATCCCGGCTGATTGTTCGGGATATTTTGGCTCTTCCCCCCGAACAGAACTTCCCGTCTCGGGCGCGTCGATATGGACGCGCCAGGATCGTCGCGTCCGCGGAAGGCGGCGACTTTTTTCGGGTGAGTTGAGATGAAGGCGAAATTAAATCACGTCCAGCCGGGTGCGACCGTCTGGCACGGGAATGAGCAAGTCAGGGACGAGATCCAGAAGTTTCTTAGTGCGCTCGAGTCCTATCCGAAGCGCCTTGCCCAGGAACCCGGCATCAGCTTCCGCCAGCATCTCGCCAGTCTCCTCCGACCACAAGCGGCACCGCAACCAAGCAATCGCACATCTTCCTAACGGCTCGCCGGCGGCACGATGCCGTTCATGCGGAGATAGACCGCCATCTGCCCGTAGTGGTCGAAACAGTGCGCCGCCACGCTGGTGGCTAGACTCAGACGCGTGACCGACCCTTCGCCGAACGGGCTCTTCAGCGGTTCCACCAGATTCTTCTCGTTGATGGTCTGAATTGCCTTATGCACATAGGCGAACGAGTCCTTTAGGTAGGCGAGGATTTCGGCTTTGGTTTTGACCGATGCCGGCCCGGATTCATCGCCCACATCCACCGGAGGTTTTTCGCTCAGTATGGCCGCGCCAAAGATATAGTTCACCGCCGCTACGTGCTTTATTTGCTCGCCATAATTGCGCGCTCCATTGAACTCTCCATTGGTCGGTGCAAATCCGAATTTGTCTTCCGGCATAGCGTCCGCCGCCGGCACAAACTCGTGCTCGACATTGGTTACGGTTCGGTCCAGCACTTGGGTAACCGTCCTATGCTCCTCTTTCGCCTTCATTCCCTGGGCCGGACTGAGAACGGCTAGCGCCAGAATTGACAACGCCAGACAGCTTAAACTCTTCTTCATATTCATAATGATTCCTCTCGCTTTGATTGCAAAGTAAACGGCCACTGCTCGCTTCTCCAGGCACGAATCATGTAAATCACGAGGCCAGCCAACAGTATCACCACCGCGTACCGCATTTCCTTCTGCCAGTTCGCGCGATTGAACAGAATAAAGACAAATCCCGCAATCGCGACCAGCGCCGGCACGGGATACAGCCACATGCGGAACGGACGCACCATGTCCGGCCGCGTCACGCGGAACAGCATTAACCCGATCGCCTGTACGAGGAACTGCAGAATCAAGCGAATCACCACCAAAGCCGCGATCGCGTCCCGGAGCCGCAGAAAGCAGAACGCCGCCGCTACTACTCCGAGTGACAGGAGTGAAACATGCGGGAAGCGGTACACCGGATGCACCTTAGCGAATGCCTTGAAATAGTTTCCATCCAACGCAGCCGCATACGGAACCCTCGAATACCCCAGCGTTAGCGAGAAGACCGATGCAAAGGCGGCGACGATTACCAGCCCGGTCACTAAACGCGCTGCCCACGGCCCATAAATCCTCTGCATAAACAATGACACAACGTACAATCCACTGTTGCTCTGTCCCGCCTGGAGCATCTCCCGCCAGGGAACCACGGCCAGAATGCACAAGTTCATCATCAGATATAGACAGGCCACCAGCAGAATGGAAAGCAGCAGAGCCCGCGGAATGTTCCGCGTCGGATCTTTTATTTCATCGCCCAGGTAGCACACATTGTAGTAGCCCCAATAATCATAGGTAGCCACCAAAAGGGCTCCGCCTAACCCAGTAAAGAAACCGCGCGAAACAGTGAAGGCACCGGGCGGAAAATCGAACGCCTGGGCCGCATTGAAGTGCGTAAGACCGGCGAAGATAATCCATCCGATGGTTCCCATCACGCCCAGCCATAACACTTCCGAGAGGCGCCCAATCACCGTGATCTGCCGATAGAGCAACAACACCGTGAAGAAGCAGACCGCGACCGCCAGCGCTGTCCCCGGCGTCACAACCCAACTCACCTGCAGTGACCCCACCCAGGGGATGGGCAAAGCAAGGCTGTGTGCGGCGTATACCGTCTCCAGGCTAGGCCAATAATAGGCAGCGTAGCCCGCCAGCCCGATACATCCAGTGGCAATCGAAAGCGGGGCGCTGAAGGAAAGTTGCCAGATAAAGAGAAACGAAAGCAGCCGCCCCCATTTCCGCGGCCCGTAAATCTCGTTCAGATAGCGATAGGGTCCGCCCGACCCCGGCATGGCTGCTCCCAGTTCCGCAGACACCAGCCCGTCGCACGCGGCCAACAACGCTCCCACCACCCATCCCAACATGGCCTGTGGCCCACCCATCGCGCTCACCACTAGTGGCATGGTGATGAACGGCCCAACGCCGATCATGTCGATCATGTTGAGCGCGGTGGCGCTCCCCAGCCCCATCCCGCGGATCAGGCCGGGCGAATTCGATTGACTCGGAGATGGAGGCTGCATTCAGTAGGGGACTGATAGTTAACGACCACAGACCGACCACCAGTGATGAATAACTAATGGCTACCCGCATGCCCGGCGCTCAACAGATTCACAAAAAGCCGCACCGCTCCAGGCACTCCCGCCGGCAGCTGACGGAAGAAGGCGTATCCTGTGTAGATATACGACCCCTTGCCGTACTTTGCCTTGAGCAGCCCGCCCTTCTGCGCGTCCTCGCCCGGGTCATGACAGGATAACAGTGGCTTGAAATGATCATCCCACTTATCCATGAAGTAAAGCCCGCGCTCCTGCACCCAGCCGTCAAAATCGTGCGCCGTGATTGCATTCGGAGAGTGAAACACCTCATCGTCAGGCGCCAGAATCTCCACTGGTGCTTCTTCCACCGAAACCCGCGCCCGGCTCAGTTCTGCAGAATACGGCGTGAAATGTCCGCTATTGAAATCTCCGACGCCAGTGTTGTATTGAACCACCAGCGTTCCACCGGCCGCAACAAAATCAAGCAGCTTTTTGTTGTTGGCTGCCACATCTTTCTGCGTATCGTAGGCGCGAATTCCGAGCACGATCGTCCCGTACGCGCTGAGATCATCGCTGGCAAGCTTCTCCGGCGAAATCAAGGTTACCTTCATCCCCACCTGCTCGAGCACGGTGGGAATATCATCGCCCGCGCCCATGATATAGCCGATCTTCAAATCATGCGGCGCCTTCACGTCCACAATGCTCACCCTTTGCACCGCCGGCTGATAGTAGTAAAAGCTGCCCAGGTCTTCGCGAGTCACCAACGTGTAGCCTTCACTAAATTTCTCGCCGTCCGCCTCCAGCACGGCCCGCACCCGCGCTCGACTCTCCTCGAGCCCGGCGGGAAACACTTTGAACTCAAAGTCCTGCTTCTCTCCGCGCTGTTTGAAGTTGACGGCCGCCTGCGCCGGCTCCGATCGCCAGCCGGCCGGCAGTTCCAAGTGCAAGGTGCCTCGCGTGTCACGCGCAAGGTTGCCAGTCACGCCCACCTTTACGATTGAAGTGCTGCCGTTGTGGGTCGAGATCACCTGCGTTCCCGGTTCCAGGGCGACGGAAAATGCCGGGACCACCGCCAGCGGACGTGCCCGTTCCCGCCCCTCCTCGTCCACAAATCGCGCTGCAACGGTCGCATCAATGCCGTTCTTTCCCGGGGCTCCGCCAGCATTCGCCACCGAATACTCCACCCGCGCTCGCAGCGCCGGCGGAGGAAACGGAAGCGTCGCGTATTTTTCATTGTCAACGTGATGGATGCTGTCCATATCGGGATTATCGCGATGCCAGTAGGGCCTGGTGTACTCTGCGTTCTTCGGCACATGCAGACGGAAAACGGCGCTTATGTCCTCTCCTGCCTTGATCGCAACCCGCCTAGTCTTATCGGAAATGGTGCCCCACCCCTCCGGCACCTCCAGCTTCACCCCATCAATAGAGACCGGCTGGTTCGAACCATTATGAAAGTTCACCGCGACCAGGAATTCCTGCCCGGGCGAGACCGTGGTCGTCGCATCGGCTTCCTTTTTCGGTGCCTCCTTTATGGGCTCCCCATCCGGTCCCACACGAGAACCCACTGTTGCCTCAAGAGTTACATGGAGGGCTTGGTTGAGTGCCGTCTCTGCCTGCTCGCGCTTCTCCCCCAGTCGCGTCAGCAGATCAGACTTGACACCGGGGTCCACATTGGCTTTGACGACCTCGTCACCAGCTCGCTTTAATGCGGCGACAACCTCCATGAGCGGCTTCGCGGCGGCAGAGAGATCATTGGTTTTCGCACCCGCGTCCGCTTTGGCAACGCTCTGGGCAGCTTCGGTCAATTCGGGGCGCAACCGCGGCAGCTTCGTTTCTTGCGCTCCCAGCCTCGCAGCCAGCCCCGGCAAGGTCGTGTCGATGCCGTCGAAGAAATCTTTTTCATGCCCATCTTTATCCAGCTTTGCCGGACGCACGGAATCCACCAGCTTGTAAAAAGTGAACCGGTCTCCCGGCTCGACGTTCCAATTCGCCGCGCCCTGCGAGAGCTGATGCCGCAGGCCCTGCATGGCGAATTGCACATAGGACATTCCCAGGTCAGGGCTAGGTTCGCCGGTATTCAGTCGCACCGTCCAGTTCGCATCCGGACAGGTCATCGCCCCAAAGCCGCACACATTGCCGATGTAGAGCTTCTGCGCCTGCCACGGTTGAAGTCCCTGCGCGATCTGTTCGGGAAAGCGTTTCGGATCGGCTGCCGCGCGGAAGGCTTCTTGTGTCAGGATGCTCGAAGCCTGGTGGTGGCCGTGTCCGTCGCGCTCGGTACCGGAAAACCGCGCCACCAGGACATCGGGACGGAAAGTCCGAACCACGCGCACCATCTCGGCGAGTGCAACCTCGTGCCCGCCCCACTTCGCGAAGGTTTCATCGGCACTCTTCGAAAAGCCGAAATCGGCCACCCGCGAAAACCGTTCCTGCACTCCGTAATATTCGTCTGCCGCCAACAGTTCCAGTGTTCGCAGCACGCCCAGCACGTCCGATAAATTACTGCCTACCTTGTTTTGCCCGCCCTCGCCGCGGTTCAGCGTCATCAGCAGAACACTCGCGCCCCGGCCGCGCGACTCGAGTGTCAGCATTCCTCCATCTTCATCATCCGGATGCGCGACCGTTTGCATCAGAGCCGCAGTCGTGCCCAGGCGCCGCAGCGTCATCCGCAGCCCGGTCATTCCCTGATCTTGCGGAAGCTCGGGCGGAGATCCCTGGTAAGGAAGTTGGGGAAAGTTTGTGATCTGGTCTTCGCGATTCGTCGGGCGCTTCTCCGCGTTCGCTGCCGTCGCGACCGGGCGTGCCCAGTTCCCCCCAGTTCGTTGTGGTAAAGCCAGCAGCAGAACTGGGATCAAGAACAAAAAAGCCATAAAAAATGCTGGAAGGACTGATCTTTGAACCGAGGACTGGATTGATCGCCACAGGCGGCGCGAGAGGTAGTTGCGTTCCGAGAAGTTCACCCTACAAGGATGGGGCCTACCCCTGCTCCGACGCAAATTCTTTCCCCCGCCCGAAAAAACCCGGGACCTGAAAGTCGGAAACAACGGTCCCTACTGCCCCCGCCCTTCGTTCAACGTCTCCTGGCAAGTACTTGCCGCAGTCAACACCTCATTAAAAGCCGTTTCCTTGCGCAGCTCCTTGAGCAGCGGATCTTCCAACAGGGCGGAATACGCGCAGTAATTCTGTTGCACGGCTGCCTTCAACAAGCGCAACGCAGCATCTTTCTGCCCGCAGTACGCCATCAAAGCTCCCACATGATACCAAGCCTCGGGATCTGCTTCCGTCATTACCGAGGCTTCTTCATCCCGCACGATCCTGTCCATATCGCCCGGCCGTTGAGGCTGGGTGCACGCTACCAGCAATTCCCGGTGGTAAGTCGGAGACTTCGCCACGTTCCTGGCCGCCTCCCGGGCCTGTGCCAAATTTCCCGCAGCCAGATAGACATAGGGCGTTGCCCAGGCTGCCCACTCCGAGCCTGCGTCCAGGTGTACAAAGTCCATGGCGCGGTCGGTCTGGCCGAGTTCCATAAACGCCCACGCACAAGATCGGAAAGTGAAGTTCCCGGGATCCAACGACCGCGCCGTGTTGCACTCCTGCGTCGCCTTCTCCTGCATGCCGGCATAACGCAGTACATAGCTGAGTGCGAAGTGCGCGTCCCCGCTTTGTGGCCTCCGGTGCACCAGATCCGTGGCCGCGTCGTAGGCGCGGCCCAGTTCGCCTCGTTCCACGCGGTTGACAATCAGATTGCTGGCGGCGGCCACCCGGTTCGGATCCAACGCCAACGCCCGTTCATAGGCGGCATTGGAGCGCTGGAACATCGACTCGCCGCCTCCGCCATAGAGTGAATCGAAGTAATACCGCTGTCCAAGCGCTTCCCAAGCGGGAGCATAGTTCCGGTCCTCTCCCACCACGTGTTCGAGTACCGCAATCGCATCCTTGTTCGGTCCTGGATCATGGGGCAGAGCAAGACTGTGCAAGTAGAGGTCGTAGGCTTCCTGACTCTGGGGGCGCGAGGCCGGACTCAATGCACCTGCGGCTACTCCCAACGCTGGCAGCAGACCTTGCTGCACTTGCGTGCTTAACTGCGACTGCATAGAAATCAGGTCGTTTACCGACGCGGTTGCCGTCCCCTGCCACAGCAGCCGGTCGTTGCCGACGTCAATCGCCTCAAGCGTCACCGTCAGCTGTTCGCCTTGCCGCAGGAAGTGTCCGGTCAGCAGGCGACCGACGCGCAGTTCCTGCCCCACCTTGTGCGGATCAAGATCCAATTCCACATACTTGCGGGTCACCGACGAAGGCCTCACCTCGAGTGACCGGGAATAGCTCAACACGCTGGTCAACTCATCGGCCAGTGCGAAGCGCAGGTAGTCCACGCTTACGTCGCCATTCATGTTCTGCAGCGGAAGAACCGCGATCGCATCCTTCAACTCCGCATTGGCCACTTCCCGGTGTTTCAGCCAGTAGGCGCCCACGGCCGCCAACACGGTGAAGAGCAAAGCCAGCGTTCCCAGCAAAAGCCAGAACTGCCAACGGCTTCCCTTATGGCCAAATGTTTTGCTCGTGACCCGTAGCTTCTTGGTGTGCAGGCCACTCTTCACCAGCCCGGACTCCGTCTGGTGTTTCAGCACCTGCAGGTCGGCCTTCATCTGGGTGGCGCTCTGGTACCGCTCCTTGCGGTCCTTCTCCATCGCTTTGCCGATGATGCCTTCCAGTTCCACCGGTACTTTCGGATTTAATTCTGCGGGAGGGACAGGCTTCTCGTGCAGTACCGCGTCCAGAGTCATCAAGGAGTTCTTGCCGGTGAAGGGCTTCTTCCCGGTCGACATCTCGTACATGACCACGCCGAAGGAAAACAGGTCGCTGCGGAAGTCGATTTCTTCGCTGCGTGCCTGCTCCGGCGACATGTAAACCGCCGTCCCGGGAATCACGCCCACCGCGGTTAACGAATTGTCCGCCGCCGCTCCGTCGCTGTCGGTTCCGATGTTGTGCACAAGCTTAGCCAACCCGAAATCCAATACCTTCACCTGGCCGGTCGGGGTCAGGAAAATGTTTGCTGGCTTGATATCTCGGTGCACAATTCCCTTGGCGTGCGAGGCGGCCAAGGCGTCTGCGACCTGAATACTGATGTCGAGGAGTTTCTCCGTCTCGATTGGATGTCCGGAGATGCACTGCTTAAGGCTTTCCCCCTCCAGTTTCTCCATCACGATGAAGGGATGCCCGCCGTTATCTTCGATCCCATGGATCGTGCAAATGTTGGGATGATTCAGCAGCGACGCCGCCCTCGCTTCCCGCTCGAACCGTTCCAGCGATTTGGGGTCGCCGGCCAGATTTTCCGGAATGAACTTGAGGGCAACATGCCGCCCCAGCTTCAAGTCCTCGGCCTCGTAGACGACGCCCATACCACCGCCCCCAAGCTTCCCCAGGATGCGATAGTGGGACACTGTCTGACCGATCATGAAAGACGACACTCCCGACCGCGGTAATGTTAGGCTCCGCCACTGATCTGGGTCAACTGGAGCCCGCCGATACAGCTTGGATGCCGATCTGTGCCGTCAGGCCGAGGGTTTCAAATCGAGTTTGTTTTCCCGGAGTGACAACTGCCAGGGACCTTCGGTGTGGCCGAATTGCGCCGGCGGCTATCAACCACGAGTACTATGAATCTAGCCAGCCGCAGAAATCAGGGCGGCTCTCATGGCGCAGGAATTCAGAACTTCTTCTCTGGCATTGCAAAACGCGATTCGCGCCCGTGCCGAGGAACTCTACCGGCAAGGCGGAGGCGCGCCGGGTCACGACGTCGAGAATTGGTGCCGGGCGGAAGCCGAAATCATGCGGGAAACCGCCGCCGCCTTTGCTCGCCCTGCAGTGGTGATTAATGTGGAAGGGGTGGTTTACACCGGGGAGTACGAGGCTGCTTCCGCCGACGGCTACCGGCCTGGAGAATGGATGGTAGGAGATCGTGTCCCGGTTCGATTGCAGGGCGACAAGCTCTTTCTTCGCCGCCCCAATGGCCGGGAACTGGAAACCAGCGTGGTGAAGCGAATCGGCTAGCCCCGTCACCGAGCTGTCGGCCTGAGCGAAGTAATTGTTTCGCCAAGCGAAGCAGTCAGGCAGTCGAAGGATTCCTTGTCGTTTCGCAGTGGCGTCTGCCCCGCAGGGCGTTCCTAGCGCGACTGTTCTTGCTCCTCCACCCACAGTCCCGCCGACGCCCCCACCCACTCCATATCCTGGTTGTGATCAACGCCCATCATCAAACCGCGCCCCATCCGGATGATGGTCAGCACCGCCTGCAATTGCTCCTGCCATACGTACATCACCCGCACTTCGGCCTTGGTCCCGCCGAACGGAGTCTCGATAATCGGTTCAAAGTGCAGTCGCTCCTGCAGGATATAATTTACCCGCTTCGCCGCCGGAATCGCTTCGATATCTTCCTTCCTCGGCGCAATCACCACGCCCAGCCCGGCGAAGGAATAAAGGGGCTTCAGCGCGTAGTTCTCGAGGTCGTCGGGAACTCGATCCAGTTGATCTAGAAACCACGTTTTCGGCACCGACTCGTGCCGCAGATACGGAATGGAGAACTTGCTGA
Organism: Candidatus Sulfotelmatobacter sp.; assembly: GCA_049584315.1. Classification (GTDB taxonomy): domain Bacteria; phylum Acidobacteriota; class Terriglobia; order Terriglobales; family Acidobacteriaceae; genus Sulfotelmatobacter. The sequence goes on along the minus strand of JBAUXO010000350.1, from coordinate 71,997 downwards.
TGCGAAAGTACCAGTTCGGATGTCCCGCCCACTCCACGTCAAGATCGTCGCGCCAGTCGAACCCTAGCTTCACTCCCTTGCGCTGCAACTCATCCACGATGGCCCGGTTATAGATCCGCCGGATCGGCACCCGGCCGCCGTTCCGTTCGTAGTAAAGCTGCGATCCTTGCTTCTTGATCGCTTCAATATCGACCGTCCTCACCCCCAGCATCTTTTCCGTCAGAAGAAAATCTGGCAGGGTTTTCTGCCTCTGCGGATGAATCTCCATCAGGATCACGTTTTCCGGATCATGCGTACCCACAATCGCCCGCCGCAAAAGATCCCGGTAGGACTTCTCGTCGATCCCACCCAAAAAGAACTGCGGGGGTTCACTTCCGAGAGCCGAAAGCCGGAAGCCGGACCCCGCCCTCGAGTCCAGTCCATACACATCGATGTAGCTTTGCGCCAGCGTCACCTGATACGCGTAGAGAGAAGGGAAGGCCTGCAACTCCACCAACTTCGGCCGCAACTCGCCGCGCGCATCCCGCACCAGCCCAAAGTCCACTTGCACAAACAACGGGTGCGCCGGCTCATTCGCGACTCGGAATTCCGCCGGAATCGATTCATCTGACCTGGCTCGATATTCTGCATTCTCCACCAGTTGGCGGATAAGTTCTTTTCCGTCCTCCGCCATCCGTTCCAACAGGCTCTTAGGAAAGAAGCAAGGAGTCTCCGACAGCCGGAACTGCACGTGCGCTCCGCACGCGGCATCCATTTGCCGCAGAAAGGCCCGATATTTTTCGGAAGTAAATCCGGCGTTGAATTGCTTTCGGAGGGTGGGGATCATGGCCGGGAAGCCACAGGGCTCGAACTTCTAGTCACGAATCTCCATGGTGCGAATGAGCCCGCCTTCGATCGTGTATACGTGCTCGACCATCCGATCCAGCAAGATTTCTCCAGAAAGATTGCGAGCCACCTGGTGAACTCCCACGACCACGCGGCCGGCTTCATCCAGATCGAACGTCACCGGCTCTACATGCGGGTCGATCAAGCCCCATTGCCGGGTCCAGTACTCGCGAACCCCCTCGTGTCCGTGAACCATACCACCCTCCATCCCATTCGGCCAGGCTACGTCAGGCTGCATTGTTGCCAGGGCGGAGTCAATGTCGCGGGCGTTGAATGCCGCGTACGCGTTCCGGAGCAACGACAGCTTGGAGTCTTCGACCATCCCTCTCTGAGCTGACCTCACCTATGCCTCGATCAGAAACTTTCCATCCCGCATGATCTGCTCGTCGTCCACCCAGATGTTGAACTTCCGCCCTACGACATCAATATGAGTCGACGAATCCCATTCTGCGCCGGTGTGGGCGCCGTACGGATTTCCAAATGCGATGTGCACTCCAGGGTATTTTTCATCCTGCAGAATCTGACCAATCACATCCTTCAGATCGATGTTGGTCCCAATGGCGAACTCGCCCACACGGTCGCTATTCTCGTCGGTGTGCGTGTATTTCCAGAAGTCATCTTCCAGCTCTCGATTTTCCGAGTGCGCTTCGGTCAGCCGGTTTTTCTTCATGTGAATGGTGAGGGGCGCCTGTTCGAGACTTCCAAATTTTGTGCAGAGATAATCCCCCACCACCCCGTCGATCACGAACGTTCCATTCACCTCGCCCGGCGTCGTGAAGATTTCTCCTCCCGGCAGGTTGCCCCACTTCTCCGCGGAAATGATCCCGCTGGTCTTCAACCAGCGGTAATCGGGATTCAAATCAGCCGTCAGATCCGTGCCGGCCGCGGTTTTGGCCCGAACGCGCGCCGCCTTGCGCACCATCTCCACCACTTTCGCGCTGAGCCGGTCTACCTTCTGAAAATCCGCCCGCATGCCTTCCAGCATGATCTGCCGGTTGATGTTGACCATGTGCGCGTGCCGGATTTTGCGCCGGTTCACCACATCCGTCATCTGCATGCGCGAGCGCAGTTCGTTCTTCTGTGCCCACACCGCAAAAATCGAAACCTGACTCGTCTCCAAGTCGGCGATAATTTCCGCGGGCAAATCCTTCAACGGACGCTCCGCCAGATCTTCCAGCACCCACACACGGTGCGGGGAAGCGAGCCTCTGCAGTTCAGCCACGATGGCGGCCGCAATCTCCAGCGTCGCCTCATCCGTGATCACGCAAACTTTTTCGTCGGGTTGCACGCGCAAACAAACCCCCACCGCGTTGCGCGCACCGGGGCCGAATTCCGGATCGAAGGAAATCTCGGGGATGCCCCGTCCTGGTCTCTCCGTTCTGGGGAGAGGAGGGGCGGGGGGCTGGACTTCGTCTGCAGGATTCGTCATTACCCCACTTTTCGAACGGAAGCGGTCTCAGTTTCCGCTAAGCCCGCTTCTGTCTCTTCGATGATGTAATCGACAACTTTTTTTAAATCGCCAGTTTGCTGGTACACGCGCAACTGCCGGTCGGCTCCGCTGCCCTCTGCCAGCATGGTGTGGATGTACTCGAGTTCCTCACGTGAGTCCAGTCCATCCACGACATCGTCCACAAAGTCCAGATACTCATGAATCAGATCCCGCGCCGGCACTTCCGTCTGTTTGCCAAAATCGATCAGCTTTCCGTCCATCCCGTACCGCGCCGCCCGCCACTTGTTTTCCATGAGCAGCGCCCGGCGGTACAGCCGAAATCCCTGATTCGCGGCGTGCAGCTTGTACAGTTTCGCCACCGTCGCCTGAATCAGCGCCGCCAGCGCAATCGTCTCATCGGCGCGCATGGGGATATCGCAGACCCGGAACTCGATGGTGTTAAAAAACGGATGCGGCCGTATATCCCACCAGATCTTCTTCGCGTTATCGATGCAATTGGTCTTGATCAGCAACTTGATGAAGTTTTCGTACTCGCCCCAGCTGGGAAAATAATCTGGAATATTGGTCCGTGGGAACTTGTCAAACACTTTGCAACGATAGGATTTCAACCCCGTATTCATACCCAGCCAGAACGGCGAATTCGTTGACAGTGCCAGCAGATGCGGCAGAAAGTACCGTGCATGATTCATCATGTGGATCGCGGTTTCGCGATCTTCAATCCCAATGTGCACATGCAGCCCGAAAATCAGGTTGGCCCGCGCCACCAACTGCATATCCTCGACAATATTCTTGTAACGATCGTCGGGATTGATGTCCTGCGTGCGCCAGTCCGAGAACGGATGCGTCGCCACCGATGCCAGACGCAATCCATTCTCCTTGGCCAGGCGAATGATATCGCGCCGCAACATCTTCACTTCCGCTTTGGCTTCCTTGATGTTGTTGCAAACTCCGGTGCCCACCTCCACCACCGACTGGTGCATCTCCGCCTTCACCCGCTCCTGCAGAATGAGTTGGCCCTTCTGCAGAATTTCGGCCTGAATATGCGACCGCAGATCCCGAGTCTCCGGATCGATCGTCTGATATTCCTCTTCAATCCCGATGGTAAAAATAGGTGTCATCTATTTCTTCTCTTCTTGTCATTTCCGAGCGAGCCGAGCTAGCTTTGCTTGTCGCCAGGGCAGCACCACCGCTCCGCCGCTCCCCACCCCTTCGCGTTCGGTGCGAAGGCGATCGAAATCAGGTCAGAACAGTATAACAATGACGCGATGAATATTGGTCAGAAGCTGTGGTGAGCCTGGAACCACGAGAGCCACAGAAAAAGGCCCAACAGAATGAGCAGCAAGCCGCTCAGGCAAATGCTCAGCAGGGAGAGCAAGGTGCGCATCCAATGCCCAGCGGAGAATGCCCGGAATAATAAGAAGATCGCGGCTACTTGACCGATAAGTACCGCGGCAATACCCCACACGACGAATAGCTCGGTCACGCCGCCGGCCACCGCGCTCATCCCGGTTGCCTTCTGGCTCGAAATTCCCAGGAGCGTGTGGCCGAGTCCAATCAGGATGGGAAGCCACGGGGTCCACGCCAGCACCACGCCCCACAGAAAACGCCTTTTGTTGCGCTCGTCCTCCACCTACTTCGCTGCTTTCCCGCGCTTTCGCTCTGCTACCCACTTCGGCTCACCCTTGCGCGCGGATTTCGCTGCCGGAGGTTTTCCGGCCAAGAACGACGCCCAGCGCAGTTCCCGCGCAGGATCTTCTCCGCTCACTGCCATCTCTACCGCCATGTCCGTGACGGCATTGACGATCCAATCGAAGTTTTCTTGCCCCACCGAGGTAATTTCCGCGTCGGGCGCAGGGTTCAGAAAATCGATTGCATACGGCACGCCGCCCTCCACCGCAAACTCCACCGTATTCAAGTCGTACCCCAGCACCCGGCACAAGGTTAGGGCGTCCTTCTCGATGCGCTCCTTCAGCGCAGCCGATGAGGGTGGCGGATTCCCCTTCACGTAGCGCTCATGATGCGGCGCCCGCGGGTCGTATTTCATGATGTGCACTTTTTCCTGACCAACCACATAGCAGCGGTAATACTCTTCAAAGACCACGCCGTGCTGCAGCGTCATACACAGATCGCCAGTCTGGTTGTAATTTTGAAAAAATTCTTCCGGCGAGTGCACGTGATACACGTGCTTCCATCCCCCACCGGAATAAGGCTTCAGGAACGCAGGGAAGCCGACATAATCAAACAACTCCTGCCAGTTCAAGGGATAGATCAGGTTCCGCATCGACTTGTCAGTCGTGCTTTCGGGATGCTTGTTGTGCGGCAGAATCACCGTCGGCGGGATGGCCACGCCCAGCTTATGCGCCAGGGCGTAATTAAAGAACTTGTCATCTGCTGTCCACCAGAACGGATTGTTCACCACAATCGTCCCCTGCAGCGCAGCATTCTTCAGATAAGCCCGATAGAACGGAATATCCTGCGAGATCCGGTCGATGATGACCTCATACTTCTTGGGCTCATCCATCCGAATCCCGCCAATCTTCACAAACTCAGCACCAACACCCTCGACCTTCAGGGAGTTGATCTTCTCCACCACCGCCGGCGGAAACGTATTCTCCATCCCAAATAGAATTCCAATTTTCTTCATCCGTCCCTCTCACTTTGTGATTCCGGACCAAGTTGAACAATTTGGTTAGGAACCTGCTTCATTTCTCCGCCACCACCAGGGTGGAGCCCTAAAAGTACTTCTGTGCCATGCGCAGCCACAGCGGCCAATCATGCTTCGAATTATCTCCGAATATATCCAGCCAGTGCGGAACCGCCTTTCCGTTCAAAATCGCCGAGAGTTTGACGTTCTGGTCCAGACATATATCCCAATCCGCCGATCCCAGCACAATCTTCATCTGCCGGTAGCGGCTCAAAAACCAATCGTCGTTCTGATTCGGCAGATAGTCCGGCGGGCTATTGAAGTAGCAATCATCGTCGTAATATCCATCCAGAAACTGATGAATATCGAACGCCCCGCTCATGCTCACGCAATGGGTCACCACATCGGGATGCTTCAGCGCGAAATTCACCGCGTGGTAAGCGCCAAAGCTGCACCCGGTCAGCGCCAGCTGCGGCGCCTGATTCTTCCACCGGATAAAGGGCACGAGTTCATGCAGAATGTAGCGTTCGTACTGCAAATGCCGCAGCACCCGCACCTTGGGAGGCACACTCTTGTTGTACCAGCTCTCGGTATCGACGGCGTCCGGGCAAAACACCTGCAGTTCGCCGCGTTCAATTTTCGGCGCCAGCACGCCAATCATTCCGCGGTCTTCGTATTCGAAAAACTTTCCCATCGATGTCGGAAACACCAGCAGTGGAGTGCCGGCATGCCCGAAAACCAGAGCGTCCATGTCCCGATTCAGATCCTGGCTGTATCCCTTGTGATATTCGCGATTCATTTTTCGAAGGTCCCGCGGACGACGTATCTTACCTGAAGCCAAGGCGGGGGGGGACCAACTTTGTGCTGAACAATCGGCCTCTCGAAACCATCGAAATGATATCGTGGTGCGAGAGATGTTGCGGCGTTTCCCCAAACTGGTTCCGCGTTCGGCCCCCGTGATCCTGGTGGTGCTCACGCTCGCTGCGGCCACAGGATTTGCGGCGGTGAGCCATCTCGTCTCCCGCTATACCGCGAATCAGCAGGCACGCGGCCGCAAGTTGTACGAGGTAGGTCTGGGCGATGCCAAGGCCGCTCGTTACGACGACGCCATCGCCGCATTTCGGGCCGCGCTCACTTGCGATCCCACCAACCCCCAGTATCAGCTCACTCTGGCCCGCGCCCTGCGGGACAGCAATGACCCCCGCCGTCTCGACGAGGCGGAGTCCTACCTCATCGCCCTCTGGCAGCGTGCTCCGCAGGATGCGGCCGTCAATCTGGCTCTCGCCCGCGTCGCCGCTCACCGTGGTTCCATTGCGGACGCGACCCGTTACTACCACAATGCGATGTACGGCGTCTGGACCTCCGACTCCGACGGGAATCGCAACCGAGCTCGGATCGAACTGATCCAGTTCCTGCTTGCCAAGAACGCCCGCGCCCAGGCCGACTCAGAACTCATCGCTCTGTCCGCTGCATTGGCAGCCAATCCCGCCTCCCATCTTCAGGCCGCTCAGCTTTTCGCACAGGCCCAGGACTTCTCGGGGGCACTGGCGCAGTATGAAGAGGTGCTGCCAGTCGATCCCGCCAATTCGGCTGCCTTGGCCGGAGCCGGCGAAACCGCCTATCATTCCGGCAACTACGTTGTCGCTGAACGTTATCTCCGGCGGGCGGTGAACGCAAATCCCGACGATGCCAACTCCCGACAGCTCCTCGCCTCGACGGACCTGGTGTTGGGCGCTAATCCTTTTCACAGTCACATTTCTGACGCGGAACGCAACCGGCGGATCAGCGCCGCATTCAGCCAGGCCGAAGAGCGCCTCAGCCAGTGCGCAGCACAGTTGCACGTCGATCCTAAGGTTACTGCCACGGCGCCGGCATCCGCACTTGCGGCACTCCAGGGTCGCTGGCTCCTCACCAAACCCGATCTGGGATTGCTGCGCTCGCCCGCCGAGGCGGATCTTCCCGATGCGATTATGGACGTTGTCTTTCAAATCGAGCAGCAGACTGCCGCTATGTGCGGCCCGCCGCAGGGGCTCGACTTGGCGCTCCTGCTGATCTCCGGGGAACGAGAGGCCGCCAGCCAATGAGCGATCCTGCTTCTCCTGGCGTGGATTCTTCCGCGTCTTCTCAATCCCCAATCGCGGCGCGAGCCAGGCCTTCCCGACGCCTGTTTTCGACCCTCGAAGGCGTCTTTCATGAGGAAGTATTCTTCCTCATTCTTTCGGTCTTCATCGGAATCTTCTCCGGTCTGGCCGTGGTCTGCTTCCGTCTTGCCATTGACTGGATCCATCTCGCTCTGCTCGGCCCGCTTCCGCAAACCCACAGTTGGCGTCTGTTCGCCGTCCCGTCCATTGCCGGGCTGGTGGTCGCTATCCTCGTGTTGCACGTTTTTCCCGGTATCCGCGGCAGCGGCGTGAATCAGACGAAATCCGCGCTTTATATCTTCAACGGATTCATTCCCTTTCGTACCGCGGTGGGAAAGTTTATCTGTTCCGGCATCGCGATCGGCTCGGGACAATCCCTTGGCCCGGAGGACCCTTCCCTGCAAATCGGAGCCAGCATCGCCTCCGCTCTGGGGCGGCAACTGGAAATCTCCCGCGATAAGCATCGGCTCATGGCTCCGGTTGGAGCCGCTGCCGGCCTTGCGGCCGCCTTTAATGCTCCCATTTCTGCCGTGCTCTTCGTCATTGAAGAAGTCATCGGACGCTGGAGCGCCGGCATCCTGGGTTCGGTGGTCCTTTCCGCCGTCGCCAGCGTTGTGATCGTGCGCTCATTTCTGGGCAGTGAGCCGCTGTTCCGAATTCCGGTCACTACCTTTAAGCGCCCCAGCGAACTTCTCGCCTACGCGGTTCTCGGAATCGTGGGCGGCCTGGCCTCGGTTGCCTTCGCCAAATCGGTCGGTTATCTGCGTCCCCGCCTCAAAGCTCTGCCGCGCTGGACGCAATACTTTCAACCCGCACTTGCCGGACTGCTCATCGGCCTGATCGCCTTCCTGGGCTTTCCGCAAGTGATGGGCGCGGGCTACGACTCCATGGACCAGGCCATGCACGGCCAATACGCGTGGAAGGTCCTGGCAATCCTGGCGGTTCTTAAGATTCTTGCCACGACCGTGTCTTTCGTCAGCGGAACTCCCGGTGGAATGTTCGCTCCTACGCTCTTCATCGGAGCCATGCTGGGAGGTGCGGTGGGTGATATCGAGCGCCTCTTTTTCCCCCACCTTACCGGATCCACGGGCACCTACGTCCTCGTCGGCATGGGCGTTCTCTTCGCCGGATTTCTCCGCGCTCCCATGACTTCAGTCTTCATGGTCCTCGAAGTCAGCGGCAACTATGAAATCATCGTCCCCGTCATCGTGGCCAACACTTTTTCCTACCTCGTTTCGCGAGGCCTGCAAACCATCCCCATTTTCGATATGCTCACTCGCCAGGATGGGCTCATTCTCCCGTCACTCGAAGAGGACCGGGAAGAAGCCATCCTGCGCGTCGAAGATGCGATGCTGGCCGTTCCCACCACCATCCTGAGCGCACAAGACTATGTGGACGCCAACTTCCACCGCGTTGAAAATTCGCCGGACTCCTCGTTTCTCGTGCGCATGCACCCCAGCGGCTGGAATACCATCAGCCGTGACCAGCTCCAGCGCCTTTACCGTGAAGGGAAGGGCGAACTTACGCTGGCCTCCGTGCTCCCGGCGCAATCACTTCCCAGCCTCTATCCGGATCTTCCGCTCGATTCCGCATTGCGCTACGTGAACGACTACCCGCTCATTCCCGTCGTCAATCGCGCGGATTCCCGCCGTCTGGAAGGCGTCATCTCCCGCGACTCAGTCTTCCAGAAATATGGGAGCCAGCGGGCGATTGAAGTCTCTACCCAGGTCTCTGCCTCCGTCTGACCTGACTCATTTCGCGTCGGCGTGCCTGTAGCTCGTGTATTTTATGATCTCTCGGATGTGAACTGGGCCCGACCGAAACTGCAAGGTATCATCCGATCGCGTGTAGGCGGGAAACCAGTAGCGGTCGTCTACCTGTTGGCGATAGGTCACGAACATTGGATGGAGCTCCGGCCGCTCGTGTTTCTTCACTTGCACTTTCTCCGGGCCGCTCTTGCCACAAACTTTCACCATCTGAAAATCTCGCCCGTCCACCCAGATTCTTCCCTGAAAATATCGCCTGTCCTTTTCTACTTTCTTCGGCTCCGCGTTGAATACATAGGTGTCAAGGTCGTCCACATGCTGCTGCCCGGAGTAGGTCAAGTTGTACCAAGCCAGATCATCGCTTGCCAGCATGAGTGGCATGATGGAACGAATATCGTCCATATCCTCCTGCGTAAGCTGAATCCCCCGCAAAGAAGGCTGTGCCGCGAACGTTACTTCCTCTTGCCGTCTTCCCTTGGGGTCATAGGAGATGTTAGTCACTTCGTGAAACTCGCCGGTCACGCTGCTGCCTACCAGCGTCTGCATCAATACATCCTGCTTGTAAGTGTAGTGAAGTCGGGCCTCCTTCGTAGCCCCTTCCGCCGCGCCAAACTTCTGGATCACTTCCTGCGCGCTCATGTTTTTTGGCGGAGCAGAATCCAGCTGCCCGTTGCCTGCTTCACAATTTGTCTGTCCGCGCGCAGGCGCCGGCAACAACAGAACGAACATAAGCATGGCCGGGACAGCGGCTCTGGAATTCGACACGCGCGTTGCGTCGAGGATCAAGCCATCGGCTTTCATACCTTGGGACCTCCGGCGCCGCAACCATACACCTGCAGTCGAAAGCGTGCAAACCCCCGCACACATCAGCCGGCAGCTGGTTTTTCCGGCCTTTTCTACATTTTCCACATATGTGCAAACACTTGCTCTTCCGCGCCCTCGCAACCCTCGTAAGTTGAATTCCAGCCCCCTCGGTTTGGTACGGCGATTGCCTTTACCACCCTGGGAAGCCGTGCCATTCGCGGAGTTCCGCATCCTCCCCCGCGAGAGGACAAACCTATGAAGACCCTAATCGTCGCATTTTGTTTGCTGTGCGCTACCGCCGCCTTCGGGCAGACCGCGACCGTTCTCAACAACAATCCCCAACCTGCCATCGTTCCTGATCATCCTCAGCACGCCTCCGAGCATGCCATGGCTACCGAGACCAGCCTGTTCGGACCCACCTCCGCCTACACTTATGCTCAGGGTGACCGTCCGCTGTGGGAGTTCGGATCCGAGAAGCACGAAATTCCTCTCGGCGATGTTGCCCGCGCCTACCGGAAGGGCCACGTCGTTGACCGAAAAGCGGTGAAAACGCTAGACAGCGACTAGCATCGCCGATTCGCGATTTCGAGGCCGCGAGGCAGGCTGATTCTTGGTTCGCGAGAAACGCGGCCCGCGACAGAGAAAAGATTACTCGCCAGTGCCCATCATCAGCACCGGCGAGGTGGGCGCGGACGAGCCGGCTTCATTCTCAATCGTAATCGCAAACGCCTTGACCTCGGCTCCCGCTGGGAGCGGAGGATTGACCACCACCGCGCTCCCGTGAGCATCGGGCTTGAACACTCCAGCTGGAATTGGGGCTCCGGTGGTCGGAATCAGCCACAACTCGTAAGCCTTCTCGGGCGGCAGCGCGGGCATGTTGTTGGCAAGAAACACCAGACTGTTGCGCTTCCTCAAGTAAAAAGCCTTGCCTTGCGCTTGCGGCGGAGTTTTGGCAGCCACCAGCGTCACCCGCTGCGCCTCTGGCTCGATAATCGGAGCCGCGATTTTCCGTAACTCCTCCAGTTGCCGAGCGTTCTCGGCCGCTGTGGAACTCGCTGAGGCCAGCGTCTCTTTGAGTGCGAAATTCTCTCGCCCCAGCGACAGCGCGAAGACGAGCATCGCCGCCGTCGCGGCCCACCCCAACCATCCCCACCACGTCCGGCGGTCGCCAGGCGGCGTCGCGACTGTTCGTGGCTCTCGAGCGATCGCCTCCAGCAACCGTTTTCGCGCTCGTTGCGGCGGTCGCGGTCCCGCCGCCGATAAAGCCAGCAGCGCCGTATCGCCGCGTAATTGCTCCAGTCCCAACCGGCACGACGCACAGGTGGCCAGATGCTGTTCGAGCTTCTCCCGATCTTCTCCCCGCAACGCGTCCATCGCGTATAAGGCGAGATCTTCGGCGTATTGTTCGTGCTCACTCATCACTCAATCGATCATGCTTAAGTTCGTACCTGCGCATCAAGTTTGAAACGCTTTGCGCAGGGCGATCAATCCCGCCCGGATTCGTGTCTTAACCGTGCCCAGTGGTTCTCCGGTTTTATCCGCAATCTCGGAATGGCTCATGCCCTCCCAATACGCCATCTCCAGCGCGCTGCGCTGCGCCGGTAGCATGGCGCCCATCACTCCGCGCACTTTCTCTGCGGCGCGTGCACGCTCGGCATCCCCCGCCAAGTCCGGCGCCACCGATAGCACCACATTTTCGATATCAGTTTCTGGACGACGCTTTCTGAGGGAGTCGATGGCCCGGTTGCGCGTGACCACCGCCAGCCAGCTTCCTAAATTTCCGCGCGCCGCATCGAACGCGCCGGGGTTGCGCCACAATTGCAGGAAAACCTCTTGCAGCACGTCTTCCGCGGCTCCCGTATCTCCGAGCACTCGTAGAGCAACCGCATAGACCACGGAAGAATAGCGGTCATAGAGTTCCGCCATGGCTCCCTGATCGCCGGTCTTCAGGCCGGTAACCATGGCCAGATCCGCCGGAGTACCTTGTCGTTGCTGGCTCGACAAACGCTATCGCTCTTCCTTGATAGATATACGCGTCTGCAGCCGCGGCGGATTGACCATCGCCCTAACCCGGGCGGGACATTGGGATGACACCCCCGCCGCAAAGGCTGTGGCCGAAAACATAGCAGCCAGACACTGCCCGGGGCAAGTTCGTGACCAAGCCTAGAATGGCGATCCTATCTGGCTGACCGGCTACTGGCTGAGCTTGATGGCGAGTTGCCGCTCGGGCTGCGTCATCTGGCTCCAGAGTTTCTGCAGATCGTCCTGCAGCGCCTGATTGTCGGGCTGCTTGTGCAGGGCCCGCGCGAACCAGAGATAGGCGGTCGGCAAATCGCGCGGGGTGCAGGTGCCAGTGGAGTAGAGCACTCCCATCGAAATCATCGCTTTCAAGTTGGATCCTGCCGCCAGCTTCAATAGCCGCACTCCCCGATCGCAGTCCTGAGGAACACCGCGTCCATAGATGTAGCGCTCCGCCTCTGCGGTGGGATCAACCGGCGTAGCCGGCGTCGGCTTGGGCTCGCGCACTCTCGGTTTGCTGGCGACGGCGGGTGCGGGATTGCTCGCCGGTGCCTCGGAGTCCGCTGCTGGGGCCTGGTTTTCCGTCGAGCCCGAATCGCTGGGCTTTTCCGGGCTCGCTTCCGGAGCAGGACTAGCCAGCGGAGCGCTCTGCGCCGCAGGCTCAGGTGTATTGCTAGGCGGAGCACCGCTTGACGGAGGAGCGGTTGACGGAGCTGCGTTAGGCGCAGTCGTTGGCTGTGCGCCCGCGTCAGTTCCGTTTGCAGGCGCCGCGCTACCCGCTGGCGCAGCGCCACTGGCCGCGCTATCCGGCGTCGCAGCCGTGGGAGGCACAGCCGTGGGAGTCACTGCCGCACTTGGCGCGCCGGAATCCGTGGCGCTCTGCGAAGGCTGCGCCGCCGCCGGCTTCCTGTCATTTGTCAGCCAATCGAATCCTCCTTGTTTCCAGCGCAGGTATCCGAATCCGCCGACCAGTGCCAGGGCGATGATCACCGCAGCCAGCTTCCCCCAACCCCGGTTCGGCGCGTTTTCGTCATCTTCAAGCAGATAGTCCACATTGCCCGGGGATCGTCCCCACGAATCGTTCCCGCCCCCGCGACCGTGGTGCGATCCCTGCTGCTCCCCATCTTGCCCTTCAGATGGCTTATTCAAGCCAAGGAAAGATGGCCCAGTAATCATCGGGCCGCGATTCACTGCTGCCTCACGGCGCTCCCCAGGCGCGGGAACGGCTTCGGTGGCTGGCCGCGCTGCATTACCCGGAATGCGAGTCTCTGCGGACCGGCGAACCGGCGCTGCTTCTACTGTCGTTTCCAGGGGCGTCACCGGCGCCGAAGCACCAGAAGCTTGCGTCCTCGCTACCAGCGGTGCTCCGCACATCCCGCAAAAGCGGTTGCTATCGGAATTCTCATTCCCGCATCGTCCGCAGCGCACTTACCCTCCTTGACCCACTCCCCTAGATTAACTCCATACCCGCAGATCCCGCGAGTACGATGCGAATTCCAGCCTTGCGGTCTGGGATTACCCCGGCGGCCCCCTATGAAGCAGCTTCGGTTCGACGAAACGGGCAGGTAACAACCGGTAACCCGCGGCCGGTTTTCATGCTATGCTGCGCAAAACTTCACATCGCTGTTCTAGGACGCTCCGTGCTGCTTGAACTCCGATTGGAAAATTACGCGGTAATCGACAATGCCGCCATAGAGTTCGCTTCCGGCTTGAATCTCCTGACCGGAGAAACCGGCGCCGGCAAATCGATCCTGATCGATGCCCTTGCCCTGCTGTTGGGCGAGAAGGCGTCCAGTGAGGTCATTCGCACGGGTGCCGAGAGAGCGGTAGTGTCGGCGGTGTTCGAGTCGCAGAACGGCGCTGAAGATTCGATCGCAAACGTCCTCGAACGGAACGGATTGGACGAATCCGAAGATGGTTCCCTCATTGTGCGACGCGAGATTGCTGCCGGGGGAAAGGGGCGCGCGTTCATCAACAATCAAGCGGCCACCGTAGCCGTGCTGCGGCAGCTTGCCCCGCATCTGGCCATCATCCACGCCCAGAACGAGTCGATTCTGTCTTTCGATCCTCCCGCCCGTCTGGAATTGCTCGATGGATTTGCCGGGAGCCAGCTTGAGCCCTTGGCCGCGGCCTACGCAGCCTGGCATGAGATTCGCGCCCGCATCGCAGAACTGGAGCAGGGCGAACAAGATCGCCTGCGTTTGGTAGATCTCTGGCAATTTCAGAAACGCGAGATCGAAGAAGCCAAGGCGCAGGCGGGCGAGGACGAGCAACTGGAAACCGACAAGCGCGTCCTCGCGAACGCTGAAAAAATCTATCACGCCGCGATGCAAGCCTTCGATCTGCTTTATGAGGGCGATGGTTCCACATCTGCGTCGTTGCGCTCCGCCCAGAAGCACATTGAAGAGTTGGCTCGATACGAACCCAAGTTTCAGGAAGCGCTTGCCGCTCTCGAAACTGCGCGTATCAGCGTGGAGGATGTAGGCGCCACGGTGCGGGATTACGCCGGTGGAATTCAGGCCTCCCCCGAACATCTGGCCGAAGTGGAAGACCGCCTGGCCCTGTTCGACCGGTTGAAGCGCAAGTACGGTCCGACGCTCAACGACGTAATCAATTTCGGTGCCGCGGTCGGGCGCAAGCTTTCCGAGATCGAGAACAAGGATGAAATTCTGCGCGACCTGCGTGCGGAACTGGCGAAAGCTGCCACCGAATACTTGCGCAGCGCTCGGACGCTATCGAAAACACGCCAGGACGCCGCCCGCAAACTGGAGAAGCTGGTCGAAGGCGAGATCAACGATCTGGCGATGAAATCGACATTTCGCATCGACATCAGCACCTCCGAAGAAGAAGGGAACTGGTCCGGAACCGGCATCGATCGAGTTGTCTGCAGGATCGCGACCAACCCCGGCGAACCCATGCACCCGTTGGAACATATTGCCTCGGGGGGCGAACTGTCCCGCGTCATGCTCGCGTTGAAAGTGAGCGTGGAAGAACGTGGCGCCAAGGTCCTTCCGCTGGCGAAAGCGAAGAGCACCCGCCTTACCGCCCAACGCACGATGGTCTTCGACGAAATCGACACCGGTGTCGGTGGCCGTGCCGCCGAAGCTGTCGGCAAGAAACTGAAGTCCCTGGCAAAATCGAACCAAGTCCTCTGCGTCACCCACCTGCCCCAAATCGCCACCTTCGCCGACCACCATTACGTCATCGAGAAGAAGGAACGCAACGGCCGTACCCGCACTACCGTCCGTCCTGTGTCGGGCGAAGAGCGCACCGAAGAGGTGGCACGTATGCTCAGTGGCGCCAAGCTTACCGATACCTCTCGCAAACACGCCGAGCAGATGATCAAGGCCAATGGGTGAAGCCCGACCGCTCTCCGGCGGTTCGCTGCACCCCAGCCCCGCCCGCTGCTAATCCCCGCTGTTTCTGTGGCTTACGTTGACCAGAAGGGTGCTTTCCAGTACTTTATAAGTACCGGGAGATAGGGAATCGTGTAACCTGACCATAATTGCTGTCGCACCCTATTTTGCATCGCAAAAGGTCTGGGGAAGATCATAAGTGAGTGGGGAGTGGAAGAGTGCCAAAAAGCCAGGGAAAGACGTTGCTTTTGCTGAAGCCGCGAGGTTTCTGTGCCGGTGTGGTGCGCGCCATCGATGTCGTCCGCATCGCGCTCGAGGCCTTCGGTCCGCCCATCTACGTCCGCAAGGAGATAGTCCACAACAGCTTCGTCGTGGACGAACTGCGCGGCAAGGGCGCCATCTTCGTCGACAGCGAGGACGAGGTTCCCAACGGCGAACGCGTTATCTACAGCGCCCACGGCGTCTCTCCCGAAGTGCGCGAACACAGCGCCCGCCGCGGTCTTCGGGTCATCGACGCCACCTGTCCGCTGGTCACCAAAGTTCACGTTGAAGCCGTAAAGTTTGCCAAAGAAGGCTATTCGCTAATCTTGATCGGACACCACGACCACGATGAAGTGATCGGAACTCTCGGCGAGGCTCCGCTTGTCACCCAGGTGGTTGGCAATCCCGAGCAGGTCAAGACGCTGACGGTCCCTGATCCTAACCGCGTCGCCTATCTCACGCAGACCACGCTCAGCCTCGACGAAACCAAAGACATCATCGCCGCCCTGAAGAAAAGGTTCCCCAACATCAAAGGCCCCGCTGCGCAGGATATTTGCTATGCCACGGAAAATCGGCAGGTTGCGGTAAAACAGGTAGCATCGGAATCCGATCTGCTATTGGTCGTCGGTTCGGAAAACAGCTCAAATTCCAATCGTCTGGTCGAGGTAGCACGAAACTTGGGCACCAATGCGCATCTCATCGATAGTTATCGGGATATCGAGTCGCAGTGGCTGCAGGACGTGAAAACGATCGCGCTGACGGCGGGTGCGTCCGCCCCCGAATGCCTGGTGGAAGAGACCATGAATTTTCTCGCCACCAAAGGTTTCGACAATGTACAGGAACTCGAAGTGATGCCGGAAAACGTCCGCTTCGGGTTGCCGCCGGAGATTGTCGAAGCCATTGCTGCTGCTCCGGCGAGTGCTACCGCGGATTAACGGAGCCGCACATTTCATGGACACAAACTCCCCTGACGCAAACTTCGCCTCCGCTCCCCAACTTCGCTTTGGCAAAATCGACGGCCTGTTCAGCCGCGTCTCGGCCGCCGTCAATCGTGCCAGCAGGTTTCTTTTCTCCCAGCAGCACGAGGCGGGCTACTGGTGCGGCGAACTCGAAGCCGATACCACCCTCGAATCCGATTACATTCTGCTCCACACCCTGCTCGGAACGGGCGATCCTGAGCGCTTCCAGCGCGCGGCAAACTGGATCGTTCGCCATCAGAACGAGGATGGGGGGTGGAGTATCTATGCCGCCGGTCCATCGAATGTCAGCGCCTCGGTGAAAGCCTACTTCGGACTAAAGTTGGCCGGATACAGCGCTGATCACCCCGTGCTCGAGCGCGCTCGTAAGAAAATCCTCGAACTCGGCGGAGTCACCGAGGTCAATACATTTACCAAGATCTATCTGTGCTTCTTTGGCCAATACGATTACGACGCGGTCCCCGCGATTCCGCCCGAGATCGTCCTGTTTCCCAACTGGTTTTGGTTCAATATCTACCAGATTTCTTCCTGGTCGCGCGCCATCCTGGTGCCGCTTTCCATCTGCTACGCCAAGAAGCCCTTCAAAAAAATTCCCCGCGAGATGGGCCTCGAAGAATTATTTGTCGGCGGCATGCTGAAGTCGCGCATGCGTCTTCGCTGGTCGAAAAAGCGGATTTCGTGGCGAAATTTCTTTCTCTTCCTCGACCGCATGACCCACTGGCTGGAGCGGGTTCACGTGCGGCCGCTTCGTTCGATCGCCCTGAAACAGGCAGAGAAGTGGATGCTTGAGCGTTTCGAAATGAGCGATGGACTGGGCGCCATTTATCCCTCGATGATGAACGCCATCATCGCTCTCCGCTGCCAAGGACACTCTCTGGATGATCCGCAGGTGATCCGCGCCCTCGATGAGTTCGAGAAACTGGGCATCGAAGAGGGTGACACCTTCCGCATGCAACCCTGTATGTCGCCTGTGTGGGATACAGCCTATGCCATGTTCGCTCTGGGCGAAGCCGGAGTTCCCGCCAACGATCCCCGAATGGTAAAGTGCGCCGATTGGGTCCTGCAAAAGCAAGTCCGCAATCCCGGCGATTGGCGGGTGAAGAACAAGAAGGGGAAGCCGGGCGGATGGTACTTCGAGTTTAACAATGAATTTTATCCGGATGTCGATGATAGCGCAATGGTTTGCCTGGCGCTGAGCCGGGTCGAGCATCCCAATGGCCGCTACCAGCGCGAGTCCGTTCAGCGCGCCATCGACTGGATTGTTTCCATGCAGTGCAAGAACGGCGGCTGGGCCTCGTTCGACAAAGACAACGACCGCATGGTGTTCCAATACGTTCCCTTCGCCGACCACAACGCCATGCTTGATCCTCCGACGGTTGACATCACCGGCCGCATTCTCGAGATGATGGCGACCTACGGCTATGATCAAAACCATCCTGCCGTAAAGCGGGCCATTCAGTTCATCCGCAAGGAACAAGAGCCCGACGGCAGCTGGTTCGGACGCTGGGGCGTAAATTACATCTACGGTACCGCCTTGGTTCTCCGCGGCCTCGAAGCCATCGGCCTGGATATCCATGAGCCCTGCATCCAGCAGGGTGCCGAGTGGCTTCGCATGGTACAAAATCCGGACGGCGGATGGGGCGAGAGCGTTGAATCGTATGACGACCCGACGCAGCGCGGCGTGGGTGCGAGTACGCCCTCACAAACTGCCTGGGCAATTCTGGGATTGCTTGCCGTGGGCGACACTCGCAGTGACTCGGTGGCCCGTGGAATTGCTTACCTCTTGCGCAGCCAGAAAGAAGACGGTTCCTGGGATGAGGAATATTTCACCGGCACGGGCTTTCCGCGCGTTTTTTATTTGAAGTATCACCTCTATCGGGAGTATTTCCCACTGCTCGCGCTAACCACCTACGCCAAGGTAATGGAGAAGATTGAGAATTAGTTTTCCGTTCCCAGTTCTCAGCTTTCCATCCGGGTTCTTACTGAGAACTGAGAACTGAGAACCGTCCTTGAAAGTTTTCATCACAGGCGCAACCGGATTCCTTGGCTCCCATGTGGCCCGCGTTCTTGCCGAACAGGGAGCAGACTTGCGCCTGCTCGTCCGCACCACGAGCAGCTTCAAAAATCTCGAAGGCCTGAAGGCGGAGACCGCGACCGGCGACCTGCGCGACTCCGCCTCGCTGGAGAAAGCCATGTCCGGCTGCGAGGCTGTGTTTCACGTTGCCGCCGACTACCGCCTGTGGGTACGGGATGCCGCCGAGATGTACCGCTCGAACGTGGAAGGCACGCGTGCGGTGCTCGAAGCTTCGCGCAAGAATGGCGTGCGTTCAGTCGTGTACACCTCAAGCGTGGCCACCGTCGGCTTTACCGGGAACGGTCGTCCCGCCGACGAAGATTCTCCCGTCTCCCTTGCCGATATGATCGGACACTACAAACGCTCCAAGTTCATGGCCGAGCAACTGGCCGTGGAGGCGGGTCGTAGCGGCATGCGCGTCGTTACCGTCAATCCGACTACTCCGGTGGGCGAACAAGATATCAAGCCGACTCCCACCGGACGAATCGTGGTCGACTTTCTAAAAGGGAAGTTTCCCGCCTACGTCGATACTGGTTTAAATCTGGTCGACGTCCACGAATGTGCGCGCGGGCATATAGCGGCGCTCGAAAAAGGGAGGACCGGCGAGCGCTACATTCTGGGCGGTGAGAACCTTACCTTGAAACAAATTCTGGATACGCTCGGCGCCATCTCTGGCTTGCCCTCGCCTAAGGTGAAGCTCCCATACTTCTTTGCCTACGCTGCGGGATTGGTAGACGAAACCGTTTCGGGCCGCTTGCTGGGCCGCGAGCCGCGGGCCACTGTGGAGACGGTGCGCATGGGAAAGAAGAAAATGTGGGCCAGCTCTGAAAAAGCGACGCGCCAGTTAGGGTGGAAGATCGTTCCGGCTCAGGATGCCTTGCGCCGTGCGGTAGAGTGGTTCTGGGCTAACGGCTATGCCTAAAGTCGCCATCATCGCCGCCATCGAGCGCGAAGTCCACGCGCTGGTTAAAAATTGGGCCCGCATCGAGCGTGAGCACGAAGGCCGCACATTTGCTTTTTTCGAGCAGAACGACGTGATTGTCGTTTGTGGTGGCATCGGCCTCGAATCCGCCCGCCGTGCCGCAGAGGCGGTGATCGCGTTGTACCATCCCGCGCTCCTGCAGTCGGTGGGTTTTGCAGGAGCGCTGGACTCTGCCCTCCGCGTCGGCGATATCCTTGCCCCATCCGTGGTCATCGATGCCCGCGACGGAAGCCGCACCCAACTCGATTCCGAAGGCGGAACGCTGGTAACGTTTATGGCGGTGGCCGCACCCGACCAGAAAGCGAAGCTCGCCCAGGCCTATGGAGCCTGTGCTGTAGATATGGAAGCTGCCGCAGTAGCCGCGGCAGCTCGTGCTCGGGGCATTCCTTTTGGCGTGACGAAAGTGATTTCAGATGAGCTAAATTTTGAAATGCCCGAAATGGCTCGCTTCATTGGCAAAAACGGCCAGTTCAAGTCCGCAAGTTTCGTCCGCTTCGTGGCGCCGCGTCCATGGCTGTGGAAGCGTGTGGCCACCTTGGCTCGCAACAGCAAGCAGGCAGCCCGAGCTCTGGCGGAGCGGCTTGCCATTGTTCCCACTCTGATTTCTAAGGAGCTGAAGCCATCGACAAATCCCGCCGCAGGGCGCACCGCCGCCCCCGTTGCTGCGGTTAACCGCTTACCTGCTGAGGGGCGCAAATGAAAGCTTCGGTCCTGATTCCACTCGTCCTTTTCCCGACCGTCCGCCTGCTCGCGCAGTCCGCTCCTATCCCGCTCTACGCCGAAAGTTTTCGCCAGGGACCTACGCACGTCATCGAAGAGAAATTTGACGTCAAGCTTACGCCGCAAGACCGTACCTATCGCGAACGGATCAAAGACCTCCACGGAGACGACCGCTATCTGCTCTCATTTGTTCCCCAAGGACCGGAGGGCGATACCGAGATCACATCCTGGCAGGTCAAGCTGGCGGACTTGCACCATAGCATGTACGAGAACGTCCTGATGTCCTCGCAGGGCCCTTCTTCGAACCCGAAAGACGCGTTGTGGCGACTGGAGCCCTCAACCTTTGCGCGCGTGCCGTTAACCGCAAAGCGGATTATCAAAGTCGATAGCTTCTTCGTGGTGTTGCAGGTCAAGGCGCATCACTTCACCCCCCCGGATTCGCCCTATCTGGATTCGATGACGGTTTCCGTGGAGTTCACTGATACCGACCCGAGAACCCCCGGAGGTACCCAGAAGTAAGACTTCCGACATACACTGTTATGAAGCGAAGAGCTCGGGACTTCATCTAAGCAACGTCCATGGCAATTGTCGAACAATTCGCAATCGATCACCAAAAACAATCGCTCCCCACAACCATGTTGGCGGCGGTTTACCGGGGAGTAAACGACGTCCGCCTGGAGACGGTTCCCGTTCCCCAGATCGGCGCCGGTGAACTCTTGCTCCGGGTCCATACCTGCGGGGTCTGCGGCACCGATCTCAAGAAAATCGCCACCGGATCTCACTCCGCCCCTCGCATCTTCGGCCACGAAACCACTGGAGTGGTCGCGGCCGTCGGCGCTGGGGTCCGCCAATTCGCCCCGGGGGATCGTCTGGTCGTCTTCCACCACATTCCCTGCCGCAAGTGTTACTACTGTCTTCACCAAACCTTCGCCCAATGCGCTGCTTACAAAAAGGTTGGGTGCACGGCCGGATTCGAGCCCTCCGGCGGCGGATTCGCGGAATACGTCCGCGTCATGGATTGGATCGTCGAGCAGGGCACAGTCCGCGTCCCGCCCGGCATCTCATTCGAGCAGGCCTGCTTCCTCGAACCGGTCAATACCTGCATGAAGGGCATCGAAGCTCTCCGCCTGCAGGCCGGCGAAACCGTTCTTGTGATTGGCCAGGGTCCGATCGGCATCATACTCGGCGTGCTGGCCCGCCGGGGAGGGGTCTCCGTTATCACTTCCGATTTGTATCCCGAGAGGCTTAAAATAGGTAAAAGCCTTGGATTACAGAATACTGTCGACGCGTCCAAAGCTGACGTGGTGAATGTAATTCGCGCACAAACCGAGGGACGCGGCGCCGACGCCGTCATCTTGGCTGTGGGTAGCAACGGTTTGATTCGTTCTGCCACGGAAGCAGCTCGCCCGGGAGGGCGGGTATTATTGTTTGCGCAAACCCAACGTGGAGAGGTAGTTGTCGATCCGGCTGCGATTTGCGTAGACGAGAAGGCGCTGGTGGGGTCATATAGTGCGTCTGTGGATTTACAGGATGCTTCCGTTCAATTTGTGATGAACCGGGAGATCGACTTGGAGCGTTTGATCAGCCACCGGTTTCCGCTGCAGGAAGGTGCGCAAGCCCTGGAACTGGCCGCTCATCCGCAGCCGTCGTCGATGAAAATCGTGATTCAGCCTGGGAGTAGCTGGAAACGTGAAGCCTGGGAAGGAAACAAGCAGTGAACGGAAAAATGACGGCTGCCGTCTTGTACGGCAAAGAAGATCTCAAAATTGAAAGAGTTCCGATTCCCCGCGTGGAAAAGGGGGAAGTGCTGGTCAAAGTGCAGGTGGCTCTCACCTGCGGTACCGATCTCAAGGTCTATCAGCGCGGCTACCACGCCCGCATGATCGTTCCTCCCGCGCTCTTTGGGCATGAATTGGCCGGCGTCATCGAGGAGGTCGGTGAAGGCGTGCACAGCTTCAAGAAGGGCATGCGCGTCGTGGCGCTCAATTCCGCCCCCTGTCAGATGTGCTTCTATTGCTCCAAGCACCAGGAAAATCTCTGCGAAGACTTGCTCTTCAACAATGGAGCCTACGCCGAATACATCCGTGTTCCCCGGCGCATTGTCGACGCCAATATGCTGGTCATTCCGCCCAACGTCAGCTTTGAAGACGCGGCTATGACCGAGCCTCTGGCCTGCGTACTCCGCGGCCTGCACGAGACCGGCGTCGAAATCGGTGACACCGTCACCATCATCGGGGGTGGTCCCATCGGGCTCATGTTCGTCCAGGTCGCCCGCGCCATCGGTTGCAACGTGATCTCCGTGGTCAAGCGCGACGAACAAGTAGTCGCCGCCAAGCACATGGGTGCGCACGAAATTGTTCAGACCACAAAGGTTCAAAATGTCGTTGAGGCGGTACGTGCGCTCACTCCGCAGAAGCGCGGCTGTGATGTAGTCATCGAAGCCGTCGGCCGCCCCGAGGCTTGGGAGTGGACGGTCGAGATGGTCCGCAAAGGCGGCACCGTAAACTTTTTTGGCGGATGCGCCAGCGGCTCCAAAGTGCAGCTCGATACCAACCGTCTGCACTACTCCGAAATCACTCTGCGGGCCACGTTCCATCACACGCCGGAAACCGTGCGGCGCGCCTTCGGTTTGATCGCGGCCAAAAAGATTCGCCCCACCGACTACATCACCGGTGAAGCCCCGCTCTCCAGTTTGCAAAAGGTGCTGCGCCACATGCTGAACCGCGGAGGCGATATCAAGACTGCCATCATCCCCGGTCATTGATCGCGTCGGGGAATCGAGCGTCGTCCGGAGTGGATCCCGTGCGCAGCCCCTGGGCCAGCAAGGAGTTCTTACCCAACTGAGGATTTTGTTCGACGCGTAAGGATGTTCTAGACGTATGAGTCCGATGGCTAGCACTTCTCAACTTGCGCCGCCTGCTTCCGTGGGCTGGTCGCGGCTGCCCGCCACCTACGCGATTCCCGACTCTGCCCCTTCCATCGAGGAAGCACGCGACTACTGCCGCCAACTCGCGCGCACTCATTACGAAAATTTTTCGGTCGCTACTTGGTTCCTTCCGGAAAGGCTCCGCCAGGATTTCCTGAACGTTTACGCCTACTGCCGCATCTCCGACGATCTCGGAGATGAAGTCGGCGACCCTGCGGCATCGCTCGCTCTACTCGACGAGTGGCAGGCGCAACTCGATGCCTGCTACGCCGGTACTCCACGCCATCCTGTTTTTGTCGCCCTAGCCGAAACCGTTCGAAGGTTTCAAATTCCCCAGCACGAATTTTCGGACCTCCTCATCGCCTTCCGCCAGGACCAGAGCATCACTCGTTTCGAAGCCTTCAGCGACGTGCTCGCCTACTGCCGCTATTCGGCGAATCCGGTTGGACATCTCGTCCTCTACCTCTGTGGTTATCGCGATGCCGAGCGTCAGCAGCTTTCTGACTACACCTGCACCGCTTTGCAGCTGGCGAACTTCTGGCAGGATGTCACCCTGGACTACTCCAAGGGACGCATCTATCTTCCTCTGGAGGATTTGCAGCGTTATTCCGTGACCGAGAAAGACTTGGCGCAAAACTGCAACACCGTCGCCTTTTGCGACATGATGAAGTTCGAAGTCCAGCGCGCCCGCGAATGGTTTGATCGCGGCTTGCCGCTGGTGAAAAAAGTAGAGGCTGAGTTGGCCGTCGACATCGGACTCTTCACCCGCGGCGGTCAAGAGATCCTCAACGCCATCGAGCGCCAGCGCTTCGCTGTTCTAGGAAAACGCCCGGTAATTTCCAAGCCGCGCAAGCTCGGTCTGGTCGCGCGCGCCGCCCTGGGGAAGCTACTGGGGAGTTTATCGTGAGCGCCGGAACCCAGCCCGTGGTCGTTCCGTGGAGTCCGGCTCCGGCGCAGCTCACCATGGCGTATTCCGTCTGTCGTGGGATCACGCGCGCCAACGCCCGCAATTTTTATTACGCATTTTTCGTGCTTCCCAAGCGTAAACGCCAGGCGCTAAGCGCCGTGTACGCCTTCATGCGTCGCTGCGATGACATCGCCGACGACCCCGGACTCACCGTCCCGGAACGTCGTTTCAGGCTGGATACCTGGCTGGACGCGTTGCACCGCGCTCAACAAGGCCAGCCCACCGACGATCCCATCCTTCTGGCCCTCACCGATGCTCAACGCCGCTACATCATTCCCGCGGGGCTTCTCGACGATCTGGCCACCGGCACCGCCATGGACGTGGTCGATCCGGTTTTCGAAAATTCAGGAACACCTCCTGCTTCGGAGAGGCCGGCTGCCCAAGTCACAGTTCACTACAAGACGTTCGAGGATCTCAAGGTTTACTGTTACCGGGTCGCGTCGGTTGTGGGATTGGTCTGCATTCACATTTTCGGCTATCGCGATCCCGCCGCCGAGCCGCTCGCCGAGCAGTGCGGTCTCGCCTTTCAACTCACCAACATTATTCGCGATCTCAAAGAAGACGCCGCGATGGGCCGCGTTTACTTACCAGAAGAGGAGATGGCAACATTCGGACTCTCTGCGGCAGATCTTCTCGCCACACCCGATGTCGCGCGCTTCCGACCCTTGTTGGCCCTGGTAGCCGATCGCGCCCGTGAAGGCTACCAGGCGGGTGCCGAACTCATTCCTTATGTTTCAGAAGACAGCCAGCCTGCTCTGTGGGTGCTGATCAACATCTATCGCAAACTACTGGAAAAAATCGCCGAGCGCCAGTATGACGTCTTCAGTGGCAGGGTGAGCCTCACCGTCACCGAAAAGCTGCGCATCCTCGCGAAAGGTTTTCTGCAACGGATCACCTGAGGATCCACCACGAAACCATCTCGCCAGCATGAGCCAGAATCGCACTCCACCTTCCGTAGCCATCGCCGGCGGCGGCCTTGCCGGACTCGCTGCCGCCTGCTCTCTCGCCGACTCCGGCCTTGGCGTCACCCTTCTCGAGCGCCGCCCCTATCTCGGCGGTCGCGCTTCCTCCTACGAGCATCCCGGCACCGGCGAGGTCGTCGACAACTGCCAGCACGTCCTGTTTCGCGTCTGCACCAACCTGATCGAGTTCTACCGTCGCATCGGTGTGGAAGACAAGATTCGCTGGTACGACAAGATGACGTTCATCGAGCCCAGCGGCCGCTGCAGCGTGATGTACGCCTCCCCGCTCCCTGCGCCGCTGCACACCACCCCATCGTTCTTACACCTACCCTTTCTCTCAATTCGCGACAAACTCGCGATTTCGCGCGCCATCGCCGCTCTCACCCTCACCATCCAACCCGACACAGGAAAATCTTTTTTACAATGGTGTCACGATCACGGCCAAACCGAGACCGCCATTGATCTCTTCTGGAAACCCATCCTCGTCAGCGCACTCAGCGAGGATCTCGACCGCGTCTCGATTTCCTACGCTGCACAAGTTGTCCGCGAATCGATGAAGTCGCCCACCGCCCGCCACATGGGCGTACCGAGCGTTCCTCTCACCGAGCTCTACAACCGGGCTGGGGAATACATCCGCGTCCGCGGCGGCGAAATCTGCCTCCGCACCTCCCTCGAATCTTTTTCTCCGGACTCAGCGTCGGTCCAGATTCGCATCACCGATTTAAATAAGAAAGAAAAGGTAAAATCGTTCGACTATCTGATCCTCGCTCTCCCTTTCAACAGTGTGGACCACGTCCTGAGTGAAATTCCCGATGCCACGCCTCTGCGCGAGCAACTATCGTACTTCGAATCCTGCCCGATCACCGGAATCCATCTCTGGTTCGATCGGCAAATCACCAGCCTCGACCATGCCGTCCTCCTCGACCGCACCGTTCAATGGATGTTCCACAAATCCCGCTTGCTCGTCACCCGCCCCCTCGCCGACTCGCGCCCGGGCGGCAGCTACATCGAACTCGTGGTCAGCGCCTCGAAGTCTCTCATCGACAAGTCGCGCGCCGAAATCGTCGATCTCGCGCTCAAAGAAGTCCGCGAATTTTTTCCCGCCGCCCGCGAAGCAGCCCTGGTAAAGTCCACCGTTATCAAAGAAGTCCACGCCACCTATTCACCGCGTCCCGGTATCGACGCCTACCGTCCTCCCCAGTCCACCCTATGGCCGCGCGTTTTTCTCGCCGGCGACTGGACGGCTACCGGCTGGCCGGCCACCATGGAAGGTGCCGTCCGCAGCGGATATCTTGCCGCCGAGGGGTTGCTTCACGCCGCAGGCATGAAAGCAAAAAAAATTCTCGCTCCCGATCTTCCACCCTCTGGCCTCATGCGCCTGTTCTATCGCTGAATTGCGCAGCTTCAAACTCCTGCTTTTCCTCACTCACAGGCGTGCTCAGGCACACAGACATCCGCCCCCCCGCGGATGAAAATACACACGCTCGATCCCTCTGCCGTGCGTCGGATGGAGGTCTCCAGGGTCGCCAACCTGCTTCTTACCATTCTCTTGGTGCTTTCCTCTGGGTGCTTTCCCTGTTTCCCGCCTCGCCCGCAATCCTCCGAGCCGCCCGGCAACTGGTCCTCGAGCGCATATCCCGCTCGAGGGAGCCCGGATTTTTCAGACGCACTGCGCCACCTGTCACGGGGCCGACGGGCGCGGCCACGGCCCAGCCTCCGCAGCTCTGAAGGGACCACTCCAAGACTCGACGCTGATCTCGCAAAGAAGTCGTGGAAAGTATCCTGAGCAGCGCCTCCAGGACGTCATCGAAGGCAGACGGTCAGCCCCGCTCGCCCACGGCAGGGACCAATCTTCCACCAGCTTGAAGCCGATCAGGATTTGGGGCGAAGTTGGACTGGCAGCGGTCACCAAGTGCCTGAAATCCATCCAGCGGAAATAGCCCGCAGCGCGGTGCTCCGCGCTACTTGTGGGCGACGCGCTCTTCGATCCGGGACACAAATTTAGGCGTGTGGCTTTTCATCAGCTGCTCGATCCCGGGTCTGAATTCATGCCACACATTCATGCCCGCGTCATTACCCACGGTCGAACCAAAATCGCTGACCGACCCCGTCGGAGACCTTCTCCAATAGGGACGCGAGGCCGTATCGGCAGCCACCGAAGTCAGTGCGCGAAGCAGATAGGCAGTGTTCAGTCTGGCTTTTCCGGATTCATCCCGCGTGACAAAAATGCGCGAGGCCGCATAGGTGGCCCGACCCATCAAGCTCCCGTCGCTGGTAATGTGATAACTCGATGGTTGCTTGGCCGACGGCGAGCTCAGGTATTTCTCAAAGATGGTCTTTGATTCTCTTTGACTGGATAGCGTCCGGTCGGAAAAGGCGGCGAGTGCGTCTTGCCGCGCGCCCAATTTCAACGAGCGTTCTTGCGCAACGAACAGGTTAGATTGCGGCACATCCGTTGCAGCCTGAGGCGATGGAGCATCGGGAAGGGATTCACCCGCTGTCTGGCATTCCGCAACGCAAGCGACCAACATCACCAACGAAACCATACCGACATAGGTAACGATCGGTTTCGCCATACCTTACTCCCAAAGCCGCCAAGGTCATCCCGTTCGCCTGGCGACTCACCCGTAGCCTCACCTCGAAGCTAGCATTCCGCTTGCCATACTTCTGAGCAACAATGCTCACCTTGGAATGCAGGGATAGGATTGAAAAAACCGGATTCCAGGTTGCTTTTGCTGACCTGATTTTCCACCTCCGTTTTGCTGTATCCCCCGATCTTCCATAGTCTTATCTGAGGCTTGTAGGGAAAAGCCCTGCTTTTCTGCAAACTGACCAGTAGGCCGTCGCTCGAACCTGGGCTACTTCTTGCCGCGCCCTACCGCGATTTTTGAGATGTCCTCCGGCCGCCGCACCGTGTGCACTTTTCCGACGCACTATGCATAAACTTTCATCAAGCAACTACGCCATGCAGCGTTGGCAACCGGAGTTTTGGGGGTCTTGAGAAGATTGCTTAAGACCTGGGCACGAGCCCATCCTCACTCCGGAGGCGGGGGCGGGCTCGGTGAACAACCTGTTCTACCCCGCCAGCAGCGCCACACCGGCGGCCACCAGCGAAGCCGCAATCCAACGCCGCCGATCCACGCGTTCATGCAAAAAGATCTTCGCCGCCACCGCGTTGCCGATGTAGGTGAGGGAAGCGGCCGCAGGACCTACCAGGCTTACGTCTCCCCAGGAGAGCGCAAACAGCAGGCTGAAGAACGCCACCGCCATCGCCGTAACTCCAAAGAAAAAGTGAGGATTGCCGAGCGTCCGCCGAATGACCGCGAGCAGGCCAGATTTCCGCCACAGATCTCCCACATCCCCAACTTGCTTCATGGCGCGAGCCAAAAGCACATCGCCCACCACCGAAGCGAAAGTGATCGCCAGAATCCCGCCCCAGGTGTACAAGCCCTTCATGACTTCACCCCGCCCGGGGCCTCATGGCCCGCGGTTTTTGCCAGAAGTGGGGATGTCGCTCCGCAGCATTCCATACGCGGATGCTCTGTCAGCGCGGGCCCTCCGGCAATAAATCCCACGCCCCCCGTGATCAACGCAATCCCCAGCCAGCGCAGCGCACTCACGTGCTCATGCAAAAGAAATCGCGCCACAAAGGCAAGCAGCACGTACCCGAGCGAAGTCGCCGGCAGCACATAAGTGAGATCCGCCCAGGAGAGCGCGGTCATGTAGGTGGCGAAAAACGCGAGCAGCAGAAGAATTCCTGCCGTGACCCAGGGATTAAGAATAGCGAAGATCACGCTTTGCAGATGATGGATTGAGATGTTGCCAGTTTGCTTCATCCCATGCGAGAGCATGGCGTCTCCGGCCGCGGCGAACACCGTGACTCCGGCCAGCACAAGATACTTGCGAAAGGTCACTGGAAGTTAGACGGTGGCGTTTTACTACGATCAGGTATTAAACGTTTTACCCCGGAGACACCGAGAAACCAATAAGGAACAGTGCAGTCAGCGGTTTTCTCTGCGTCTAAGCCACTTCTGTGGGGAAAGCTCTTCGCGCTTAGGCCTTAACCAGCTCCGCCGCCTCGTCGCTGTGTTTTTTCACCATCTTGTTGCGCGCCGAACGCAGCTTCAGGAAGGTCTTCGCCTCTTTGTAAAGCCGCTTGCGGTCGTTACGATCAAACGCGGCTTTTTTCAGAATGCGGAATACAGCCTTCGGCCGGAAATAGTATTCGTCGTAAAAGCGGTGCACAGCGGAAAGAATCTCGTCCGCTGGCAATCCGGGATATTCAATGTGCGCCAGTTGGTGCCCACCCTCATCCACCATCTTGTTATCAGCGACGATGAAACCGTTTTTCGTTGCGTAGTCATAGAGTTCGGTGCCGGGATACGCGTGGGCCACGGAAACCTGAATGGTTTCCACGTCCAACTCTTTCGCGAAGGCGATCGTGTGGTTGATGGTCTCGTGCGTCTCGCCCGGAAGTCCCATGATGAAGTCGCCGTGGATGACCAACCCGAGTCGGTGACAGTCCCGGGTGAACTGCCGCGCCCGCTCGACGGTCGCACCCTTCTTGATGTTCTTGAGAATCTGTTGATCGCCGGACTCGTAGCCGACGATAAGCAGACGGCATCCCGCTTCCTTCATCGCCTTCAGGGTTTCGTAGTCAGTGGTCACGCGCGAAGTACACGACCAAGTGAGGCCGAGCGGCTTCAGCTTGGCGCACAACTCAATTGTGCGCGCCTTCTGAATGTTGAAAGTGTCATCGTCAAAGAAGAATTCCTTCACTTCCGGCCAGTACGCTTTGACCTTCGCCATCTCAGCCGCAACGTCGTCGGTCGAGCGCTTGCGCCAGGGATGCCCGCTCAAAGTCTGCGGCCACAGACAGAACGTACATTGCGCCGGACATCCGCGTGTGGTGTAAAGCGAGACATAGGGGTTCAACAGGAATGGGACGTTGTAACGCGTCACATCGAGGTCACGCTTGTACACGTCGGTAACGTGCGGCAGCGCATCCAAATCCTGAATCTGCGGTGCATCGGGATGGTGAACAATCTTCCCGTCTTCCAAAAACGAAATACCGGCAATCTCTTCCAGCGGCTTGCCCTTCGCGTAATCCACCACGGCGTAATCAAATTCCTTGCGCGCCACGAAATCGATCGCCGGACAATCGCGCAACGATTTCTCCGGCAGCACGCTGACGTGCGGGCCTACAAAACAGATTTTGATCTTCGGATTCGCCGCCTTGATCGCCCTCGCTAGTCCAATATCCCCCGGAAACCCCGGCGTACTGGTGAACAAAACCAGAAACTCGTAGTCCTTCGCAATCTCGATGGTTTGCTCCGCCGAAATATAATGCGGTGGGGCATCCAGCAACCGCGCTCCCTCCAGCATCCCCGCGGGATAAGCGAGCCACACCGGATACCAGTAGGACTCGATTTCGCGGGTGGCGGGCCAGCGCGATCCGGCGCCGCCGTCAAAGTTCTCAAACGAAGGTGGATTCAGAAATAGTGTTTTAAGAGGCATAATTGGTGAATATACATTTTACCATTCGCCTGCGGCGGATGTTGTCGAAAAGCAGTGTTTATGCAGGTTCGTCGTCGAACACCACCTTTGATGCAGCGAACTGCGGAAAAGAAGCATCGGCAACCGATTTAGTTTCCGTCACTTGGTTGCCTTGATGGTTCATTATTTCGTCCCCAGAGCCCACGCTTCGAGATCTCCGGTAGTGCGAAGGAGTGTAACTTGAGTGCGTTCCAGCTCGAAGGAAACGTCCTGAAGCGCCATCCATCTCTCGCTGGCTTGGGTGCGGGCATCATCGAGATCATGCAAGGTGGCCGAGGAAGAGTCCATGCGAGTTTGGGCGGCTTCGACACTCTTCTGGGCGATCTCGTACTCAAGTTCGGCCACGTCGCGGGCAGCTTGCATCTGGGTGACGGAGCGTTCGAGGCGCATGGTTTCTTCCGAGACCTGATTGCGGGTCGCATCGGCCTGCTTCCTGGCTTTGAGAGCGTCCGCCTCGGCTTCCTGAATTCGAGCGTGCTGAGCATAGTTGAAAAAAGGCAAGTGGAGGGCCACGCCAATGGTCACGTTATTGGGCTGAAAACTGTGAGGTTGATAGAACTTTTGATAGTTGTTGTAGGTCGCGAGGTTGGCATATTGCGCGGCGAAGTCCATGCTGGGCCATAAGGACCGTTTCTCCCCTTTTTCCCGCAAGTACTGTGCGCGCGCATGCTCCACGGCGGCCTCGACCGCAGGATTGGTCTCCGTTGTTTTGCTCAACAAGTCTTCGTCTTGCTTGATCGCTGGGGGAGTGGGCACCGACTCGGGCTCGACTTGAATGGAGAGGGCGGGCAGTCCCGTTAATTTGGAAAGACGCTCGCGCAAAACCTCTGCCGCGCCGCTGGCTTCGGTGAAGCGCAAATGGACGCGCGCCACCGACAGGCGGCCTTTGGTGTCCTCGACGGCGCTGTCGATGCCTTCCTGCACCCGCTCGGCGACGGCTGCCGCCATTTTCTTTTCAGCGGTTTCCGCCTCCTGCAGTTGAGTCAGGCGCTGCTCCCATTTCACTAACTCGGCGTAGCTCAACACCACATCCTGAATGACCTGATTACGTTGGTCCTTGGCACGGAAGGCGCTGACGGCAACGTCGGATTGCGCGGCGTGAATGAAATTCCCCAGCGCGGGGTTGAGGAGAGCGGATTGCGCGGTTACGTTGAATAACGAGGGAGCAGCTCCTTCCAGGCTGAGGGGAAAACCATCCGTCCAGCCGATGCCGGCTCCGGCGGTCAGCTGGGGCACATAGTTATTGCGCAGTTCACGGTAGGCGGCAGTGGCGTGCTGTTCGTCGGCGGAAAAGATGGCGATGCCGTTGGCATGTTTTAGTGCGAGTTCTACGGCGTGACGGAGCGTGAGCGGCTCGGCCAGAGATGAGGCGGGCAGAAATAGAAGCAAGGTCAATAAAAACATATGAATGCCAGAGCCACTCCATAAATTGGTTCTCATTATTCTCACCTTTGTCAACGTCCAGATGATTCTACGGACAATCTGATGCGAGAGAAATGATAAGGAGGGATCGGAGGCAAATCTCTCGGGGCTGGAACGTACCGCGACTCGGCCGCGAGCGCGCGGACTCTTTTACTGATTTCCGTCGCGCAGAAGAACAACATCGGCGACGTCGTGCTCGCGGATGACGGCCAAGGTTTTTCCACCAGGCGACCAATGGAAGTCGGTAATTTTTTCAGCGGGGAACCGGGTCAACTGGTGTCCAGGCGACCCTCGAGGGGTTGGATCCAGCTTGACGTCTTCCGCTTTGTAGACAGCACCCATACCGCCGCCGCCAAGTTTTTCGACGATGCGATAGTGAGAGATGACCTGATCGATCATTCGGCGGACGCCTGCCTGTAGTCGCTCTATATTACGGATGCTGCCTCTGCGCGTCGACGGAGGGGCGCGCGACGCTCTTTCACCTAGTTCTGCGCTCAGGCTCGGCCGCGGAACTGGATGATTCTGCGGCGATCGCGCTTGGATGGCCGGGCCGGGGGCAATTGTTCGAACTGTCTCATGGCTTTGCGCTCGGCGGCGACTTTCTGGCGCAGTTCACGGCTAGCGTCGGTTTCGCGGTAAAGCGTTTGAGCAACGGGGGCTGGCCCGCGTGTGTCGCTGAGGTGGAGCACTTCGATTTCGAAGTCGCCGCCGTCGTTGGTCACCCGCAGCATGTCGCCGATACGGACTTCGCGTGCCGCCTTGGCGGGTTGGCGGTTGGATTGAATCCTGCCGAGCTCACAAGCGCGCGCGGCCAGGGATCGGGTCTTGAAGAATCTGGCGGACCAAAGCCATTTGTCGATGCGAGCCGAGGTCATGATCTTCTTCTTGCAACTAACTGGGGAATCATTCGTTAGCAGCGACGCGATCTAACCCCTGCTGCGCGCTGGTAAAGGTGCGGGCCATCGACAGGGAAGCGCGATATTCGACAGCCGCAGATTGCGGGGCGCCTTGCTTCTCGAGCAACTCGCCGAGCAAATTATGTGCCTTGAAGGCGGGCCATTCCTCGACTGTATCGGAAGCGAGATAGCGCCGCACGAAGCGGATGGCCATGGAATACGAGCGGCCGGTACGAAACAACATATTGGCGCCGTCCATCAAGGCGGCGGGATCATCGAGAGGGCGAGTCTCCATGGTGCGCAAGGCTTGCTCCATCTCATCGAAGCGATTGGCGCGGCGATAAAATCCGGCGAGATTGAGCCAGGCACGAGCACCGCCCTGAGAGGCATCGATGGCCGCGCGATATTCCTGCTCCGCAGCGGCGCTGTCTTTGTTTTTCTGCGCGATGCGAGCTCGCACCCAATGCGCCATGCCCGGATTCAGCGGCAGGAGAAGGTTGGCCTGATCGCGGGCCTTGTCTTCTCCACCTCCGACGATGCCGGGAGCTTCCAGATAAAACTCGGCGAGATCAGTACGGGCCTCCCAACTATTGGGCGCGAACTCGACTGCGCGCTCGAATTCAACGCGAACTTTCCTGGCGAGGCCTGCGGCTTTCACGAAGTTGGAGTGATCCGCCTTTTCGCCGTAGATTCGACCCAGCCATAGATGATAGAGACCGTTGTTGGGCGCGAGCGAAACGGCCTTTTCGCAGGCGGGAATTCCGGCGTCCCAATCATCGAGTTCGAATTGGGCGCGGCAAAGAAGATTGTAGGCCTGCGCAGTCGGGGAAGTCTGGATTTGTTGCTCGAGGTTTTGGACCGCCTGGTCCACACGGCCGGCGGCAAGAAGTTGTTGCGGTGCGTCGGCGGCGGCGGCGATAGAGAAGGACAGCAGGAACAGGGAAACGATAAGGAAGCGAGCCAAACGCGCGGTGATGGTGTCGTCGGTACGCGATACAAAAATTCCTCGCTTCTCGCAAAGCACGCGAGAAATGGGGCACCCGGCTTCACCTCGTTCCATCCACTTCATGGGCTACTGCACCACCTTCACGCGAGCGCCGTCGGCTAAGGGCTTGGAGTCGGTTGAGGACAGGGCTACGAGAGAATGCTCGGGAAGGCCAGCCGTGACCTCCACTTCGGTGAGGTTTTGCAGGGATATTTCCACGTCGCGGCGCTGAAGAAGTCCGTCTACCACTTGATAGACGTAGGGCTTGGTGTCGTCCATGCGTACGGCTTCGCGAAGGAGGGTAAGCACGTTGCTGTGTTCGGCGGTGATGACGGTGACGCCGACATTCACGTTCGGGAGCAAACGAAGATCATGGTTGTCGACCGAGCAGGTCACCTCACCCACATTGCGCGCACCGTGAAGTTTGACGGTGGATGGAATGGTGCTGACCGTGCCGTTCCAGATGCGACCCGGTAAAGCGTCCCACGTAACTTCAATTTTCTGGCCGGTAGCGAGGCGGCCGATGTCAGGCTCGTCAACGAACGAGCGGACCAGCATCTTGGAGAGATCGCCTTCCTGCAACAACAGGTCGCCGGTTTGCACATACGCGCCCTGCTTGACGGGCAGAGTATAGACAATGCCGTCAAATGGCGCGCGCACGCTGGATTTCCTGAGCGCATCTTCCGCCGCCTCATAGGCAGCCTGCGCCTCCGTACCCTGGGCTTGTACTCTTGCGACTTCGGGCTGCGAGTAGCGATCTTTTTTCTTTTGCTCGAGCAGGGTGGCATCGGCTTGGGCACGCTGCAGCGTTTCTTGTGCCTGCCGAACTTCGCCAGCCGAGGCTGCGCCCTGCTGCTGCAGACGGCGGTAAGCGTCTAGATTGCGCTGGGCAGCATCGCGTGCGGCGCGCGCTTTGATCAGCTGCGTGTCGAGCGTGAGGAGTTCTTCGCGGGTGCCCCCCGTGGTCAGATCGGATTCGTCGGCTTGCGCAGCTCTTATCTGCGCTTGCGCGCGCGCGGCCTGGCTGCGGAGATCGTCGTCGTCGAGTTGCAACAGAAGCTGGCCTTTCCGCACGTGGTCCCCTTCTTTCACGAACAGTCGCTTCACGGTGGTGGCGATAGGCGCATGAGCCTCGAAATTCTGAATGGGCTCGATCTTGCCATTGGTAGAAATGAGGCTGCGGATGGATCCCCGTTCTACCTCGGTGGCGCGAACTTTCAATGGGGGATGGCGATTGAAAATCGGGATCGTCGCCAATGCCGCGAGTACTCCAATAGTGAGCCAAGTGCGGGTCTTGCGCGTGGCGGGCCGTCCGTTCGAATTGTGGTTTGCTGCCAACCGATTATCTTTCAGCGCGTGGCGGGGACAACTGCAAGCACTAATTTACCACTCTGGCGGCCGCGAATGAACGTGCGCCGTCCCAGGGCCTTGCGTATTTAGATGCGGGCTAAGTGCGGCGGATGCTTGAAACCAGAAGGCGACGAGCCGCACTAAGAGGGTGCAATCGCCAAAACCGCCCCCGCCGGCGATCGGTTTCCCAACCGTACAACGTTACAATGGCTTTATGCCAAAAGCACGCCGCTACACGCCCGAGCACGCTGCTGCCGGTCTGGACGCCAAGTTTCCGAGGATTGAAACCTGGCCGAACCAGTTTCCGGGATACGAGATTGCGATTGACGATCCGGAATTTACTTCGGTTTGTCCGAAGACCGGGCTGCCGGATTTTGGTGTGATTACGCTGCGTTACCAGCCAGATAAAGTGTGCCTGGAGTTGAAATCGTACAAGGAATATTTGCGGTCGTACCGAAACCTGGGGATCTTTCAGGAGAACGTTGTCAACCAAGTGCTGGAAGATGTGGTGCGTTGGGCGAAGCCAGTGTGGGCCGAGGTGAAGGGCGATTTTCGGCCGCGGGGCGGGATCTCGACCACGGTGGTGGCAAAGTGGCCGAGGGCGAGAGGCTAAAGCGCTGGGGATCAGCTAGACGTGGACAGCGTGCTATATTCGCTCGACTGTGGCTAAGGCGAAACACTATCCGCACACCGCGCTGATTCTGCTCACTGCGCTGAACCTGTTGAACTATGTAGACCGCTCGGTGCTGTTTGCCGTGCAACCGCTGGTGCAGAGCGAATTCCGGCTGAGCAATACACAGGTCGGCTATCTTACCAGCGCATTTCTCCTCTTCTACATGTTTGCAGCGCCGTTTGTGGGACCGCTGGCAGACCGATACTCGCGCAAGAGAATGATTGTGGGCGGGGCGATCTTTTGGAGCGGGCTCACGCTGCTCACCGCGGTCACGCACACCTACACCGAGCTGCTGATTCGTCACACGCTGGTCGGGATTGGCGAGGCGACCTTCGTCACCATCGCGCCGACGTTTGTGGCCGATTTGTTTCCCGAGGAGAAGCGCGGGCGGATTCTTGGCGTCTTCTATCTGGCAATCCCGGTGGGAACAGCCGCGGGATATTTGCTGGGGGGCAAGCTGAGTCCGCACTATGGATGGAGATTTCCTTTCTACATTGCGGCGGTTCCGGGATTTCTGTTGGCGATTGCTGTGCTGTTCCTCAACGAGCCGGAGCGGGGACAGTTTGACCGGGAGCAAGAAACTCCGGAGCGCGGAACGCTGGTCGGGCTGGCACGGAATCCCGCGTTCTGGAGTTCGACTCTGGGCATGGCCACGATGACGTTTGCCTTGGGCGGAATACAGGTTTGGATGCCTACGTTTTTGTCCCGGGCTCGCGGGTACTCGCTGGAGTCGGCGAACTTCATGTTTGGAATCATCATTGTGGTGGATGGCATTCTGGCATCGCTCGCGGGAGGATGGCTGGGAGATTATCTGCTGCCGCGGATGAAAGGCTCCTACTACTTTGTTTCAGCGGTGAGCATGGCTTTGGGTGTGCCGTTCATGATTGCCGCTTTATTCATGCGCGGTCCCGTAATGCTGCCGGCAATCGCTGTCGCAGCATTTTTCTTGTTGCTCAATACTTCACCGTTGAATGCGGCGGTGATCAATTCCGTGGGCGCCCATATTCGCGCCACTGCATTGGCGGTGAACATCTTCGTGTTTCACCTGCTGGGGGATGTGCCTTCGCCAACCCTCATGGGTTATGTGGCCGATAAACGCACACTGCAGGCTGCCTTTATTTTGCCAGTGTTCGCCATGGTGGCCTCCTCTGCCATACTGTTTTACGGGATGCGATTTGCACCCGCCCAAACCGAAGTTGGGCAAGCGGGGAAGTCTTAGGCAGATGCATTACTTTCATTGGATCGCCGGCACCATCCTGGCGCTGGCGTGGCTGTCGCGCATCCTGGACGCTGCGATTGGCATGCCGAGTGTGGCCGATGTCTCCGAGCCCGAATGGGATCGCAATCCGGTCAAAGCTTCCGGCAATCCGCGGCTTTCGATCATCGTACCGGCGCGGAATGAAGAAAATGACATCAAGCATTCTCTGGACCGACTGCTGGCACTCGACTATGGCAACTATGAAGTGATCGCAGTCAATGATCGATCGACGGATCGGACCGGGGAGATTATGAAAGGGGTGGCGCAAGAGCAAGGGCCCCACCCTCCTGCAGACAGCGCGGAAAGGATGAGGCACCCGATCCTGAAAGTAATCCACCATCAGGAATTGCCGTCGGGGTGGTTGGGAAAAACGCATGCCATGTGGACGGCTACGAATGAGGCGAGCGGTGAGTGGTTACTATTCACCGACGCCGATGTGCGGTTCAAGCCGGATGCGGTGCGGCGGGCGCTGGCTTACGCCGAGGCGGAGAAGGCCGATCACGTCGTTTTGTTTCCACGAATGATCATGAAGACGCCGGGCGAGTACAGCATGATCGCGTTCTTTCAGACCATGTTTGTGTTTGGGCACCGGCCGTGGAAGGTGGCGGATCCGAAATCGCGGGATCACATGGGCGTTGGGGCTTTTAATTTGATCCGGCGTAGTGCGTACGAATCCATCGGCACTTACGCGGCGTTGCGCATGGATGTGCTGGACGACATGAAGCTGGGCAAAGTGGTAAAGAACGCGGGTTTTGCGCAGCGGAATGTTTTTGGCGGCGACCTGATTTCGATTCGCTGGGCGAATGGGGCAATCGGCGTGGTCAATAATCTGACGAAGAATTTCTTTGCAGTGTTGTCTTTCCAATGGCCACGCACTCTCCTTTCGGCGTTTGCACTGGCCTTCCTGAATCTCATGCCGTTTCTGGGAATGTGGTGGGCGCATGGGTGGGAGCGCCTGCCTTACGCCGTGGCGCTCGGGTCGATGTTTTCGATTTATCTGGGAATGTCCGGGCGGTCGGGAGTTCCGGCTTATTACTTCCTGCTGCATCCCGTGAGCACCACGCTGTTTGTCTATACGTTGATGCGGTCCATGTTCCATACCCTGTGGAATCACGGGATCGTGTGGCGTGGGACGAGGTATTCGCTGGAGGAGCTGCGGAAGGGGATGGTGTGAGGCAAAGCGAGGGTCGCACCCGACAGGAAGGAAAAACTTAAACTCGGCGGACACGGAGGAGCCCAGGGTAAAACACGGCTGCTTCAGTATCACAAGGCATCGTCTACGTCTGCTTCCTTGCCGTGGGTGAGAGAGGAGTTGTGCGTGCCCTTAACTTTTGCTGACTTCTCGGTGGGGCGCATGCGGCGCGAGAGTGGCCCTGTTCTTGAACGTCGTAATTGTTAGGCCTGAAAAGCTGGCGAGGAACGTTGCCATGAGAAAAAAGCAAGTCGCTTCCCGGAATGAAACGGCACACATCAAGTCGCTGGGCGGCACGGCGTGAGCCGTGCCCTTCCCAATCCCTTTGGATACGGAGTCCCGACCCGGAAGTTTACTTGAAGCCCTTGACGGCGGCGGTTTCGTCGTCCTTCACATCGAATACGGTGTAGAGCTTGGTAATCTGGAGCAGGTCGTGCACCTTCTTGGTGAGGTGGAGCAGTTTAAGCTCACCGCCCTGGTTTTTCGTAGTGGTGAAAGCGCTGACCAGTTCGCCGATGCCGGAGCTATCGATGTAGTTCACTTCGGCCAGATTCAAGATAATCTTTTTGTTGCCCTTCGAAAGCAGCTCGCGTACGGTGTCGCGCA
Source organism: Candidatus Sulfotelmatobacter sp. (assembly GCA_049584315.1). Lineage (GTDB taxonomy): Bacteria > Acidobacteriota > Terriglobia > Terriglobales > Acidobacteriaceae > Sulfotelmatobacter. Next base: position 33,125 of record JBAUXO010000350.1, on the reverse strand, counting down.
AGGTGACGCTGCCCTCGCCCAGAGTGATCCGCCCACTGCAATCCACAATGGTGACTCCGTCCACCTGCCGAGTGCTAAGTTTCATGCTCACTGAGAAGCCTCCTTGTTGCCCACGGATGATCCGTGGACGTGCTTGATCAATTTCACTTCTGTGCCTGTCGGGGACGGGCGGATTTCCACCACGTCCATAAAAGAACGCATAAGAAAAATGCCACGACCTGAAGTCTTGAGCAGGTTTTCCGGGGCCAGAGGATTAGGAATTCCGCTCAAGTCGATGCCTTTGCCCTGGTCGCGAATGGTGATGACAAGGTCGTCACCGGTTCGCTCGAAGGCTAGGACTACCTTCTTGTCGGGGGCATATTTGTTGCCGTGCAGCACGGCGTTGACCGCGCCTTCGCGCACCGCCATGGAAATCTGCATGATTTCTTCTTCGCCAAAGCCCAACTCGGTGGCAATGCGGGTAGCACTTTCTTCCGCATGGTCCACCGTTTCCAACGTGGAATCGAGCGTATAGGAGACCAGTTGCTCCATAGCTATATAGATTACGGCTTAGGTGCGCACCCATCTCTTGAATTGGCCGGTAGGGGCTCGCCACTCGCCGCATGTAGCGAATGCGGTAGTTTGCCTGTCGAAACCAGAATTGTCAACGAGAGCGTCGAGCTGTTGTCGAGCTGTGGGCGAGCAACATGCAGGTGTGCCCCGTGACGAGCCCGCCAAAGCGGCATGGGCGCTTATAATTGTACGCCGTGAGCCCAGTGCTGAGCGCTAGAATCCGCCATTTCCTGAAGCGCTTAGCGGGCGTGACCATCTTGTCGGCGGCGGGAGTGACCCTGATCGCTTACACCTTGGATTATGTTGTATTCCGCTATCGTCTGGGAGCCGATCGCGCCTTCGGACAGGTCACCGTCGTCCGCTATGATGCCGTGCAACAGAAAAACGGCAGGACCCAATTTCTCTTCAACCCGCCGCAGGCCGAGACTTGCGTGAACTCGCTGTTCCCGCGTGCCGGATATCTTCCGTGCTGGTACTTGCTGCGGCATAGCGAGCAACGCACCGACATCTAACCCGCTGGTTAATTTCGACCTCACTGGTTCATTTCAACCACTCCTAACTCATGCGGGCTCAATAGCATGAACAGGCATCGTGAGCCAATCTCTGATCATCTAATCGCTTAAGAGAGCAAGAAGGATTGGTAAGGAGGGTCAGTAATCTTATGAGGCTGTTACAGGGATTCGCAAGCTTGTTCCTGGCAACGCTTCTATCTGTGCCCGCATGGGCAAGTAATAATGCGAGCTCAAGTTCAGCAGTGCCGGGAACTCTAAATTATGTCGAGGGACAGGCTTATGTTCGCAACCAGCCCCTTGACCACAATTCAATCGGCAAAACTACACTCGAAGTCGGGCAGTCCATCAATACCGACACCGGGAAGGCAGAAGTTCTGCTGACTCCGGGAGTGTTTCTGCGCGTTGGTGACAATTCGTCGGTAAAGATGGTTGCGTCCGGTCTGGCGGATACAGAGGTACGAGTCGACCAGGGCCACGCTATGGTGGAAGTGGACCAGATCTATCCTCAGAATGATCTGCGGGTCACTATGGGTCAGGCTTCGGCAAGAATCCTGAAGCCAGGGCTTTACGATTTTGATTTGCAGCAGAACCAACTGCGCGTATTCGATGGCGAGGCTATGGTGCAGGAAGGCGACCGGCAGATCAAAATTAAGGCTGGACACGATCTGGCGATCACAGGCAATGCGCTTTACAAGGAAGCGAGGTTCGACAAGAAGGCGACGAACGGGGATGACCTGTATCGCTGGAGCAGCTTAAGGTCGGACTACGTGGCGGAAGCGAACGTCGATGCCGCGCGGATTGTGGTCGCGGACGGCTGGGGTCCGGGCTATTGGGGAGCTGGCTTCTGGGGTCCGGGTTGGGGCTGGGGAGGATGGTACTGGGATCCGTGGTTCTCGGCTTACACCTTTATGCCCCTGGATGGAATTTTCTACAGCCCGTTTGGCTGGGGATTCTATTCACCAGGGTTCGTGTACCGGGCTCCGTTTTACGGCGGACACTTCTACCACACATTTAACGCGGCCAATGTTCGTGCCTGGGGACCGGGACCGCACTACGCAACCAGCAGTGCCTACTCCCATGGCGTCTATACGGGAGCAGGAGCTGCGCGCGGAGCCTTCCATTCCGGGCCAGCGATGGCTTCGGGAGGCGCGCGCGGTGAAGGTGGATTCCACGGCGGCGGTGGCGGAGGATTCCATGGCGGCGGCGGTGGAGGCCATGGCGGAGGTCGCTAAGGCTAATCGCTGAAGCAACATTACAGAGGCGGGGCGCGAAATGCGCTCCGCTTTCTTGTCTCTGGATTCGGATACAATTGCGATTTCGTGGAAGTCCAAGCGGTAACCAGAGGGCCGTCAATGTTCACGGATCGCACCGCCTTTTCGCTGAGCTATTTCGTCATCGTGTTTTTCATCGTGGCCGGGGTACTTCCCCTGCAGGGGTTAGCGGCCGCGGCGAAAAAACCCGACCCTGCCGCTTCTGGGGCGCGTCTGGAAAAAAGTTATCGTTTCCAGCAGGGTGGTTGGACTTACGTTCATCTCGAAGGGTCTCCCTCCGAGATCGGCTATCAGCATGGCTATCTTCTGGCGCCCGAGATTGCGGACGCACTGGAGGCGATCAAGCTGATTGATACCCACCAGACACAGCGGGATTGGGAGTTCTTTCGCAAGACGGCGCGGGAGATGCTCTGGCCGCACATCGACGCCGAATACCAGCAGGAGCTGGAAGGGATTGCGGACGGCGCGAAGGCGCATGGAATCGACCTGGACGTGTATGACATCGTGGCGCTCAACTCGTTTGAAGAAGTCCCCGACTACTACGTGCCGTGGCTGAATAAGCGGGAGAAACAGGCCCGAGCGCCGAAGCTGAAGGCTCCGGGAAATTGCAGCGCGTTCATCGCCACGGGCGCTTACACCAAAGATCATCAGATCGTGATCGCGCACAACAATTGGACGAGTTATCTGGCGGGCGAACGCTGGGTGGTCATCTTCGATATTTTGCCGCAGCACGGCCAGCGCATTCTGATGGATGGTTTTCCGGGAGTGATTACCAGCGACGATGATTTCGGCGTGAATGCAGCAGGGATCATGATCACCGAGACGACGATCACTCAATTCGAGGGCTGGGATCCAAACGGCAAACCGGAGTTCATGCGCTCACGCAAGGCGCTGCAATACGCCGAAAGCATCGACGACTACGTGCGGATTATCAAGGAAGGGAACAACGGCGGATACGCGAACGACTGGCTGATCGGCGACCGTAAGAGCGGAGAGATCGCCTATCTCGAGCTCGGTTTGAAAAATACTCCGATATGGAGAACGAAGGATGGATACTTCGTCAGTTCGAACTTTGCGCGTGATCCAAAGCTGATTCGCGAGGAGACTGACGGCTTCGATCCGAACAATATGTCTTCGTCAATGAATGCGCGTCATGCCCGGGCCGACGACTTGGTACAGCATGCCAAGGGAACGATCGACGTGGAGATGGCCGAGGATTTTCTGGCGGACCACTTCGACAGCTTCGAGAAAAGGAAGGAGCCCGACGAGCGCTCGCTGTGCGGCCACGTGGATGCGTCCGCGCGAGGCGTGAAGGAATGGGGGTGGGAAGCCTACACTCCTGGAGGCGCCGTGCAGGGGAAAGCCACCGACAGCCAGATGGCAGAGAAGATGAGTTTTGTGGCGCGGGCGGGGCATCCTTGCGGAGCGGACTTTGTGGCGACCGATTTTCTGGAGCAGCATCCGGAATACGCATGGCAGCGACCCCTGCTGCACGATATGAAAGCGGGGCCGTGGACGAAATTTCAAGCGGGGCAAAAACCATGAACGAGACCGTACAGCAATACATTCAGCGCATGACCAGCTACGCAGAAGGGAAGCAGCCGCTGGCGGTGCAAGCGGCCACGGCGAAGAAACTGGAGCGCTTGATCAAGGGCAAATCTAGTGCCAAGCTGCGCATGCGTCCGGCGCCAGACAAGTGGTCGGTCAGCGAGATCCTGGCGCACCTGGCGGATGCAGAAACGGTTGGCAGTTTTCGGATGCGGCTGATCCTGGGCGCGCCGGGAACTCCGATTGTAGCTTTCGATCAGGATGCGTGGGTGAGCAGCGGGCATTACGAGAAGCGCGATCCGCGGAAATCTCTCGAATTGTTTCGCGCGCTGCGGGAAGCCAACCTGGCACTGCTCAAATCGCTGACGCCCGAGCAGTGGAAGCATTATGGAATGCACGCCGAGCGCGGCCCGGAGTCGATTGAACACATCGTCCGCATGTTTGCCGGGCACGACATCAACCACCTGCAACAGATTGCAAGAATTCTGGCACCGAAGTGAGTGCTTTGAGTCACTCTGCTGGATGCACGCACTCGCGACTGGCCAGGCCATCGATGGTAGTCATTCTGCGTGGATGCTGCAGGGCTTGACGCCATCGCGCTTGAGCGTTGCGTACTCCTTCAGCAACAAGTGGAATCCCGCGTAAGCCGAAAGTTCAACGATCTTACACAGGAAGAACTGGAAGCCTACCGGACGCGAAAGCGCGGAACCCTCGAATTGCGCTCCGCAGCTGGATAAGTTGGTGAGACCGACGTAGTGAGTTCGTACTTAAGCAGACTGTTCCGGAGACCTGCGTTCTTGAGCGGGCAGTGGGCTTCTCATGCTTTGCCGCCGCCTTCTGATGTTCGGTCAGCAAACTGAGTCCGTTTATCGGTGAGTTCGGCGAGTTTTTTCGGGTCATTTTCCGCTTGTGCCCGTTCCCTCACGAGCCGCCAACCCTGGGGTTCGTCGAGCGACATGTCACCATCCCCATTAAGCGCCACGATACGCCGGACCGTTTCCACGGAAAGAAGATTTTTCGTGCGTGAATTTCTGACCGCGCGAGGCCAACCTGTTTTTCTCTCTCAGGCTCGCGCGGCAGAAACAAATTCGATAATCCAGTGCTGAAAATGCGCGTCCGGCGCGTGGTCGAGCATGCTACCGTCAAGTTAGTAGTTCGGCTGGTCCGCAGGGACGCCGGATTCGCGAGGCGGTTTGAAATGATGACCAAGGCATGCACGAACAGCAAGTGTCCAGCCTACGCACACTTTGTTTATACCGTGGCCATGCGCTGCGTTCTTTGCCGCTGCGATCTGAAGGGCGCGCAGAGGAATATCGAAGATGTTGGGTTGGGCCGCGCGACCAGTTCTGACGCCGAATTGTCGAGAAAGCCGGCAAGAGCGCACGCTGTCCGATAGCCAAGAGAACAACCACCAGCCGCCACACCTGACTCAGCTTGAAACGCCTGCGAGAGAAGCCGCCCTCAAGGCTTCTGCATCACGTTCGCGATGCGCTTAAAGGCCCCGTCGATCTCCTGATGGTCGATGATGAGAGGCGCGCGATGCGAATCACCCGGTCGTGCGTTTCCTTGGACAGGATGCCCTCTTCTTCTTTCAACCCCTTGCAGTAGGGGCGGGCGGGGTTGTGGAGTTCGATCCCAATCGACAGGTCTTTCCCTTGTCCTGACTTCTGACGATCTCGTCTACCAGAAATAGGTCGGTAAGCAACGCGCGCAGATGGATGGAGGCGTTCAGATTGTCGATCACCTGAGAGCTGATGGCGGATTGGGCCAGGACCAGTTCAATGGCGGCGAGAGAATCGCGAGCGTCGCGGTCGAGCACGGCGAAAAAGGCGAAATAGGTGTGGGCGGGCTCAAGACCTTCCTGCTTGATGGCCACGGTGCAAGCTTCCGCCAGCCCTGTGAGGGCCTTTACCGCGCGCTGCAGGAACTCGCGGACTTGACCGCCGGACTTGCTACCTTGATCGCTAGGCAGACCCTGGGCCGCGTAGGCCAGCATAAACTCGTAGCATTCCTCCACGGCTGCGCAACGATCGGAGATATCATCCAGCATCGGGCAGCCCTCGGCCTTCCACTCTTGCCGATGTCGGCGCGGAAGAAGATGGCTCGACCACCCAGCGCGCCGGATCATGCTCTTTCAAGACAAAGTCGCGATCCATCCAGCCGAAGATCATCGACTTTGTGATGGGAAGTTTTTCGGGGCGAAGGCCCATATAGACGTGCATCATGACGAGAGCGATCAGTCCCACGCCCGCCAAGCCGTGCAGAACGTACATCAGTCCCCAGATCATGTCGCTGAATAGGTAAGGATTCCGTGGGAAAAAAATGGTGCGCACCCGAAACATCATGAAAACGCCGGTAAGGATTGCAGCTAGGCCGCTCAACATAATGACGGCGTGATAAAGCTTGTTCTCCAGGGGATACTTGGCGAACTTTCGCGGAGGAGGTGCGGCCATTCCGAAAAAGCGGCGAACTCTTTTCCAGGCATCTTCCAGATCCGTTCCGTCGGGCCAAATCGACCAGAAATCCAGCCACAAGGAAGCGTGAAAGATGTGAAAGATGATTGAAATGGTCAACACCGTGCCGGCGATCCAGTGATAGGTGACCCAGGGGAACTGAACCCCCACCTTCGGCAGGAAGGCGGTAAACAGCAGCGTGAACATGGACGCGGCCATGATCCAGTGAAACAGGCGTGCGACCAGCGAATGGCGGGGAACGCGTTTGGGGATTGCGGCAACCGCTAGCGGAGAAGCATCACCGGCAAACTCTTTTTCCTTGGCGAAATACGTCACATAAATCGCGTGGACAATCAGGAAGAGCAAGCCTGCAATCGCCGAGACCCAGATCAGGAACCACGCAATATGGATCGGAACTTTCTGCCCCCACGGACTGATCGCCCATTCTAGGAAGTCCACGTCGCCTCCTGCACTCCGCCGATGGAGCGCTTCACCAGATTTTTCATGAGTGGAATCTTATAGGCATTGAATTGCAATGGGATCGCACCTTGCACCGCTAGTTTCCCTGCCATCTCACCAGTTGCAGCGTTCCGCGGCTTGCCGCGAACGGCGTCTTCGACCGCTTTCAACCGCAGCGGGCGCGCGGCAGCGCCGTTCACCGCGATTCGTATGCGATCGATGGTGTCACCCGGGCTGACCATGGCTGAGGCGACGTTCATGAGAGGGAAGTCCCAAACATTGCGATCGCGTATTTTCTCGAAATAAAATTGGGCGTTCGCCCAGGTGGAGGGAATACGAATGGCGGTGAGCAAGTCCCCAGGCTGGAGAATGTGGAACCGGGTGATGTCGATGTTGGGACCGATGAAGTAATCCTCGGCATCGACAACGCGCTCCCCCTGGGTCGTGCGCAGGACGAACTTGGCGTCGAGTGCAATCAGGGCCGGGGCTGAGTCGGAGGGATTCACGGCCACGCAGCGGTCAGCGTGCAGAATCGCATGCTCGCGATTGCGGCCCTCGGGAGTATCGGCATAGCAAATGTTTCCCCCGGCGCGGTAGCAGGGCCAACCTCCACGGTAATACCAACAGCGCGTGTCCTGGGAAACATTGCCGCCGATCGTTCCCTGGTTGCGGATTTGCGGCGATGCCACTAGCTCCGCCGCCTGCGCCAGCAGACCATACTTCTGTTTGATGATGGGATGATTCACCACATCGGTCAGCGTGGTCATGGCGCCGATCTCGATCCCTTCAGCCGTGGTGCGAACTCCGCGCAGCTCCTCGATTCCGCTCAGATCAACCACCGCCTTGGGTTTCCTGATTCGGTCCTTAAGCCAGTCCAAGCTGTCGAGTCCTCCCGCGAGCACCCAGGCGTCCGGTCCATGCTGGGCGAGAAGCTTCTGCGCATCGGCAACCGAGCCCGGCTGATAGAGCTCGAAGGCGGGCATTACGTCTCGTATGACAGCCATAACTCTCCTTCAAATCCAGATCAAATATGAGCCATCAAGGGATGCTGCATCGGCCGGCCGGCTTCGAGCGAAGTCAGAATGGTGTCGGCATTCACCGGAGCACGCTGGAAAACTTCGTCTCCCAGCGCATCCGACAAAGCATTCAAGATCGACGCGCAACCGCCGGCAACCGGCGGCTCGCCCACCCCGCGAGCACCCACCGGCGTCTCCGGATCCGGAATATCCAGTGCCGTCCATTGCATGTCGACTGGCACATCCAGAATCGTGGGCGGCTTGTTTTGGTAGAAGCGTTTGGAAACCATCTGGCCGTAGTGCGGATCGAAGACCCACTTCTGACCGATGGCGTGGCCAATGCCGAGCGTCGAGCGGCCGAGCATCTGGCCGCCCAGGGCGCGGGGATGAATCACAGTGCCGACATCACCCGATGCGAGGAAATCCACGATGTCGTACTTGCCGGTTTCGACGTCGACTTCGATTTCGGCAAAGCTGGCGACATAGGAAAAGGTTGAGCCGTCGCGGGGATAGTTATCCTTGGCCGCCGCCACCAGGCCTTGTCCCGCCAATGCCGCCATCGAAGCTTTGGTCAATTTGTGGATGTCGGGGGGGGCCTCGTGGCCATCGTAGATGCCACCGAGTTGAATCGCGTATTTCGCGGCTTGCGCCAAACTCATGGCCGCGCCACCGCCTTTGCGGAAGACGCGCTCGTTGGCAACCTCGTACTGCTCCGGTTTGCCCCCGAGTTTGCGGGCGGCAATTTCCTGGAGCTTATGCCTGGCGTCCATCGCCGTGGCGTAGGCGGCCCGCGTCATCGCGTGCGTAGTCTGGCTGCCGCCGGAGACACAGGTGAAGGGAAGACTCTTGGTCGTGTTCCCCCAAACTACTTCGCATTTCTCCCAAGGCACGCCGAGAACTTCCGCGCCCGCGCGGTGCACATCGATCACCGACTCCGTCCCGAGATTTCCAATTCCAGACTGGAAGGTGACGCGGCCATCCGGCCGAATGACGAGCAGCCCGTCGAATCCAATGGTGCCGCCGACGTAACAGCTCAGGGACACACCGACACCACGGACTTTCGTCCCTATTCTCTTCGGAGAGCGCGCCACCCGCTCGTTCCATTTGAATTGCTCAGCGCCGCGATCGAGCGCCTCTTTGAGGAAAGCGCTGGTGGCATACTGCCGCTTCCCCTGCACCGGCGGTCCGAAGGGAGCCTTGCCCTCGGGGCAGTTGACGCGGCGAATTGCCACTTGGTCCAACCCCAGCTTGCGCGCCGCTTTCGCGAGGATCGGTTCCATGATCACGATGCCCTGCAGGCCGCCGGGGGAACTCTGTGCGCTGCGCGGCGGCGTATTCGTCAGCACCGTCAGCCCGCGCCAGCGCATGGCTTGGGGCTGGTACAAGAGCGAGACGATGCGCCCCGACGAGGGAGCGTCGCCCACAGCGTCGTAGGGACCGTTGTCGCAAATCACGAACATGTCCAGAGCCGTGATGCGCCCGTCTTTTCCAAACCCGACCTTCATCCGCCCTTGAAAACCAGGGCGGGCGCGTCCGATAAAGGTCTCCTCCTCGCGGCTGATCCGCATCATGACCGGAGTGTTCGTTTTCTTGGAGAGCAGCGCGGCGATGATCATCGACACTCCGCCTGTGATTTTGCTGCCAAAACCGCCGCCGGTGTATTCACTAATAAAAACAATATTATCCGGACTGATATTCAACCAACGCGCGATGGCCGGCAGGGTTTGCGCGGTGCTTTGCGTGCCAGTATGAATGTAGACTTTGCCGTTTTGCCAGTAAGCCATCGCGCTGCGGGGCTCCAGAGTTTGATGGCTCGTGTCGGGCGTGACGAAAGTCTCGTCAAGAACCAGCACGGCGTTCTTGAAGCCGGAATCGAGATCGCCGTAGGTCCATTCGTCGGGGGTTTTGCCCATGGGAAGACGGCCATGCTTTTCTTCGGCGAAGTCGGCGTGCGTCCACTTCAACTCCGTGACCACGGGCGTTCCGGGGCCTTGGGAACGCTGTGCGGGTGGCCGGCTCCAAATATTGCCATCCGTTCTCGGGTTGGGACCACCGGGCCGGAGTGTATCGAGCGGATCGATGACGAAGGGAAGGGGCTCAAAATCGATCTCGATTTTCTCGATCGCGTCCGCCGCGGTGAATTCGTCGACTGCGGCCACGGCAAGAATCGGTTCACCTTGATAAACCGGCTCGTTGGTGAGGCCGCGTTCGCCCCACTGGCTGGCCTTGATCACGGTTCCATTGTCGGTAAGGGTATCGGCGGGGGCGGGAAGATCGTTGGCGGTGAGAATCGCCTTAACGCCGGACATGGCAAGCGCCGCTTTGGCGTCAATGTGCTTTACGCGGGCATGCGGCATGGGACTCAGCAGCAGCTTGCAGAACAGCATTCCGTCGGCGCGAAAGTCTTCCGCGTATTTCGCCTGGCCGGTTACCTTTGCATAGAGATCGGGCGTGGCATAGTTCTTGCCGATCAGTTTGTAACCGGCTCCATACTGCCGTTCGGCAGGCTTCGTGGTTTGACTGGTGTTTTTGTTATCCAAGTTTCGCCCCCCGCATATTCTCGGCACCGCGCATGAGTGCGGTCAGAATCTTGTCGTAGTCCTGGCAGCGGCAGAGACACCCCGAGACGCCCTGTGCCAGTTCCCGGCGCGTGGGGCTGGGATTGGTTTTCAGGTATCCCACCGCAGTCATAATGAAGCCAGACATACAGAACGCGCACTGAAATCCTTGCTCGTCGATCACGCCTTGCTGGACGGGATGCAAGGTTCCATCCCCATTCGCCAAGCCTTCGATGGTTTGAACCGTCCGGCCACGCACGGTGTGGGTGAGGACAGAACATGAATAGTGCGGGATGTCATCGATCAGTACAGTGCAGGATCCGCACTCCGCGCGGTCGCATCCCAGCTTCGTTCCAGTGAGGCCCAGCTTGTACCGCAGGGTCCAGGCCAGCGTCTCCTGCTTCATGACATCGACACGCCGTTGCTGGCCGTTGACGTTGAGAGTAAGCAGCCGCTCGCCTATGCCAACCGCTTGCTGGCCGTGCAGAAGAGTGGAGGCGCGAAACAGGTAGCCGGCAGAAGAGACTGCTACACCGCTGGTGATCACGCCTTTAATGAAGTTCCGCCGGGAGACAGCGCTGGGCGCGGCTTCGAAGGTGTGGGGAACGGGCTTGTCAGTCATGGGGATGACCTCTTACTGCGTTCAGCGGCTTCCAGAGCGTGGTAGAAAAGACTCTATGAACTCATTATGAATTCATTTATACGCTTTATACGACGTTGGATTACGGCAAAGAATGTCTAGATTCGTAAATTTCCGCCTTCCTGATTTGCTTCGATGCGGGCAGTGGAATACCTTGCTGCGTCTGGTTTACACAGGCCAGATGGAGCCGATCAGGCTGTAGGCCAGGATGATGAGCACGATGGACGCCACGATTACATACATGCGGTCTTTCTGCTCCCCAAATCCAAAGATCGAGAAGGCAACCCGCGCGACCGGAGTCGCGATGAGGAAGAGCAATCCGAGCTGAATGATGCCTCTGCCGTGCAACGAGAGGGCATCGCGAAAGATATCGCCAACGTGACGAAGATTGGAAGGCTCGCTACGGAAAACACTGTAGTCGGTAGGGGAACGACCATGCCTTATCAGATAAATGGCCGCTCCACATAACACCACGCAGGCCGAGAAAAACACTCCGGCGCGGAGCAGATTCCCGATCAGGGTTTCCATGCGCTTGTCGGTCCAGCTTGGGTTACTGGCCATTCAAATCCTTCCGGAAATTCCCTTGTAGAGCATCTCGGCTCCGAGGCCCACGATTACGATGCTGAAGACGCGCCGCAACCACTTGGGATTCGCTTTGACCAGAACCTTTGTGCCCAGCAACGACCCGGCAAGAACTCCCAGCATCACCGGCATGGAGAGGCCGGGATCAATGTATCCGCGCGATAGATAGATGCCCGCGCTGGCCGCAGCGGTGACGCCGATCATGAAGTTGCTGGTGGTGGTCGAGACCTTGAAGGGGATCTTCATGGCCTGGTCCATGGCGAGAACCTTCATCGCGCCGGAACCGATGCCGAGCAATCCGGAGAGCGTGCCGGCGCCGAACATGAGAGTCCAACCCAGCGGGACGCGCTGCACGTTGTAGCTGCGCATGACCTCGCCCTCGGGATAGCTTCCGTTCAATCGCAATTTGGTGGCCAGCGGATCGGGCGCGGCGTTGCGCTCAATTTTGGTTTGCGGCCTCCACGACAGGAAAGCGGAGACGATCAGTACTAATCCGAAAACAATGGAGATGGCGCCGGTCGAGATGCGTGTCGCTAAGGTTGCCCCGGCGAGAGCGCCCAGAGTCGTCGCGATCTCCAGAAACATTCCAATCCTAATATTGGAGATGCCCTCTCTGACGTAGGCCGCCGCCGCTCCCGAGGAAGTGGCGATCACCGACACCAACGACGCCCCAATGGCGTAACGGATATCCACCCCAAGCAGCAAGGTGAGCATCGGCACAAGAACCACGCCGCCACCCAAGCCGGTTAGAGCTCCCAAGAATCCGGCCAGCAGGGAAGCGGCCCCGACAATCAAACTAAACTCAAGGATCGTCATCCAGTTTCCTTCGATCGTGGGGGATGTCCCAGCCTCGGCTTATGGTTTCGTCAGCGAGCGATCGCAGCCACGTTCCTCCCGGAACGTGTGCATTATCCCACAACGTTCGATCGCTCCCCTCGGGACGAAAATTGGGTGGCGAGGATAACCACAAATGTCCCTCGCTGGGTAACCAAAACAGCGCCACAATGATCCAACTGGGCAGGGAGTATCCTTGCCACCGTCCCCGCGCATCCGAAACATTGCCTACATCCCGATTTCACATCGGGCCGCGGTCGTGTGCCTTGCCGTCCTCAGCGTCTTGTGGACGCGGTACGTTTCGCCGAGTGTTTACAACTCTCCGAACTCAACCTTGCATGCGATTTCGGATCATGATCGCCGCCTATGCTTTGATCATGAGGATCCGCGGTGGCCGACTGCGCTAAGCACAGTGCTGTCCGCTCCATCCCCGATCATCTCGTCTCAGCCAATACGCAATGCGGAGCCTCCGGTCGAATTCGTGACGCATGGTTGGCATTACAATCGCCCTCCTCCAGCCGGCTAATCCTCCGGCTTCTTTTTCGGCGCCGCATCCGGTTTGCAGGTTCACTTGCTCCAAATCGTGGACCGCGGCTGGGGCAAACAGCAATCCCTTTCATGCAAGCGATGATCTGGAGGAGATGCACCGTGGCGGAAGAGAATGGCGCGAGTTGGAAAGAACTATGTAGCCCGGCGATGGAAACAAGAGATCCCGACAAACCGCTGGAGATAGTGCGGGAGCTGAATCAGGTTCGCCAGGAGCGGGCTGGTCGAGATTTCCAGGAGACGAGGACTAACAAGGGTTCGGAGGAGGCTCGATGTTAAGCAAGGATGTGTCTGCGAAAGGAGTTCCGCCGGGGCGAATAACCGGCTCGAAGCCACCATCCAGCGGTAAGTCCCGGATGGAGCCGACTTCGCTGCGATTCGTACTGGGAGCTGCATTGGGCGTAGGCGTCGTGTCTTTTCTGGCCAGCGAACTGATGCACTATATTCTGGTGCCAGATCTTGGGCGCAATCGGGAACGGCTCCTGGCGGAGGCGTTGTCGGCCCTCATCGTCAGTTGCCTAGCCGCACGCCTGGTGCAAATTACCCGCGAACGGCAGCGTCTCACCAGGGCACGGATGCAGGTGATTGCGGAAATGAATCATCACATCCGGAATGCTCTCAGCCCCATCTTTCTGGCGCTGGACGGAAATGACAATCAGCAACTTGTGCGATTGATCTCGGAAGGAGTAGAACGCATTGACTGGGCCTTGCGGGAAATACTGCCACGCGAAGAACCGTTCCACGCCGTGCAACAACATCCGCCCGGAGATGTTTTCCAACGGCGGGATGACGAAGACGCAGGGGCAACGTAAGGAAGAGGCTTTCGGCGACCCGCGCTCATAGATTACCCTCTAGGCTTTCGGGAAGGTGGGCGACTCTCTGATGGAGGTTCGTTCCGATGAAAACGACGGAGCCGGCAGGAAATTCGCCGTGGTTGGGCATTGCTCGATTGCTTTTTATCGTTGTCCTGGTAGCTCTGTTTTTTCTGCTTGGCCAAAGCATGGTCCGTCACCGCTTCTTCCGAGGCGGTCGCTACCATCGGAATGGCTCTGTCGGGCAATAGCAGAAAAGACGGACACTGGCCAGTGGGCCGTTGCAGCCCGATTCGGGTGCCCGCCGGCGGAGACAAAACTCTCCAGATGCAACCAACCTTTAGGCATGGTTATCTAAGTAATTGCCGCGTAACTTCTCGGTTTGCTTGCGGCGAGCGATTTTTGTATGGTAGAAACGACCCGTGTGAGGGACCGCTGCTGAGATGTTACGGCCAACCTATTTCGGAGAACGATTGGGCAAACCGTGGTGTGCCCTCATCGTGCTGGTCGCGGTATGTTCACTCACCATCAGCGTGGCAACGCGCTATAGCTCCTCCTGGAGCATTTCGTCGCATGGCGTAAGGGTCAACCAGACCCACGCATCGCCGGATGCGAAACGGCAGCGTCTCACCAAAAACGCCGCCAACTGGATGCCTCCGGTATTCAGTTATGCAGTCTTACAGGCTCCCAGTTTCTATCCCCGAATCGTACCCTTAGGCCCCACGGTGCCCAATCTCCTTTTCGAAGAAAAACTCTTCTCTCGGCCGCCTCCCCTCATCTAATATTTCTATTAATATTTCTATCCAAATTGCGCGAGCAGGTAGTTCCTGCGTAATCGCTCGCTTCGATCTCGCAACTCTTCGCCCCGGCTGTGCATCATTGGCTCAGGGCGAGGCGATAGGTCCATCACAAAAGCCTGGGAGTAACGACTGCGTAGCTCAGTTCGGTGAAAGGAAACGAACGTGGCCGCTGAGTCTTTGCTGACCGAAGAAGATCTTGACGCTCTTCGCCGGTTTGACACTTGCCTGGTCGCAAATGCGATCGAATCGTTTCGCGTGCGGCTGTATAACACGGGATTTGCCGATGCCAGCATTCAGTGTATGTTTCCCGACGCGCCTCCGATGGTGGGTTATGCCGTCACGGCTCGCCTTCGCAGCGGCGAGCCGCCCATTGTCGGCGGCACTTTTCGGGACCGCGCGGAGTTCTGGAACAGGATTCTCGAGTTACCCGCGCCGCGGATTCTGGTGCTCGAAGACATGGATGATGTCCCGGGGCGTGGCGCTTTCGTCGGCGACATGCATGCCGCAATTCTTAAGGCTCTGGGCTGCATCGGCTACATGACGAACGGCGCGGTGCGGGAATTACCGTCCGTGCGCAGCACGGGTTTTCAGCTGTTCGCTGGAAGCGTGGCGGTTTCTCATGCCTACGCTCACATTTTCGAAGTGGGAGCCAAAATCAACGTCGGTGGACTGGAAGTTCGTCCCGGAGATTTGTTACACGGGGACCGGCATGGGGTTCTCACGGTTCCTCTCGAGATTGCGACTCGTATTCCTGCGGTTGTCGAAAGATTGCAGCAGGCGGAACAGAAGGTAATCAATTTTTGTCGATCACGCGACTTCTCCGTGGCGAAGCTGCGTGAAGTATTGAATATGCTCAGATAGAAAGCGGCCGAACTTTCTGGCCAAGGTAAATTCGATGACTCAAGATTGCGATCGGCACGACAAAACCCGCGCATGCGGGCCAAGAAGATTGCTTTACTGCTTGCTTGCTGCCCTCGCGACAGCGCTGGCTCTCGGCTTGTCCGCCTGCTCAGGCAAGAGCGGCCAACCGGTGGAGGCGAGTGGACCCGCGGCTACGGTCGGCGTAACCAAGGTAGTGAAGAAATCGCTCGGTCGGCAGATCACTTTATCTTCTGAGCTGGTGCCCTTCCAGGAAATTGACGTCTACGCCAAAGAATCCGGCTATGTGAAGAAACTGGACGTCGATTATGGCACGCACGTGAAAGCTGGCCAGGTGATGGCGATCCTGGAGATCCCGGAGCTTGAGGCGCAATTGCAGGAGGACCAGGCGGAGATCAAGAATGCTGCGAATCAAGTAAACCGGGCGGAACACGAGTTGAATCGCTATCAAGCGCAGTACAAGGCGCTTCACCTGCAATACACGCGCCTGAACGGAGTGTCTGAAAGTCAGCCGGGAATCGTCGCGCAGCAGGAGGTGGACGACGCACAGGGGAAAGATTTAGCGGCGTCGTCCCAGGTGGACGCCGGGCAGGCGGCTCTCGAGGCGGCCCAGAGCCAGTTGTCCGCAGCCCGAGCGAAGCTGGCTCACGACCAGAGCCTGTTCGATTATTCGCGGATCACAGCACCCTTTCCCGGAGTGGTGACGGAACGATACGCAAACCTCGGCACGCTGGTGCAAGCAGGAACGGGCTCAAGCACGCAAGCCATGCCCTTGGTCCGCCTGTCCGAAGACGATCTTTTCCGGCTCGTGATTCCAGTTCCGGAATCTTATGTTCGATACATCCGTATCGGCGATTCTGTCAATGTCCGCGTCCCGTCACTGAACCGAACGTTTCCCGGCAAAGTAGCGCGATTTTCAGTGGATGTGCGCGCCGATACCCGCACCATGCATACCGAGGTGGATGTTCCCAATCCGCAGCGCGTTCTGTTGCCCGGTTTGTACGCTGAAGCGGACCTTCAGTTCGACCGGAAGGACAACATCCCATGCGTGCCCGTGCAGGCATTGAGTCACGCCGGCGATAAAACAACGGTCTTTGTTGTGAATGCGGACGGGACGCTGCAGGAGGAAACCGTGCAAGTCGGAGTCGAAACCAGCGCCGATGCCGAGATCACTGCCGGGCTGAGTGAAGGCCAGCAGGTTGTCATCAGCGATCGCAGCGGCCTGAGAAACGGCGAAAAAGTTCGCCCTCAAGTTATACCAGTGACCGTGTACAACCAGGAGAATGCGCAGCCGTAGAGCAAGCCACTTGAGCAGTTTGGCGCCAGGGAGATTGGATAGGGCATATGCCAGGGTTCTCGATTCGTAATCCGTACTTCATCGTCGTGATCTGCCTCACACTTCTTGTCATTGGTGTGACCAGCGTTTCGCGCATGCCGGTCGATCTGTTTCCGCCGATCAACCTCCCTGAGGCCGTGGTGGCGACGTTTTACACCGGTATGCCGCCAACCGACATCGAGTATGACATTACTGACCCGCTGGAGCGTTTCTTCACCCTGGCAGCCGGCGTCGACCACATGGAGTCTCGCTCGCTGCTGGGAGTCAGCATGATCAAGGTCTACTTCCAGGCCGGAACCAATCCTGACACTGACGCCAGCGAACTCGCCAACCTGGCCCTCGCCGACTTGAAGCGCTTGCCGCCGGGAACTCTGCCTCCCGTGGTTCTAAAGTTTGACGCCTCCAGTCTCCCGGTCGCGCTGGTTACCGTGAAAGGTGAGGGCCTGACGGAAACTCAGCTCCACGACTACGCCCAATTCGCAATTCGCAACCAGATCGCGGTTGTGCCAGGAGCCGAAATTCCCATCCCGTTCGGCGGCAAATACCGCCAGATCATGGTGTACGTCGATCCCTACAAATTGTCGTCCCGGCAGCTCAGCTTGATGGATGTGGTGGGCGCCGTCAATGGCTCCAACCTAATTCTTCCCGCCGGCGATGTGAAAATGGGGCCCTACGACTACTTCGTTTACTCCAACAGCCTGGTCGACAACATGGACCAGTTGGGCAAAGTGCCGCTCAAAGTCAAGGGCCACTCCTGGGTGACAGTCGACGACGTTGGAAAAGCCGAAGATGCCAACCAGATCCAATATAACGAAGTACGCATCGATGGCCAGAAATCTACCTACATTCCCATCATGAAGCAAGGCGGCGACACCAACACCATTGCCGTGGTCGACGGTGTCCGCCAGCTCATCAAGCACCTTTACGACATTCCTCAACAGTTGAAGACCAGCATCGTCTTCGATCAATCGGTGTACGTGAAGGAAGCCATCGACACCGTTCTGCATGAAGGATTTCTGGGCCTGATTCTGACCAGCCTGATGATCCTGATTTTCCTGGGTAGCTTCCGAGCTACGTCCGCGGTGCTGCTGTCCATTCCTCTATCCGCGCTGGCCGCATTCGTGGTCCTGGCTTTGATGGGCGGCACCATCAACACCATGATCCTTGGAGGAATGGCGCTGGCCTTTTCCCGGGTGATCGACAACTCTGTGATCTCGCTGGAGAACATCTATCGCCATCTGGAGATGGGAGCCGTTCCCATGGTGGCGGCCGAAGTGGGGGGGGCGGAAGTAAACCTGGCTGTGCTGGCCGCGACCCTGGTGGATGTGGTCGACTTCTTCCCCGTCGTGTTTCTCTACGGTGTGGGCAAGTTTCTGTTTTCCGCCTTGGCTCTGGCATTCTGCCTCTCGCTGCTGGCCTCCTTTGTGGTGGCGATGACCGTGATTCCGTTGTTCTGCTCGCGCTACCTGAAGGCGGTTCCGCACGCCGAAAAGCATGGGAAAAAGGAAGATGAGTATGACATTGGACCGACGGAGGCAGCCGGTCATTCCCGGATGGACCGCTTCAATGCCCGCTTCAACCGGATGTTTAATAAGATCCTGGATTATTACGAGTACTGGGTGAGACGCGCGCTGCAGCGTCCCGGGCTCACGGTTTTGATTTTAAGTGGCGTGTTCCTGGCCAGCTTGGCGATTTATCCCCTGCTCGGCTTAGCCTTCTTCCCCAAGACGGATGCAGGCCAGTTCACCATCAACCTGAAAGTTCCCACCGGCACCCGCATCGAAGTGACCGACGAATACGTCGCAAAGGTGGAAGACCTGATCCGCCACGAAGTCGAAGCCAAAGATTTGAAGAGAATCGTCTCCAACATCGGTGTCGTTCCTGATTTCTCCGCCCTCTACACCACCAACGCTGGTCCCTACACGGCAACGGTTCAGGTGCAGTTGAACGAGCCGCACGATTTGAGCAGTTTCGAGTACATGGACCGCGTGCAGCACAAAATAACCAACCAGTTTCCTGATATTCGCACCTTCTTTTCCAGCGGCTCCATGGTCGACGCCATTTTGAACATGGGCATGCCCGCGCCCATTGACGTACAGGTCAGCAGCCCCGACCTCGATCAGATTTATAACATCGCGCAGAACCTGGCGACGCGGTTTCGCGAGGTCCACGGCGTCGGCCAGATCTATATCCCGCAGGACATGAACTATCCCGCGCTCCGCCTGGATGTGGACCGGGTTCATGCCGGAGAGCTGGGACTGACGCAGAAAGACGTCGTCGATAATGTCATCACCGCTCTCAATTCCAACTACATGATCGCTCCCAATTACTGGGTCGATCGCAAGACCGGCAACGACTACTACCTGACAGTGCAATTCTTTGAACATGGCCAAAGTGCGATTCACAATATGGCGGACCTCGGGCAAATTCCTCTGCGCGATCCGGGCAGCGCGTCGCAAATGAACTGCGGTCCATCCGAACAGCTGCCGGCGCCCGGAACGGGGCAGCCCGCCTGGACCTGCGGCCAAGACCGGCCGACAACTGTCCTCAACAACGTCGTCACCGTGCGTCAGATCCAGACTCCCACCGAGGTCGACCACTACCAGATTCAGCGCGTAGCCGACATTTACGTGACTCCCACCGGCGAAGATTTAGGGCGCGTCACCAGCGGCATCCGCGACATTATTGCCAAGGAGAAAATTCCTTCCAACGTGCGTGTGAACCTGCGCGGCATGGTGAACGGAATGGAACAATCCTTCAAGAGTTTTGGCCTCGGATTTCTGATCTCGTTTCTTCTGCTGTTTCTGATTCTGACGGCTCAATTCAAATCTTTCGTTGACCCCTTCCTCATCATGCTGGCGATTCCCATGGGGTTTGTCGGAGTGCTCATCATCCTGCCCCTCACCCACGCCACGTTGAATGTTATGTCGCTGATGGGCGTGCTGATGCTGGTAGGCATCGCCGATTCCAACAGCATTCTGATTGTTGATTTTGCTCACAATCTGGAGGGGCAGGGAATGTCGCCGGCGGACGCAGTCATCACGGCCTGCCGCGTGCGCCTGCGGCCCATTTTGATGACTTCTCTGGCTACGATTATCGGCATGATTCCCATGGCGCTGAAACTAGGGACTGGCGCGGAACAGTATGCCCCCATGGCGAAGGCCATCATCGGCGGTTTGACCTCTTCGGTGCTGTTGACCATCTTCATCGTGCCGGCAGCTTATTTGCTGATTTACGGCAAGCGCGGGGCGAAGAACGCCGGAACCCCGGCGCCGGAGATCGCGAAATGAAGCAGAAATATCCCGCTTACCGGAATCGCTCACAGGCCGTCACGGCGCGTCATGAAGGAGGTCGACAGGCAACCCGATGACCAGGGTCAATATTTTGATTCGTTGCACGCTGTTGTTCTCTGTATGGACGGTTCTGCTCCAGCGTGGCGTGGCACAAACTCCCGGCAAACCGGGGTCGGCCGAAGAGCTACCCGCTGCCCCGCAGCCGCAGGTCGCACAAAATCAGGCTCGTAGCGTGGCGGCTGCGGAGCCTCAAATCGCGCTGGTCGTCAGCTTCCCGCGCGGGGCCGCATCGCAGATGCCTTCCTCCGCTGCTCCTCAAGCCGCGCAGACTCCCCAGACACCAAACGGTCCCACGCATCTGAACCGAACCCAGGCCGAACAGTTGGCCCTCAAGAATAATCCCCAGATCAGCGTGGGACAGCTGCTTGCACGGGCCCAACACCAGATCTATCGCCAGACCCGGGCGGCGGAGCTCCCCAATTTGAATGGCGCAATCACGGCCGTCGACTCCAATGAAGGCAGCCGCATCGGCGCGGGCTCGCTCACCGCATCGCGCTTGCTGGAACATGCGGGCGCAGGAGTAACACTCAGCCAACTCATTACCGACTTTGGACGCACCATGAACCTCGTGTCCTCCTCCAAGCTTCTGGAGAAAGCTCAAAACGCCAATGCGCTCGCCACCACCGAAGACGTCGTTCTGGCCACAGACCAGGCTTTTTACAACGCCCTACAGGCCCAGGCGCTGCTCAAGGTCGCGCAGCAAACTGTGACCACTCGCGGGTCAGTAGAAAATCAAATCAACGAACTGACGAAGAGCAAGCTGAAATCCACGCTGGATCTGGCCTTTGCCCAAGTGAATCTGTCGCAAGCCAAGCTGCTGCTACTCGACGCGCAGAACAACGTCGATTCCACTCTAGCCGCTCTCACCGCGATTCTTGGCTTCGACAAACAAGTGCAATTCGAGTTGAGCGATAACGATGCGCCATCCCCACCCCCGCCGCCGGATGTGGACGTGCTGATCAACACCGCCATGCAGCAACGTCCCGACCTGCAAGCGCTCACTTACGATCAACAGGCAGCAGAAAAATTCCGCCGGGCCCAGCGCGACCAGGTCTTGCCTACGATCAGCGCGCTCGGCATCGCCGGAGGGTCTCCGGTACGTCCGGACTGCTTCGGCGGCTGCTTTCCGAACTACTTCGTTTCCAGTTGGTATGGCGCCGTTGGCGTGAATATGAATGTCCCCATTTTCAATGGTTTTCTCTTCGGTGCGGAGGCTTCGGAGGCAAATTACCGAGCCAAAGCCGCGACGGAGAGCACCCGGGACCTGCGCGACCGCGTAGTGCGCGATGTACGCACAGCGTGGCTGGCCGCGAATACAGCGTTTCAGCGTGTGGGCGTGGAAGCGGAACTGGCCAAGGAAGCCGACCTCGGGTTGACTCTTGCGCAGGGCCGTTATCAGCTCGGGTTGGGCTCGATCGTCGAACTCAGTCAGGCGCAGTTGCAACAAACCGACGCCGCCATCGGCTATGTCAACGCGCAATACCAGTATCGGCTGTCTCTCTCAACCTTGAACTTCGAGATCGGAACGCAGCCCTGACCGCTTCTGAAGAGGCCGGCCCAAGCTTGAGGGGATTGAAGTTGCTACTGGCCGCCTCGGTCGAGATGGTGAAGCGACCGAAGCAGACTTGCCAAATGATCGATGGCGGCATTCATGAAGCGAAGGAAGAAGAAGCAGTCGTCATTTTCAACTCTTCACGGAATCATTCTTTCGATCGCGATTGCGGTATTAGTTGGAACCATCTTTGTGCTGATCGCCCTCTTCTGGCATCCACCGGTCGAGTAAGACGCGCAGGTCATTGACGGCTGGGTTCAAGCCGCAGGTGGGCTGAGTGGGGAAGTCCAGAAGCTCAGCGAGAGCGCAGAAGACTTGTATGTCCCGCGGGGTTGAGAACTCCCGTCCCTTTGGTATAGCTTATTTCGCGCCACGGCCCGTCAGAGAGGTGATTACTCTTTGTACTGCACAGAAGGATATATGTTTTTCGTGTCGATGGGAACGCTCTTCAATTGAACACCTCCGTTTTTCTCGCGCGAGGGCGAACCGGCTTTAAGATCAGAGATAGGCTAGCTCACCTGCGTTCCCGTCTCGAGATCTTGCGTTTGGAATCAATGGGTTCACCATCGTGACTATCGAGTGGCTTGGCCGGCTACAGCGCAAGCAAATCAAACGCAAGAACCGCTACGGACGCACGAATTTACCGGCTCGTCGCGATCCCCCATGCCGTGTGCAAGGCGATTGACTTGTGGAGGGCGAGGTGCCGGAACGCGACCTGGGATGAGAGCTCGAGCACGAAAGCCATCCGCGACACCGATTCACCCGGACAATTGGCTACGCTCGCGCCTGTACCCGGCTGCGAAGAGACTGGGAATGGCATTACGTCCAACGTTTTAGGTGCTCTGGAGGAGCTTCTCCATGCCTGGCAAGAAAGCAGCACACCAGACTCCAACACTCTCCTGTTCACAGGCCCAATTCGACGCAGCGACATTCGTACACCCTGGACATCTATACGCGGATTGCGGACCCGGAAGTAGCCAGAACGGTGAACCAAGCCACAAACCGCATACTTGCTCGAAGGAGGAGGTTCAGACGGGCTCAGTTCAGTGAGTCGGGTATGCAAAATTCGAGCGCACGGCTTCCCTGATAAAATCAAATGAAATCAACGGCGCGGAGAGATGGCCGAGTGGCTGAAGGCGCGCGCCTCGAAAGCGTGTATACCTTTACGGGTATCGGGGGTTCGAATCCCTCTCTCTCCGCCAGTTCCCAAAAAGCCCCGTAAAACGGTCAGTTTTTACAGGGCTGTAATATTTCTGTGAACAAATTTTGGGTTTCCTTTTTAATACGTATCCGGGGAAATGAAACCCTGATGAGGCAAGTTCCTTGATCTTCTCTCAGGGAGGATGATCAAGGTTCCGGGAATGTGGGCTTCGCGGTAGCGTTCGGGTGCAAGCGTTCCACGACGGTGATGTTTTGCCTTCGGTCTAGGTTGGCGTTCAGTCTTCCGTAGAAACAGTGTTTTTCCATTCTGGCCTCGTTACCAACAACGTTTTCGCGGTCCCAGCAAAGAGGTTAGCGCCAAGGAAATTGATCTTCGGTTCGGTAGCGTACGGTTCTCCAGCGGTGCGTCGCCTTTGAAATGCAAGGGACGGGGAGCGTCCGCTCCTGCATCACTTTCACCCGCCCGCAACTTCGTTGTGCCGCGTGCAGAAAAAGCGTACGATGCGCCAGGAGAATCTGAATCTTGTGGGTTGCCTGCTGCTAGTTGTCTTTCTCGCCTTTCCTCGAATCGCACTCGCATTGTTGTTCCTGTTCTCGAATTATTTACAACGAGCGTACCACGGTCTGATATTGCCCTTGCTCGGATTTCTGTTCTTACCCCTAACCACGTTAGTGTATGCGTGGATGACAAATACACGACAGCCTATAGCTGGGATTAATTTACTGATTCTGATTGTCACCATTGTGATTGACCTCGGCGGCCTTAGTGGCGGCGAATATCATCGACGGAGAAGGTGGCAGGATTAGCCAAACTCAGAACTTTTTCAAACCTGTCCATACAACGGGAACGGCAAAGTGTTGTCCCAGAACTACCATCCGCGGCGGCTTCTCCGAGCGTTTTCATCTTACCTGCCGCACCAAATTGGACACATCCCACCGAGCAAAGTGTCCGAGATTGAACAGACAACGACGTGCGCCCTTCGGGACGATCGACGCGAGGTCAGAGACATCAACCAATTTTCACGCGCATCTCGCCCGCGTTTTTTCTTCATCGAGCTTCGCTGGTAAAGTCCCCGGCTGCAAGAATTGCGCCAAGCGTCAGGACTCATCCCTGTCGCTCCTAATGTCCGCAACCAAACTTGCCGGACTCAATGGCAAGCCACATCCATCCCTTACAATGGGTTCGCCGTAACTCAAGAGGGGGCGACTACAATGTCAAATTTGACTAACGCGCTTCAGCAACTTCGTGGAGTGCGCAGTCGAGCATAGTTGCACGTGGAGAAGTTGGATCAAGCAATTTCACGTGATCGAGTCGCTAAACGGTTCAGAAACATCGCGGAACGGAAACCAGCCGAAGCGAACAGTATCGGCAGCTTACGACGGAAAATGGCGCGGGGCGCAAAGAGCGAGATGGGCACCGCTGCGAAAGGGATCACAGCCAGCAGTGGCATCGGCGAAAACACTGGGCCTCGGCACCCCTGACGCGCGCCATGTCGGCTTCGGCCCGCAGGCGGATCGCAGCGGGCGAGATGGGCAAGAAGAGTCAAGGCCGCGAAGAAGAAGGGGACGTAGTATCTCGGGTAGCCTGCTGCGGCGAGCTCGAAGTAAGCTTCTGTGTTTGGGTCAGGCGCTCAAGTCTCTGTGTTGCCAAGTTGCTGGAATCGTAATATCTCCATGTCTCCCACCCCTGGCGGCTATCGGCGATCGTTGATCTTGGATAGCAGGCGCAGAATTTCCAAATAAAGCCAAACCAACGTGACGATGAGGCCGAATGCCCCGTACCACTCCATGTACTTCGGAGCCCCCGCGCTGACGCCACTTTCGATGAAGTCGAAATCGAGGACCAGGTTCAAGGCTGCGACAATTACCACCACTACACTGAATCCGATCCCGAGGAGACCGGAACCATTGATGGCAGCAAAGCGGACACCGAAGAACCCGAGAACAAATTGAACCAAATAGAAGACGGCAATGCCGCCAGTAGCCGCCACCACGCCGAGCTTAAATTTCTCCGTCACTCGAATCACGCCCGAG
Organism: Candidatus Sulfotelmatobacter sp.; assembly: GCA_049584315.1. Classification (GTDB taxonomy): domain Bacteria; phylum Acidobacteriota; class Terriglobia; order Terriglobales; family Acidobacteriaceae; genus Sulfotelmatobacter. Next base: position 8,227 of record JBAUXO010000350.1, on the reverse strand, counting down.
TGATAGGCCATCAGAAGAACGAACAGCGTCGCAAAGGTCAGGCCGACCGCTTGTATTGCGATTCCGGGATAGCGCCGTTCGAACATTGCGGAAATGCCACCGAGCGCCAGCCCTTCCAGCAGGGCATAAATCGGCGCGGTAATGGGAGACCATTCTTTCTTGAAAACAGTCACCATTGCGACCACGAATCCACCGACTAGCCCAATCCCCATCAGTGGCAATACCGTGTCTGAAGTAGGAGCGTGGAAAAACCGACTCCAACTCCACGCCGCAGTCGCCACCACGCAAATCAGCAGAATGCCTGTCTTATTGACGGTCCCGGTCAATGTCATCGCTTCGCCAGATACGGCCTGATCTACGCGAAAGCTATTGACGTTCAAGGCCGGGTTCGAGGTCTTCATCAAGGCCATTCGATTTCTCCTTATCTGTCGCGACAGTCAGAGCGAATCAGCGGTCGCCCAAAAGGCGACCCTACATAGCACCATGTACCGCGCCCAACGAGCAGGTGGCGAAGCAATTTATCATCTCATGGTCTTACGTTCTTAGAAAAACTTCGGGCGGGGTTCGTGGGAACGTTGGCTAATACGGATATGGGGCCGATGCCAGCGTGGCCACAAAGGCTGCCTTATAAGTCTGAACCGCCTCAGCCAACCTGAACCCCTCCGGGCTGCCAAATCGCGGCAGAAACGGCTTTTCCGAGCGCCTACGTTGATACAATCCCAGGCGAGGGAATCCACGACTGCCGTCGGTTCGCAAGGGGAGAATTCTCGCCCACAAACCTAATAAAGGGCGATTGCGAAATAGGTCGCCAACCCCTCCACCGCCTACAGTCGGTGTCGGCGCAACTGGATTGACGCCCATGGTTCCGTACCTGCCGGGCAAGTTGTCGATGCCTCATGCGGCAACGGCTCCACGCTCCTTGTGACTTTCTTCCTCTGAGCCAGCGTTTGAAGCTCGTTCCGTACTGGACTCTTCCGCTTACAAAGACGACGAGATGGTGCTCTCGCGATGCAACCCAGAACAAGCCAAGTTTCTTCTGGAGTTTTCTGCTGGCGCAACTTAAGTCAGAGCAGGCTGTGACCAAGAGAATCCTGTGCGCGATTCCACCTAATTGCGGCGAGTATAAACCGGAAGTTGCCCAATGGCATGAGGAGAATCTTGCTCAGCGCGTGCCGACTTCTTGAGGCCTTGTCCGGCGAGGCTCTTACCACTCCTGTGGACTTCATTGGTCTTCGCAATGATCCAGCCGGCGCTTATTTGAATATCGCCATCCGCAATTCCGTCCATCATCGCGGACAGCTTTCAACCTATCTCCGGGCCAGGGGAGCAAAGGTCCCCGCAATCTATGTGGAGAGCGCCGCCGAGCCTTACCCTCCCAGCGACGGGCGCGCGGCGAGCGGAACGCAATCGCGCCCAGCATTTTGATGTAAGCGGCTGCGCGGCTGGACAGGATCTCGGTGCGCGGGCTGCCGGACGGGAGTGTGCCGTCACGAAAGTCGGCGAACGGTCTCGCTTGTGAGCGTGAGCAGGAAAACGGCGATTGTGGCGATTGCGGTTAATGTAAGCGGTCTTTAGCGAATCGGCAAAGTGTACCAAATCCGTGCGCAAGCAGCGCGGAAAGGATGAATGGAAGAAACACGGTAGCCAGTCCAAGCGCACATATTTTGCATTGGAACGAAAGGCCGACACACACCGTGATCCATGCCACCAGACAGACTGGAGCGGCATCATTCGAGCACCACGCCTCGTCGGAGTAGGCCAATACAGCGAATGGTAATGCCGAGATCAAGCAGAGCTTGGCAAGCGGCCCGAAAAGTGAATCAGGTTCAGTCCCAGCGTGGACCACCCTAAGGTGCATCGCGAGATAGATCGCGTAGATGACAACCAGAAAGCAAAACAGAGCAAGATATTGGAATACCTTGCGGTTGCTGCCCTCCCCCGCTCCCAAGACATATTCCCGCATAGGCAACGTTCCCCTTGAAAGGATCGTTGCAGCAACGAGCGGGCGTGCCAAGATGCCGAGAGGCACCTTTAAAGGCCAAACAAATGTTACCGAAGTATCTGCCTCCGGCTGATTGCGCATGTTCTTGAAAACGCACATGATTTTCTGAGCGCACCTTCCCGTCAGATCGTCCTCTTCAGCACGTAATCGAAGAATTTCTCAGTGGTGTCGCCGGAAGTCCACTCAGAGCGGGGCGTCGTCCTCTTCTTTACTTTTCTCAGGGCGAAAGCAACGTTCGGTTCAGTTCCTTCGTGCTCGCCCCTTCCATCTGGGCTTCGACGATGACTCGCCGCTCGCTTTCGTGATCGAGCCCTTGGGGGGGAGTTGGTCAAGAGCCTGCCGGATGGTCCCAGCATCCGTATTTGGTGAACATTTCCCGCCAGTTCGTCCGCGATCTGGATGGTGCTGTCTTGGTCGTTGGCGCACGTGACTGCGAAGATTGAAGCACACTCCTGGTGCATGCTCCATGCACCAGGTCGAAGGTCGGTTGATCTTGCGGACTCGTCGACGGTTGGAATGTCAGTCGCGCCTTTCCTGGAGTTTTCTAGGCGCGAGCCGTCTTCCCAGCAGGCCGGTCCCATCCCCACTTCCGGCTTGTCCGTGAACCCGGGGATCTGCGACCCGTTTTACCTCCCTGGTGACTCGAGTGGCAACGCAGAAAGCCACGACGGAATAACGAGGTAAGACCTCTTGCTGCCTGTCAGCCGCAAAGCCGCTCAGAGCCCACCCACAGTTGAGCCAGATCTCTGAGATTATGTTTGTATTTACGCGTTACCAAGTATTCCTTCCCACCTTTTAAACGCAGCCGGTACTCCCCCGTCGGTAAAGGTTGGATCTCCTCCACGGCCGAAATGTTCACGATGACCGAGCGGTGGATGCGAATAAAACCGTAGGGTTTGAGCTTCTCCGCCATGGACGAGAGGGACTCGTGCACCAAATGGGGATTACGTTGGTGTCGCAACGAAACGTAATTACCTTCGGCTTGCACTGCCAATATGTCGGCTAAGTCCAAGAGTAGGATGCTACCCTTTGCCTTGAACGCGATTCGTGGCGCCTGTCGCTTTGCTATAACCTCCAACTGCCGCAAGACTCGCATGAGGTTGGCAGCATCAACTCCGATTACCGGAAGCAATGATGTATCTGCCACTTCGCAGAACCCGTCTGCTGTCGATTCAAGAGCGTAATCCCGTCTACTGTTGGTGGAGCAAATCGTAGCTCCCCGCAGTGGGCTAGCCGAAACCTCCACATTAGCGTGAGCAACTTGTTGCACAAACATCTCATGTGCAATAGCCTTCTGATCCTGAATCTCGCGGGCGCTCATGATGGAACCCCTTGCTCTCTCGTTTCGACTTCCTGCTACCTGAAGTGAGATTAACGAGTGCACTGCTTTAAGTGACATGCTCCTACACAACCGGAGCAGCGGATCCGTCTGACCAACTGCCCACGCGAACGATAAACACGTAGATCGGTTGAGCGCCTTGGAATTGTGGATTCAGCATTACCGGTGATTTCGGCAGATCGGCACCTCATGCCTTGCCTTCCAGTGGAGGCGCATAAAACGTCAAGTGGCCCCCTGGACTGAGTGGCAGGATTATTCTCCCTGTCTTGCTCGCAATCCTCGATTTATTCATCAAACTCAGCGCCTGGATCAGGCGGCCCATAGGTTACTTCTACCCAGTGCTTACGGCTGACGGAAAGCTGGATTGTGCGCCGAAATAACACTCAATAGATTCCAGCTTTCCGTTCTTGATTCGGAGATACTCCACGTTCCGGAACGATTTACCGTTCTTGGTGTGGCAAAGATACTTCACAAAAGCATCCTCCGCGCCAGTGGTGATCCGCTCCAGGTCAAAGTGTCCAATGAAATCAATCTGTGTGTCCCAGCATTGCGTTTTGAAAGTGCTCTTGCTGATGTGGTCGTCGCCGGCCGCACTCGTAAAGGTGAAGTTGTCGGCGAGCAGGATATTAAACGTGCCCAAATCCTTCTCTTCCCATGCCGCGTACCACTTACGGATGATCTCTTCGTTCGTTAACTCATGCCCTCCCAATGCGCTGGCCCTTGCCAGTCCCGGTAGGGTCGCCGCACCAACCAGCGCGCAGGCTCCCGTTGCGAGCAGATTCCTGCGCGACATTGTGATCCTTGTCATTGTTCGTTCTCCTTTTCACGCTGTAGTTTGAAGCCCTTGTCCGATCGCGATTACTGACTCCTCCAGGCATACGAACCGGTTGGTATGCAGTGTCAACTACCTCCGTCGGGGTCGATGCGGTCAGCTGCGCTTGTAGTTGTCCGGCGGCCGAAGAGACCTCAGCCAGCCCACGATATTTCTGATTCCCACGTTCCACACCTTCGCATCCTGAGCATTCTTTGCCAGCACTTCGTAGCCTTCGACCATCGCGATCAGAAAGCTCGCAGTCTCTTCCGGAACCAAGTCGTGGCGCACTGTTCCCTGCGACTGCCCCCTCCGCAAAGCCATGGCAATGCCTTCATGCCAGGCATGGAAGATTCTCTCCAATCGCTTGCGGAATTGTTCGTCGAGCTGAGACATCTCCTGCGCCAAATTAACCAGGGGACAACCGCCCTTTACGTCTCTTGGCCGATGTGGTATCGCCCGTACAATGCCGATCAAAGCATCGATAGGATCCCTGTCCCCGCTCCGTTGCAGGGGAAGCATCCACCTCTCGCGGGTGAGTTTTGCGACGATCTCTTCGATAATGGCATACCCCAGAGCTTCCTTGCTTTCGAAATGGTAGTAGAGCGCTCCCTTGGTGACATTGGTGGCGGCCAGAATTGTATCAATCCCGGCACTCTGGAAGCCGTATCTGTAAACCTCCCGAAAGGCCGCTTGCAGCAAGTGTTCCCGCGTGCGCTCGGGATCACGGGTCCTTCGCGGCCTGTCGTTACTGACAGACATACCGACTAGTATGTATGTCAAGGGGATCGAAAGTCAATCGAACTTGGTAGGCCTGAACCTTTGCTGCCCGGCGTCTCGAATTTCGTAACTTCCCGCCGATGTGTACGAAAAATTGGAGAAATATTCGCCCTAGCGGTTTCGGGCCGGTCTCAGGAGGTTGTTAGTCCACCACTCCGGCTCGAAATCTGAAATGTTTGGACTGTCGTGTCACGTAATCGTTGTGAACGTGGAACACCACATGCTTCCTCAGTTGACACTCAGCAGGAATTTGTGAAGTTGTGAGTCGATTCTGCTCTCCATTGCACAGGAACTGTCCGAGCGCCGAGTGGTAACTGACGTAAATCGCCGGTCATCCCGGCACCACTACTCCACCGGAGGAAAACAGAGATATGAGCACGCTTAAACAGTTGCGGAATTTCTGGATACCGTGGGTTACGACGATTGCTCTGGCTTGCTTCAGCGATGCGGTCGCTCAAGCGGGCTACAGAGTTACCGATTTGGGCACTGAGGGGAATGACAATCTGGGTTGTGCCATGTCCGTCAATAATGAAGGCTGGACGGAGATCATGGCTGGGAACTTGCCACCCGGGCAGCAGGATAGCTTGTTTGGGACGCTTCTAAACGGACGCGCATTGCTGGGCATCGACGGATTCAAGATCGACCTGGGCACGCTCGGAGGACAGAACAGTTGGATGAACTGGGGCCAGATCAACGACTTCGCGCAGATAGTAGGTTATTCGGAAACGTCTGTCCCAGACCCGAAAGGCGAAGACATTTGTGGCTTCGGCACACACCTTAGGTGTCGCCCATTTCTTTGGCAATTGTTCCACATCAGCGCTCTCCCGACGCTCGGCGGAAATAACGGCCAGGCCAGCGCGATCAATGACCGTGGACAAATCGCAGGATTTGCGGAAAACGGTATCGTGGACTCCACATGCCCGCCTGGCACGACTAATAATCGGATTGTACTGGGGGCGTTTTGGGAAAACGGCAAACCAAACGGCAAACCCCAAGCTCTTCCTCCGGTGGGTAGCGATCCAGACTCGGAGGCCTATGGCATCAACGATCAAGGCCAAGCCGTAGGCTTCTCGGGTAACTGCACCGCAGACCTTCACGCGGTATTGTGGGAAAACGGCACTCCCACCCCGCTTCCTGACCTCGGAGTTGAGGGCGCCAGTTTAGCCTGGGCGATTAACGACCAGGGCCAAATTGTTGGGGAAGTCTTTAACCCTGAAGGCACAACCCAAACTGCCGCTCTTTGGCAGAACCGCGAAATTACTAACCGTGGCACTCTGCCGGGAGATTTTGGCTCCCTGGCCAGCGGCATCAACAGCAAGGGCCAAGTGGTGGAAAGCACCTGGGACTCCAACTTCGACTGGTCCCATGCCTTCATCTATCAAGACGGCGTGATGACCGACCTCAACACGCTGCTTCCCGCCAGTTCCAACCTCTACGCAACCATGGCTAACAAGATCAACGAGCGCGGACAAATCTCGGGCATGGCAACGGTACTTAGCGGGCCGGATGCGGGCAACATCCACGCCTTTCTGGCAACCCCTGTAAACGCAAGCATAGGCAGATCGGTTGCAGAGGTCGCACCCATACGCCCGAAATCCAATTCGCCCGCGAACGTTAGCAAACAGCTTTTGCACAGATTCGAACTCGGCCGATTCGAGCGATAAAGGGTATTTTCGGGGCTTCCGCACCATGCATTCCGGCCATATGCGGCGCGAAGGCGCAAGGCCGGAGATTGTGCGGGACAAGATGGGTCGCGCCAATATTGACGTGACCCCGAATGTTTACGGCAAGGGCTGGTGGGAAGAACGAGTGGATGCGGTCACCCAAGCTGTCGAAGCCGTAACCGATGCCGCTCAAAATGCCGAGAAAGAAGAGAAAGAGAATCAGCCTGAATGCGTCAGCAACCGAATGGGTGCTTCCCCTTTGGGGCTCCGGCAGGAGGCCAGAATTACAAGTTGTTGGTGACCCGACACGCAGGTGACTGATTGTACCCAATAGGTAGATTACATTTTTTTCGCCTTTTAAGCGGGAATTGACCGGGCGGGCCCTGTGATTCACTCGTCGGATTTGCTGTTCTTGTGGGTTTTCAATATGGGCTGTTGTTACGAATTCCCCCGTTGAGGGCTCGGAGTGGCAAGCATGCTGCGTGTTCGTCATTGCGTCGAGTGTCCCAAATGTCGCACCCGCTATCTGCTCGGCTTCAGCCCTTATCGTAACGGGTCGTACCTGATGCCAACGAACGACGGCCTGTCAGCAGAATGGATCTTGCAGTGTTCGTGCTCGAACCCGCATGCGTGGAGTCGATGGGGCTGGGAGGAATTGAAGGCCTACGCGGTCTGCAGCCAGGCCCATAGTCGCCGTTACGGCTCGCCGGATGAGATATGGGACATAAGCCCGAGCCGGCGCGATACGAAATACGGTTACGGTGTGAATCCTCTGGAGGGTAGGGAGCGGAACGACAACGGAGAGCGCGGGAAATGAAGTCATTTGTCGGGCGCGTCCTGTGCGGTGTCTTTCTGACGGTTCTCTCCCGCCTGGCCATGGGATTCTGGGGATTCCGGTGAAGGTAAACGATGATTTCAGCGGGAAGCCGAACGGTGTTCTGGTAAAGGCGAACAGAACCGGCGGAGCGCAGGAGCATGGGCGGGGATTTGGGGTGCGGGGAAAGGGGCGGCCAAGGGACCGCACCCTTGGGCTGAGACACGGAGTTACGACTGGTTCGAGCTTCGCAGCAAGCAGCCTGGTCCGCCCGGCGGGGATAAGGTGATAAGGTCGCGATTGAAGGTCCAGACGGGCGAAAAGAACTCACGATCTCGCATGCCACGATGGATTTTATTGCGCAAACGCGCGGAACGCCGATGACTCGCTCGGACCGAAACAAGCCATTTGTGTATCGTCGGCAATCTGGCGCCAGGCCGTGTTCACGACCTACGCGCTTACGTCAGGGCTGATTGATCATTGACCCGAGCTAACCTGCCCCGAATCCATTATTGATATTGACGCAGTCGTGTTAGGTGCTCAGGAATTGTGCATCCCAAGCAGACAGCAGACTAGCGGAAGCGGCGGATAAACAGCGTGTGGCGCTCGGAACGGTAATAGCCCACACCGTAAATGGTGGCCTTGCCCTTGGTCGAGTAAATGACTTGGCGAATCCGCAGCAGGGCCGAACCCTTGGGAAGAGCCAGCATCTCAGCCACGTGCGCATCTGCATGGGTGGCATCGATCTCCTCATCGGCATAGGCTAATTCGACGCCGTAATCATGCTCCAAGGCACGGAACAGGGAACTCCTGCCTA
>JBAUXO010000349.1:0-55111 GCA_049584315.1 Candidatus Sulfotelmatobacter sp. | reverse complement strand
TCCGACCGGCACAGCACCCACATCCCAACAACTTCAGGCACTTCGAATCCAGCCGCACGAAACCCTACCTAAGTGGAACTACACTATCTCACCCAATCTGTGAAATTGTTTTTGCCTCGACCCTTAGTGGGAAATTCGAGGACTACTGGGAGGCCCGGAGGGCGTAATCCTCACTTTAAAGTCGCGCACCCTGAAGGTCCTTCCCGTTTGACCGCCCGAAAAACCGCGTGATACGGTAAACAGTCACCAGTCTTGGCAGACCAGCCGCTGCTCGCTGGTTGAGGTTTGCATTTGTCTTCTGTGGAAGCCACTCTCGCCGTCCGCAAAACCGCGCTGAATGCCGTGCATCGCCAGATGGGCGCGAAAATGGTGGACTTCAACGGCTGGGACATGCCGGTTGAATATCCTGCTTCGATCGGCTGCGGCATCATCAACGAGCACCTGGCGGTACGCACCGGCGTGGGCATTTTCGATGTCAGCCACATGGGCGATATCCGTCTAGCCGGCCCGCAGGCGTTGGCCGCGGTGCAGCACATCTCCATGAATGACGCTTCGCGGCTGGCCCTGGGCCAAGCGCAGTATTCGGCGCTTCTCTACCCCCAGGGGACATTTGTTGACGATGTGATCGTTCATCGGCTGGCCGAGGATGAGTATCTGCTGGTGATCAACGCCGGCACACGCGAGAAGGATTTCAATTGGGTGCGGGACAATACGCGGAACTTCGACTGCGTGGTGGAAAACCTGTCGGACGACTTCACGCAGATCGCGATCCAAGGTCCGAAGGCGGTTGATCTATTGCAGAAGATGACCGATGTCGATCTTTCGGCCGTGAAATTCTACTGGGTGGCGCGGGGCAACATCGTGCTCGTAGACAAGTCGGTGCGGCGCTCCTTAGAAAACACTCTGATCGCAAGGACCGGCTACACCGCTGAGGATGGATTTGAGATTTACGTTTCTTCCGACGAACCTACCAGTGCTTGGGTTTGGAACAGGATTCTCGAAGTCGGGAAGGAATTTGGTGCTGTTCCCTGCGGCTTGGGCGCTCGTAACACCCTGCGCCTCGAGGGCAAACTCCCGCTCTACGGGCACGAGATTTCCGATACCATAAATGTTTGGGAAGCTGGGCTCGATCGTTTCTGCAAGATTGAGAAGCCGGAATTTGTTGGCCGCTCCGCGCTGGAAAAAGCCAGGGCGGAAGGGATCCAGCGCACGCTGGTCGGGCTTGAGATGAGGGAACGCGGCATCGCGCGCGACGGATATAAGGTGCTGGATGACGGTGGACGCGAGATCGGCTATGTCACCAGCGGATCGCCCGCCCCATTTCTGAAGAAGAATATCGCGCTGGCGTATGTGCCACCACAGTTCGCCGCGGTGGGCACGGCGCTCAAAGTAGAGATTCGCGGCCAAGGGGTTGGGGCGCTAGTGGTGCCGACGCCGTTTTACAAGCGTCCGAAGAAAACAGCCTGACCACAGAGAGCACAGAACAGCGAGGATTTCGCAAGTAGGAGCCGGAAGCTAGGAGCCAGACGCCATCATGGCCTATCCAACAGATCGCAAGTATACCAAGGAACACGAGTGGATCCAGGCGAATGGGACCGGTGCCGCGGTCGGCATCACGGACCATGCGCAGGAGGAGTTAGGCGATATCGTTTTCGTCGATCTGCCGAAGGTTGGCGCAGAACTCGCCGCCGGCAAGACCTTTGGCTCGGTCGAGTCGGTGAAGGCGGTGTCGGATCTGTACGCGCCGGCCTCGGGAACGGTAACCGAGATCAATGGAGATCTCGCCACCGCGCCCGAGAAAGTGAATAAAGATCCGCACGGTTCCTGGATGATGAAGATTACGCTGAAAAATCCCAGCGAGCTGGATGCGCTGCTCTCCGCCGCCGATTACGAGAAGTTTGTGGCAGAAGAAGGCGGACACTGAGCGCGATTACGGATCGCAAGGGAAATCCGCTAGATTTCCTGATCAATTTTGCATACAGTTTCGACCATCGAATGTCCGTCACAATCGAACTGACCGCGAGCTGCATCGAATTAACTTCTTAACTTCCTATGCGCTATTTACCGAAGTCTCCTGCCGACCGCGAAGCCATGCTGAAAGCAATTGGGCTGCGGTCGGTCAACGAATTGTTTGCGCCGATTCCGGCTGAATATCGGTTGAGCCGCGACCTGAAAATTCCCCGGCAGATGGCAGAATCGGAAATTGTTGACTACTTCCGGCAACGCTCGCGCGAAAATGGCGAAGGCTACACCAGTTTCCTGGGCGCAGGGGCGTATTCCCATTACCGCCCCGTCATTATTGATTCCCTGATTTCGCGTGGCGAATTTCTTACTGCCTATACGCCCTATCAAGCGGAGATTTCCCAGGGCACGCTGCAATCGATTTTTGAATTTCAGACCATGATCTGCGAGTTGACCGGCATGGAAGTGGCCAATGCTTCCATGTATGACGGCTCAACTGCCGCCGCCGAGGCGGTGATGATGGCGGTTCGGCTGACCGGACGCCGCTCGGTGGTAGTGGCCCGCAGCCTCCATCCGGAGTATCGGGAAGTGCTTGCCACATACGCCACGCATCAGGGAATGCCGCTCTCCGTGGCGGGCTTTGGGGATGACGGACGACTGAATCTGACGGAACTCGAGAAGTCCATTACGCCGGCGACCGCTTGCGTGCTGATGCAATCGCCAAATTTCTTGGGCACCATCGAAGATGTGGCGGCGATTGCCGAGATCGCGCACCAGCGCGGCGCGATGCTGGTGGTTTCCATTGCTGAAGCCCTCTCGCTGGGAATCGTGGAACCACCACGCGAAGCGGATGTCATCGCCATGGAGGCGCAATCGTTCGGTGTTCCCATGGGATTCGGGGGACCGTTCTGCGGTGTGATTGCCACGCGGGAAAAATATGTGCGGCAAATGCCCGGCCGGTTGGTGGGTCAAACGGTCGACAAGCAGGGCAGGCGCGGATTCGTGCTCACCCTGGCCACCCGCGAGCAGCACATCCGGCGCGAGAAGGCAACCTCGAATATTTGCACCAATCAGGCGCTGGTTGCGCTGATGGTCAACATCTTTATGACGGTGTACGGCAAGGTTGGACTGAAAGAGCTGGCCAAGCAAAACCTGGCGAAGACGGCTTACGCGGCTGGACAATTCGCCGAGCATGGCAAAGTATTATTCGCCGCCTCGCCTCGGTTTAACGAGTTTGTGGTCGAGACTCGTGAGGATCCCTATGCCATTAACAACCGGCTTCTGGGACACAAACTGATCGGCGGACTGCCCTTGAAGACGTTCTATCCCGAATTCGGGAATGCAGCCTTGTGGTGTTGCACGGAGCTGACCACGCGGAGTTCGATCGACACGGCGGTGGGGCTAGTCGCGGAGGGCGAGAAGCCCGCTCGCCCTGCCCGGGCAGAAGCCGATGTCGCGGAGGTGACGCGATGAAGCAGGAGACACTTAAAGCTACGCGTCACGTCAACCAGAATGAAGGCTTGATTTTCGAGAAGTCTTCGGCCGGGAAAGCCGCGTGGAAGTTGCCCCCGCTCGACGTGCCGGAAGTGGATCCGGCGAAGCTGCTCGGCGCTTCCGAGAGAAAAGATCTCGGCGACATGCCCGAGGTGAGCGAGATCGAAATCATCCGCCACTTCACGCGCCTGTCCACGTGGAACTACGCGATCGATCTCGGAATGTATCCTCTGGGTTCGTGCACGATGAAGTACAACCCGCGGGTGAATGAAGCGGTGGCACGTGTGGAAGGAATCGCGAACGGCCATCCTTACCAGCCAGAGAAGATTTCGCAGGGCGCCCTGCAGATTTTGAAAACCTTAAGCGAGTGCCTGATCGAAATCACGGGCATGGACGCGATCACCATGCAGCCCGCGGCCGGAGCGCACGGGGAGATGACCGGACTTCTCATGGTGCGGGCCTACCACCACGCCCAGGGACGTCCGAGAAAGAAAATTCTTATTCCCGACTCGGCGCACGGAACGAATCCGGCTACGGCGGCGATGGTCGATTACGCCGTCGAAAATCTGAAGTCGGATTCGCGTGGCATGGTCGACATCGCGGCCCTGGAAGCGCAGATGAGCGCAGACGTCGCCGCGCTGATGCTCACCAATCCCAACACTCTGGGAGTCTTCGAGCAGGAGATTCACAAGATTGCCGATATTCTCCACGCCAAGGGCGGCCTGCTTTACATGGATGGGGCGAACATGAATGCGCTGGTGGGCAAGGTGCGCCCGGGAGATTTTGGCGTAGATCTGATGCACCTGAACCTGCACAAAACATTTTCCACTCCCCATGGCGGGGGTGGCCCGGGATCGGGCCCCGTGGCCATCAAGAAGAAACTCGAGGCATTCTTGCCGACGCCGGTCTTAATCACCAAATCCGACGGTACGCTGGGTTTCGATTACCATCGTCCGCAGTCGGTGGGGCGGGTGCGTGCCTTCTACGGAAATTTTGGAATGTTCGTCCGCGCGCTCGCCTACATTCAGGCGAATGGCCCGGATGGCCTGCGGCAGACCACCGAAGACGCGGTGCTGAACGCCAACTACATTCGCAAGGGTCTCGAGGGCACCTACGACTTGCCGTATGCCACGCCCACCATGCACGAGGTCGTCTTTAGTGACAAGGTGCAGGCAAAAAAAGGTGTGCGCACCATGGACATCGCCAAGCGGCTCATCGACTACGGCTTCCATCCTTATACGACGGCATTTCCCTTGATCGTGCCCGGTGCGTTGATGATCGAGCCGACCGAGAGCGAGTCGAAAGAAGAGATGGATCTATTCATCGACGCGATGAAGTCGATTGCTGAAGAAGTGGAGGAAGATCCGCAGACCGTCCTCGATGCGCCGCACTCCACGCGGGTGTCGCGACTCGACGAAACGGCGGCCGCGCGGAAACCGGTATTGCGCTGGAAACCGGCCGGGTAGCGGTTAACGGCTGAGGGCGGTTAACGGAAAAAAGCAACAGTTCGCTTGTGCGTAGGTACTCCCCCTAGACCGCACCAAGCCGGGCTGCGATCAAACCATCCCTGTAAGAACGAAAAGCCGGCCTTCGGTTAGCTTTTCTTAGACGTCACCGCAAAGAATGCGGCGGCTTCCTGCTCTACGTTCTTGCCCCCACAATGCGGACACTTGGGAGCTTTCTTATCGTGCTGGTTCAGGGTCAGAACTATTTCGAAGGGCTGATGGCAATCCAGGCAAACATAATCGTAGAGGGGCATGGAAACCTCCCATGGGGTACCGCTAGGAGGATTGTAACGCCGCGCGGAAGGGTTGATCGCCAATTCGTGAGGATTGATTGCAGCTCCACTCACCGAGACTCGGTCCAGACTCCGCGTCAAATCGAAGCGCTGCAATCAACAGTCAAGAAGTCAACTATCTCCAGACTCACCGTCTCCCACTATTTCGCCACAATGCCTACCGTGGCACGCACGGTGTCCCACTCTTCGCGCAAAGTGCAGCCTGCTGAGGTTTTGTCATAGGCGATGGTGAAGTTCTCAACCGGCGCCGGAAGCTTTGAAACCTTCATGTCCACGCGAGCCAGTTCATCGCTTTCATACTTGTACGGGATGCCCCACTCGCCGGTCTTCTTGTTAATGATCAGGGTCCACTTGTCTGGATTCGGTAGCACAAACAGAGTGTAGCTTCCGGCAGGCACGGCTGCGCCGCCCACCACGAGGTTCGTGTTGGTGACAAAGGTTGTAGCCTCGTTGGCTCCATTGCGCCAGACTTGGCCATAGGGATCATGCTCACCAATCATTTTGCGTCCACGCAGGCGGGGGCTGGAGTAATCGGTCTTGATGGTTTTGCCAGCACCAAGATCGCACGTGGCGGAGGCGGGAGGACTCGGCCGGCTTTTTTCCGTCTGGGCGAGAGCCGCGGTGGTGAACAAAATAGTGAGCAGCGCGGAAAACACAAGTTGTTTTCGCATGAATTCTCCTCCTGAATGGTTCGTTACACGAAAGTTAGACGCGTGGGAAAGGTACATGTCAGCAGCCCTACGATTATGCCCGATTCGCAGCAGCGGTTACAATCGGGCGATGCCGGTATTTGATGAAAAACAGGAAGAACTGGAACATTACGAGACCATGATGGGGGTGCCGCGCGGGCGGCTGGCCGTGACCATGGACGCGATTACCGACGCCATGGCTTTGGTCGGGCAGCACAGCGTCTATTGCCAGAGCCAGCGCTGGCCAGGCAAGCCCGTAATGGACATTCAGATCATCATGAAAAGCCTTACCGACGCGAAGGAGTTGATCCAGAGCGTGATGGAAGAGCTGAAGCTGAAAAAGAGTCCCTGACTTACAGATCGTATTTGTGATCGATAGGCCGTAGGCGCATTCCGAGGACGATGTTGGTGAAGGCCGGCAAAGAAAGCTCCCGGGATTCTGGGCCTCACAGTGTTGTGCTTGACGATGGTCTCCGCGTTCGCGACCGCGCCGCAGACTGTGCCCGCAACCTTGAGTCCGCAGGTGCGAGAAGCGGCCCTGAAGCGGTTTGAAACAACGCGCAACAATTTTCTGAAATCCCTCTCCGGACTTTCTCAGAAACAATGGACCTTCAAACCTGCTTCGGATCGCTGGTCGGTGGCGGAAGTTGCCGAGCCCATCACGGTCTCCGAGTCGGCGATCTTCGGCCTGGTGCAGAAGCAGATCATGACCTCTCCCGCAGCGAGAGGCGAAGCGCGATCAGGTCAAAGGGAAAGCTGAAATGATTCTGCAGCGGGTGCCGGATCGCAGTCACGAGGCGCAGGCACCCCAGTTTCTTCGTCCCACCGGCTGGTGGGCGAGGGAAGCGGAGTAAGCAAAACGTTTGCGGACAGCCGCGCAGCAACCATGGCATACAGCCGCACCACCAACCACGATGGGTGCGATCATTCTTTGACCATCCGGTATTTGGAACCACGGATGGTTATCAGTGGCTGCTGCCCCAGCGCACCGCCTGCAGCCCAGATTGAGGAACTGAAAGCGGATGCAAATTTCCCGAAAAATTAGAAGCAAGTGAAGTGGTGAACCGAGGCTGGTCTTAGGGCCTCACAGTCACCATTACGACTGCGTGCGACGCCACCGGCGCAGAAAACTTTGCCGTGAATTTGCCCAAATCTTTGTGCAGCCACAAGTCGCGAACCGAAGCGCTCACCTGGCGGGGATAGCCGAGATCCTCCCAGTTCGCTGAAATTTGCTGCTCTGTCCCTCCACGATTCAACAGGACGACGGCGCGGCTGCCGTCTCCGAGCTGCTTGGCCCAGACTTCCAGATCGCCATCTTTCCAAACCCGTTCCCCTTCGCGGCCGAGCGGATCCTGATCGATGGCGATTACTTCCTCATTGGTCAGAATGGAGTGGATCTCCGGCCGCATTTCGCGCAGGTCATTGCCCGCAATCAGAGGCGCGGCCAGAATTGCCCACAAGCTGAAGTGGGCGCGGTACTCGGTGTCGGTCATCCCGCCGTTGCCCACTTCCAGCATGTCAGGATCGTTCCAATGTCCGGGCCCGGCATAGGATTGCAATCCCACTTGTTGATCGACGATGGCCAGCATGCCGTTCGAGCAGCAACTGCCATCCGGCCACTTGGATTGACCTGCCCACTTGTCGCTTATGTCGCCCGTAGTACGCCACAAGTTGCCGCCAACTTCTTTTCCCCAGAGCCAAGGTTTGGCCGTGCCCCACTCGCAAATGCTCAGCACGATGGCGCGCCCGGAAGCGTCAAGCGCGGTGCGCATATTCGCATAGGAAGCCTTCGCATCCTGCGTGGTGGTGTTACACCAGTCGTATTTCAGATAATCCACGCCCCACGCCGCGTATTGAATGGCGTCTTGGTATTCGTGGCCGAGACCGCCGGGCCGGCCGGCGCAAGTTTCGGATCCGGCGTCGGAATAAACACCGAACTTCAGCCCGAGCGAATGGATGTAATCGCCGACGGCCTTCATGCCATGGGGGAAGCGCTGCGGGTCGGCGACGATGTTGCCGTTCGCGTCGCGGCTCACCTGCCAGCAGTCGTCGACGTTGATGTAGTGATAGCCTGCATCTTTCATGCCCGACTTCACCATGGCGTCGGCCATGCTCCGGATCATCTCTTCGCTGACGTTGCAAGCGAACTTGTTCCAGGAATTCCAGCCCATAGGCGGCGTGAGGGCCAGAGCGTTCGATATCGTGGGGTTAGTGTGGTCGGACCGTGCAGGGGCAGATGCGGTTCCCGCAAGCATGGTGGCAAGGACAACGAGAAGCGCTCTGATTCTCATGGGGATATTTGTACCAGAGAGGACCAGCGATGAAGCCATCAAAAATCACGAGGAACACGAATGCTGACTTCCCGCGGGCTCGCCATCCCCGGTAGTTCAGGTTTATGCCAGCGTGTAGTTCCCTCGCTCGATTACCTTCTGCGCGATCTGCTGGCGAAGTTCGATGGTATTGAAGGGCTCGTACTTGGCCAGCCGACGCAGAATCGCAAGCTGGGTGCGCAGCATGTCGCCCTCGGCAACCGCAGCGATTACTTTCTTCGCCGCGGATTCCACCTTCTCCATTGCCTGCGTAAGATAGACGCGCGTCATCGCGATAGGGAGAGCGGCAGCGCCCTCGCCTTTCGTCTCCGCGATTTTCTGGGCGCGCAGCACCGCCGATTCCATGGCGTAACTTTCAATCGTCATGTCGGCGATGGCTCCCATGATTTCCTGCTGGTCCTGGATCGCCTGCATGTACTTTTGCGTGGCAGCTCCGGCGGCAAACAGGCCTAGCTTCTTGGCCTGTCCTACCAGTTTGCGTTCCTCGGCGAGCGACCCTTCCAGATCGTCGCTCATCGACGGACCGGACAGCACTTCGTCCATCAGCTTCTTGATCGCGGGCATCAGCGGCAACTGCCCGCTCATGGCGCGCTTCAGCAGAAAACCCGTAATGATAAGCCGGTTGATTTCATTCGTGCCTTCGAAGATCCGGTTGATGCGGGCGTCGCGATAGGCCCGCTCAGCCGGATACTCTTCGACGAAGCCGTAGCCCGCATAGATCTGCAGGCTTTCGTCGACGATGTAATCGACCATCTCCGAGCCCCAGACCTTGATGATCGAGCACTCGACCGCGTATTCCTCAATCGCCTTGCGGGTTTCCTTGATGGCATCCACGCCCGTTTTGTCGACTTCTCCGAGCGCCACGTCCATCATCCCGACCGTGCGATAAACCAGCGATTCGCCGACATAGAGCAGGGTCGCCATGTTGGCGATTTTTTCGCGCACCAGCCCGAAATCTGCAATCACTTTGCCGAAGGCCTTACGCTGCTTGGCATAGCGGATCGCGCTTTCCAGCGACACCCGGCCGCCACCTACGCACATTGCGCCCAGCTTGAAGCGGCCGATGTTCAGAATATTGAAAGCAATCACGTGCCCTCTGCCGATCTCGCCCAGCAAATTCTCCAGCGGTACCTTGCAGTCGTTGAGAATAATGGGACAGGTCGAGGAGCCGCGAATGCCCATCTTGTGTTCCTCAGCGCCAATCGAGAAGCCGGGAAAATTCCGCTCAATCAGGAAAGCGGAAAACTTGTCATCGATCTTGGCGAAGACGGTGAACAAATCGGCAAAACCGGCATTGGTGATCCACATTTTTTCGCCGTTGAGGATGTAATGCTTGCCGTCCGCGGAAAGTTCCGCGCGGGTGCGGCAGTTCATGGCATCGGAGCCGGAACTGGATTCCGACAACGCGTATGCGCCTACCATCTCCCCGCTCGCGAGCCGCGGCAGATACTTTTTCTTCTGCTCCTCGGTGCCGAAATAAACGATGGGCAGCAAGCCGATGCCGCTATGCGCTCCCCAGGTCGTGGCAAAGCCCGCATACTTGGCGATGTGGTCGGCGATCACGGCGGCGGTGACCTTGTCCATCTCCAAGCCGCCATAAGCCTCGGGGATCTCGACTCCGCTCAAGCCCAACTCGCCGGCCTTTTTCAGCAACTCGCGCGAAACCGAGAAGTCCTTGTGCTCGATCTTCTCCGAGTTGGGAAGAATTTCATTGACGGCAAATTCTTCTGTAGTTTGGCCGATAAGCTGATGCTGCTCCGTAAAATCTTCCGGAGTGAAAATTTCCTCGGGGCGGCGCGTTTCCAGAAGAAAGCTGCCGCCAGAGATTTTGCTGCTGGGAATTGACGTTGTGGTCGCCATTTAGGTTTGTCCTTGAAGATGAGTCCGATGCGAAAAGCGGGAAACAGCTTCGACCGAAGAATCATGCATATTCTAATGCGCAGAGCTGCGGAATGATAGGCGGGGATTGCCGGAGCTATTTATCTCCGGGCCAGTGGCCGATCGGGCGTATTTCGATAGAAATACCGGCCCTTACGGCTGTTGCGGCAGCATCACTCCCTTAATGGTGTGGGTCCGAAAGCGCGCCGCGGGCTGACAGGTGGAATAGCCGACTGGGTGCGTGGCGTCCGAGTCCGGGTTATCGCGAGCAACCTTGTAGCTGCGCATCGTCAAGCAAAAAGTGTCGTCCGGCAGCGGCCCGTCCGGCGCGGTCAACCAGACTTTTGGGAGGTCGAACTGGTTCAACCGCGGAGAGGATTGCCCGATGCCCATGTTTGACACCCCGGAATCTGAATACGGCATTACAAAGGGAGCTTTCACTGGAGAAGTCTGAGCAACCACCGGCGCAGCGCTCACCGCCATCAACAGCGAGAACGAAAAAACTCGGAAGATTGACATGGGCCTACCTCCCGGACGGATTATAGCGCAGTCCGTCAAACTTCCCGGTGAGGATTAATTCAGGTTCTCGAAGATTCCCGCCGCGCCCATGCCGCCGCCAACACACATGGTGACCATGCCGTAGCGTCCCTTACGGCGCTTCAGCTCGCCAATCACGGTTGCCGTCAGCTTCGCTCCCGTGCATCCCAGCGGATGTCCCAGGGCGATCGCTCCGCCATTCGGATTTACCCTCTCCCGATCGAGCCCAGCTTCTTTCATTACTGCCAGGGATTGCGCGGCGAAGGCTTCGTTCAACTCGATTACATCGATGTCAGAGAGTTTCAGCCCCGCCATCTTCAGAGCCTTTGGAATTGCGAACACCGGGCCCAGCCCCATTTCTTCGGGTTTGTATCCGGCCGTGGCGAAGGAAACGTAGCGCGCCAGCGGCTTGATGCCGAGGGTCTTCGCGCGTTCGGCGGACATCACCACCGCCGCCGCAGCGCCGTCCGACATCTGCGAAGAATTTCCAGCAGTCACGGTGCCGTTCAGGTGAAATGCGGGCTTGAGCGATAGCAGAGCTTCGAGCGAAGTGTCAGCGCGCGGGCCTTCGTCTCTCTTGAAAACAATTTCCTGGCGCTTGGGCTTCGATCCGTTCGGAGTGGTGAAGCTCACCGGCACGGCGACAACTTCTTCGTCGAAGTTGCCCGCCCGAATTGCGGCCAGTGCTTTCTGATGGCTGCGCAGGGAGAACTCGTCTGCTGCTTCACGCGTGATGCCGCAGCGCTGGCCCACGCGCTCCGCGGTGAGCCCCATATTCAAGTACGCATCGGGATAGTGGTCGACCAGCCACGGATTGGGCGAAACTTTGTGCCCGCCCATTGGGATCATCGACATCGACTCCGTACCCCCGGCAACGATCACTTCCGCGCCACCGCTCATGATGCGCTCGGCCGCCATGGCAATCGACTGCAGTCCGGATGAGCAGAAGCGATTGATGGTGAGTGCTGACACTTCCACCGGCAGACCGGCGCGCAGCGAAGCGATTCGGGCAACGTTCATCCCTTGCTCAGCCTCGGGCATCGCACAGCCCAAAATCACGTCTTCGATCTCTTTGGGATCGAGCTGAGGCACCCGTTCGAGCGCACCCTGGATCGCGACTGCAGCCAGTTCATCGGGACGGGTGGCGCGGAGCGTGCCCTTGAAGGCGCGTCCCACCGGGGTGCGAACAGAGGAGACAATGATGACTTCACGCATAGTTTGCCAGTTCTTTCTTTATCTTTATTCTTTTATCGTTTCTCTCTATTCGATGCGTCACCTGCTGTACGAGCTTCACTTGGCCGGAGCGTAGAAGTAATAGTCCGCCGTATAACTGCTCTTGCTTTCGGCGTTGACGTGTGCAGCATCGCAGCCCTCGGCCGGAGGCTGGCCGCCCCGCGTATGGACTCGCTGAATGGTCGTCACCTTGCTGAGCGCTCCACTTCCGGCGTGGCTCACAACATTGAGCAGCAGCCAGGGAACTGACGACGGATCCAGCGCATCCACGTGGGCTGTGGCCTTCCCTGTGACCTCACTTCCGTCGGTCAACTTCCACGTGGGACCCGCCGAGTGATGTCCAATCACTTTATCTTTGCGGTCGCGCAATTCCGCGTCCGGTCCCTTGAGTGTCCAACTGAATTTGCCGTCAGCCGCAGCCTGGCAGGCGTAGATCTGAGAGCCGGTCGCGTGCGCATAAACTACGACTTCGAGTCCTGTCGGCGCCTGGATCGCATCCGGAACGTCAGGAGCAGGTTCATTCTGCGAGGCTGTTTGAGCGGTTGCAAGCGCGGATCCCAAGACAAAGGAACCCATCATCAGGCCGGCGAGGAAGAGGATACTTCGCATGGCCATCAATTGTAGCGCTCGTGCTGGTGAATTTCCCGGGCAAAAAAGGCGCTCCTTGGAGCGCCCTTCGGAACGCATGCTTGAAACTAGTTTTAAGGAAGCAACACGCGATCCACAACGAGGATGACCCCATTCGACTGCATTACGTTGGCAATGGTGACGGTCCCGGTGCCGCCCTTCTCATCCTTCAGAACAATGTTGCCGCCCTGCATCATGGCTTCCAGCTTTCCACCCTCGACGGTCGTCAGCTCCGCCGCGCCATGTCCCTCTTTGATTTTCTTTCTGAGATCATTCGACGTCAGGCGTCCCGCCACTACATGGTAAGTGAGAACCTTCGTCAGTTGATCTTTGTTCTCGGGCTTAAGCAGGCTATCTACGGTACCCGCCGGCAGCTTGGCAAAAGCCTCGTTGGTGGGAGCGAAGACCGTGAAAGGTCCAGCACCCGAGAGCGTGTCAAGCAGTCCGGCCGCTTTCACCGCTGCCACCAGGGTTGTGTGGTCGTCTGAGTTGATTGCGTTTTGCACGATGTTTTTCATGGGCGACATATCATGCCCGCCGACCATGGGATTCTGAGCGAAGCTCAAGCCCGCGAACGCCACTGCGAACCATGCGAGCAGAGCCGCAACATTCCGATTCTTCATGTGAGTGTTCCTTTCGGTTCTTACTGCCTCACAGGAAGTACGGAGTTAGCGGTGATTTGGATTGAGGGCAGAAGCTTGGACGGTATCCAGAGATCATCCCGCTGCCGACTGGCCCGGGGATGGCAATTCAGATATGCCTAGGCAAACACAGATTAGTTCCTCAGCGTCTTGCCCGTCTTCAACGTGTACTGAATTCTCTCCTGCGTCTTTTTCTCGCCACACAACGATTTAAATCCTTCGCGTTCGAGGTCGAGAATGTATTGCTCGCTGACCGGAGTACCTGGCGTGAGGTTCCCACCGCACAGAACCTCGGCGATCTTGCCGCCCAGCCTCACTTCGTAATCGGTAACGAAGCCCCCCTGGCGCATCATGTGGACGCCCATCTTGAGTGTGGCCAGAAGACCTTCGCCGGGCGCAGGGATGTCGGTGCGCGGAATCGGCGGCTCATATCCCGCGCGGACCAGTTCGAGAACTCGAGCTTTGGCATCGGAGAGGACGCGCTCGCGATTCATCGTGATGCGGTCGCGGTCGTTGAGAAAGCCGAGGCCACGGGCTTCCTGGGCTGAGGTAGCCACTTTCGCGGTCGCAATGGTTTCGAATGCGCGCTTAATTGCCTCCAGCATCTCGATGGAACCAGCCAACGCTTCGCCGGAAGTCTTCCCACCGCGCGCTGCAACCGCGCTATCGACGGCTCGCAGCAGCATTTCCTTGCACCCTCCTCCGCCGGGCAGCAGGCCGACACCCACTTCGACCAGCCCGGTGTAAAGTTCGGCGTGAGGCTGGCGAGCCGCTGCGTTCAGCGAGATTTCTGTTCCGCCACCCAGACACAACCCGAACGGTGCAGATACCACAGGCTTAACCGAGAACTTGATGGCCTGCGTCATGCCCTGAAACTGGCGGATGGCGAGATCGACATCGTCCCACTCGTCTTCCTGGACGCTCATCAGCAGCAGCATGAGGTTGGCGCCCACCGAAAAATTTGTCGCATCATTGGTGATCACAAATGCGTCGAAGGGATCGCCCGGGCCGCCGGGCTTTAGCGTCTGCAAGATCAAGCCAATGATGTCCGCGCCCAGCGAGTTCATCTTGCTGTGGAACTCGATGCACCCCACGCCATCGCCAAGGTCGACCAGCGAAGCTCCAGAATTCTTCTTCACGACGCCATTCGATTTCGTCGCCACGGTGACCGACCAGATGCCTGCGGGAACTTCTACGGGTCGCAGGTTGTTCACGGCCAAATCGAAGTAGGACCGTCCCGAAGCCGACTTCGGATCATCGCTGTACCAAGACTTCCTCTCCGTCGCGAGCAGCTTCTCCACATTCGCCGCAACTAGTTTTCCTTCTTTTTTCATTCGCGCTACGGTGGCTTCGACACCAGCGGCGTCCCATAGTTCGAATGGGCCGAGTTCCCAGTTGAAGCCGAGCCGCATAGCACGATCGATCGCAACGATCGAATCGGAAATCTCAGGCACACGGTTCGCCGAGTAAGTCCACAGATCCGACAACGCCGACCACAGGAACGCCCCGGCTTTGTCGCCCTTCTGCGGCCCACTGCCTTCCAGGCCAAGCAGCATGCGCAGCCGTGCCCCTGTTTCTTCAACATTTTTGGCCATGTCGACAGCCGCGAACTTCGGTTTCTGCTGGGGATGATATTCCAGCGTCTTCCAATCGAGAGCCATGCGCTCGTCTTGCTTGCCGTCGCCGGTCTTTGCTTTCTTATAGAAGCCGCCCTTCGTTTTATCGCCCAGCCACTTGCGCTGGATCATCTGGCTGAAGAAGTCGGGCAGGCGCAGATCGCTGCGTTCGTCTTGAACGTTCGCGGTCATGTTCCCAACCACCTGGCCCAGGATGTCCAATCCCACCAAGTCAATGGTGCGGAAGGTTGCCGACTTCGGCCAGCCCACAGCCTGGCCCGTCAATGCATCGACATCCTCGATGCTGAGGTCCATCTCCTGCATGAGCCGCATCACATTCAACACCGAAAAAGTGCCGATGCGGTTGCCGATGAAGTTGGGAGTGTCTTTAGCCAGCACGACTCCCTTGCCGAGACGAACATCCGAGAAGTGCGAGACAGCTTCGATCAGACCTCGGTTCGCGTCGGGAGTAGGAATGAGTTCGAGCAGGCGCATGTAGCGCGGCGGATTGAAGAAGTGCGTGCCGAACCACGAGCGCCGGAAATCATCGGAAAATCCTTCGGCAATTTTGCCGACGGGCAGGCCGCTGGTGTTAGTGGTAATAATGGTACCGGGCTTGCGAATTCCTTCTACTTTGCGTAGCAACGCCCGTTTAAGCTCGAGATTCTCGACCACTGCCTCAATGATCCAGTCAACTTCGGCAAGCTTCTTCAGGTCATCTTCAAAATTGCCGACCGTCACCAGCCGCGCGAGCGAAGGATCCATAAACGCCGCCGGCTTCGATTTTCGAGCAGCGTCCAGGCCAGCCGCAGCGATCTTGTTCCGCGCGGGCGCATCGGCATCCGGGGGAACGATGTCCAGCAGATAGCTGGGAACGCCAGCGTTGGCAAAGTGTGCGGCGATGCGGGCTCCCATAGTTCCCGCACCCAGGATGGCAACTTTATTAATCCGTTTCATGATCTTGCCTCGCAGAAAATCTTAAACACGGCACCAGGAAACACCGGGTGCCCCAGTTTGCGCCTAGGGCAGTTTATCTACCGCCCAGTCATTGCTGCCAGTGTTCACCATCACCACGCTCGAGAGGTGGGGTCGGAGGCGACTCTTGTTTCGTGCGCTAACCACGAGAACAACCGGAAACTCATAGCGTCCGCGCTTCAGCAGCTTCCCCCGCCCAATTTCATAAGCTGAAGGCGCGGGGGTGGCGAAGAATCGATCAAGCCCATCCGCCGTGGCCACATTCTTGGCGCGGCTCGTGAGCAGCGCCACCCCGTTTTCGGTGTCACTGGATTGCCACGCTTGTAGAAAACGATCGGCTGCCGCGAGCGCCGCGACATACTCGGGATTCAAAGCCGCATCTGGTCGAGCCCTGGCTGTCGAGGGCGCCGGCAACAGCGCGAGCGACAGGCACACCATCAGCGACGACAGTGGCTTGAGCCGCGACGTCGGGGTTATGCGACGGGAACCTTCACGAGGTGGCATAGCAGCATTATGCGCGATCAACCACACCCGATGAAATTCGGCGCCGCCGCTGGCTAAAGCTCAGGATGTGCCAACGCATATTCCCACGCCCGCCGCGCCATTTGCTTTTCCCCTTTATATGCGAGTAGCTCGACGGCCTCCTCCAGCCGAATCCAACGGGCGCGCGCCACTTCGATTCGCATTTCCGGAGTGATCTGGTCGATGCGGCCGGAACGATAGCGCATCAAGTAGAAACTGACGATCTTGAAGACGCGTTGCCCGTCTCCCCAGGTCCGGGAATAAACGTACTTAATGTCGCCGAGCTTGGTAACTAGTTCAGCGGTTACGCCGGTTTCCTCGTGCACCTCTCTGAGCGCGGTTTCGAGCGGCTTCTCACCCGGATCGACCAAACCCTTGGGGAGGGCCAGTACAGGCTTCGCCTTTCTTCCACGCTGCCCGGTTAGGTTCGTCTCGCTTGAGGGGTCGCCCGGAGGCTCGATCGCTGCCATCCACCACTGGTCGTCGCGGTTTCGGATCACCACGCCGCCCGCCGAAATCTCCCGCACCATAGCCTGTAAGCTAACAGAGCGACATGAGTTAGTCACGGTTTAGCGGAACCGCCTTCGGTCCTCCGCGACCCGCGAGTACGGGCTTCCGGTCTCCAAAGTAATGTAAGAATGGCACGTTCGGGCCCTGCAGCCGAATCGCCGATTGTGGCATCTTACGTAGTAGTTGATGTATTGCTTGAATGTAGGCGCCTGGGCAACCGGGCATGGGGAGTAACCGGTGAAAAGTCTTGGCAGGATCGTCCGGTCCGTGCAGGCTTTTGGGCGGGACCTCTCGCGCAAGGCCGGTGGGCTCGAGCCACGAGTTCCTGCGATTGGTGTGGCGCTGGGTGGCGGCTTTGCTCGCGGTATGGCCCACATCGGCGTTCTGAAAGTCCTCGAAGAAGAAGGTATCCCTGTCCGCGTCGTCACCGGCACCAGCGTGGGTGCACTGATCGGTGCAGCCTACTGCAGCGGACTCTCCGTCGAAGAGCTGGAAAAAGTTGCGCACTCCGTTCGTTTCACCACCTTTGCCCGCTGGACGGTCTCGCGCTACGGCTTTGCCTCGAACGATCGCATGGTCTCGTTCCTCGCCCGCATTTTGAAAGTAAAAACTTTCGAAGAGCTGCGCATTCCCCTCGGCGTAACCGCAACCGACTTCAATACTGGCGAAGGCGTGGTTTTTCATTCCGGTTCAATCATCGACCCGGTGCGCGCCAGTTGCGCCTATCCCGGCATGTTCCTGCCGGTCAACATTGGCGGGCGCTGGCTGGTGGATGGCATGCTCTCGCATCCTGTGCCCACCGGGCCGTTGCACGAGATGGGCGTGGATCGCGTGGTCGCAGTGCATCTGAAGGGACAGTGGTCCAAAGACGGCGCGCCGCGTCATCTTTTTGATGTGATTGGACAATCTTTCGCCATCGCGCAAGACCGGATGAGCCATCTCTGGCGAGGCGCCGCCGATGTGATCGTCGAGCCCGACGTAGCCGGCTTCGCCTATGATGACTTCAAACGCGCCGGCGAGTTGATTCGCTGCGGAGAAGTTGCCATGCGGCAGGCCCTGCCCGAAGTTCGACGCTGGCTGGAGACGGGCGCAGAGAACTTAGTCGCTGCCAAGGCGCGTCCCGTGGTGGCCCGTCCTGCACCCATGCCAGCAGACTAACGCCAACTGCGATTCTGCAGCAATGGGAAGGCGTGACTCGTTTCGATCCCCGAGACTCCGCGAGACTCCGCCAGGTTCATTAACTTGTCGGTTCCGCCCACGTAAGATTCGCCCACGAAATGATCGGCCCGGCCAGCGCATATTTCTTGGTTCCTGCGATGGCCCGCGACAGGCATGCTCCCTGGGGCCGAGCCAGCCTTGATGGATGACATTTTAAATCTCAGGAGGGGTGATGCAGCTTCGTCTGGAGAGCCGTCCGGTGGGGGAGGTGCTGATCACGCAGTGTCACGGTCGAATCGTGACCGGCAATGAAGTCTTTACCTTGCATGCACAGGTTGCTGACTCCATCGACAAATACGGCGATGTCGTGCTGCAACTGGATCATGTCGAGTTCGTCGATAGCAGCGGATTGGGAGCCCTCATGCGATTGCTGCAAGCCGCGCGGGCGAAGGGCGGAGATCTCAAGCTCAGCGGAGTGCCACCGAAGGTTCGCAAAGTGCTGCAGCTCACCAACCTGCTGGCACAATTTGAAACCTACGAAACTGTGGAAGAAGCCATCACTGCGGCCTACCTGGGCTCACGATACTCGCGCGGTGAAACCGGGGATGCGCGCCCACGCATGCTTTGCGTCTACCCGTCGACCGATGTCTGCATGCTTCTGCGCGAAGTGCTGTGCAGTGCGGGATACAACGCGCAGACTACAACGAATCCCGACGACGCGCAAATCCCGCATCCAATCCCTGCGCGGCCAGCCCATCGGCAAGGCACTCGAGGAAATTGACCCGACTGTGGCTCTCCTCGTTCTGGCAGAGAACTTCGCTACTCAGGATCCCGGAGAAGCGGCGGAGAGGCTGCTGAGCGACGTCAGCAGCAGGCTGGCCGCTCCGCAATAACTTTGCTACTTCCTTCGTCCCATTCTTCAAAATATTCCAGCGTGCTTCCAGCCCTTGCGCGCGGCCGCATTCGGCGCTAGGATTCGCCTGCCGGCGAAGGTTGATATCCACTCCCTTTCGACGGCAGAGGTGACCTATGAAACGCTACACCGGGTCGCTGGTGCTGATTGTCGTCTTCTCGTCTCTTGTACTTCTGACAGCGCAAGCCGCCGCCCAGGCCGACCAAATCTTGATTCCCGCGGGCACGCCCGAAGACCATGAACTGCAAGCCATTTCGAACGAGCCGGACGCCGCCAAGAAACTCGCCAGGTATCAGGATTTTGTCCAGAAGTATTCGTCGAACCAGGCGGCTGTGACCTACGCCGACTGGCAGATTTCGCAGGCCTATCAAACTCTCGGCGATTTTAAGAAGGCGCTCGAGTTTGGCGACAAAGCGCTGGCCGGTTCCCCACACAATCTCGACATCCTGGTTTCGCAAGCCAACATCGCGCAGCAAGCCAAAGACAATGCCCACCTGATGGCCTATGCGGCCAAGGGCGGCGCGGTTTGCAGCTCGATCGAAAAGGAACCAAAGCGGGAAGGCATGAGCGACTCCGACTTTAAGAACCAGGTAGAGGAGGACAACAGAGCAGCCAAAAGCAACTGCGACTTTCTGGAGTCGGCAGGCTTCAACGTGATCGCCAGCGAGAATGATGCCAAGAGCCGAATGACCTACATCGAGGAGTATTCCGTAGCCTTTCCCAATTCAAAATTTCAGGACCAGGTCTCGAACTATGCCATGTATACCCTCGGTCCCGGCCAATTGAACGATCAGGCGCGGATCTTCTCGTACGCAGAAAAAATGCTGGTGGCCAATCCCAACTCTCTCCCCGCCTTGCTCTTGCTGGCTGGGGCTTATGTCGATGATCCCAAGCCGGGCAGCATCGCCAAGGCCGCTAGCTACGCGCAGAGGGCGATTACAGTCGCCAAAGGGGACGAGCCGGACGCCGGCAAGCCGCGCAAGATCTGCGCCGGAGCGGCGCACTCGATTCTAGGGTACGCAGATATCAAAGAAGACAAGACGACGGCGGCGGTTCCCGAGTTGAAGTCCGCCTTGGCATTGCTGAAGGGACAAGACGATCAGCAATACTCCATCGCGCTCTACCGCCTCGGTTTTGTCTATGCCAAGCTCAACCAGCTGACTGAAGCGCGCCAAGTCCTGACCGAAGCCGTGAAGATCTCCGGCCCGGTTCAAGCCATGTCGCAGGATCTGCTGACCAAGGTGAATGCGGCTCGGGCGAAAGGGAAATGATGTTGGCCCGATCGTGAACGGCGACATGTCGCCAACAAAGTGCGGCCTCCAAAGCAGCCTGACAGGATCAACTGGTGACGGTTAGGGTTCAAGTTTGCAAGGGATGGAAGACGAATCGACAGGGGTTGGCACTTGATATCAAGACACCGAGTTTGTCTCAACACCCTCCGCCTAATTTTGGTCACGCTCCTCGTGCTTCTGCCTCTGAGAAAATGGTTCAGGCTTTGCGGGATGCTGGCGGAGATCCCAGGTTCGGCGAAGATTTCGCCAACTCAGAATCACCTAAATTCCTCTTCAGGGTTTCAATAACTCGTCGGAGAGCAGGCGTGCCTTCAGGGCAAGATTCCGGCCACGCTCCAAGTCGCCGGCGGCGATGGCTTTCTTTGACTGTTCCAGGAAGTCCTTAATCTGACTCACCACGTCTTGCTGACTCGAACTGAGTTGAAGCTCAGCAATCTTCTTCAGGTTCTCCTCGGTTGCCGCGGTGAGCTGTTCCGTGGTGGAACGCTCTTGCGATGCCTGTTCCGCTGTGACGTCCCCTTTCAGTTGCACTGTGGGCTCTTTCGATCCTCCGTTCTTGATAACCACGATCGGAGGTGTGCAGGGTTTCACCGCGGTCGAGCTGGCAGCGGTCGCACTCGGCCGGTTGGCATCGCCAGCAGTCTTGGTCGTCGACCCGGCGTTGGGGGCATTGGCCTGATTGCCGGACCCGGGCTGGTTCGGCGTGCTGGTCGAATCTGAGCAATCTGGATTAGCTACTTTTTTTTGACGCCGGTGTGGCTTAGAAGAAGGTTTGGCTGGGTTCGGGGAACTCGGCGTTTGGCCAGAGGGTGAGGCCGCGGCGGGCGCCGGAGCAGGCGCTTGGGCCTGCGACGCGGACGCGCTGTTCTGATCTTGAGCAGGTGATGCGCGCATGCCGGCGGGAAACAGACTTGCGAGGCAAACTACGAGGAGTGCGGCCAGAGTCATGATTCAATCCCAAGCACCGTGAAAGTAGCCTAATTTTACGCCTCAGCGCGGCACTAAGAAATCAAGTTCTCGGTTTCGTCATCTCGGCTTCAAGCGGAACCGGGGCTTCCTGATCGGACTCAAGATTTGAATCGGCCAGAGGAATCCGGAAGCGGAACGTTGTGCCCTCGCCCTCCGCCGACTCAAACTCTACTGATCCATGGTGCCAGTTCAGAATCTGGTAGGTCTGCGCCAGCCCAACGCCCGTGCCGTCTTTCTTGGTGGTGAAGTAAAGCTCGAAGACCTTTTCGTGCATGTCCTGTGCTATGCCGATGCCGCGATCGCAAATCTCGGCGACCACGGCATTGCCCTCACGGTGCGCTGAAATCGTCAGCGGGCCCCCCTGGGGCATGGCCTGCACCCCGTTGAGTACGACATTTAGCAGCGCCTGTTTCATCATGTCGAGGTCGGCCTTAACCAGCAAGGGCTCCCGCCACTTTTCGCGCCGGATCTCGACCCCATGTTGCGCCGCGTCGGGAGCGGCAAGCAGCGCGACGTCGTCGAGCAAACGGCGAAAGTCTATTTCCACCAGATGCAACTCGCGGGCACGCATGAAATCGACCAGGGTTTGCACCACCCGATCGAGCCTCTGAATCTCGCTCCCGATAATGTCCATGTGGCGGCGCGTGTCGGGATCGAGCTCCGAGAGCTTGTTCTGCAGGAGTTGTAAGTGGAGCACGATGGCATTGATGGGATTCTTGACTTCATGGGCCACGCCGCCCGTAACCCGTCCGCTAGCCGAGAGCCGACGCGACATCTCAATCTCGTCTCCGATGCGCCGCACCGATTCCGCATCGCGCATGATGAGCAATGCGCCAATGTGCATGCCCTTTTCCTGCACAAAATCCATCGATACCTGCACCCGCCGGCCAGCGGCCGCGATGAATTCGCGTTGTGAGAGCGGACGCTTCCGATCGAACGCATCGAGCACCATCGATCCCAGGGGCAGATCGCGGGAAAAAATTTCGCGCGCCGTTCGGCCGAGCAATTCTCCTCGAGGCCGGCCGAGAAAGCGCTCGACTGGCGCACTCACCAGCACCACGCGGGAGTCGCGCGTGAACAGCATCAAGCCATCCTGCAGCTTGGACATGAGCTGATCCACGTTGTCTTTCAGCGCGGAAAAAATTTCCTTGGTGTCCCGCATCTGCCGCCCCAAGTTGGCGATCTTCAGCGTAACCAGCCCGAATTCGTCGTGTTCCGATTCCTTTCCCGAAAGCTCCTCACTGGTTCCCAGGCTGACGCTGTCGAGGTTGCGGCTGATCTCCCTCAATGGGCCAAGCGCCACATTCGAGATCATCGCCGCCAGCAACAGCGAGGCAAAAATCGCCGCAATCGAGAAATAAAGGGCGCGCATCAGGCGGGGCTCGAGTTCATCCTTCAGCAGGACGGTGGAGACGCCGATGCGGATCGTGCCAAAGGGTTCGCCGTTGAGTACCAGCGGGTAACTTATGTCGTAGACCGCGGTGGGTTGGTAGACCAAACGAAGTTGTTCGCGGAAGCGAGCCGTCGTGACGTTTCGAAAGTCCGCTCTCGGAGGAATTTGCTTGCCCATCAGCTGAGAATTCGAATGAAGCAATGCTTTCCCATTGGCGTCTACCACGGACGCATCATAAATGTAAGGCCAGCCCGAAGTATCCGATTCAAGATTGTTCAGGAGATTCGTATCCATCGGCAGATATTCGGCGAGCGCGCGCCTTACCGCCCCCGGATCATCGGTGTCAATGCGCGTGCTGCTCAGATCGGGCAGATCGTTTTCGGCGAAGTAGGCGAGTTGCTGCGTAAGCCGGTAGCTGCTGTCGTAGGTGTTATTGATGCTCTGGCGTAGAAACTGCGAGACGTAAAGATACGAGGAGAGGGTCACGATCACGGCGACCATGAAGGT
Organism: Candidatus Sulfotelmatobacter sp.; assembly: GCA_049584315.1. Taxonomy (GTDB): domain Bacteria; phylum Acidobacteriota; class Terriglobia; order Terriglobales; family Acidobacteriaceae; genus Sulfotelmatobacter. Next base: position 32,067 of record JBAUXO010000349.1, on the reverse strand, counting down.
AATGGCGAGCACGATTATGACTTTACGTCGCATAACGAAAACCGGAGCCGGTGGTGAGCGATCAGTGGCCAGCCGATCGACCCAGGCGGCGGCGCGGAGCTGAACCCTTCGGCTTCTTGCCGGACACGGACCACAGATTACTGGCCACTGCGCTCAACTTCTTCTTTCACTGGCTCCGCGTCTGCCGTGCCGCTGCCGTATTCCTTAAGCTTATTATGAAGAGTTTTCAAGCTAATGCCGAGGATTTCCGCGGCCTTCGTCTTATTATTGCTGGTCGATTCCAGGGTTTTGAGGATCAACATCTTCTCCGCCTCACCCACCGTGGTCCCCACCCCCAAACGGATCGCATCCGGATCGTTGGCGCTGGTGCGCAGGATGACATGGCCGAATCCGGGCGGCAGATGCTTGGTTTCAATCATGCCGCTGTCGCAAACGATCACCGCCCTCTCGATCGTGTTCCGCAACTCGCGGACATTTCCCGGCCAGGTATAGTTGTTGAACAAATTCAGCACTGCTTCGCTGACGGTGGCAACTTTGCGGTCATGCTTGGTGCTCATTTCCGAAACCAGAAGCTGAACCAGATCGGCAATATCTTCCTTATGTTCTCGCAGCGGAGGCATGTGAATGTTGAACACATTCAGCCGGTAATAAAGATCGCTGCGCAATTCGCCCGAGGCAACCGCATCGTCCGGAACTTTGTTCGTGGCCGCCAGTACACGCACATCCACCGATGTTTCCACCTTACTGCCCAGACGACGCAGCTTATGGTCCTCCAGCACGCGCAGTAGCTTCGCTTGCGTGGCCACGGGCATTTCGCCGATTTCGTCCAGCAAAATCGTTCCCCCTTCGGCCAGCTCGAAGCATCCCGTGCGCCGCTCCAGAGCTCCCGTGAAAGCACCCTTTTCATGACCGAAGATTTCACTCTCGATCAGGGTCTCGGGAATGGCTGCGCAGTTGATGGCGACGAAAGGCCGCTCCCGGCGCGGGCTCAGTTGGTGAATCGTGCGTGCCACCAGTTCTTTACCGGTGCCGCTGGCACCCGTGATCAATACCGACGCGGTACTGGGAGACACCAGTTCGATCAGCCGGAAGATTTCCTGCATCTTGCGCGACGTCCCCCGCAGTTGCCCCAAAGAACCCGCGTCCCGGAGCTTGCGGCGGGTACTCTCGAGTTCGGTGCGGATACCCACCAGAGCGGATGCGTTTTGCAGCATCGTGCGCAGGCGCTGCGTGTCGATCGGCTTGGTGATGTAATCGTAAGCCCCCATGCGCATCGCCTGAACGGCACTGTCGATCGTGCCTTGCGCCGTGACCACGATCACTGCCATGTGCTGCGTCTGCTCGGCCAGCCGTTCCAGGAGTTCAAGACCACCCATGCGGGGCATCTTTAGGTCGGTAATCACGATCGATGGCGTCCATTGCCCCGCTTTTTCCAGCCCTTCAACACCGTCGCCGGCGGTTTCGGTGCGGTAGCCCCAGGAGGTGACTAACTCCGCCAGGCCCGTGCGCTCGTTCTCTTCATCTTCAACAATCAGTATCTTCTGGCTCATCCCTTGCTTTTTGCCCGCTTCTTCGGTGGCCAATCTTGGATAATCCTGGGCACCGAGACTACAACCATACTCGGCCAGCTTCCTATCGAGCAAGGTCTGGGAGGTCCGCTCCCGCGCTGCTCCGCTCGAATAGACTGCAACCAGCTCGCTCTCTATATTCATGTCAATTTGAGACGAAGATCGAGCCTCAGAGGATTGAAAAATCCGACGGTTAACGGCAAATCACTCTTTAACTTTGAGATTGCCGTAGGTTAGAATTGCGGGTTCCCAAAATAGGAGTCCGACCTTACAGCTACTGACGGTTGGAATGTTTTCTTAACGCGGCCGTCGGACCCTAAGTGCAGGGTGAACCGCGTATCGACATCATAATGGAGGAAAGAATGTTACTTTGTTCGAAGTTCAGCAAGGGCCGCGCGTTGATCGGCCTGTTCGTGGTTCTTGCAATATCACTCCTCTCGAGCGCAGCGTTTGCGCAGAGCGACTCGAATCCGAAATGGGATTTGTTCGCCGGATACCAATGGCTGCACCCAGGGGGCACCGTGCCCGCGCCTTTCGGTGATTACAACAATCCAACCGGATTGAATGTTCCCGACATGTCTGCCGGATTCGGTGCTGCCCTCACTTACAACTTCGATCCCCACTGGGGCATCGAGTTTGATCTTGGTCAAAACTGGGGAAGCAGTAACTACGAAACTACCGGATCGATTGGTCCCCGTTTCATCTGGCGCACGGACGGTGCAGATTATTTCTTGCACACCCTGGTCAGCTTGAACCGCCTCTCGGTCAACGGCCTCAATGCGGGAAACGGCGTTGGAGCTATTCTCGGCGGCGGCATGGATTTGCCCATCAAGAAGTGGCTCGCGTTTCGTTTGTTTGAAGTCGACTATGTTTGGGCGCGACACAACTATTCCAGCTTCGCTTCCCAGGATTTTCCCAACCTGGAGCGTCCTTCGTTTGAGGGCGTCCGCTTGCGCACTGGTCTGGTTTTCAGTTGGGGCGGCGCACCGGCGGTAGCGCCGGCCGCGAGTTGCTCGGTGCAGCCGACGGAAGTCATGGTGGGTGAACCCATCACGGCCACGGTTACCGCCAGTAACTTCAACCCCAAGCACACGGTCACTTATGCCTGGACCGGCAACGGCGGCCAGGTCACCGGCAAGGACACAACTGCACAGATCGACACCACCAACACTGCTCCCGGCAGCTACAACGTCACGGCTCACGTGACGGATCCAAGAATGAAGAACAACAACGAGGCCAGCTGCACGGCCAGCTATACCATCAAGCCGCTGCCTCCGAAGAACCCGCCGACCATGAGTTGCTCGGCCAGTCCGTCGAGCGTGCAGACCGGCGCAAGCGTGACCGTAACCTGCACTTGCACCAGTCCGGATAACGTCCCGGTTACCGTCTCCAACTGGACCGCCAGCAGCGGAACGGTTTCTGGAAGCGGCAATACGGCGACTCTCTCCACTGATGGAGCGGCGCCGGGAACCATCACGATCAGCGCTACGTGTACGGATTCGCGTGGCCTGACGGGGCAAGCGTCGACCCAAGCGACGATTGAAAATCCGCCCCCACCACCACCGAAAGCCGCCAAGCTGAGCCAGTGCGACTTCCCCAACGAGAAGAAGCCCTGGCGCGTGGACAACACCTGCAAGGCCATCTTGGATGACGTAGCCAAGAACCTGCAGCAGAATCCCGACAGCAAGCTGGTGATCGTCGGCAATGCTGAGCCAACCGAGAAACGGAAGAATCTGGCGGCGGAACGCGCCGTCGATTCCAAGTTCTATCTGACGGAAGGGGAGGCCAAGCAGGGCATCGATGCCAGCCGCATCGAAGTGCGCACCGGCAGCGGTGGCACCAAGACCGCCGAGTACTGGATTGTGCCCTCGGGCGCGACCTTCGACTCGACCGGTACTGAACCCGTGGATGAATCCAAAATAAAGGCGATTCCGGATCATCCCAAGCCGGTGGCCAAGAAGGCTGCCAAGAAAGCGCAGTAATCTCGGTACCAGGGAAAGGGCCGGTCGTCGAAAAGCGACCGGCCTTTCTTATGCGTGTGCGTGGCCTTCGGTAACTTGCCGGGGGACGGTTTCGCCTGTCAGTCTAGTTTTCGCATCTCACTTTCTCCGATTTGGGGCAAAGAATCCTTATGAAATCTGTTTGGCTTAAGTTGTTGGCGGTGTTGATGTTAGCTTCGGTCTACGCGGCGGCGGGCAGTCACCAATGGACGATTCTGGGACCCGACGGCGGCGACGTCCGCAGCCTGGCCTACGACCCCCATAATCCGAACCGCATCCTGCTCGGTACCAGCACGGGCGTGCTTTTCGTCTCCGACGATTCCGGCCACAGCTGGGCAAGATTTGCCAAGCTGGGCAGCGGCGACGATTATGTGCTCGATCACATCGCCTTCGATACGCAGAACCCCAAAGATATTTTTGTTTCCGCCTGGAGCGTACAGGATCAGAATGCGGGCGACATTTTCCGCACCCACAACGGCGGCAAGGACTGGGACGTTCTGCCGGCCATGCACGGCAAGTCGGTACGCGCCATGGCAATTTCGGTTTCCGATCATAAAGTGATAGTCGCTGGCGCGCTCGATGGCGTCTACCGCAGCAACGATGGCGGCAACAATTGGCAGCGCATTTCGCCCAATGACGGTATCGTAAAGAACATCGAATCCATCGCTGTCGATCCCCAAGATCCTAACGTTGTCTATGCTGGCACCTGGCACCTCGCGTGGAAGACCAGCGACGGTGGCGCGAACTGGCAGCACATCAATAAGGGTATGATCGATGACTCCGACGTTTTCTCGATCATCGTCAGCTCCGCCAATCCTTCTGAGGTTTTTGCCAGCGCCTGCTCCGGCATTTATAAGAGCCTCAGCGGCGGCGACCAGTTCGAGAAGATTAAAGGCATTCCCTTCACCGCGCGGCGAACCCGCGTGCTGCGGCAGGATCCCAGCAATCCGGCGATCGTTTATGCCGGCACCACCGAAGGTTTGTGGAAGAGCATCGATGAAGGTAAGAACTGGAAGCTCGCGAGCAGCCCTGAGGTCGTGGTGAATGATGTGCTGGTCGATCCCCGCAACTCGCAGCGTGTGTTGCTGGCGACCGATCGCAGTGGCGTGCTGGCCAGCGACGATGCCACGGCGACTTTCACGTCCTCAAACCACGGATACGCGCACCGTTACGTGAGTGCGATTCTGGCCGATAGCAAAGAATCCAACACTCTGTACATCGGCTTGGTCAACGACCGCGAATTCGGCGGCGTGTTCTTCAGCCACGATGGCGGACAAAACTGGCAGCAGCACAGCTCGGGCCTGGACGGCCGGGATGTATTCACTCTGAAGCAAGCCAGCAACGGAACTCTGATCGCGGGTACGAACAAGGGCGTTTTTGAACTGGCCGAAGGTACTTCGACCTGGCATCCAATCAACAACGTTGTGATTTCGAAGACGGTTTCGCGCACGGTAACGCTCAAGAGCGGCAAGAAAAAAACTGTGAGCTCCACCACCAGCGCACATTCGGTTCTTGAGGGCCGCGTGAGCGATGCCGATCTGGGATCAACCCGTTGGTTCGCGGCAACTTCCTCCGGACTGTTCACCAGCAAAGATCACGGGAAAGTGTGGGTCGGTGGCCCGATTGCCGGAGAGAAAGACTTTGTTTCCGTGCAGTCGCAGGATGGTCTCGTGGTCGCTGCCACCCGCTCTTCGATCCTGGTCTCTCAGGACTCAGGAGCAGCCTGGCAGTCTGCGCGGCTGGCGTCGTATCCGATCAACATTCGTAGCGTGACCGTAGCGCCAGATGGACAGGTCTTCGTGGCTACCCGCGAAGGTGCTTTCCACAGTGCGGATTCCGGCAAGAGCTGGAACCACCTGGTCAACGGTTTGCCCGATAAGGACATCACCTCGGTGGCCTATGATGGCAGCCACAAATGTCTGCTCGCCACCAGCGGCCAGACCGGCGTCGTGTTCGAGAGCCGAGACGGCGGCAGCACCTGGCAGCGTGGACCCGATTCCGGTTTCCCGTTGCGCCGCATCAGCGTCGTGCACGGCCGCTACGTTGCTGCTACTCCGTTTGACGGCGTGATCGCTCAGCCGGAAAACGAATCGCAGAGCGCCTCTGCGGGTGGCGGAACCAACTAGTCTCTCGGTTGACGGTCGCAGTCAGTTCGCGGAGAGCCTCACGCTCTCCGCGATTTTTTTTGCATGATGGAAGGCAACTTCTACACATGCCCGCCCGACCGTGCGCGTATCTGCCTGATTCTTATAAACCCTGATCTGGTATTTCACTTGCCACTACCCAGCATCGGAGGAGCGAGCAACCATAATCTGTATGGAGAACCGCCAAGGCCGCGATCGTGGTAAGTTCCGATACTTGTGGCTTGCGCTCTGCCTTGGAATCGGTATCAACTTGGGGTGCGGGGGGGCTGATGGATCTGGCCAGACGCCAATCAGCGCGGCTCCGCCGGCTCAGCAGAATCTCCCCTTCCATCCAAATCTCGATCGTGCGGCCGACGACAGCGCTCACCCGGCGGTGCCCGCGGATCGCCCGGTGAGCAACAGCAGCACGCCGTTTCGAGCTGGATCGCATTCCACCGCCCACAGTCTGCCGGCCGGAACCCTCATTACAGTCCGCCTGGATAGCTCTCTGCCCATCTCGCGAGCCCGTGCGGGCGACACATTCTCAGCGTCGCTGGCCGGCCCCGTCACCGTGGATGGAGAGACAGCCATCGAGCGGGGTACGCCCGTCACTGGCTGCGTTGAGTCCGCCCAGTTGGCCGTCGATCGCCCCGGGTTAAGCCCAGATCCGGGATTTCTGCGTCTAACTTTGAGGACCGTCACCGTCGATGGCACTACGCTCGGGCTCCAGACTTCTAGTCTGTTCGCCAAAGGAACGCCAGAGCCGCTGGTTGAATCCGTTGCCGACGGTGCAAGCGCCGGATCGAGGGGCTTCTGGGTGCAAAAAGGACGTCGCCTGACCTTCCGGCTCACTGCCCCTGTCTCACTCACCGGCCCCAATTCGATTGCGCGATACAACGGCGCTGCGAGCGAATGATCTTCCCCTAGCATCAGCTCTGCAAATATCCCTTCCAACTGAATTGCTCGCTCCTTAAGCTGCACAATCAAAATCTCTTTGCCTGTCTTCTACAGGTTTTGCTGAGGTATCGAGCACGCATTCTCGGGGTGCCTTTCGGCCACCGGGTTTTCGTTCCGTCTTCGAACTCGCTCCCATCGCGGCGGCTCGCTGTAACCGCGAAGGAGTGATCCTCGAAGTGAATCAGCCTTCGAGCAGGTACTGGATCCTGACTTGGCAAAGAAACGAGCATTGCAGAGTTGCGACCTGGTTTCTGTGGAAGACCGCGGTACCACGGCGTTAGTTCTCCACGTCCTGCTGGATTCCGCTTGCGACCGCATTCGGATCGAAGCAAAACGAAAAAGTTGTGGCGCCGGCGGCCTGTCAGTCACCAACTGGACCGCATGGCGCTTGCCCCGCACCCTCCCTCATGCCTTACTGATCGCCGAAGCCAACTGCGAAAAAAATTCCCTCCGGAGATAACCTGGCGCGCGAAGCGGCAACGGTTAGGGGCCGGCTGATCTGCTGGTCTCCCTGTGAGCTCGCTCGCTGACCGCCGGCAAGGATCCCAGCGGTTCAAAGGACCATCGGATCGCAGCGCTTCCCGTCAAATCGTCCGCCCTTCCTGCATAATAAGAAATGCCGTCGAGCAAACCAAAACCGGCGCACAGCTGGACGCGGCTCGAGGGCATCGATGTGCTTCGCGGCCTTGCGATCTTCTTCGTGTTGATGAACCACGTCAACATACGACTCATGCAGGCCCATGTGGATTACACCCAAGGACTCCCGGACCAACTGGTCTCCTCGCTGGTTTGGAACGGTCAGTTCGGGGTTCAGATGTTCTTCGTGATCTCCGGCTTTCTCATTACGTCGACTACGCTCCGGCGCTGGAGTTCGCTTTCCCGTGTCAACATGCGAGACTTTTACCTGCTCCGCTTTGCCCGCATTGCACCATTGTTTGTCCTACTGATTGCGGTGCTCACCTGCCTCCATTTAGCGCGGGTACAGCATTTCGTGGTCTTGCCGGAGACAGGCAGCCTTGGCCGGGCGCTCCTCGCCGCATTCACCTTCCAGGTCAACGTCCTGGAGGCTCGCCGCGGATATCTTCCGGGCAGTTGGGATACCCTGTGGTCCCTCTCTGTGGAAGAGATGTTCTATCTCTTCTTCCCTCCGATTTGCCGTCTATTCGGTCGAGGGAAGCTGCTTATCGCGTTTTTTCTGATCTTTGTTGTACTCGGGCCGTTTGGCCGCACCACCCTCGCGCATCACAACGAGATCTGGCGGGAATATTCCTACCTCGGAGGCATGGATGCGATCGCGCTCGGTTGCCTTACTGCCTTACTTGTTTCCCGGAAACACTTTACCCGTCCCGGGCTCTCGGTTCTTCGCGTAGTTGGCGCAGCCATTCTGATTTTCAGCCTGGGTTTCTCCCTCCAAGCCTCCGCGTGGGGCCTTGGCAGGAACGGCCTCAATATGACCATCCTCGCGGTCGGCACCTGCTTGGTCATGGCTTCCTTATCGCAGACGAACTGGACGAGTCCCTGGACCCTCCGCCCTCTGGTGAAATTGGGTCAGCGAAGCTACGAGGTATATCTGACACACATGTTCATAGTTTTCGCCTTCTTTGATCTCTTCGTCATAGCGGGTAAACCCATGAGGGCGGTGCCGGTCCTATTCACCGCCGTCGTCCTCGCATCAGGTCTTTCAGGCGAACTGGTGGCCCGGTTCTACTCGGAGCCTATGAATCGTTGGCTCCGCGAATACGGGGGCGCCGGGAGCGATCGGCTGGGATCGGCCGGGAGTCAGACCTGAGCCTGCCAAGAATTCTTCGACGCCTCACCCTGATTCGCATTAGAATAGGCGAGCGCGACTGGCTGGGCGCCGCTTCCACCGCGGCCTCCCGCATGCTCCCCGGAGGCGCTTTGCACATTCTCGTCACTGCCGATACCATGTCCGGCTCCTGGACCTACGCGCGTGAACTGGTCACCGGACTGGTCACGCGCGGCGTGCGCGTCACGCTGGTCACCTTCGGCGAGATTCCGCTACCGGATCAGATTGCCTGGATGGACCATCTCCATGGCCTCGAGTATCGCCCCACCGCTTTTCGCCTGGAGTGGATGGACGAGGCCCCGCAGGATCTTCCCGATTCCTCGGAATTTCTCGCCACCCTGGTGCGCGAGGTTTGTCCCGACCTGCTTCAGTTGCATCAATTCTGTCACGGCGACCTTCCGGTCGAGGTGCCGCGCGTGATCATGGCCCACGGCGATCTCATTACCTGGAGCCAGGCGGTTCAAGGCTGCATGCCGCGCTCCACGCCCTGGCTCAAGTGGTATCGCGAGACCGTCGTCCGCGGCATCTCGGCCGCCGATGCGGTGATCGCCCCCTCAGTCTGGATGCTCGACGCTCTCCGCTCCACCTACACCGAGCCTCGCCGCGAAGCGATCATCTATCCAGGACGCAATCCCATCTTCTTCAATCCTTACATCAGCAAGGACGACTCCGTACTTTCCGTTGGCCGGCTGGTCGATGCCTGCAAGCAGGTCTTTCTCCTCACCCAGCACGCTCATCCGTTCCCCGTGTGCATCGTCGGTGCGGAGCAAACTGTGCCGGTCCCGCGGATTCCCATTCGTGCCGACGTAAAGGTCGCGACGGCCGAAGCCAGCGTTGCCATTCGCGGTCCTCAGACCGAAGCTCAACTCCGCTCCTTGTACAGCCGCGCCGCCGTCTACGCCGCCACTCCCCGGTACGAACCTCTGGGCATGGCTGCACTCGACGCTGCTTTCTCCCGCTGCGCCATCGTCGCCAATGACATTCCCAGCTTCCGCGAAGTCTGGGGCGATGCCGCCCTCTACTTTCGCACCAACAACGCCGGCAGCCTTGCCGCAGTCCTCCGCCAGTTGGATGCCGACCGTCCCCTGCGCCAGGCCTATGCCGATCGCGCCTTCGCCCGCGCCCGCGAACGCTTCACTGCGCAGCGCATGATCGATAACTATCTCGATCTTTACCGCAGCCTCGTCAACCCCAAAACCCTGGCCGCCTGAAGCCAACCTTTTCTCCGCAACCCAGTTTTCCGGGGCTGCATCTTTATGCAGCCAGAGGTGGAGCTGTGCCGCAAACTTTCAGTGGAACCGTTCCGTTAAGAAAATTCGGCCGGGCCGACGCCAAAGTCTCTGCCCTCGGCTTCGGCGGCCATCATCTCGGCGAAGCTCCCGATGCAAAAACCGCGGTCGAAATCGTCCACCAGGCCGTCGAGGGCGGAATCACGTTCTACGACAACTGCTGGGAGTATCGCCGCGGAAAAACCGAAGTCTGGATGGGCGCAGGCTTAAAAGGCCGCCGCGACCAAGTTTTTCTGATGTCGAAAACCTGTCCTCACGGCCGCGATAGCACTCTGGCCTTGCTGATGCTCGAAGAATCCCTGCGCCGGCTGCAAACCGACCACCTCGACCTCTGGCAGGTTCATGGCATGGCTTTTGATAATGACGCGGACCTCTTCATTCGCAAGAACGGCGCAGCCGAAGCTTTGGAGAAGGCCAAGAAAGACGGCAAAGTCCGCTTTGTCGGATTCACCGGCCATCACAATCCCAAAGTTCATCTCGCCATGCTGAATACCGGCTTTCCCTTTGACGCCGTGCAGATGCCGTTAAACGCCTTCGACGCAACCTTCACCAGAAGCTTCGAAAGGCAGGTGCTACCCGAACTGCTCAAGCGCGGTATCGCCGTGCTCGGCATGAAGCCCTTGAGCGGCCACGGCGACGCCATCAAACACGGCGTCATCACCGCGGAAGAATCGTTGCGTTATGCCATGAGCCTTCCCGGCGTTACCACAACCATTACCGGCATCGACAGCCTCGACGTACTCCAACAAAATCTGCAGATCGCGCAGAACTTTACGCCCATGACGGAATTGGAAATGAATGCACTCCGCGATCGTTGCAAGCCGGACGCCGCCGATGGCCGGTACGAACTCTACAAGTTGTCGCTGAAGTTCGATAATCCCGAGGCCCGCCTGGCTCATGGCTTTCCGCTCGACACGCAGCAATCCGAAGTCAAGGACATGCTCGGGACTCCGGAAAATACCGGTCACCCCTGGCCGGAAAAGCAATTCTAGGAGAGGCACCTGGTTTCGAAGTTCGAATGGAATCGCCGTAGTTTTATCAAAGGAGCAGCCGTCCTCGGCACGACGCCGCTCCTACCGGGAGGGAGTATGGCGCAGCAACCGTCCGATCCATCACAGCAGGTCCCCGAAGGGCAAGTACCGAAAAAGCCGCTGGGCCGTACCGGCGTCCAAGTCTCTGCCCTGGGACTCGGCGGCTACCATCTCGGCTCCGCCGAAACCGAGCAGGCCGCGATGGAAATCGTCGCCAAAGCCTTCGACCACGGCGTCACATTTTTCGACAACGCCTGGGAATATCACGACGGCCTCAGTGAAGAGCGCGTCGGCAAAGCGCTGAAAGGGAAGCGCGATCGGGCGTTCGTCATGACCAAAGTCTGCACCCACGGCCGCGATAAAAAAATTGCCCTGCGCATGCTGGAGGAATCCCTTCGCCGCCTGCAGACCGATCATCTCGACCTTTGGCAAATCCACGAAGTCATTTACGAGAACGATCCCGACTTGATCTTCGCTCCCCATGGCGTCGCCGAAGCCCTCGTCGCCGCCAGGCAGCAAGGCAAGGTCCGCTTCCTCGGCTTCACCGGTCACAAGGATCCCGAAATTCATCTCCGCATGTTGTCCCACAATTTCCCCTTCGACACCGTGCAGATGCCGCTCAACTGTTGCGACGCCACTTTTCGCAGCTTCGAAAGCCAAGTCCTGCCCGAAGCCACCCGCCGCAGCATCGCCGCTCTCGGTATGAAAAGCTTGGGAGGCAGCGGCGAACTCGTGCGCCACGGGGCAGTCACTCCCGAACAAGGACTCCGCTACGCCATGAGCCTTCCTGTGGCCAGCACCATCAGCGGCGTGGACACCATGCAAGTCCTCGACCAGAATCTCAAAGTCGCGGTAAACTTCGAACCGCTCGCGGTCGCCGAGATGCAGTCTCTGCGCGACCAATGCCGCTTTCTCGCTTCCGACGGCCGCCTGGAGCTCTTCAAAATGACGACAAAGTATGATGGCCAAGTCGGTCGCGGGCAGCATCACTTCCCGACCACGCAAGAGCTACCGATCTAGAGCAGTCAAACTCGGCCCCGCGACACGCACCCTCACTTGGTGGTATCTTCTTTGCCTTATTGGAAACCCGTAAGGTTGGAGGAACTACGACTCATGGCCCAAGTAAAAATCACCGTCCGTCCCAATGGCCCGTATCGCATCGAGGCGCCCGAAGGTTCGGTCGAACTCGTCGACGCCAACGGCACCCCCTACGATCTCACCGGCAAGCCCGGCTTTTCTCTCTGTCGTTGCGGTGGATCGGTCAACAAGCCATTCTGCGACGGCACCCACAGCCGCATCGGATTCCAAGGTGCGGAATTAGCGGTCAAGAAAGCCGACAGCTAGAATTCTGGGGCCGGGATGAGGATGACCGACCGAACCGACCGCGACCTAGGGATGAATCGGAGGATCACGCGTTCCACCGTGAAAATTCGTCTCAACCGCACTGCGGTCCGCGTGAAGCATGGGGGCGATGCGACTGCCGCGAAAGAAGCGGAAGTGGCCTACGCGCGCGGGGGCAAGGTATACACGGCGAAAGGGAGGAACTGTATTCTGGCCGGCTGGCACGTGGTCATTCCTTACCTCTGAGCAGAACTGCCACAAGAGCAGCGGGACGCTCTGGTCTCCGCTCAGAAAGTGCCATTGCTCTCTACCAACCTCGCCCTGCGCAACCGAACCTCATTTCAGAAGCTGAAAACGAGCGCGGTTTATGCCCCGGCTGCTATCACACGCGCGTCGGCCTCGATCTGGCGGTCGGCATGGCGGTTACGCATGCGCCGCAAACCCGAGGAGCCTATCGTCGTCCACATGACGAAGGCGCCCTGTCAGCCCGGCCGCCCGGCGCGCGAGCAGCACATGCTGGGCCGCATTGAATGGTTCCAAACGTCCTTTGAAACGATGGAGCGCGAGATTCGCTCCAAATGGCTCGAACGCTCGCTGCAGGGAGCTTCGATCGGGCGCGCGACACCGCCGCGATCACGGTCAACCGCTGGCCCCACGGTTACGCCTACGAATACAACTCCCTGTTCGATGCCCTCTGGCGTGAAGGCGGCGAGACTCCCTGCGAAGTGGCGAGGAAACCCTTCGGCCGTATTGCCATCGCCAATGCCGATGCCGGGGCCTACAAACAAGCCTGGAGCGCAGCGGGAGAATTGAAGAGCTAGTTTCGAGCAGTTTGGCCGGCGCGTGGTTGTATGACGGTACTCGTTGTGTCGAAGGAAACTCTTCTCAAGCGCAGCGGAAGGCCATAATGGTGTGCAAGTCCGCTTGCACCGCCAACCAGAGCAAGTGCCATAACCAGAAAGATTGCGAGGCGGCGCGGGGCTTGTTCCTGGAGCGGGGCGATGAGGGCGATGATCGCGCCCACGATCAATCCCGCGATCAGGCCACCAATGTGCGCGGCGTTATCCGTAACGCCGTCGGATCCGAAGAGACCGGGCAGGAGTCCCCAGGCGAGGTTGAAAGTGACAAATATGAGCAGGCTTCGGAGTGTGCCCGAGAGTGCGGAACGCGGAACGGAGAACTCTCCTAATTTAAAAGCAGAGATGAGGGCGCCCGCAAGTCCGAAGATCGCTCCAGAAGCCCCGACGCTGAGGACGTGCACATTCCAAATCACGCTGGCCAAACTCGCGCTTAAGCCACAGATGAGATAGAGCGCGCCGAAGGTCCAGCGGCCGTAGAGCGACTCGCACAGACCGCCCAGATCCCACAGGCACCACATGTTGAACGCGATGTGAAGCAAATTGCCATGGACAAAGACACAAGTGAGCAGTCGCCACCATTCGCCCGAAACAGTTAGGTCCCCCACATTGCCGTTCCATTGCACGAGTTCACGCCCAGGAAAATCTTGGAGCGGATTGCCTCCGTTGCCGAGTACCATACCGAGAAACACCGCAACATTGATGCCGAAGATGATCTGCGTGAGACCGATCGTGGACTCGCTCCGCCGGGCCCAAGGCGTGCGCATCACGGGTTGCCGCGCGTCATCGACGATTTCTCCGCGCTGCGCGGCTTCGTGCTGCACGCACCACTGGCATATCTTCTTGCCGAAAGAAAATCCAGGAAGCTGGCGTCCACATCGAATGCAGTTTGCCATGAATCTTAAAGAGTATCAGCAGTCCTCATAATCTTGGGAATCTGACCCGGTCTAGGAAAGAGTTGGCCAGCTTCGGGAAGGGCAGGCCGTTAGCCGTGCCGCTCAAACCGCGAAGAGTTCAAGGCTTTAGCCCCTGAGGGACCTCCGGGCGAATCAATGAATCGTCTTCGTCTTCCGCGACATATAATCCATCAACAGATATTGGCCCAAGGTATAGGGAGTCGTGAAGTAGGCTTTCCCACGGCACATCTCCGTGACTTTCTGCACGAATTGCACCAAGCCATAATCGGACGCCAGCATGAAAGTATTGATCAGCACGCCGGCACGCTTGCATTTCGAAACTTCTTCGAGTGTCTGGCTGACCACCAGGGGATCGAGACCGAAGGCGTTCTTGTAAATGCGTCCGTCTTCGAGCGTAAGCGCGGAGGGTTTCCCGTCGGTGATCATGACGATCTGCTTCATGTCTTTTCTCTGCCGCTGCAAAATCCGCTGCGCCAGCCGCAAGCCTTCGCGCGTGTTGGTGTAATACGGCCCAACTTTCACGCGGGCGAGTTGCGAAAGCGGCACCTCCTCGGCGGAGTCATGAAAGAGCACCAGCGAAAGCGAGTCGCCGGGATATTGCGTGCGGATGAGATGCGACAGCGCCATGGCCACTTTTTTCGCCGGAGTGAATCGGTCTTCGCCATAAAGAATCATCGAGTGCGAGCAATCGAGCATGAGCACGGTCGCGCACGAAGATTGATACTCGCACTGATGAACCTGCAGGTCGGAGTATTCGATGTTGAGCGGCAGAGCGAGGCCTTCGCGCTGAATGGCACTGGAGAGCGTGGCCGTGATGTCCAGGTTGAGCGTGTCGCCGAATTCATAGCTCTTGGAAGCCCCACTGGCTTCAATGCCGGTGGCGAGGTCGCGCGTGTCGTGGCGTCCGAAGCTGGATTTGCCCAGTGAGCCGAGCAAATTACGCAGCGACTTGAAGCCCAGAAAATCCAGGCTCTTGTCGGTGATTTCGAATTTCGCCTGCTGCTGGTTTTCGCCGACCTGCCCGCCCACGCCGGAGGGGCGCGAAGGGTCGGGAGGCTGATCGATCGAAATATAATCCTCCTGCTGCATGCGCTCGATCAGCTTTTCGATGAGTTCGTCGAGTTCCCCGTCCGCCGCCATTTGCTCGAGGTGCTCGCGCATCTCGTCGTCGAACGCGTCGCCATCCATCAGAGCCTGTTCGATGGCGCGCCGAAGATCGTCTAGCGTTTGTTCGCCCTCCCGCATCTCGTACCACATGTCGCTCTGGAAGCCGCTCTGCAGCAGGTAATCCGAGAGCGCACCGAGCAGGTCTTCCAGGCTCATCTCGCCCGCAGGGTCGGGAACGTATTTGGTGTAGCGGATGCGTTTCATGACAGGTACGGGCTTCTAGTACGAGCTTGGAGCGCTTCGGTTTTAGCTCGAAGCTGGGAGCTTGCTAGTTAAACTGCCTCCTCTGCCGGTACGGCGGTTCTTCTTTGTCAAACCCTTTCTCGCGCACTGGCTCGGGCTTTTTCTCTCCGGCTTTGAAGACGCGCTCCTCATTTCGGCCAATTCGCTTGTGAGCGTGCAGGCCTTCAAGGACGAACTCAGAGGCTGACACCTGCTGCTCCGGGCTTTCCTTCTGCGAGACCCCGAGTGGCCCGAGTTTGTCGATGAGGCCTTGAATTTCCTTGAGATTCTCCAGCGCCTCTAGAGCGGGGACGGAATCCGAAAGCTGAATCTCGCCACCGAGGTCGAACCACTGCACAATCTGTTGAACGTTGGCGCCGGTGAAGTACTGGTCATAGGTTTTCGCGATGGCGGCGCGAATGAGTTCACGGCCAACGAAGTCCGCGCCCTTCATCTCGCCTTCGTATTCGAGTTCAAGCTTGCCGGTGATAGCGGGCAGCGCGGCGTAGACGTCGCTGACGCGCGGCACAACCAGCTTTTCGTCGTTGCGCAAAGCGCGTCGTTCCGCATTCGAAATCACATTTTCCATCGCCGAGATCGGCAGTCGCTGGCTCACGCCGCTTCGCTTGTCGATTTTCTTGTCTTCGCGAGCAGCAAAGGCGATTCGCTCAATCACTTCCTGAATATAAGTGGGCAGGTGCATGGCATGTCCATTGCGGTTCGTCCAAGCCTCCTGCGCCGTAATGGCGATGCCTTCATCCACGGTCGCGGGATAGTGCGTGCGAACCTCCGAGCCGATGCGGTCTTTGAGTGGCGTTATGATTTTCCCGCGGGCTGTATAGTCTTCGGGATTCGCGCTGAACACGAGCGCCAGATCGAGTGGCAGACGGATCGGATATCCCTTAATCTGTACGTCGCCTTCCTGCATGATGTTGAACAACCCTACCTGAATTTTTCCGGCAAGGTCGGGAAGTTCGTTGACCGCGAAGATGCCGCGATTCGCGCGCGGCAGCAAGCCGTAGTGAACCGTGAATTCGCTGGAGAGTTCGTGGCCGCCGCGCGCGGCTTTAATCGGATCGATATCACCGATGAGGTCGGCGATGGTGACGTCGGGCGTAGCGAGTTTTTCGACGTAGCGATCGTCAGCAGTGAGATAGGCAATGGGCGTAGCATCGCCCAGTCGGGCAACTTCTTCACGGCAGCGCCGGCAGATCGGCGAGTAAGGATTGTCACGGATCTCGCAACCCGCAAGGTAAGGCATTTGAGGATCGAGTAAGGTCGTCAACGCCCGCAGGATGCGGCTTTTGGCCTGGCCGCGTAGGCCGAGCAAAATGAAATTGTGCCGTGACAGAATTGCGTTCACGATCTGCGGCACCACGGTATCGTCATAGCCGACGATGCCCGGAAAGATGCTGGCGTCATCGCTTTGCCGCAAGCGGGCGATGAGATTCTCCCGGAGTTCGTCTTTCACGCGGCGAGTGCGCAAACCTTCTTCGGAAAAGGGACTACGGCGCAGTTCGCCGAGCGTGCGAGGAAGACTCATGGAACCCCCAGAAATACTTGCTTGGATTATACGCGGAAGCGGGGGCAACAATCGGCTTCCGGCTTCTGGTTTTCGGCAAATCGATGGCTCACCGGGAAGTTCAACCCGACGGGAAGAGGTTCATGGAGAAGTTCAACTCCGAAGATCTACCATCTGCCCGAGGGCCTAAGCCCGTAGCCGCAGTTCAATGCACGTGTCCGTTGCCGCCAGCCTTTTCGCGGGCGCGGGCGGCGCGATGCAGGTTGGGAATAAGTTTTTCCAGATAAGTGATGAGTAGGGAAAGGCGTTCTGCTTCCGACCGCAGAGAGAGCAACTTCTGTTTGAAATCCAGATCGAGGGGCAGGGATCCGGCAAGATAGAACGACAGCGACGACGGGGCGGCGGCGGAGAGATCCTGCTGCGCGCCCGCGATGGCCAACAGTTCTGCGTGCAACTGAACCGCACGGTCGGTGTCTTCCTGCGACGGCGCGCCGGGTTCGTCGTCGATCATCTGAACTTCCGCTTGCAGAAACGAACGCTCCTGATTCACCCCCAGGAGTTCGAAACGCCGGCGGCCTTCGGTTACGAGGTCGAGGCGACCATCGGAGTACTCTCTCACGACGGTAACGATTTCGGCCATGCATCCCACCTCAGCCAGAATCTGCTCGACCGCGCGGATGACGCCAAACAGTCGATTCTGCGCCAGGCATTCCCCAATCATCTCTTTGTAGCGCGGTTCAAAAATGTGCAGCGGCAGCGGAGTGCCGGGGAACAGTACGACATCCAGCGGGAACAGGGGAATGAGGGCGGCCAAGCAGTCTCCGTGGGCGCGGGAATCCGCACAAAAAATGAGCGGGCTAAGCCCGATTGTACCGCAGCGCTTGACTTCGCCAGTTGCGGAGGAATAAAAGCGCGCTATGGAACTTGCAGGAAAAATTGTGGTGGTCACCGGCGCTTCCATGGGCATCGGGGAAGCGATTGCCAAACTGTTCGCTGACCAGGGAGCGACGTTGGTGATGCTGTCGCGCGATGCCGGCCGGGTGGAAGCGGCGCGCGCCCGCGTGGGATATGGCGAGCGCACATTGGCGATGGCCTGTGATGTGAGGCATCGCGAGGAAATCGACCGGGCAGTCGGGCTGACGCTGCATCACTACCAGCGCATCGACGTCTGGGTCAATAACGCCGGCCATGGGCTGCTGGATTCTGTGGCCCAGATGGAGATGGCCGCCTGCCGCGAGATGTTTGACACGAATTTCTATGGCGCCGTGATGGGCATGCAGGCCGTCGTTCCGATCATGCGCCTGCAGGGGGGTGGAACCATCATCAACATTTCCAGCGTGGCCGGCCATATTCCTCTGCCCTTTCATGCCGCCTACAGCGCCACCAAGTTCGCCATGAATGCCATCAGCAAGGCAGCGGGCGTGGAATTGAAAAAAGACGGGATTCACGTGCTGACGGTTTGTCCCGGCTACGTGCGGACGGCCTTTGGGGAGAATGTAGTGCTGGGGAATGAACGAAAAAAGGTCCGCCCCAATTCCGTGCGCGGCATCGCCGCCGAGCGCGTGGCTCGGGCTACGCTGCAGGGATACTTGAAACGGAAGAGGGAAGTGATTGTGCCTTGGACGATGTATGTGCCGCAGAAGATCTATCAGTTATTTCCCGCGTTGGTGGAGTGGGCGATGGCGAGGATGACGAAGTGAACTAGGGTTGGGAAGAGGATGGTTAAGCTTCATTGATTACTGATTACTGACGTTCAAAACCAACGATGTACACCGCGCCTGGCCCGTCTTGGCAGCGTCCGGTAAGAATTCTGTAGATGCGGGGATGAAAGAAAACTGCCACTTCGCCCTACACTGGGTCTGCGGGCTGATCACCTCCAGACATCACGACTGGATCGGCCTCACTCAGCTGTCAACGAAGATGGGAGTCTCGCATCTCAGCGGAGGCCGAGTCCGCGGGGGCGTCAAGGTTCTTGGTCGTCCAACTCGCAAACCCATACAGCCGGCCGGACCCCAGGTCTTGACTTGGCTGCCATGCAGTTATCGACGGGGCACCGGCAAGGACCAGCGGGTTGGTGCGCGAGACAGGAATGAGCCCGACCGGCTGTCCGACCCTGCAGGCTGACGCGTCATCCGTTCGCGGATCAAATGGATCGTATCTGTCCCCGATCCCTTGCCAATCTCCGGGCGCAGCAATTGGTAGCAGGCCAGGCGGTCCGCCATCCCAAGCAAAATAATTGCCTTTCTTGTGGATCGTCTCCGCTATGGCTAACCCAACTCCTCCAGCATCGCCTCCATCTCCGACTGCGCATGCAAGTTGCCGGTTCGCCGGGCCGAGGCAATTCCGTCGCCCAGCATCCTCTGCGCTTCGGCGACGCGGTCCGCGCGAACCAGCGTTTGCGCGGCCATGAAGTATCCCGGAGTGTAGTCCGGATTGACCTTCAGCAGGATGGAGAACTCTGCCAGCGCCCGATCGAGGTCGCCCTGCTTGGAATATTCCATCGCCAACCCGTAGCGGGCAAATGTGTCGTTGGGATCGTGTGTGAGGACTTCGTTGAGCGCCGCGATACGGTCCATAGGCAGATCTCGGTGGTGACGAGGTTAGTATAAACGCCATCCTCGCGTATGGTTACCCGACAGTGGATTGCCTTCCATGCGATGAGTAGAATGGACGCTCCTGGAAATTTCTGGCGCTGAGGGAGGCTGGCGTTGGCGTGTCCGTTTTTTATGCCCGTGGAGAAATTAGAGAACGGAACCTGGATGCATACCACCCGGCTTCCACTGGGATGTGGGTGGAGCGGTCTCTGCACCGCGCCCGGACACGAGCTTGAGGCGCCATCCGTCAACGATCTCGAGCAATTCTGCAATCTAGGCTACGCCGAAGGTTGCGGCCGTTTGCCCCAGGATCGCAAGTGGGATTCGATCCGCTTCGGAGCAAGAACCGTGGGCGATGACCAACGAAACGGCACGGCCGGCGCCATTCAAGTTCGCTACGTGTGCGAGCGCGATCATCGTCCGGCCGAACACGGGATCATCCAATTTGATGCGGCGGGAAATCGGCAGGAACCGCGAAATCACGACCTGTGCTTGCAGCGCATGGCGGAGTGCTTCGTGGAGTCCTACCTGGAAAAACGGAAACGGCTGGGAACAACTGCCGCGATCGCGAGTTAAGGATAACAAAGCTATGAGCGAACAGACGCCAACCCAAACGCCTCGTCCGGTGCGGGATTCGCAATCGGAAATGGCCGAGATCGTTCTGCCCAATGATGCCAACCCGCTGGGCGCACTGCTGGGCGGCCGCTTGATGCACTGGATCGATTTGGCGGGTGCCATGGCCGTGCATCGTCATTCGCGTAGCTACGCCGTCACCGCCTCGGTCGATCACATCGACTTTCTGGTGCCGGTGCGAGTCGGCGATATGGTCATTTTGAAGTCGTCCGTGAACCGGGTTTTTCAGACCTCGATGGAAGTGGGAGTAAAGGTCTTTGTGGAGAACTATCTTGCCGATACGGCGCAACACGTGGCCTCGGCTTATCTGACCTTCGTGGCCATAGACGCCAAGGGAAATCGCCTGAAAGTGGCGCCCGTCGTACCGGAGACCGATGAACAGCGGCGCCGCTACGACGACGCCGGCCGCCGCCGCGAGAATCGCCGTTCTGAAATGGAGCGCCGCCGCAAGGTCAAGCGATGATCCACCGCTCAATGGGACCGCTGTCCCGTCCGACTTTGAACGGACTGGATAGTCATTTGGTTCTTCGGGATTTCCTGTGGACAGTGCCCTGCTCGCGCAAGCATTCACTTCGCCCTCGCCGTCGCGCCCGCCACATGCCTGTATAATCGAACCTACGGGTAATTAATGTTCGATCCATCCTGACTTTATCCTGGAGTGTGATTGCTTGAACGCACATATGCCTGCTCATCCCGGTCAGCCTGCACAGGGGCCGCAACCGTTACCTGGAGTGGATGCTATCATTGCCGTCGGCTCCGGCAAGGGCGGCGTCGGCAAGACGACACTCTCGGTAAATCTCGCCGTTGCCTTGGCCAAGATGGGTCACAAAGTCGGCCTGCTCGATGCCGATGTCTACGGTCCGAACGTCCCGCTGATGTTGGGCATGAGCGGTCAGCCGAAGATGGTTGGAGAAAATCGCATCGAGCCGCTACAGGCCCACGGGCTGAAAGTGATCTCCGTGGGATTTCTTAATCCCGGCGACAAGCCCGTCATCTGGCGCGGTCCCATGCTGCACCAGATCGTGAAGCAGTTCCTGGGCATGGTGGAGTGGGGACATCTCGACTACATGATCGTCGACCTGCCACCTGGTACGGGCGATATCGCGCTGTCGCTGGTGCAGAATGTTCCCCTGACCGGAGCCGTAGTCGTCTCAACCCCCTCCGACGTCTCTCTGCAAGATGCGCGCAAGGCCATCGAAATGTTCCGGCAGATGAAAGTGGATCTGATCGGCGTGGTCGAAAACATGAGCTACTTCGTCTGCCCGCACTGCAGCCACGAGATCGATATCTTTTCCCGCGGCGGTGCCGAAAACATGGCCAAGCAATTCGGCGTTTCGTTTCTCGGAAACATCGCGCTCGATCCCGAGGTGCGCAAATCCGGCGACGGCGGTAAGCCCGTCGTGCTCGAGGGAGAAAACTCGCCGCACGCGAAATCAATCTTCGAGTTCGCGCAGCGGGTCGCGGCGCGCGTCGGAGAGATTAAAGCCGGCGAAGGCGCCAGCGTGATTCAGATTCAGTAGGGATCCGGTCTATTTTCCTGCTCTGAGCTTGAACGATCTCTTGCCGGTTTGATTTTCGATAGGGCACCCCGGCAGGCTTCTGCAAGCGGCAGTAAGTCGACCGGGGCCGCCGACTTCGCGCGAATGAGAAGTATAGAAATCCGTCGCCCCATCAGGTTCTGCCGGCAGGTGAACCCTCTGTCAAGAATGATGAAAACAGCAAAACTTCCGTCCGCCAATCCGAGCGGCTCTGCCATTTGTCTGGCCTGCGAAGCCGGCTTCGGGCACCCTCACGCACTGCTGCCCATCGGTCGATAAGCTCGACTTAAGGCTGCGAGGTACGCACTCATCGAGCCAGAGTTTCATTGGAGATGCGCAACGAGGAGAGACTTAGCTTGCTCCAACCCGGCGATTGCCGCCCTCACGGCTGACGGTCGGAAAATCGCTGAGGAAATCGTCGAGCGTGTGCCTGTTCCAGATAGTCCGGTAATCCCTGAAAGGGCCCGCCGGTCCGCTTGAAAACCGGGGTACCCGCAAGCATATTCGAATCTGTGACGATGGCGTTATCCATTCTAGTCGCCCGTTTTCATTGAAGTTTACAACTAATTCCAGCTCGGAACGAAGATCGGGTGAGATGCCAGCCGTTATCCGCGATGCTTGACTTCAAGACCGCTTGAACCGCGATAGCCGCCAAACCGCATCCGGCTCGCCGCCCTTCAAAACCAGCTGCGCCGCCATTTCCCCCAGCGCCGGCCCATGCTTAAACCCGTGCCCCGATCCGCCGCCTAATATCCAAACGTTATCCATCCTCGGATGACGATCCAGAATAAAGTTGCTGTCCGGAGTCTGCTCATACTGGCATACGCGGGTCTCGAGCAGCGGTGCGTCTTTCATCGCGGGAAATCGAAGTGCCAGATATTCCCGAACGCGTTTCAAGGTAGCGTGGCCGACCACCCGCTCCCCGCAGGTAGGGTCGAAAAAGGTGCCCCGCGTGTCATCTGCCATCTTGAAGCCGCGCCGGTCACTTCCCGGAATGCCATAAAAAAAGCGTTTACCGTGATCACCCCACACCGGAAGCTGCGCGTCGGTAAACCGCGAATCGCCCGCCGGCGGGCCGAAGAAAAAGATGTCCTGCTTGGTCGGCCGTACCAACCGGCCTAGAGTTCCAGGAAACAGCTTGCCGAGCCACGGCCCGCACGCGAAAACATAGTTGTCAGCTTTCAGCCGCGAGCCATCCGAGAGAAAGACACTGCGTAAAGGTCCATCTTCCAGCCCGTCGCCCGACACAGTCACCTGCCGGTACGTGCCACCTCGATCGACAAACGCGTCCAGCACGGCCCGGCAACTGGCGCGCGCATCAAGATAACCGCACTCCGGTTCGAAGATTCCCCAGCGCACCTCGTCGAAGTGAATCTGCGGCCATCGTTTCTTCATCTCCGCGGTCGAGAATTCCCGAAACTTGATTCTCGCCTCCCGCAGCATCCCGAGCGACGCGCGCTCGTACGCATCGTCGTGGCCGCTGACCATCCACAGAACGCCGGTGCGATGCAGAAACTGCCACTTCCAGCGCCTTTCATATTTCTCCCACAGCTTGAGCGCGCGCGCGGCGAGCTGGCTGTAGGGTTGATCCGGACCATACGTCCCCCGCATGATCCGCGTCTCGCCTCCCGACGAGGCCCGCGAATTTCCCGGCCCCCAGGCGTCGACGAGCGTCACCTGCGCTCCACGTTCAAGAAGATGAAGCGCCGACCAGCCTCCAAATGCCCCGGCTCCGATGACGGCCACGTGCGGTTTTGATTTCATGAGAACAAGCTTCGTGTCCCGGCAGTTGAGGATACCCGTAGCGACTGCGCCGGGGAAGATGCGAGCCGAGGTTCCCGGCGGCGCAAGCCGTCAGTTCTCGAGAAAGAGCGCGCTGTCCTTGACAGGACGAGCACGCGTTCCTAGAATCCAAGCAGGAAGCCTGTCTGCGCCTTTTGGCTAAGTTTCTGCATCTAAAATACTTAACCGGAAACATCGCTGGCTGCAACCGGCGATCCCTTTTTACAGAATGCCTACGGATCCGCATATCGGCAAGCGCGAACGCGAAGTTCTAACCGCGATCGTGGAGACTTTTATTTCCACGGGCGAGCCGGTTGGTTCGCGCACACTCTCGCGCTCGAATCGCGAAGGACTGAGTCCGGCCAGCATTCGCAACGTGATGGCGGATCTCTCTGATGCCGGATTCCTGGAGCAGCCGCACGCCTCGGCCGGACGCGTTCCCACCACCGAGGCCTACCGCTATTACGTCGAGCAGATTTCCGGAACCGCCAAGCTCGCACCTCAGGAAGAGAGCATGATTTCTGATTCGCTCGCGGGGGTGAGCGACGTACAGGAGTTCATGGAGCGCACCTCGCACGTGCTGTCGCTGATCTCGAAGAATGTGGGCGTTACCGTGGCTTCCAGCGGCACTCGAAATGCGCTCGAGCATGTGTACTTCTCGCGCCTGAGTGATCAGAAAGTCCTCGCCGTCCTGGTGACCCGCTCCGGACTGGTGCGCGACCGCGTGTTGCGCCTCGATCTGCCGCAAGCGGAACTCGATCTCGCCGCCCGCTACATCAACGAAAATTTTCGCGGCTGGACGATGGAATCGATGCGCGCCGAACTTTCCCGGAGAATCGAGCAGGAACGCAGTGAATACGATCGCCTGATGAATTCGATCGAGCAACTTTACAAGCAAGGCGCGCTCGCCGCCGAGGCGGACTCTCAGGTCGTCTTCGTCGAAGGTGCGGCCAATCTGGTGACCGGTCAGGAAGATCGCAAGCGCCTGCAGGAGCTGCTACAAACTCTCGAGGAGAAAGAAAAAGTCGCGCAGCTTCTGGGAGCCTATCTCGACGTGAAGCAGGAAGCGGTGCGGGTGGTAATCGGTTTAGACGATGCGCTGCCCTCCATGCAGAACTTTGTGTTGATCGGAGCTCCCGCGCGCTCGGGAACGGACATGTTCGGTTCGCTCGCGGTGATCGGTCCCACGCGCATGGACTATCAGCACACCATGACGGCGGTTTCTTACATCGCGCGCCTGTTCGACAAAATTTTAAATGAATCGGAGTAGTCAGGTTTATGGGGAAATCAAATGGAAGATCGGAAGCAGAGAAGTCGAATCTCGACTTGGAGCACGAACTGCCGTCCGGCGATGACGGGGAAAGCCCTGAGCAGGCCGTGCCGGGCGACTCGTCGGCTAGCGGTTCGGAGTTGCAAAAAATAACCGCGGAGCGCGACTCCCTCCTCGACCGGCTGGCTCGAGCCCAGGCCGAGTTCGAAAATGCGCGCCGTCGCACCGTCAAGGAACAGCAGGACTTTCGCGACTACGCCGCCGCGGATGCGATCAAGTCTCTGTTGCCGGTCCTCGACAGCTTCGAACGTGCCCTGCAGGTGAAGTCCGACGCGGCCGAATTCCGCAACGGGATTGATCTGATTTACAAGCAGCTGCAAACGGCGTTGGGGAAACTGTCCTTGCAGCCGATCGCCGCCAAGGGCCAGCCGTTTGACCCGCACTATCACGAGGCCATCGAAATGGTGGATACCACCGAGGCCCCCGATCATCAGGTGATCGAGGAGTTGCAGCGCGGCTACAGGTTGAAGGACCGGCTGCTGCGCCCGGCGATGGTGAAGGTTGCCAGGAACCCTGGGAAATAAATTCACAAGGTTCGATCCATGAAGAGTTTGGGAGGGGCACGGCTTTCAGCCGTGCCGCCGATGCCTAACCGGAACGCGGGCTCTAGCCCCTGAGGTTGGCAGCTTGGAGTTTCTCTCCTCCTTGTTCTTCTTATTAGAAAGGCGCTAATTCTGACCACGAACGCAAAACGCGACTATTACGAAGTGCTGGGCGTCAGCCGCACCGTGACCGAAGTAGAACTGAAGAGCGCGTATCGCAAGCTCGCCATGCAATGGCATCCCGATCGCAATCCGAACAATCCCGATGCGGAGGAGCGATTCAAAGAGGTAACCGAAGCCTACGCAATCCTGGCCGACTCCGAGAAACGTTCTCTTTACGATCGCTACGGCCACGCGGGCGTCGGTAGCGCCTCCTCGCCGGGCGGGGGTTTTGACGCCACCGTGTTCCAGGACTTCGGCGAAATTTTTGGCGAGTTTTTCGGCTTCGGAGATACCTTCGGTGGTGGAGGTCGTGGCCGCAGCCGTGTGCAACGCGGCGCCGATCTGCGCGAAGACATCACTCTGGAGTTCGAAGAAGCCGTCTTTGGCACCGAGACGCAAGTGACGGTGCGCCGTCACGAAGCCTGCGAGGGGTGCCACGGCTCCGGAGCGGCCCCAGGCAAAGGTCCCACCACCTGCCGCTCCTGTTCCGGCCGAGGCCAGGTGCGCTACCAGCAAGGCTTTTTCAGCATCGCGCGAACTTGTCCCACGTGTCAGGGAACCGGCAACGTGATTACCGATCCCTGCCCTAAGTGCAAAGGCGAAGGCCGCCTGCTGCGGCAGCGCTCCATCGACGCGAAAATTCCCGCCGGCGTCGAAGACGGCACGCGCATTCGCTTCTCCGGTGGAGGTGAAGCCGGTCCGTTCGGTGGTCCTGCCGGTGATCTCTACGTCGTCTTGCACGTGAAGGAGCACCCGTTCTTCATACGCGAAGGCAATGATCTCCACTGCGTTGTGCCGCTTTCCGTCACCCAGGCCGCGATGGGTGCTGAGATTCGCGTGCCTACACTCGAAGGCGAACACAGCCTCAAGATCCCCGATGGCACCCAGCCCGGCACCACGTTTCGCATTCGCAACAAGGGCGTGCCCGTCCTCAATGGTCACGGCAAGGGCGACTTGTACGTCGAAGTGCGTGTGCAGATTCCCGGCAAGCTGAGCAAGCGTCAGAAAGAGTTGCTGCAGGAACTCGAGACCACCACCAAGGTCGACAACCAGCCGATGATGCGGTCGCTCTTGGGCAAAGTCAAAGACATGTTCGGCTAGCGGACATGACGCGCCGCCGCTGGATTGCCGACGAAGTCTCCGGAGATCGGGCCGCTCTCGTCGGAGAGCACGCCGACCACCTGGTCCGTGTACTTCGAGCTCGCGTCGGAGAAGACTTCGACATCGCCACCGGCCAAGCCGTTCGCCGCGGCCGAATCAAATCTGTGACCCAAGACCGAGTCGAGTTTGACCTCGCCGAGGAAATTCCAGCCCCAGCTTTGATGGAAATCACCCTGCTTCTCGCCATCTTCAAGTTTGATCGCATGGAATGGGCCATCGAGAAGTGCACCGAGCTCGGCGCCTGGCGGATTATCCCGGTCATCGCGCGCCGCACGGATGCACACCTGGCTGCGGCCTCGATGAAGCGGGTGGAGCGTTGGCAGCGCATCGCCCGGCAAGCGGCAGAACAATCTCGCCGCCCCGCGCCACCGGAGATTGCCGCGCCCCTCAAACTCTCCGACGCCTTCAACCTTCAAAACGCTCTGGGCATTGTCCTGGCGGAGTCAGAGGAGCAAACCTTGCTTCGCGATGTGCTGAAGGCCCACACGCGAGCGAGCGGAATCATTCTCGCCATTGGTCCCGAGGGCGGCTGGACCGAAGAGGAGATGCGATCCTTTCAGCAAGCCGGATGGATTTCCGCGTCTCTGGGAGACACGATCCTGCGCGCCGAGACCGCCGCCATCGCCGCCACGGCAATCGTGGCCGCAACCCTATTCTCGTTCTGAATCCGCCCCCCTGTCGCTCCCCACGCGTTGCCCGCCGCGGTGTTATTCTGAGCCCCAATGGCTGTTTCCAAAATAAAGTCTCGACCCTTTGTTCCCGACGATCATCAGCGCCAAGCGATCAACCACGTCCACGGACCGATGCTGGTGATCGCAGGCGCTGGAACTGGCAAAACGTCCGTCCTCATTCATCGCATTGCCCACCTGGTCAAGGAGGGACACGCGAAACCCCACGAAATTATAGCCCTCACTTATACCGTGGCTGCCGCCGGTGAGATGCGAGATCGCGTCGGCGCCCTTCTCGGCCACGAAATTCATTCCGCCACATTCCACGACTATTGCAACACTCTCCTGAAACGTGCCGGCAAAGATTTCGGCGTCCTCGACGAAAAAGATCTCTGGATCTACCTTCGCAAAAAGCTTCACGAGCTTCATCTCGAACACTACGTCCGGGCGGCGAATGTGGGGAAGTTTCTCAACGACCTGCTGGACTTCCTCAGCCGCTGTCATGACGAAATGGTAATTCCCGAGAAGTACGCGGACTACGTCGCACAGCTCGAACGTGGCGAACTCTCGGTTCCGCGCGTTGCGAAATCGAAAGAAGAGTTGGGTGACGCCGAAGTAATCGGTCGCTGCCAGGAGATTGCCCGCGTCTTCTCTACTACCGAGCGCTGGCTGCGTGAAGATAACTACGGTACTTTCAGCCACATGATTACGCGCGCCCACGAGTTGCTCGTGAATGACGAAGATCTGTTGGCTTCCGCCCGCGCCCGCGCCCGCTTCATTCTGGTCGACGAGTTTCAGGATGCCAACTTCGCGCAGATCGAGGTTCTTGCGGCTCTCGCGGGAAATGCGGGCAACGTCTTCGCCGTTGGCGATCCCGATCAGGCTATCTACCGTTTTCGTGGCGCATCCAATGCGGCATTCCATCTTTTCCGCCGGCATTTTCCCGAGTCGAAGTTCGTTGTCCTCGGCCAGAATCGCCGCTCGACCACGCCCATCCTGCAATGTGCGTTTGCCATCATCGACAAAAACCCTCCCGTCTTTGGCACTACGGAGCGGGCTGCGCTCGTCTACCGCCGCACTCCTCTGCAATCGGCCCGCCAAGAGGACGCGAAAAAAGAAGGTCAGCCCTTGCCCACTTTTCCTGTGGAAGCGATCGCCTTCAGCGGCAAAGATGCCGAGGCTCCCGACGTGGTCAGCATTATCGAGGACGTCAAACGGCGCTCACGCTGCAAATGGAAAGACTTCGGCATCCTCTACCGCTCTCACATTCACCGGGATGATGTGGTGCAACATCTGGCCGAACGCGAAATTCCTTTCTCCATCGAGAACATGGACGTGAGCGACACCCCCGAGGTTCGGGATCTGTTTGCCTGCGTCGCTGCCGTGGTGGACCTCACCGCCGATGCTAGTCTCTTTCGAGTCGCGGCTTTGCCCCAGTTCAAGGTTGATGCGGAACAACTCCGCACTGCGCTTCGAACGATTGCCAAGGATTCAAAGGACGGCGTGACCATTCCACTCGCCTCCGTTCTGGGTAGCGTCGCCGGAGGCACCGAAGTGTTGCAATGCGTTCGCCAGGCGCGGGATGAAGTCACCCAGAAAAAAGCGAAAGCACGTGCCGCGCTGCAGTTAATCGGAAAAGGATTCCAACTCCCTCTCCATTCGCCCGTTCTTCAGGCGGCCCTGAAGTTCGCCCTCGACTGGGAGAACAAGTGCACGACCGACACCGGGGAACTTGGCGAGTGGGTCGAATATCTGAATTATTTTCGCGAAGCCTGCGGAGTGATTCCGATGGCGTCCCGGGGAGACGAGGACGCCGTGCGCCTCATGACTGCCCACGGCGCCAAGGGTCTCGAGTTTGCACACGTTTTTGTTCTGCGCGCGACCAAAGGCTCATTTCCCGCCAGTTACCGGGAAACGCTCGTGGAGTTTCCCGCCGAGTTGCGTGATCCCGATTCCGCCGCTACGGGCGACGACAAAACCCTCCACGACCAGGAAGAGCGCCGGCTTTTTTATGTGGCAATGACCCGAGCGAGGGATTCGCTGCACATCTATGGCAAGCAGGGGATCGGCCGCGACAAAACTCCCGCGGGGCTGATGCGCGAACTCATTGGCAATGTTGGCCTCGCTCCTTGGCTCCGATCACGACCGGCACTCGCTTCCCAACCGGAGTTAATCGAGATCGCCGCCGCAGCGGACAGCGCTCACCCCGAGGGCTCCCGTTTGCCCGCATGGCTCGCCCTGCCGGCCATCGATGGGTTGGACGCACGCCTGAGCGCCACCGCAGTAGAAACTTATGAAACCTGTCCTCTGCAGTTTAAGTTTGAACGCGAATGGAGGTTAGCGCGGCAACTTCACGCCGCCGTCCAGTATGGCGCCGCCATGCATCGTGTATTGCGCACCTTTTACGATTCGGTCCGTTTAGGCAGGACAAAGACCGACGACGAGCTACTCGAGCTGTTTCGCGACGACCTGGCGGCATCCGGAATCCAGGACGACTATCAGCGGGATTTGTACCTCAAGCAAGGATTGCAGCAATTGAACGATTTTCTGGCCGCTACGCATTCGACCCCCGCGCCCAAAGTTCTGCACACGGAAGAATGGTTTGACATTCAGATCGCCGGAACCAGGGTTGCTGGACGAATCGATCGCGTGGATCGAATGTCCGATGGCAGCATCGCAATCGTCGACTACAAAACCGGTAAGGCTCGCTCACAAGAAGACGCCGACGAAAGCCTGCAACTGTCCATCTACGCCATGGCCGCGAAACAGAAGTGGGGATACCAGGTGGGAGAGTTGGCGTTTCACAACCTGGAAGGAAACGTCTCCGTCACTTCCAAGCGAGCCGAGTTTCAACTGGAAGAAGCTCGCGAGCGCGTCCAGGCCGTGGCGCGTGGCATTGCGGAAGGAAACTTCAAACCGAAGCCCGACTTTCACTGCACCTTCTGCGCATTTCGCGGCTTATGTCCCGCCCGCGAAAAGCAGGCGCCAAATGTTTCTTCCAATGCGAAGAGTGCAGCCTCTTCGCTGGATTGATTACATCGCACAAACTTCCGCGCAAAAAACTGAGGGGACGCTTTTTGGCGTCCCCCTTTGACTTCGTACTGACTTCTTAGTGCTTCTTTTTCTTCTTTGCCTTTTTCTTGGTTGCCATTGGTTCTATTCTCCCTTCCATTTTTCATGGAAAAATCTGCAACGCTGTTTTGTTGCAACTAATTGATTGTATAGAGTTAATGAAAAATGAAGTCAAGAAAAAAATGCATGCATGGTAGCGGGCGATGCTGTACCAAAGTCACAGCTTGATGCGAGGGAACAACAAAATCTTGACGCGACAGCACCGAAACGCATCTCGCACCCACGAGCGCGCACGCGGAAGACCCCAAGGGTGGTTTGAACTCGACTCAATTTTCTTGCAAGCGGATGGGCGCACGGCAGCGAAAACCATCACGCAGAAGTTGATCGTTTCCACTCGCGGCTGCATCTATAATGAAGCAGCGAAATATTCGCGGGAGCATGATCAATGGCGGCTTTCGATGAGGTTGTCATCATTTCTGGTTGTCGTACACCAGTAGGAAAATTTCAGGGAAGTCTCTCCGATTTGAGTGCTTCCCAGTTGGGTGCGATCGTGGTGCGGGAAGCGGTCAAGCGCGCCGGATTGAATTCCAATCAGGTTGACGAATGCATCATGGGCAACGTTCTGCCCGCTGGACTGGGACAAAATCCAGCGCGGCAAGCCGCCATCTTCGCAGGATTGTCGCCCGCAACAGGTGCCATGACAATCAACAAAGTTTGTGGCTCCGGATTGAAGGCAGTCGCCCTCGCAGGGCAGGCCGTGCAGACCGAAAACAGTTCCATCGTGGTTGCCGGCGGCATGGAATCGATGACCAATGCTCCTTACCTTCTGCCGCAGGCGCGCAAGGGTTATCGGCTCGGAAACGGAAAGGTGATTGACTCCATGGTGCACGATGGTCTCTGGGACATTTACAACGACTATCACATGGGCATCACGGGTGAGAACGTCGCCGAAAAATACGGCATCACGCGCGAAGAGCAGGACGAGTTCGCCGTGAACTCTCACCGCAAGGCTGTCGCCGCCATGAAGGAATGCCGCTTCAAATCGCAAATCGTCCCCGTCGAACTTCCCTCAAAGAAAAAAGGCGAGGCCCCGGTACTCTTTGAAAAGGATGAATCCCCGCGCGAGGATACAACCATAGAAGCTCTGCGTGCGCTAAAGCCCGCGTTCAAGAAAGATGGCACCGTAACCGCCGGCAACGCACCTGGAGTGAATGACGGAGCGGCAGCCGTTGTCGTGACCAGCGCGCGACGGGCGAAGGAACTGGGCGCTCAACCCATGGTCCGCATCGTGGCCCAGGCCACCAGCGGCGTCGAACCCAAGTGGGTGATGATGGCGCCCGTCGATGCGGTTCGCAAGATCTGGGAAAAGAGCGGATGGAAGAATGAAGACGTCGACCTCTACGAACTGAATGAGGCATTCTCGGTGCAGGCGCTGGGCGTGATGCGAGAGCTCGGCCTTGATCCCAACAAGGTCAACGTGAACGGCGGCGCCGTGGCCATCGGCCATCCTATCGGAGCCAGCGGCGCTCGCGTGCTCGTGACTTTAATTTATGAGATGGCGCGCCGTGATGTGAAACGTGGAATCGCCGCCCTCTGCCTCGGCGGAGGCAACGCCGTCGCCATGGCGGTGGAGAGAAACTAGAAAAGCAGGAATTGTTCTAGTGTGCTGTCCCAGCCAATTCTTTACAACGGCGCACCTTGTCTAGGATCACGTCAGCAGTGGCCTTCCAGGCGAACGGCTTGGGCGTATCGTTCCAGCTTGCAAGCCACGCATAGATGGCGCG
>JBAUXO010000348.1:0-66617 GCA_049584315.1 Candidatus Sulfotelmatobacter sp. | reverse complement strand
TTGCCACGCTCGGGCTTCCACCCATGGTCGTGCGGTCTTAGCTTAATCCGCCGAACCGCCGTATGCGGACCCGCATGTACGGTGGTGTGGCAGGGGAGGCGGGGCGACCCGTCCCCCTATGCCGATTCTCTCCGCGCTGCGAGGTGGCCGCTCTTACTCGCGCATGGTGGCAGGAACTCCGGCCTTTCGGGCCTCTTCCTGCATGTCGTCGAGCTTTTGCTTAGCATCGTCGACGGCTTTCTGTTTGTCGGCAATCTTCTGCTTGAAGTCGGCGTCTTCCTTGTCCCATTGGGTGGAGTTGCGTAAGCGGTTGCCGACGTCTGCATACATAGCGGCGGCGCGAAGTTGATATTCCTTCTGGAGCACGTCGAGTTCGCGTGAGGCGAGCTCGATCGTACTCTTCTGCGCGATCAGTTTATCCTGCCAGGATTTCCACTCGGCTTGTTTCCTGGACTGATCGTCTTCGGGCTTCGTAGCGGGAGCGGCATCTTTCGAATCGGAACTCGCAGGAGTGCTGTCGCCGGCATTGGCGGCGACGGGAGCGCCGACAACAGACAGCTTGTCCTCGGTGGGAAGATTGTCGTTGTCGAAGACCTTGGGCTTGGCTTTGACGGCCGGATCCTTATGGACCTTGCGAGCATAGTCTCCAAGCGAGGACTGATCGGGCGCCGGCGCTGTGGTCTGGGCCAGAACCGGAGAACCGGTCAGGACCGTGAACAGCGCGAATACAAATCCAACATAGGCGATATGCTTCATGGCTTCCATCCTTTGACTGCGAGCATAGGCAGATCCGTTCGTGCAAAATCTGCTGGTTGATCCTGGTCGTTCAGCCTTCATTTCGCTCGACCCGCTGCACTGGCCCGAGCGTCGACGCCTGAGGCATTGCGTCTTTCCGCTAAGAATCCTCCGATGTGGCGGTCCAGACTGGCAGCCTCGCTGGCGATATCGGCAGCCAATTGCGGGGCCAGATCAGAATCGCGATTCCGCGCCAACTGTTGGGCGTACCCAGCGATGGTGGTCAGAGAAGTTCGTAACTGCAACGCCATTTCGGCAGAAATTTCCCTGTGCAACTCTTGCTCAGAGCGGATGTGCTCGAATTCGCTGCGATCGCTGATCAAGCACGCCGCCCCGAGCAAACTGCCATCGACTGCGGGCACGGCGGAAACCGTAACCGCGACGCGAAGCTTCTCGCCGGCAGGAGTGGAATAATCTGCCTCCAGCTGACGATGCTTGCTGCCCTCGCGCAGGACCACATGCACTTCCTCTACCAGCCGTGCTGGCGCATCCTCCAGGCCCTCGGAATGCTCTGCGAGCGAGGCGGGCGAACAAACCGTCGCGCCGCGGAAAATATCGGTGGCGCTCATCCCCGAAAGAGAGCGGAAGCCCAGAATGTCTTTGGCCGCGGGATTGGCTTGCTTCACTAATCCATTGCGGCCGAACACCAGCACGCCGCAGGGGAGATTGGAGAGCACGGTCTGGCTGAAGTTTTCGCTGGTGCGAGCGCGGCGCTGCTCGGAGAGCGTCTGCACTTGTAATTCGTGTTTCTGCTGCTTCAGTTGCTGGATTACCGTGTTGTAAAGATGAACCGGCAAAGCTTCCAGAGTGGGAGGGGCGACGGAGTCAAGATCGGCTTCGGCAGCGATATCTCTGCGCAATCGGCGCATCAGCCAGATAAGGAATGTGAAGGCGCATCCCGCAGCAAACAAAACGAGGAGGGCACGCAGCAGCACCGGATTGGCGAGCAGCCTTACCACCAAAGCCTCCCGTACCAGTGCAAGAATTGGTTGCCAACGAAGAGTGCCAGCAAGGCCATGCTGCCCAAGAAGACGCCGAAGGGCATCTGGTAATAGCGGTAAACCATTTGTGCGGACTGCCACCCCCGGCGGCGCGCGGCCTGTAGATTGGGTAGCCGTTGCGTGAAGCGGTGGGTGCGCTTGATCCACACCATCAGCACGGTGGTTAAACCAAACAGAGATCCGGCCAGCGACGCAGCGAAGATGGTCAAGATGGTGAGTTTGATACCCAGAAACGCACCCACCATTCCCATCAGCTTAACGTCGCCGAAACCCATACCCTCGGTTCCACGCCAGCGCAAGTACGCGGCGCCCGCTCCGTAGATGAAGGAAGCGCCCAAAGCCGCTCCCAGAAGAGAATCTAGCAAAGAGAGCAGCCGGGTCGAGACATCTGCGCTGAAGGGCAAGTTCACCACGCCCGGAAGGAACTGCGAAGCCACGTCATTCACGGGAACCAGCAAGCTGAAAATGATGCCGAGAGCGAGGCCGGGGAGCGTCAGTTTGTCCGGCAGCAGCTTGGTTTCGGCGTCGGTGAAAATCAGACCGAGGATGAGAAATCCAAAGACCCAGTATTTCAACGTAGCCAGCGTGAGCCCGAAGTAAGCGTAGCAACCCAGAAACAAAGCTCCAGTAAGCAGCTCGATGAATAGGTAGCGTGGAGAAATCCTGGTTTTGCACAGCCGGCAGCGGCCCCGAAGGATCAGCCAACTGATCACCGGCATATTGTCGTAGAAGGCAATCAGTTGCTTGCAGCGGGGACACCTGGAACGCGGCGTTACCACCGACAAACCCAAGGGCAGGCGATAGATACACACGTTCAGAAAGCTGCCGAATGACAGCCCGATGAAAAGAATCGACGATGCGTAAAAAGGGTCCACTGAGTTGGTGGCGTTCTACAGAAGTGCAACTGAAGCATTTCAAACATGCATCTTCGAGGGAACGCGGACAGTGCCGAATCTTGAGTGGATTATAAGGCGAAAGGTCAGGTACGACTAAGGTACTGAAGTCACTGTCCGAAAGGCCGATGGGGAACCGAATGGAAGGCCATCACGGGAAAGCAATCCTCAGCAGATCGCCTTCCAGTGCCAGGGAGGAAGGCTTATGAGCTGGAAGGTGTCCATTCCAGGAATCCCAGCCGCGGGGTACTAACCGGGTTTCGGGCGCTGAGTGGTGCTGCCAAGTTCCGTCTGTTTGCTCGCGCACGAAGACGGAAAAAGCGGCAGCGTGGAGTAGGCTTTCGTTGGATAAAGAACTCCATTCGAACAGCGTGGCCTGGAGTTTTTCGGTGATGGACTCCGAAGGGTCGAGACAGAGAATCCAATCGCATCGCGCGCGCTCGAGGTAGTGTTCGGTCGTGGCGCCGGCCTCCGCCCGCAGAATCTGGGCGCCGTATGCGCGGGCAACCCGCAGAGTGGCGTCGGGCGAGTGATGGTCCACAATCATGACTTCGGCGCAGGGAAGAAGCGTTTCCAACGCGCGCCCCAGGCGCAGAGCATCATTCGTGGTGTGCAGCAATGCCGTGATCGGAGGCATGGGAACGGAATAATGTTACGTGCAAGAGTGTACGACGAAGGGGACGAGTGCGGCGAATCGAGAAACAGAGAGACGATTCGGACACAGCCGGAGGCAGGACATTCTGTTCTCGGTCTCATTCGGTGGTTGCTGCTCGCTGGGTCGCCGGATAGGACGAGCGTCCAAACATAATTCCTGTTTCCACTTCGACGGGCTGTTTGTTTTCGATGTACTGCTTGAACTTCCATTGCCTCAGAGCATCGGTAATGGCTTTTTCTTGATCCGGAAATGCACTGAGAAAATGAATGTGCTTTACCTTACCTTGTTTATCGATGATGATTCGCACTGGGACGGCGTGGAACTTGTGCTCGGCAAAGACCGGCTCAACCCGCACCCTCACATTTTCGTCGTTTGCGTAATTCTTAATACACACCGGAAAAGTGCCACCGCCCATCCCCGCCACTGGACTGGCTTCGGCGGGCAGCTTCATCTTGTCCAGATCAGCAATCAAACTCTCCAGAAGTTTCGTGTCACGGCTGGTCAGTATGATTTGCACGGCGTGGCAACGGATCTCGGTCGCAAGAACGTACCAATGCAGCTCGGCTATGGGGGACCAATAGGCGAAGAAGGTAAACGGGCGGCCTCCAACCGTGGTCTCGGTTGGAGGTAATTCCACCTTGAAATCAGCTTGCAAATGATCCTTCGAGTACTTGACGAGTTCGAGCGCGTTGGTCGCAGGCAGTGGTGTGAAGAACATATCCTGCGCCGTAATCAGGATCGTCCCTCGATTTGGTCTACTGTATGTTTCCGTGGGACTGATCTGCGCCAGCACATAGCGCCCCGTATCCGACGGCGGTGGGCCTTTGTATTTTTCGGCCCAATCCGGGGGCAAGGGATAAGTCATCCCAAAATACTGATCGCTGAACACATTGTGGAGCACGCTTCCGCCTTCCGGCAGAGGGGTGACCGAATCACTCGCGCTCGACCATGCCCCCTTGACCAGGATGACGCCTTGCGGCACTTTCGTCGCGGGTTGGGCGACATCAGAAAAGTCGCCTCCGTTCTGGGGAGGGTTTTGGGGCTTGGTATCCTGACTCCGGGACGGCAAACACAAGACGGCAACCAGCAAAAAAAACAAGAATGGAAAGCGCATATGTGTCCTTTGAGCTCAGAGAGCCTTTGGGCCGATGATCCAGCCATTCGCAGATTGTTTTCGACCATCACTACCCGCTGGAGGCTGGCGAGACACTTGCGTGTCTCGCCAGAAAGTTGCGTGAAGGAATTACAGTGAGCGCAGGAAGTCCAGAATTTCCTGCTGCTGGGTGGGAGTAAGGTCAAAGAACTGTTCTTCCACAACGCTGGCTTCACTGCCGTGGCTCGCATGGTCCCGGATGGCGTTGATCAGGTTCGTGGTGCGGCCATCATGCAGGAGGAATATGCGTTGCCCCAGTCCCCACAAGGGAGCCGTGCGGAACTGGTCGCCGCCCGCCGAGCCCTGCGAGACGTTGTCCGCCAAGCCCGTACCCATGTTGTGAATCTCAATATCGGAGAAAGCATTCACCGGCTGCCGGCTTAACGATGACGTGAAGCCCGAAGCCTGGGTTGCGCCAGGCGTCGGATTGTGGCAGGTGGCGCAGCCGATGGAGCTGAACAAGGAGCTGCCAGCGGAGATCGTGCTGGCGGAGACCGTCTGTCCATTGAGCACGACCCCACCGGTTGGCGGGGGCGCCAGGAATCGCATGAAGTTCGCGAACGCCGAGACATCATCGAGAATCGCTGGGCCCGTCGATCCCGGGTTGGACGTATCTTCCGGATAACCGGCCCCGCCCAGGTTCAGGCAGGTGGATACCAGTCCGGTGTCGCCTGTGCCTCCGGTCCCATCTTCGCCGGGCAGCGGACGATCTTGGGGGAACAGCAAGTTGCTGATGCCCATCTCGACGTTGTACGCCTCGCCGGCAAAAATGTGCAGCGACTTGTTCTGTGCCTTCCAACCGAATCGGCTGATGGTGCCATCGTTGCCGTTGTGATTGAAGGTGCCGGAAATACCCAGATTGTTGTTGAGATTGACCAACTGGTTTTTCAACAGCGTTGAATCATCAAGGTTTTCGATCAGCCCCGCGCCGAATACCGGCGTAGGAATGCGGAAGATAATGTTGTTCGCCGCCACAGCAGTGGCAAAGCTGGGTTGCGGCAGCGCAGTGCTGCTGTTGCACGTGCCGGCGTCCGAGCGGCCAGTGACCGTGAATATCGTTTCTACACCCCCGTTGGGGGCGTTGGTATTTACGGAGCCGTTGGTGTTAAAGAAGAACGGGAACCGCGCTTCCAGGGTTGGCCCATCAGCGGTAATAAAAGACGGCATGGTGTTGCCGGGCGCGACCCCGTTGCTGGTGAACAGAAATTGAGGGTTGGTGGCCGCACCGGTCCCGCCGAGAGTAGGCTGAGCGTGACACGAACTGCACTGATTGGAGTTAAACCGCGGTCCCAGTCCGACGTTGGCGGAGTTGGAGACTGTTTCCACTTCCTGGAAGCGGGTTTGGCCATCGGCGAAAAAAGCCAGAATGCCGGAAGGATTGTTGGCTAAACGGAAGAGAGTGCTGCTCCTGTGCCCCGGTTTCCGCTCTGAACTCCGGGGTCGGTCTGAGCAAGTGCGATCCCGGTGAGGAACAGTACTGCCAAAGCTAAACTGGATTGAACTTTCGCCTTAATGATCACGGCTCCTCCTTAGTTAAGGTTTTTTCTGCTCTGTTTACTTTGGGAATAGCCGGGGACCGATATCCCGGTAAGGGTTGCCAGCGCTGCTGGCCTTGGCTTCGCCGCCGCCAACAGCGAAGAATTGTTTGAGTGGAACCTGCCTTCTACCTTTCCGAGCGGGCGAGAAAGAACCCCCACGCAGGAAGGGGAGCGGCAACAGACTAGTGAACTCGGACAGTGAAGGTGCAGGGGTGTCCGAAATCAGTTGCTGCGCTTTGTAGCCTAATTCAGCTTCGCTGCAACAAAAAAAAGTTGGATGTTACGGAGTCAGAACAGACTGCAAGCGGAAAAGAATGTGATCATGAGAGTTTTGTTACGGATGCGACATGGGTCTGTTCCAGCCACTGGCGTTGCCCGGAGAACGAAAATTGAGGGTCGATGTTCGGAATCCCGAAACTCGCTGGAAGAACTTGATGGACTGAGAATAACAGCTCGAAGAAATCGGTCGCAAAGACGAAGCGGCACGGTCCGGCCCTATGCGGCTGGCATGGCGCGGCCGGCTAGATTCCCCTCTGCCGGGCTCCTAGCGAATGAACTTGTAGTCGACGATCGAGGCAGCCAAAAGGCCGGATTCGGCCTCCTCTTCTTGAACTTTTCCCAGCTGATCCTTAGAGCGGATTACGCGGCCCTGGCAAACGACGTTGCGGTTCCTCTGGCCAGAGATCTCCTCGGGCATTTCAAAGACCATCTCGATCAGAGCGTTCACGGGCAGCTGCTGCGGCCCGTGGAAGAGCAGCCCGGTCTGGCTGAGATTGTCGATGGTGCCTTCATACCAGGTGCTGGTGTTATTGACCCGGTAGCGCAGGGCCACGTCCAGCTTCAGGCGGCGGGCGCGCGGGGTCCAAGACGGCCGTTTTTCACGCGTATGGCTGCGCCGGATGCCGGTTTCGGGTTTTGCGTGCTCCACGCGCTCCGTGCGGCGCATGGTGCTCCAGTCATACTTGTACTCGGCGGCGCACAACAGACAAACCTGGTAGTAATCCCCGTCGGAGCCACGCCGGGGCCAGGAGAACTCGTGAGAGCAACGCCCGAGCATAAGAACATCCATGATTTTCTGCGGCATGATGGTTACTTGCGGACCGGACTTCGGACCAAGGGAGCGCCGAAGGCAGTTTCATCATCTCGCGAACTGGGGTTCTTGAGTAGGTTACCTTCGTGCTGGTGCCAGTGTGCGTCAAAGGTTCTCAACAGCTTACGGCAGCTCCGGCGTGGGCCTTGGCGGAATGGGAAAGGGAAAAAATTCGAGGCAGCAGCGAAGGGGAAACACGTGCACGGTTCCCTTCAATCACATTCGCCAGACAGAGCTTCTGGCTCTGGCTGGCGAGTGCGTTTGATACGGTTGTGATTGCAACGATCCCGAACAGGGGTTAGAACTACTCTCCCGTTCCAGTACCGCAGGAGCAGATACCCTTGCCGCTGCCGACAGACACGATGGCGCCGCACTGACGGGCCAGTCTGGTTTGTTCGGTAGCGCTCAGGAAGGAAACCTGGGAGGCGGTTTCGGTCTCTGCGAAGTTGCTGTTTTGAATGTGGGTGGCCCAGCCTTGGATTTCGCCGTCCGTGACGGTGGCAATATGGTTGGGAATCCCGCAATTGCCAGAAGTCGGCGCGGCGGCTACGATCTTGATTACGCCCGTCGACAGAACTACACCAGTCAGAGGATTTGCAGTAAGGTCGGCGTTGACCGACAGAGTGCGGAGACCGTCTGGAGTTTCCAGGCAGCTGCAGCATTCCGACAGTTCTTCATTAGAATCGAAAACAAAGATATCCGCGCACAGGTTAACGCCTGCGGCGCCATCATTGTCCAGTCTCAGGGTGCCATCGGGTGCTCCCCCAGTGTTGGCGTTAGAGAAGTAATCCACCCGATACGGACTGGTGGTTGCCGTCTGCGCCTGAGCCATCCCGGCAAATACCACTAGCGCCAGGATCAAAGTACACAGTACTGCTAACTTTCGTGTCATGTCGTTTCCTCCTTCGAGATAGCGCCGTCCTTAGGGGGAGGTCATAGGACTGTGAAGTGGCGCCATTGCACTTTAGCTGCATCAGCGGCTTTTACAAGTCCCCACTTGCACTAACCCAATATCGCTAACCCCTGGGGTCGGGCAAGCGAGAAAGCAGAGTTTGCCCCGGGCAGCGCCAAGAGCGCCTCGGTTGACTTAAGATCCGGTTCCGGTTCCGCAGGTGCAGATGCCCTTGCCGCTGCCGACAGCCCTGATCGCGCCGCACTGCTGCGCCAGTCTCTTTTGCTCATTGCTGCCGAGGGAAGAGGCCTGAGAAGCAGTCTCCGTGAGCGCCTTGGTGGTGCTCTGTATGTGCGTCGCCCACGCCTGGATCTCGCCATCCGGCACGAGCAAAATAGTGCTGGGAGGCGAGCATTTATCAAGGGTTGGTGCTGCCGCCACAATCTTGATCACGCCGGTGGTCAGAATCACTCCGGTCAGCGGGTTGGCGGTGAGGTCGCTATCTAGCGACAAAGTGCGCAGACCGTCCGGAGTCTCCAGGCAACTGCAGCATTCCGACATCTCTTCTTCGGAATCAAATACAAAGATGTCTGCACACAGGTTTGCGCCCGCTGCAGCACCATCGTTGTCAAGTCTTAGCGTGGCGTCGGGTGCTCCACTCGTATGGGCATTGTTGAAGTATTCGACTCTGTATGGGCTCTGCGCATGGGCCATCCCTACTAGTCCAAGCAACGCCAGCATCAAACCGGCTACCCCTAACTTTCGTGTCATGGCAGTTCCTCTTGGAAATCGCGGACCAGGAAACTTTAGTCCCACAACTGCCTTCCGCAAGTCCCCAGTTGAACTAACCCAATCTTGCTAAGCCTTATCCGCTCGAGGGAGCTTCACTTGGTGGACGTTTAAGAAATAGCTGTTCGATTCGGGATCATAAAGGAGGCGCCAAACCAGTTTGCGGCTGGTCGATTCCATGGCGCGGAAAAGGTAGGAGCGCGCGGTAAGCTCCTTGCCGCCGACGGTGACATGGGTGCGATCCAAGCCTAACGGGTGAATGCCCAACGTAATTGTCACATGGCTTTTGTCGGCGATGTTTTGGCAAATCAAATCGACGGTATCGGAGAATGTTCTCTCTTGAGCCGCCATCGTAATGGGCGAATCCAGCAGCACCTGTTGCTGAGCTATCTTGCCTTGGTTATCGTGTGCCGCCGTGCCGACTACATCGAAAACCGGCTCCTGCGTGTCCTTGTCTTTTCGCAACTCGAATCGCCCGGGATTCCCCGATCGATTGTAGGAATCGACGAGCAACTGAAGCGTCTTTTGTTCATCGGGCACAGTGTTCGGAGTGGGGCCGGCGCTGAACTCGACCACGAAACTTCCGCCGCCGGGTACTCGC
This sequence comes from Candidatus Sulfotelmatobacter sp., assembly GCA_049584315.1. Classification (GTDB taxonomy): domain Bacteria; phylum Acidobacteriota; class Terriglobia; order Terriglobales; family Acidobacteriaceae; genus Sulfotelmatobacter. The sequence continues at coordinate 57,210 of JBAUXO010000348.1, read as the reverse complement.
TGTTGCACTTCGGGATGGGAGGACTTATCCTGCGGTCCTTTTGGCTCGCTTAAGTCCAGCTTGGAAATGTACTGTGGATCTTCGTAATTGACGCGCCATCCATACTTTTGTTGGAGGGCTTCCAGGGCCTGCGCGAGCGGACGAGAGTCATTCGCCACGAGCCGAATTTTCCCCGTGGATTCGGAAATTGCGGCCTGTTTGGAATACGATCCTTGTCCAAATAACGTTTCGGTTGAATAGCAAAACAAAAGCAATATGCCGATAGAAAATCGAAGATAAAATGCCCGTCTTCCAGCCATTGTGTGTCCCCGCCCAAGCAAAGAATCGCAAGACCACTTGGAGATGCAATCTGGTCACGCGAATTGTAGCAAATTGACCCGGGCCGTAGCGCAGGCTGACCGACTGCAGATTTCTTAACTTGACTTGGCAATGACCTACCCCAGTTGGCTCGGTCGAATGGAGTAGTTCCTTCGAGCGATGCCATCAGGGCTGGCGAGAGCGTATAAGGCATACACACGCAAGCTAACCGTGGGTGAGGTGGTTATGAATGGGGCTGAATTACAGAGCGGGGACGAAGCTTGGATCGCAAAGTATAGAGAAGCATTGAAGGTTACTCCAGTTGAGACGTCAGGTTTGGTGAAACTCCGCGCAGCCCTAAACAAGGCGTGCCGTGTGGTCTTTTCGCGCTTTCGAAAGACTTTGGAGCGCGGGACTCGATGGCTTCGGCCGCGATCCATCGCTGCGCGTGAAGTTACGACCGCTTTGCAGTCGCATTCTTCCATCCCCAAGAGGAGCGAAGGCGAACCGACCAACAACGCGGCACTTAAGAAACGAAAGCAAACGACCGATCGGTTGAAGCCGACCAAAGCAACCGAGAGCCGCCGCGCGCAACGGCGAGCCTGACCGCGCCATCGACTCACTAAACCGAGAACCCTGAGATCTAAGAATGGGCTTAATTCACAGGAACGACATCGTTCGCGGTAGCCCTTTAGAAGTAGTTCGATCGCTGTACTCCCTTTGAACTCCCCGAAAGAAGTAACTTTAACGAACTATTAAACTTGACAAGCCCAGTTTTTGTGCGACAATACACGCGCCTTCTTCTACGCCCTCCAGAAGAAGTGCAAGATGACTTTCCTACCCCCAGGGAAGTGTTTACCTGATTTGACCCGCGGAAGCTAATGACTTTGCGCAGCTGCGAGAAAGGCGAAAGCAATGCCGTTGCCTCGCCGCTGCCTATGTCAGGGCAATAACGCAAGGTAATAACGCATGGAGGTCCCCCCGGACCTCGTGGCCAAGTCAATTCATCTGAGGCGGCAGTCGATTGGGGTGCTCCGTCTCCGAAAGTGGGGAAAACTTAAGTGAATACAGCTCCGGCTCGTCCCGGTCTGATAGTCGTTGACGCATCGCTGAGCGTGGTCGCTTCCAACTCCGAGGCGCTTCAAATCCTCGCATTTCCAGATCGGCCCGAGAGTATTAGTCATCCCGACCTCTGGCTGGCGAATAAGGTCCGTGTGGACTTGATCGGGAAGCAGTTGCCGTCGCGAGTTGTCGGCGAATTTCATTCGGCCCGGCGAACCTATCTTTGTCGTTCTTTTCCAGTCGACATCAAAGGAAGTCGGAAGGCGGGGAGCCACAAGAATGGTTCCAGTCCGGCGGACGGACTGCTGATCGTGATGCTTGAACGGAAAGGCAGTGAGGTAGTTATGGTCGCAGAAGTGGCGGAACGCTTTGGTCTCACCACCCGCGAACAGGAAACAGTGCAGTTTCTGCTGGAGGGCTTCACCAGCAAGGAGATTGCCCAACGAATGAAAATCAGTCCTAACACGGTAAAAGCATTTATTCGGCTGGTTATGGTGAAGATGGGTGTATCGACTCGCTCCGGAATTATCGGCAAGATAGCCGGCTCGCGGACCGGGCTCGAATCCGACGCGGCGCGAGGTTTATCGCGGGTTTAGTAATATCGGATTAGTGCGCTTGGGGAGTTGTGGATGTACCGATTTCTTGTAGAGTATCTGATGCGCCATTGGAACCGAGCAAAGCCCTCTCCCCGGCTTGGCGTATCTGAAGTAAACCATAGCAGTTCGAAACGCAGTTCTCGTGGTCTGCGCGCTGCAGCTTGGCGCTCTTTCCACCAAATCTAGCCTACGAAAGACGGGGGAAATTCATGTCGGTGTCGGGAAATCTTCTAAACTTTGGATTGGGCATCGCGCTCATGGTATCGACCGTGGGCAGGATGGCCGCGCAGGATGACACGAGCGTGGTCGCGGAGGTTGGGGGGATCAAGGTGACGATGGCTGACCTCGAACGGGAAGAGTCTGCCAGACTCCTGTCGGCTCACTACCAGTACTATCAAGCTGAGACCAGGGCACTGAACGATCTGATCGACAAGAAACTGCTTGAGCAGAAGGCTAAGAGCGAGAACATCACGCTCGATCAGCTCCTTGATCGGGATATTAAGTCGCAAGTAAAAGATCCCACCGAAGATCAAATGAAGGTCTACTACGAAGGGTTAGAGACCGATCAGCCCTACGAGGCGGTTCGCGGAAAGATACTAGAGAAGATCCGTCAACTACGGACCGATAAAGTACGCGCGGCGTACACGACCGCGTTGCGTGTCCAAACCACCGTGTCGATAAGTCTGGCGCCGCCGCGAGCCAACGTGGACCTGCAGAACTCGGAAGTGCTCGGTCCGCCCAATGCGCGCGTGACCATGGTGGAATTTGCAGATTACGAGTGTCCGTATTGCCAGAAGGTGGCTGCTGATGTGAAAAAACTGCAGGCCGACTTAGGCGATCGAGTCGCGTTCACCTACAAAGACTTCCCCATTCATTCACGCTCAGAAAAGGCTGCGGAGGCGGCACGTTGTGCCGGCAAACAGGGAAAATTCTGGGAGCTCCACGACGAGCTATATCACAGCAAAGAGTTGGATGTTGATCAACTGAAAGCGCAAGCCCGCACCTTGAAGCTGGATCCGGCCGAGTTCGATAAGTGTCTGGATTCGGGTGAGGAAGCCGCTGCCGTGGACAAAGACCACAAAGAGGGAGCGCGCTTGGGGATCAGCGGTACGCCGAGCTTTTTCATCAATGGACATTTCTTAAGCGGCGCGTTGGATTATGCCTCGTTGCGACAGGTCGTCGAGCAGCAATTGTCCACGCAAGAACAGGTTACCGCCAGCGCCGGCAGTAAGTAAGTTGTGAGAGCTCTCTCCCAACTTTGTTCACACCTAAAGCTGAAGGCCCGAACTCGCATTCGGGCCCTCTTTCTCTCCTCCGTGCCGGACTTTTCTCTCTGGTCGTTCGGCTTCAGGGAAAGGTTTAGCCCAAATGGGTTATTGCATAAGGTGAGCGACCTGGGATAGTCTTCTGCCGCTCCAGGCCCGGCAGCAGCTCCCCTAGCGGCCCGGAAATCGACCTCCCCTTAGTTCCCCCGGTTACAGCCGTTTTCTATTTTGCCGTAGCGTCGGCGTCCGCAGTAACGCGATCGCACCGCCTCGGAACCACGCATGACTGGAAATGGTAGCTCAACGCTCAAGAGCCGTGAATGTTGCTGCGCAGGCAAGCTTGTAAAAAGAAATGTTGTCGAGGGAGGGTTATGTTAAGACGTGCGCTTTCGGGATTGGTGATGTGCACCGTGTTCGGAGCTCTGGCAGCCCATGCTGGACAATTTCTGGAGGCGCCGCAATATCCGGTCGGATCCAATCCGCAAGCGGCGGCATTTGGGGATTTCAGAAACGACGGAAAGCGTGACGTGGTGGTGGCCAATTCAGGAAATTCGGGCGGTAACTCGATCAGCGTGCTGCTGGGAAACGGGGATGGAACGTTTCAGCCGCAAACGGTTTACGCAACCGACGCCGCACCCGGAGGAATTGCCGTGGGGGATTTCAACGGGGACGGATACTCCGACATCGCGGTAACGAATTCCGGCAGTAATACGGTAAGCATTTTCCTCAACAAGGGCGACGGCACTGGTACCTTCCTGCCCAAAATCGATACCAGCACAGGGAACCAGCCGCAAGGAGTAGCCGTTGGCCACTTTAATGGAGACGACAATCTCGACCTCGCCGTGACTAACGCCGCAGACGGTACAGTGGGAGTGTTTCTAGGAAAAGGTAACGGAACCTTCAGTGCGCAAGTGACCTACACTACGGGATTCAATCCGTGGTCGATTGCCGTGGGGTGTGTCCATGCAAAATTTTCTGGCTGCACGGTCATGGATTTGGTGGTAGCAAACAAGAACAATAACAACGTCATTAGCGTTTTGCTGGGGAACGGCGACGGGACCTTCAAGACGCAACTCCAGTCCGTAACAGGAAGTATTCCAGTTTCGGTCGGGCTAGCGGATTTCAACGGCGACGGCTATCTGGACGTCGCAGTGGCCGACCAAGCCGGGAACGCAGTTAGCGTGATGTTGGGCACGGGAACAGGTTCCTTCCCAACGCACGTGGAATATCCCACTGCGGCGTTTCCGACTGGCGTGGCGGTGGGAGATTTCAATAACGATGGGAACTTGGACTTGGCGGTATCAGCCGGCAACGGAAATACGGTCAGCGTGCTGTGGGGGAAGGGCGACGGAACGTTCGAGGGACAGGTAAATGCCGGGACGGGAGACATTCCGTACTCCGTAGTCGCAGCAGATTTTAATAATGACAATACGACCGACCTACTGGCAGCAAATTCGGGTGGTAATTCTGTAAGCGTGATCCTGAGCAACGGAAATGGAACCTTTCAGACACGCACAGACTTCGCCGCCGGCACTACTCCGCGCGCGGTTGCAACGGGCAACTTCAACTCAGACGGCTTTCCAGACTTGGTGGTAACGAATAGCAACTGTGCGAATTTCCCCAGTTGCGGCCCGAGCACAATCTCGATCCTTCTGGGCAACGGTGACGGTACGTTTCAGGCGCCGACCAGTTACTCCACCGGGACTGACACCTACCCTTATTTCGTAGTCGTAGGAGATTTCAACGGCGATGGGATAGCGGATATCGCGGTGGCAAACTACGCCACCAATACCATCAGTGTATTTCTGGGAAACGGCAGCACGGGAGTAGGTGACGGCACGTTTCAGGCACATATAGATACCTCCACCGGCGGAGAGGAGCCAACCTCAATCGCGACCGGAGACTTCAATGGTGACGGGAAGCTGGACGTGGCGGTGACGAACTTCCACACCAATAACGTAAGTGTGCTCCTGGGTAACGGCGATGGAACGTTCACCCCGGCGCCGGGAAGCCCCTATGCGGCTGGCAATGGTCCTATATCTGTGGCAACCGGGACGTTCAGCGGAGGTCAAATTGACCTGGCAGTAGTGAACGAGACCGACAACACTGCTGGGGTTCTTATCGGCAATGGTGACGGCACTTTTAAACCGCAGACGCCGCAGACGACTTACTCGACGGGGTCGGGAGGAAACCCGCTCTCGGTAGTGACCGGTCGCTTTAGCAACGGTGGCAGCCTCGATCTGGCGGTTGCCGACTTCCTCACGCAGGAGGTTAGCGTTCTGCTAGGAAACGGAGACGGGACGTTCCAGGCCGTCAAATACTACGCGACAGGCAACGCGAATCCCTCCTCGATTGTCTTCGCAGACTTCAATGGCGATGGCAATCTCGATTTGGCCTTGACCAGCACTCCCTTGGGCAGCGCTCCCGGAAACCTGGTGAGTCTACTCCTAGGCAATGGGGACGGCACCTTCCAAGCCGCAACGCCTTCAACGCTGTTTGGAACTGGATCGGAAGCTTATTCCGCCGTTGTAGGAGATTTCAACGGAGACGGAGCCGAGGATCTGGCTGTCGCCAACGGCGTGAGCAATACCGTCAGTGTATTGCTGAACACACAAGGCACTGCCATGAGCTTGGTGTCGTCTTCGGGCATTAATTCGTCCTTTGGCCAGTTAGTCAAGCTTACTGCAACCGTAGCGGCGAGTGTATCGAATGGCATGGGAGCGCCCACAGGCACGGTGACGGTGATGAACGGAAGCACGATGATTGGTGTCCCCGGAACCCTGGTGAACGGACAATACTCCGTCAGCACCTCGACTCTGCCCGTCGGAACGGATTTGCTGTCAGCGGTGTACACCAGCACCAACGGCTATCAGAAACACACGGTAACCCTAACTCAAACGGTGCAGAAGGCAGCGAGTAGCACCGCATTAACCTCTTCTGCTGCCTCGTCCAGTTTGAATCAGTCGGTGACGTTTACCGCCACAGTCAGCCCAAGCACCTCTGGCCAGCCTACCGGCACGGTGACGTTCTTGGACGGAACCACGCCGCTGGGCAGTCCGGCGCTGAGCGCAGGAGTGGCGACCTTGGCGATCTCGACGCTGGCGATCGGGACCCACACCATTACCGGCTCTTACAGCGGCGACGGCAACTTCAGTGGCAGCAATTCAAACATCGTGAGTTTGGTAGTGACGGCTGCCGCGCCCAATTTCAGCCTATCATCCTCGCCGGCGTCGCTTTCGCTCTCTCCGGGAGCGTCGGGACAATCCACCATCACAGTCATCCCGCTAGGTGGCCTCAATCCTTCCACCGTGGCTCTGAGCTGCAGCATTTCCACTACCTTGAGTCCGGCGCCTACCTGCTCGCTGGGAGGAATCTCAGTGGCCAATAGTGTGGGCAGTTCGATGCTTACCGTCGCCACCACCGGCGCCCAGGCTGCACTGGCACCGGCTCCAGAGCACGCTTCACGCTGGCTTCTGGCCGTTGGTCTGCTGATGCCTGCCATGTTGCTGAGTGCGGCGGGATTCAATACGCCAGGTCGTAGAAAGCTTCTGGGTATCTGTCTCATCTTTCTGGTACTCAGCGGATGCTTGCTGCAAGTGGCCTGCGGGGGTTCGGGATCAAACAACACGCCCCCTGCAACCAAGACAAATCAGAGTACTCCAGCCGGGACTTACACCGTCACGATCACGGGTAATGCTAGCGGGGAGCAGCACACGACGTCCGTCTCGCTGACGGTGCAGTAGCTCTGAGACGGAAGTGCGGGAGAGAAGTGCGAGAGTAACGAGACTCGGGGGATACTGGAGGCGACAACAAAATCAGTTGCGCGCCTGCTACTTGACTACAAGGTGCTGGGCACAGGGAACTCGATTCTCCCGTGCCAACGCAGGCTCTAGTTTAGTACTCTGGTTCGGAATTACGGTGACATATTTGGCTGCTCGTCTCAGGCGGCGGCGAGGGCTTTTGTGGAGAGCTTGGTCAACGAAGGTTAAGCTCCTGCGAGCGAAGGTCCACTGCCGAGGGAGAAGCAGTTTGCTGATAATACTTTTGGCAGGCCAAGAGTCGCTGCTCAAGCTGGGTCAAGGATAGCAAGTCAAAGGGAGTAAGCACTTTTCTCTGGAGGATGGAGAAGTAGATTTGGATTTGGTTGAGCCAACTGGCGTGGATCGGGTGTGCACCAAGACGGAGTTGGGCCATTGCGAGCAGAAGAGCTGTGCAGCCTTCTGGAGCGCGATGAGCGGAGCAGTTGTCCATGATCCAAAAAGACGCGGTGGGCAGACGGGTAAGGCTCTTGGGTGATGACCTCAGCCATAAGGTGGTGGGTCGGGGCGATGCCGCTTTTGTTCTCACAGCGACCAAATAGTTGGGCGCGGTGGACATCCCAGACCGCCAGATAGGTCCAGGCGCCTGCTCGGGAGTACTCATGCTTTAGGCGCGTGGGACGGCCGGAAGCCCCAGGTAGGGTGGGTTGCCTCCGCCGGCGAGCTAGCAGCCTGGTCTTTTCGTCGGGGGAAATGACAAAGTCGGTGGGGCGGAGAGGGGCTCCTTCCCACCGGCGTTCCTAGAGGTCCAGGACGCGTCCCGCCTTGGCCGCGCAATCTGGATCGCGGCGAAAGATCCAACTGCAGTGCCGCCAAGGACGAAGGTGCATCCCCATTCAGCCAGCTCAACAGGGTGGTGTCGCGGATCTCGGCCACCCAGCCTTGCGCCATCACCTGCGGTTGGAGATCGAGGAGGGAGAGTCGGGAGAGCGGGAGCCCCAGACGATGGGGAAGCTCACAGGCGAGGGCCTTTACTGGCACGACGACGCTGGGGGAAAGAGAGCGGGTCGGCCCCCCCGGTTGTTCCTCCAAGCCGGGCAGACGGGCCAAGGCAAGTCGTTTGCGCCACTTGCTAACGCACCTGCCGGGGTTTGTCTAGGCGCGTGGCCATGACGTCGTTGGACAATACCCTGGGCCGCTAAAAGAACGATCTTAGCTCGAATAAAGTGGCGATACTGTGACGCACATTTTCGGGCTCGGGCTTCTAGTTCTACTTGCTCTTCGGATGTGAGCACGATGCGAAATGGGCTGCAACGTAACCAGAGATAGTCTTTCCTGAGGACCAGCCTCGACGTATTCAGCGTCACGTTCCATAAAATTGGACGTCACTGTATTTACGCTATTGAGTACTTAGATAGCCTTGGCGGGATTATCCGATACTCGAATGGAGAAGTTCACCGTAATCGTGGCTTTGGTCTCGACCGGCTGTCCGTTCTGCAGATAAGGTTTGAAGCGCCACTGGCGCACTGCCTGCTGGGCCGCCGCGGTCAGGATCGCAGGGCCGCTGAGCACGCGCAGATTTTGGATGGTGCCGTCCGTGCCAACAACGGCCTGCAATACCACCGAACCTTGAACCCGCGCGTGCTGTCCCAGCAAGGGATAGGTCAAATCGGTAGAAGAAATACGCTCCCGGTCGGCGGCGTTGGTAGGCTGACCCACCACGGACGCTGCAAAAGCCGGCGCGCGGTTGGAAGCGCCCGGAATCTCCACTTTCGCGATGTTGCTTCCTGGATGGATTGTGCTGTGAGTGTCGCCGGCGATTACTTCGACGTCCAGCGGGGGAAGGACGGCCCGCTTAGTCTCGACGGCTGGAGACTTTGGGTTCGTGGCCTCTTTAGAAGGCGGGGCAATCACGGCCGCGGTGGAAGGCTTGGTGGCTGGCCGATTCTTCGGAACAGCTGGCGCAACTGTCACTTCCGCGGTCTTGGCAGGAGCAACAGCCGCCTGCACTTTGGGGACGTTCTCGGTGTACGTGCCGTCAGCTTCGGTCTCGTCGTCCGAACCAAACCAGAAATCCCGGTCCCTTACGATAACGACAGCGAGAGCCACCACCAGCAGAGCCAGGGCGATCAGCAGTCGGCTGCGTTCCCGCGTCGCGAGACCCGTCCGAGCCTTAGCTAGCGCCGTTTTTGGTTTAAGCTCTGACATTTCTCGTCTTTCGATCCGTCAAGTGTCGTCTGAAATCGAATCAATCGAGAGTGCTATTACCAACCACCAGTATGTTGAGGCCATGAGGGCGCCGTGACAATGGCACGATCCGGGAAACTATGGCCCAAGAGTGCTAGAAAGCGACTCCCAGAGCCGGGGCGGGTCGCCGTACCTGGAGCACTGCCTCGTGTCATCCCTTTGGGTAAGGTCGGGTCGCCTATGGGTGGATTTTCCATTCTGACCAACCGCAGATGCGCCGGCTGTTCATCGCCGCAACGTGTATTATCGCGGCATGGGATGCGCTGCGGGGCCAGACGTCACTGCCTTCATCCTAGCTGGAGGTAAAAGCACACGCATGGGCAGGGACAAGGCTCTTGTTGAATTCGAAGGCCAAACTCTGCTGACGCGGACGCTCGACTTGGCGCGGTCGGTTACGCTCGATTTACGCATCGTCGGAGACCCGGAGAAGTTTGCCGCACTTGCTCCGGTGTTCGAAGACATATTCCGTGACCGAGGCCCTCTGGGTGGGATCCACGCTGCTTTGCGGGTTTCGCAGACGGACCTCAACCTGATGCTGGCGGTGGACATGCCGTTTGTCTCTGCCACGTTCTTGAAGTACCTGATTAGCCAAGCGCGAAGTGCGCCCGAAGCCGCGGTGGTCGTTCCCCGCACTGGTGGACGGTGGCAGCCCCTGTGCGCCACTTATCGCCGGGAATTTGCCGATGCCGCCGAGACTGCATTGCTTGCGGGACAGAACAAGATCGATTCGCTGTTTGCCGCGACCGAGACCCGAGTAATTGAGGAAGAAGAGTTGAAACGCAACGGATTCTCGCGTGACATCTTCCGAAACTTGAATACTCCTGAAGAACTGGAGGCGGGGAAGCGAAGCCTTTAAAATCGTTTAGCGCACGCGTGATTCCCGAGAGCCAATCGAATGCCTGAAACTGCCAGCCAGCCCTACATCGAATTCCGCGAGGTCTCCAAAGCGTTCGGCGACAATGTCGTTCTTGATCGCGTCAGTTTTAACGTGATGCCGGGCGAGACCGTGTGCATCCTTGGGCGCAGCGGCGTGGGTAAATCGGTTTCGTTGCAGCTGCTGATGGGATTTCTCAGGGCGGATTCCGGACGGGTGATCGTCGCGGGCGGAGATATCACCGGCCTTTCGGAGGATCAACTGGAAGCCATAAGAAAGAAAGTCACCATGGTGTTTCAGAATGGAGCGCTCTTCGACTCGCTCACGGTCGGCGAAAATGTGGCGTTTCCGCTGCGCGAAAGCCGTGAGCTCTCCGAAGAGCAGACCTATCAGATCGTTGATGGTTTGCTGCAAATGGTGGGCGTAAAAGAAATGCGCGACCTGTTGCCCTCCGATCTCTCTACGGGTATGAAACGGTCCGTAGCCATTGCCCGCGCCCTGGCGGCGCGGCCGGAATGTGTTCTCTACGATGAGCCCACGACGATGGTGGATCCGCTAATGGCGCAACTGCTTGGGGACCTGATCAAGCGCCTCAAGCTCCAACTGAACCTCACCAGCATCGTGGTGACCCATGACATGCGTCTGGCGCAGAAATTGGCCGACCGGGTCGTCTTCCTGCACGAAGGCAAGGTGATTTTCTTCGGTTCTTACGGGGAGATGGAGAAATCCGATGAGCCAATCGTGCACGAGTTCCTGGAGTTGGACGAACTGAAAATAGGATGTTAGCGAGTGCTGCGTTCAGAACTAGATCTTCTAGGTTTTTTTTGCATAGCCGCAACAGGTAAGGACCGGAAGCCGGGGATACTTTTTAAATCTTGCATCGCTGAACGAAAGCTGGCATTGCACGAACGTCGAACCGCGGTCTGAGTTGATGAGCCGGGCGTGCACGCAATCGGCGCACAATCCCTGCTTCGACGAGTTTCTGCTTTCTTCTTGAACGGAGAACATAGGTCGAGGCTAAGGTTGGAACGTCGATTCGCCTAGAAGCCTTGTCGCACCAACTCTTCCACCGTGAGCGAACCTTCAGTCACCTCGCGGGCCATCATCTTTTCGACGTACTTCGCAATCAGATCCGCCTCGAGGTTGACAAGATCGCCCGGCCGCAACGAATTAAGATTGGTCATCTCGACGGTGTGCGGAATGATGGCAACAGTGCAGGTCCGGTCTTCCAGCTTTGCGACCGTAAGGCTGATGCCCTCGATGCTGATGGAGCCCTTGTAGACGGTGTATTTCTCTATCTCAGCGGATAACTCAATGCGGAGCCACCAATTTTCAGAGTTCGCGATGCGCTCGAGTTCGATGAGCTTGCCTACGCCATCCACGTGACCTTGGACGATGTGACCGCCGAAGCGGCCATCGGCCTTCATGGGTAATTCTAGATTTACCAGCGCGCCCTTGTGCATGCGCGAAAAGGATGTCAGGCCCCAGGTTTCGGGGGCTAAATCGGCGCAGAACGAACCTGGCTTGATGTCGAGCGCGGTGAGGCAAACACCGCTGACCGCAACGCTGTCGCCGGGGTTCAGCTCCTTCGGAGTATTCGGGGCTGTGATGGTGATGCGGCGATTCTCGCCACGCTGTTCGATGCGGTTGACGCGCCCTACTTCTTCTACGATGCCAGTAAACATAATGACCTCGATAGGTGACCAAACATCATAAACCTAGCATGGAGGCGCGGAACGGGCATTTTGCTGTGTTCCTCCACTGTGTTTTCCAACACAAAACGCATATCGTACGGCAAAGCAAAACTCCTTCTGGAGCCAATGTCAAGGAACGATATAGCCGGCGCCAGTTCGCCAGTCAGATGGGCGCCCTTACGGGCGCGACATTGCTTGGCGGACAAACCCTTTGGGCCGCGGTACCAGCCCAGGAATTACCCTCCTCGAGGAGTCAACTGCTCGGTCATATGAAATGGCTGAATGAGCCTGCTTCGGCAACGATTACAGCGGAAAGACTTGTCGTTCGCGCGCACCGAAAGACGGATTTCTGGCGGAAGACATTTTATGCTTACTTCACTGATAAGGGGCAGTTCTTGCATCTGCCGGTTAGCGGCGATTTTAGTTTGAAGCTCGGATCGACGGCGAGTACGCGGCACTTTACGCCCAGGCGGGACTGATGGTTCGAATCGATGCGCAAAACTGGCTGAAGTGCGGGAGTGAATTTTTCGACAATCGCCGCCATGCCAGCGTTGTGTTTACCCGCGAGTTCTCCGACTGGTCGACGATGAACGATCTGGCCACAACCGGACCCGTTTGTGGCGGGTGGTCTGCAAGCCGGATTCACTGGAGACTCTCTGCTCGGGAGACGGCAAGAACTTTACTTCGGTGCGCATGGGTTATCTTATTCCGTCCGCGACGGCCGAGGTCGGCATCACGTGCGCAGCTCCGGAGGGCGAAGGATTTCACTGCGCCTTCGAGAGTCTTAAGCTAATCACGAGCAAGAGGTGAACGGTAGGAATGGCGAAAACCTTATTCCTCGTAGGGATTGCGCAAATACCCTTCCAGGGCGACGTCGTTTCCAAAGCGGTGCAATTGGAGGTGCTTTACCAGCAGCCCTTCTTCCGTATGACGGGATCTGTCTCCCTTGGCAAATGAAACGGATCCCTCGCTCGCCAGAATCTTCGGAGCGTAATAGAAAAAAACCTTGTCGACGATTCCGGAGGCGAGCGCCATCCCGTTGATCGTCGCTCCCCCCTCGATCATGAGGCTGGTGACTTCCAGTTGTCCGAGGAGACGCAAAATCGAATGAATATCGGGGCGGCCGTCGCTTGCGGAGGGAAGCTGTTCTACGCGAATGCCGCGTGCCTCGAGGTCTGTCTTTTTCTTTTTCTCGGCTAACGAACATAGAACCAGCACATCATTCTTGGCGCCCTCGGGCGCGACACTCTGCACTACGCGCGATTTCAACGGCAGCCGTAAGTGCGAATCGAGAACGACGCGCAACAGCCGTTGCCGGCGCGGATGTCCGCTGCGATCGGTCAGCAGCGGGTCATCCGCCAGAATCGTGCCCACGCCAACCATGATGGCATCGCTCTGGTGACGCTGTTCGTGCACATGGGCCCGTGCGGCTTCGCCGGTGATCCATCCCCCCGCAGGAGTTCCCGCCTCGCGTTTCGCCTCAGTTCCTGGCGGAAGGGCGATTTTGCCGTCTAACGTCATCGCCGCTTTCAGTGTCACGAGTGGAACGCCGTGGCGAATGTAGCGTGCGAAAGCTTCGTTCAGGCGACGGGCTTCCGCTCCCATCCGGCCAACCTCCACATGGACGCCGGCCGCGCGCAACTTCTCGAAGCCGCGCCCGCTCACTTTGGGATTGGGGTCAGGCATGGAAGCCACCACGCGATGAATCCCGGCTGCAATCAGAGCGTCGGTGCAAGGGGGAGTACGGCCTTGATGCGAGTGGGGTTCAAGATTGATGTAGAGCGTGCTACCACGAGCCTTTTTGCCAGCTTGTTCAAGGGCAATCACCTCGGCGTGCTTGAGGCCATGGTAAGTGTAAGCACCCGTGCCGACGATTGTTCCTCGCCCGTCAACGATCATCGCGCCAACGTAAGGATTGGGCGACGCCAAGGCCATGCCTTGACGCGCCAGAGTGAGTACCTGATGCAAGAATTGGTCCTCAGTCGAAGGGTCGAACATCGCGGATAGTTGCATGAAGTTGCATTAAGCCCAATACTGGGGAAACACTGAGAAAGCCTTGGAGTTGGTCTTCTCCGTGCCTCGGTGTCTGCGTGGTGAAATAGTCTCTATTCGAACAGCGAATCCACAAATTCTTTCGGATCAAAGGGCAGCAGATCGCCAACTTTCTCGCCTACGCCGACAAATCTCACCGGGAGGCCCAACTCGCGCGAGATGGCCACGACCACGCCACCCTTAGCAGTACCGTCGAGTTTCGTGAGCACGATGCCGGTAACGCCAGCCGACTGTGTGAACAGGCGCGCCTGCTGCAAGCCGTTTTGACCGGTGGTCGCGTCCATGACGAGAAGCGTCTCGTGTGGCGCCCCCGGAATGATGCGCTGCGCGGTACGGCGCATTTTCTCCAGTTCGGACATGAGGCTGGTCTTGGTGTGCAGCCGACCTGCCGTGTCCACAATGACGTAATCCGTCTGCCGCGCGGTCGCTGCCTGCAAAGCGTCGAACAGTACGGCTGCGGGGTCGCCGCCGGGCTTCGTCTTGATCACTTCGGTCCCGGTGCGGGTTCCCCATATCTCCAGTTGATCGATCGCTGCCGCCCGGAAGGTGTCCGCCGCGCACAGCAAAACATTCTTGCCCTGCGATCGAAATACCTGCGATAACTTGCCGATGGTGGTCGTCTTGCCCGTGCCATTGACGCCCACCACCAGGATCACCTCCGGCGTGCCCTCCACCCTCTGGACCGGGCGGGTATTGGCTGCGTTCAGAATGTTCAACAATTCATCTTTCAGCAGACGCTTTAGTTCCTCTACGTCTTTGATCTGTTTGCGGTCGGCTTTATCGCGTAACTTGCCCAAAACCTGCTGCGTGGTCGTGGTGCCGAGGTCCGCCCCGATCAGCGTAGCTTCCAGATGGTCAAGCGTATTGCGGTCAATTTCCTTACCAAGGGAGACGACTTCCTCGATGCGCTCGGCAAGGTTTTCTCGCGTGCGCGTGACCGCCTGTTTCATTCGCTCGAAGAGGCCGGTTTTCTTTTCTTCCGTGCTGCCAAACAGGGTTTGAATCATGAGAAATCCCAAAGCTCGATTATAGCGGTCAGCTCAGCTTGCGTTTGCGGCTGGTCGGAGAGGCGACGAAAGTGATTAAACGCTGGTTCTTTCCAGATTGAGGGGTTCTGAGCCGGGCGAGGCTGCAGCAGGAACTGGCTCCAGCGCATTTGGAGCAGGGGCCGGGGGCACCGGCCTCTTGATCGCGACGCGTTGGATGCGGATTTCGCCGCGCCGGTAAACCGCCAATAAGGCGGCTACCGCTTCAGGATCAAGCCGCTTACCAGCCAGATTCTGAATGATCTTCAACGCCTCTTCCGGAGTGTGTGCGTGTTGATAGGGACGATTGGTAGTCAATGCATCAAACGTATCGGCCACGGCGATGATGCGCGCCAGCAGAGGGATCTGATCGCCTTGGAGGCCATAAGGATAGCCTCGGCCGTCCAGGGCTTCGTGGTGAAGCTCGATACCGGGAAGCATTTCGGCAAGCTGGGTTACAGGGCGCAAAATGTTGGCGCCCTTTGTGGTGTGAGTCTTCATGACCTCAAATTCTTCCGCCGTGAGCGCGCCCGGCTTCTTGAGGATATGGTCTTCGATGCCGATTTTGCCTACATCATGAAGCTGGGCGGAGATCTGCAGCGTCTCCATGAACTCCGCGTCCAGGGTCAGTTCTTTGGCGATCATCAGCGAGTAACGCGTGACCCGATCGGAGTGACCGCGAGTGTAGGGATCCTTCTCGTCGACCGCGCCCGCCAGCATCTGGATCGAACCAAGAAACAGCGCCCGATTTTCGTCGGCGGCCCGCTTCAAGTCTTCGACGAAGTGTTCGAGATCCTGCGACATGGTGTTAAAGGTTTCGGCCAGCTCGCCGATTTCAGTCCGGCTCCATAAGTGGACTCGCTGGGAAAAATCCCCGCGCGCTAATGCGCGACTGGACTGCGTGAGTATGTGCAAAGGATTCGTGATCCTGCGAGCAGCAAAAATACTGACGCCAATACTGAGCAGCACCGCCAACAGCGCCAACAATCGCGCCGTACGCTGCATCTCGTAGACTCCGCGATAAGCTTCGCGCCTGGGTTTCTGCACCACAACCGCCCAATCAAGCGCGGTGACCGGGCTATAGGTGCCAAGCATTTCCTCACTGTTCTTGCCTTCCCTGACGGCAAATTCCTTGGTGGCGGCCAACTGCGCCTTGTTGCCCTCATCCACAAAGTTACGGACGATCTCAAGGCTCTTCATGTCCTGGCCAGTCACATATTGTGAAGTGCCCGCCGCTACCAGGCGCCCCTGCGCGTCCACGACGTAAGGAATCAAGCCACCGCCGCTTAGCTCATGCAGCCGGCGAATCAGGAATTGCAGATCGACCACCGCGCCCACCATGCCTAGAAAACGCCCAGCATAACTCACGGGGCTGCTGACCAGTACCACTGTCCTCGAAGTCTTGCCATCTTCCACCTGCAACGCCTGGCCGTTGTAGGCGCGCCCGTCGCGGGCGGCATCGAATGCATGCTGCAACTCGCGCTGCAGGAAAGCATCCGGGGCGATTCGTCCGGCGGAAATGCCCTTGGCATCGGAATTCAGCAGCGTGGCATAGGCAAGTTCATCGGAGGAAGAAACGAAGTTCTCGAGCAGGGCCCGCAGCTCCGGCGATTCGATGTTCTTGCTGCCAATGTCGCCGCCGCTCGCCACCTGAATAGCCGAGGAAAGATTCGCCAGCATCATCCGCAGGGAGCGCTCGTGTTGCGAGAGGTCGTCAGCCAGTGACCGCGTCACCGTATTCTGCAGCAGCATCTCGTTGGTCTTCAGGCGGTCGCGATTGATTGCCTCTACTTGAGCGGAGTAGAAGTACATGGGCACGATGCTGATCACCAGCAACACGCCGAGGATTACGTACAGAATGGGAATGCGCGCCGGACTGGGCGTCGGAGTGGGCGAGTCGCTCCCTGAAGTCAATTCGGAAGCGCCGTCGATCGAAGTGGCGGCGGATTTCACGGGTATCTATAGAATTTTAGTTGGGCGAGACAAGTCACAGGGGAAAAGCGTTGTCTTTTGACATTACCAAAGTGTCTTTCGAAGCTTACCGCTGGTGTCGACTTGGCAACGCAAGGTACCGGGTGGCCTAGGTTTTCAGCGTTTCGCTCTTGCCGCTACGCGTCATCAGCTCGTAAATTGCGTCGTGCGGGGACTTGCCATCTTGCAGGATGGCGTACATTTGCTCGGTGATCGGCATCTCAACCCCACGGGCGCGGGCCAGGCCAACCGCAGCGGTCGTGGTAAAGACTCCCTCTGCAACCATGCCATGCATCCCGGCGAGGATCTCGGGCAGCTTTCTCCCACGACCGAGTTCTACGCCCACACTGCGATTGCGGGAGAGCCCTCCGGTGCAAGTTAAAACCAGATCGCCCAGGCCAGCCAGGCCGGCCATGGTTTCTGCCTTGCCGCCGCAGGCTACGACAAGCCTGGTCATCTCTGCCAAGCCCCGCGTGATCAGGGCCGCGACCGAATTGTGTCCCAAGCCGAGGCCGGCGCTGACGCCAGCGGCAATCGCGATCGTATTCTTCAGGGCGCCGCCCAGCTCCACGCCGATGGGATCGTGGTTGGTGTAAATGCGAAAGCTGGCGTCGCTGAACTCCTGCTGCACGGCGCGCGCGAGTACGGCATCTTGTGAGGCAATGCTGATGGCTGTGGGATCTCCGCGTGCCGCTTCGACGGCGAACGATGGGCCAGAGAGAGCGCCGATCCGGGGTGCCAGCACGTCGTCGGATCCAATCGTGTGCGCGATCACCTCGGTCATGCGCAGCAAGGATGTTTCTTCCAGTCCTTTCGTTGCACTCACGATCATCGTCTGCCTGCGCAGGAGAGGTCTCATCTGCTCGAATAAGCGGCGGCAGTGTTGCGAAGGCATGACGCTTACCACGATGGCAGCCCCGTCAAGCGCTTCAAGCAAGTCATGGCACGGCGCTACGCAGGCCGGGATAGACAGGCCGGGGAGGAATTTTTCATTGACCCGCTGGTGCGAGATGGTGTCACACACTTCCTTCTCGTGAGCCCAGAGCCGAATCCGGTGCGTCTGTTTCCGTCCCAGGACGATCGACAGCGCAGTACCCCACGCTCCCGCGCCGATGATTGCGATCTCGCTCATGCGCGCTTTGCTCCCAGACGGCTTTCCCTACCGGCAACCAGGCGGTGGATATTTTCGTGATGCTTGACGATGATGAGCAGGGAAGTGGCAGACATGAATGCCAGGGCCAGAGGCGAGTTGCCATAGGCTTGCATTCCGACGACAAAAAGCAAAAAGGACGCGACAGCAAGGATCGACCCTAGCGACACATAGCGAAAAATGACGACTACCACCACAAAGACACCAGCCGCTGCCACCACCGCTTTAGGTGCGATCACAATAAATGAACCCAATCCGGTTGCAACCCCTTTGCCCCCGCGAAACTTCAGCCATAGCGGAAACATGTGGCCCAGCACGGCGAACAGTGCCGCGACCGCCATTGCCAGGTAGGGTTTATTCCCCCCGGCCAGTCCACCGGAGAGACGGTAGCTCAACCCTGCCGCCGCGGTTCCCTTCAGCGCATCGAGCAGCAGGGTTACGACTCCTAGTACTGGCGATTTGCGAGAGACATTCGTGGCTCCAATATTTCCGCTACCGCTTTGGCGTACATCTTCTCCGCGGAAAATGCGAACCAGCAGATATCCGAAGGGAATCGATCCCAGCAAGTAGCTCGCGGCGGCGATAAGAACCAGGGTGGACATGAATTAACTTGCTCTCTATTGCAGAGCGAAACCCGCCAGCTTCGTATATTTCGAGCCGCCCGGCGACAATTGGCTCTGATAAAGAAAAAATTCGTGGGCCGTCATCGTACCAAACTGAGGAGCCGGCAAGGCCGCCAGTTTTTCCTGCAAACTCCGGAAAGCGCGATTGGGGCCTGCCCTCTTGTGCCTGCGGGGTGAGCCTGAGCCTCTGGGGCCCCGTGCCAGCGTCAGGTGCGGGCTGAAGGCGTACTCTTCCTTTGGGATGCCAAGCGACGCCAGCTTGGCATCCACTATGGCTGCCAGAGAGGTTAATTTTGAACCGGCCTCAATTCCGATCCAGAACACGCGAGGGTCCCGCACACCCGGGAAAAATCCATAACCGCAAAACCTTATTTCAATCTGGTCAGCATCAATCGTCGCCAGCGTCTGTTTGATTCCTTCGACGTCCGCCTCCTGTGTCTCGCCGATAAACTTCAGCGTGACGTGCAGCGACTCAGATCGCATCCAGCGCACAGCAGGAGCAAAACCGCGAACCCCCTCGAGATAACGGGCAATTCGATTCCGTATGTCGTCGTTGATATCGAGCGCAACGAAGAGGCGCATAAAAACGCTTCTAGTTCCTAGCTTCCAGCCAGCAGCTAAGAGCTAGCAGAAGCTTCTCTCACATCAGCTTTCTTCGCACCATATCCAGCGCCAGCGTCGTCGCGAACCATCGGATGCGTTTGCGATCACCGGGGAAGTTCCTTTCGATAACTTCGGTGCCGTTCGCGCTGGCCAATGCGTGGAACACCAACCCCACCGGTTTCTCTGGAGTGCCTCCTGAAGGCCCGGCAACGCCGGTGATACCGATCCCGAGCGTCGCTTCGCAACGATAGCGGATTCCCTCGGCGAGCGCGGCCGCGACTTCGCGACTCACCGCGCCATGGCGCTCGATCATATCCGCTGGCACTCCCGCCAGTTCACTCTTCACGCTATTGGAGTAGACGATGGCGCCCCCGGCGAAGTAGCGCGAACTGCCGCCCACCGACGTAATTCGCTCGCCCAGCAAACCGCCAGTGCAGGATTCCGCGACGGCCAGAGTGGCATTGCGCATCTGTAGCCAGAAACCGACGATTTGTTCAAGCGACTGGCCGTCCCGTGAGTACACGGCATCGTCGAGTTCCTCTTCCACCGCATCGGCCACTTCGTCAACGCGCGCTTGCGCCGCTTCCAAAGACTCGGCACGCGATTTGAAATGCAGCTGGATTTCTCCCGCTCCCGCCAAGATGGTGGTCTGCACGTCCGCAAATCGTTTGTAGATGGGTGACACGCGCGCATCGACGAGAGATTCTCCCAGCATGGCGACCTTTAGCACGCGAGTCGCCAGGAACGCCGTAGGTAGTTTGGCGCGCAATCGTTCACGGCACTCCGCTTCGAACAGTGCTTTCAGCTCGTGCGGAGGTCCAGGCAAAAGGATGACAATTCGCTCGCGCTCGTCGAACTTGCCGCTGATCCATTGCCCGGGCGCGGTTCCATTGGGATTCAGGAGGACGGTTGCGCCCTCAAGAACATCCGCCTGCTTGGCGTTATTCGGAGACATTTTCCAACCGCGGGCGGCGAAGCGCTGCTCGATACCGGCTAGAATTTCTACGTCGCGCCGTAAAGAGACACCCAGGGCCTGGGCCACAGCCTCGCGGGTAAGATCATCTTCGGTGGGGCCTAGACCGCCGCTGAAAATCACAACCTCCGAGCGGAACAGCGCATGCTGCGCGGCTGCCACAAGATGCCCAAGGTCGTCCCCCACGACGGTCTTGAAGATCACTTCAACGCCGAGTTGATTGATCTGCTCCGTGAGATAGAGCGAGTTTGTATCCATGCGGAAGGGCGTGAGTAGCTCGGAGCCAACCGCAATGATCTCGGCGTTCACGGGTAGAAGTGTAAATGAAAAAGCCGGCAGACGGGCCACACGCAACCGGCGGAGAAAGACGGTCGCATGCACTTACTCGGGCAAAAGCGGTAGCCCCTCTATATTCCAGGAAAGGTGATGCACCGCGTCGGTGGTGGCGAGAATCACGCCGCGTCCTGGAGCAAAGGCCAGTCCTACCAAGCCGTGGCCGGCGACTTCCAGGCGGGCAGCCCCTTCAGGCGTGATCTTCACGATACCGCGCTTGCCGGAGAGCGACGCCGCCACATACAGATTTCCAACGGAATCAAATGCCAGGCCCTGCGGCCGTCCCAAGCCGCGGAAGAATTTGTGCACTGTCCCTTGAGGATCAATCCTGTGTACGGAATCGAAACTCGAGGTCGTCGGGCCGGTTACAAACAAGTCGCCTTGCGAACCGAAGGCTAGGTGATACCCAGAAACGCTCGGCTCCAGCGTGGCAAAGACAAATACCTGCTGGTCGCGGCCAATCTTGAAGATCGTGCCGCTGCGGTCTCCCACATACAGATTCTGATTTCGATCGAAGGCGATGCCGGTGGCGATCCCCATCCCTTCGGCATACGTGGTCATGGTTCCATTTGGCGCTACGCGATACACGGCGCCATCGTGGCGGGAAGAAACATACATCTGCCCCTGACGGTCAAATGCGATCGAAGTCGCGTTCATCATCTCCGCGACAAACGGTTTGACGGCGTAATTGGTATCAATCCTGAAGATCGCGACCGGGACTTTCTGGCCGCGGGAGCCGGAAAACGTGGCGTAGATATTGCCTTGAGCGTCGAGCGCCGGATTGGTTACCGGGTGCAGATTTTCGGCGATGGGGGCGGCAACCTTAACCGTGTGCGCGTTGCTGACGTGACCGTCAGTGGCCACCACCACCGGGCCCGAGGTAGCGCCCTCGGGAACGCGAGCGACTAGGAACGAGTCCGAACTGATCACCACTCCACCTTCGACTTCTCCAAACTGCACGCGTGGACGTTGCCACTCCTGCGGCCGCAAACCCGAACCCGCGATGCGGACCTCGCCGCCGGTCAGCGCCAAAACGGGCGAGACGGATTCGATGCGCGGTCCGCCATTCACGTTTTTCTTGCCCAGGATGCGATCGGAAAATCCCATGAAGAAGACACTCGCACTACTTTAGAAGACCAAAGCGTAGAAAGAGATGCACAACTAACAGAGCGTACAGACCGGCGGCAATATCGTCCAGCACGATTCCGGCGCCTTCCGGAATCGCCTCCAATTGTCGCACCGGCGGCGGTTTGACAATGTCGAAGACTCGAAAAAGTATAAAACCCGCGAGAAAAGATTTCCACGTGAGGGGCACGGCGATCAGAGCCACGAGTTGACCGGCGACCTCGTCAACCACCACAAACTGCGGATCGCTTTCCCCCGCGCCGCGTGCGACCCGCGTCGCCGCCGGAATTCCGATCAGCGCGACCAGCACAGCCAGGGCGATTGCAACCGGCGTTCGTAGCTCAGCCGGAAGGGCGTGGGCGAGCACGGCCCAGAGCAATACGCTTGCCAGCGATCCCCAGGTCCCCGGCCCGGTGCGCATCCGTCCGATGCCGAAGAACGTGGCGATTACTGTGGCCCATGGCGGAGTTCGGGGACTCGCCCCCGTGCCAGGCGGCGCAAGGCTGGCGCTACCGTCGGATTCTGTACCTGCGATCTCGGAAGGCTGTTTCACGAATCTTCGTCCGCATCTTCGGGAGTGCTGGTTCGGATCTCCTCCTCCGCCTCCGTAACCGGCGATGGAATCACATAGGCGCCGCTCGCCCATTTGCCCAGATCAACGGTGCGGCAGCGGTCGCTGCAGAAAGGAAATTCTGGGTTGTCGCTCTTGACAACCTTCTTGCAGATCGGGCAGCGGAGCTTGAGAGTGGGTTTGCGAGGCATGGTCGCCGGATATTTCAGGTTCTGCTGAGTCGAACGAGACTTTAAAACAAACTATAGGATCTTCGCCACTAGATCATAGTCGTGGGCTTCCGTGATCTCGCAGCGATAAAATTCGCCCGCCAGGGGAGTCATTTCCTCGGGAAAGTCGTTCACGAAGACTTTGCCGTCAATTTCGGGCGCATGCATCGAGGTGCGGCCCTCCATGAGGAGATCGGTCTCTTCCGACATGCCTTCCATCAACAGATCGAACTCCTGCCCAACCAGCGCTTGCTTTTTCGTTTTGCTGATCCGCCGCTGGATTCCCATCAGGTGTTTGCGCCGGCGCTCGATTTCACCGGGCGGAAGCTTCTTGTCCAGTCCATACGCGTCGGCCCCTTCCTGGTCGGAGTAAGAAAAGGTACCCATCCAATCGAATTGGGCCTCGCGCACGAACGCGCTCAGCTCTGCGAACTCAGCTTCGGTTTCGCCCGGAAAGCCGACGATGAAAGAAGTGCGCAAAATGAGGTTAGGAATCGCGTGCCGCATCTTGTCGATCGAATGAAGAAATACTTCTGCGCCGCCTCCCCGCTTCATGCGCTTCAATACCGTCGCCGAAGCATGCTGCAACGGCACATCCAGGTAGGAGCAAATCTTGTCATGCGTTCCAATCGTCTCCAGGAGTTTGCCGGTGATCTTGTTCGGATAGGCATAGAGGAAGCGAATCCAGCGTAGTTCCTCAATCTTCACAAGCTTCTCCAGCAGCAGCGCCAGCCCATCTTTTAGGCCGAAATCCTCTCCATAGCATGTCGTGTCCTGACCGATCAGAGTGATTTCCCGCACGCCAATCTGCACCAGTCGTTCAGCTTCAGCCACGACCGACTCAAATCGCCGCGAGCGAAACTGCCCCCGCAACTGCGGAATGATGCAGAAGGTGCAAGGATGATCGCAACCCTCGGCAATCTTGATGTAAGCCGTGGATTTCGGGGTCGCCAGAAGGCGCGGCGTCTCGTCGTCGTAGAGATAATTGGGCAAATCCGCAATCGCTCCGTCCCACTGCCCACGAGAAAATCGTCCCTGCGCCGCTCGCACATCGCCTTCTGCGCGGGAAGGTAAGACCACGAACGGGAAATTGCCGTTCGCCGGTACTGGAGCCGACGCCACGCCAGTCGCTACCAGTATGTTTTGCAACTCTCCCGTACCCACGACCGCATCCACTTCCGGAATACGCTTGCGGATTTCATCGCGAAAGCGCTCAACCAGGCATCCCGCCACCACAAGTTTTTTGGCCCGCCCCGAGGTCTTGTGCACCGCCATCTCGAGAATCATATTCACGGATTCCTGCTGGGCACCTTCGATGAACGAGCAAGTATTCACCACAATGACGTCAGCGTCTTCTGGGCGCGGAGAGATTTCCGCACCGCCCCGCGCCAGCAGTCCCATCATCACTTCGCTGTCGACCAGGTTTTTGGGACATCCCAGGCTGACGAAACCGATTCTCTGCGGACGCGTAGGCTGGGAATTCTCTTCTGCCAGGGGCACAGCAGTTTTTCCCCTTGGACGCGGGAGAGTGAGGTTCTTCGATGGCATGCAATCTCACTATTTTAACATTTTCCAGAACTGGGCATTCACGCGCGCGCACTCCCGAAAAGGCAAACGGCGGCCCCTAGTACTGACCATACCCGAGACCGCATCCAGGAAGCAGCTCCGGCTGCCGATGGCTAAAAGGAAGAACTGGAGTCCCCTGTTCTGCGACTTCCAATCTACCGTTGGCCGATACCGGCAAGGCGAGAGAGCATAACTACACTACATCGTCGGCGCCGGCGTGACCTGGCATTTGTAGCCAGAGGGAAACATCATCTCTTCGTCGCCAACTCCACTTCTTCGTATAACTGCGGGAGTCGTTGCGCGTCGTGCGAAGAGCTTCCGAACCGAGCCGATTCGTATGCTTCTGTGAACCGCCCAACCCGCGTCCGCAGGCGCTCGTCTTCGATAATCCGCACAAACTCGTGGGGGGTCTGGGCCGAGGATTTTTTAACCCCGCGCCGAGCCAGATGTTGCGCCATCCGTTCGTACCAAAGCGCGGCCGCCTGATTCGGCGAGCGCTCAGGATGCGCTTGCAGGCGTCGCCTGTGGATCATTCGGGCGACGCGCGCCGCGTTAGCCAGCAGGAGCAGCAGCAACCCAACTGCGAGGGCGCCTCCCAGCCAGCCCGCCGGAGATTTTTCCGCGCCCCGTTGGCGGCGCCGCGCCCAGTTCAACAGGCTTGCGTAGCGCTGCCGGGCCCACATGCGCGCTCGCTCCCAAGTCGTGCGGGTCCCGCTCAGGGCGGCTCGTCCCAGAATGTACTGGTGCGAGAAGTCGTAACTAATCACCCACTCCCGCCAGAACGATTCCGCGGCATCCAGATAAAGCAGGGCGCGGTCCCAGCCCTCCGGAGTTCCGATTGCGCCTCCCGGTGTGGGATCGAAGGTGATCCAGCCGTAGCCCGGGAAGTAGGCTTCCACCCAGGCATGGGCATTCTTGGCCCGGATCACATAGTTGCCGGTGACATCGTTGAATTCCTCGCTGCGGAATCCGTTCACCACGCGCGACGGAATTCCGAGCGTCCGCAACATCACGGCCAGGGAGGAAGCAAAGTACTCGCAATGGCCTTGCTTACGCTCGAACAGAAAGTTGGCCAGGGGATCGGCGACCGGAGAACCGAGCAACTTCAACGTGTATCCGTAATGCGTCTTTAGATAGACTTCCAAAGCAACGGCTTTGTCGTAACTATTGGAAGCCGAGCCAGTAATCTGGGCAGCCAGACGCGGGATGCGCGGATCGAGCGCCGGGAGTTGCAGGTACGCGGTGGCGAATTGAGGATTGGTGTTTCCCGCTGCCTGAAGTTGAGCGGGCGATGGCCGGGCGATGTCAGACTCTGCCTCGTACTCACTGACGGGATGCTGATTATCGACGTCGTAAATCGCTCCTCCCGCGTCGAACGACAACGCGCGATACGGCCCGGCGATCAGGCGCCCCCAGGGAGCCAGAAAAAATACGTTTGTGCCGATCGGTTCCAGCAGAACGTGGTAGCGAATCAGACGACTCGGGGTTGCCGAGGCGGTCTGAGCCCTTGATCCGTACGCTGGAAATCCTCCCGGATTGAAGTGCGGCACGGCGAACTCTCCATCGGGCTCCCGTTGCAGGTCGTAGCGCTGGTGCAGGTTCGACCAGTCCTTGCCATCAAAGTTAGCCAGCGCGACGCCGCGCCAATGAAGCTCATATTGGCCGCTCTTATCCCCATCAATCTGGATGTGCATGACTACCGCATCCGACTGTTGAATCTGTCCGATCCTGCCCAACTGTACCCGGTCGCTGAATCCCGTGGAAAGATCGGTTCCGAACGAATACCCCCCCAGATAGCCGGCCGACATGCGGGGCATGAGAAAAAATAGGGCAGCGGCTCCCCCGAAGATCATCACTACCAACGCCGGCGTGATGCGAGCCAGCGAGAACGCCAAATGCCGATGCTCGTGCTCGTCGCGGGAGTGCCGCGCCTGAAATTTTGCGCCCCGTCCTGACCGGCGCATCTCCATCAGGATGAAGGTGACCACCGCCGTCAACATGAATCCAGCAAAGAAGAACAGAAAAACACTGTCTACCGTGAGGACCGCAGAGGCGAGCACCATCAGGAACGCGAGAATGGCAAGCGTCGTGCAATCGCGATCGCGTCGCAGCGAGAAGGTGCGGACAACCACTGCGAACATGACCAGGTGCACGGTGGCTGCCAGGAATGCACGCGAGAGCAGGAAGTAATCTACCGCGTAGAAGACGAAATAGGCAATCGTCAGAGGAGTGGTCCATCGCTCCGAAATCACGACGTGTCGCCGCTCTGCTAAGAGATAGCCGCGGAAAGCCAGCGCCGCTCCGACTAGCAAGATCGTCGGCCGGTCCAGCCCTCCGGTGCTGGCAAGAGTCCCAAAGCCCATCAGCACAAGTAGATACAGGGATAGCTCGAAGTATTTGTTGACCGCCTGAGAGAGCGGAATTACTCCGGATTGTCGAGCAGATTGCTTCATCGACGTGGCGATTGGGGTACCGGGACGCGATTCGATTCCGCCATCCAATTCCGCCGTTCAAATTTATAGATTAAGCTTCTATTGTTCGACAACTTCTATCCAGAAGGGAAGGCTTTCCTACGCTTTTCTTGCACCAAAAGTCACAAGCCCTTCGCCTGGCCATTGCCGGCGCAGGACCGCGAGACTCCGCACGAGGGTAATATTTCGGAGTTTGCTAGAATGGTTCAGGTCAGGCATCGGTCTCACGCGACGTACTCTCGCCAACCCCGCCAGGTCCGGAAGGAAGCAACGGTAACGGGCTCTTGCGTGTGCAGTGGGCCCCCGGTGCCTGGCTAAGTCTTTACTTTGTAAAGATAGCCAGGCTCCCAGGGATCCAAAGCTTGGCCGCAAGCGGCTCTGGAGTCTAAGCAGCGTCGAAAATCCGGTCCTGCATGCCGCCGTATACAAGAGCTTTCACCATTTCTAGTTGGTAAAAGTCGTGCGGGAAACCAAGTTCGATGGCACTCACTTGATTGAGCGCTGACACCTGCTCGGGATTGAGGTCGAGTGTCAGGCTGGCGAGGTTGTCCCGTAGTTGCGGAATCCGCCGCGCCCCCAGGATCGGAATGACTGGAAGATTGCGATATCGCAGCCAAGCCAGAGCTACCTGAGCCGGCGATCGTCCCGTTTCTTCGCTGATTTTCTTTAACGCGGCAACGATCCGATCTGGCTGCTCGCCCTTGCGCAGGAACTGTTGCATCGATTCGCTTGAAAATCGCGTCTCCGATTTATTGCCGGAATGATACTTGCCGCTCAGCAGGCCGCCGCCCAGGGGGGACCAGGCCGCCAGCCCAAGTTTAAAGGCCTTTGCCATGGGAATCAATTCCCGCTCTACCGTGCGCTCAACCAGCGAGTATTCGATTTGCAGTCCTACGAACTGCGTCCACCCGCGCAAATCTGCAATTGTGTTGGCCTGCGCAATCCACCACGCCGGCGCGTCTGAGACTCCGATGTAAAGCACCTTCCCTTGGCGCACCAGGTCGTCGAAGGCGCGCATCACTTCTTCCACCGGAGTCATCCGGTCCCAAATATGGAGCCAGTACAGATCAATGTAATCGGTTTTCAAACGCCGGAGAGAGGCTTCCAGAGCCTGAACCATATTTTTGCGATGGTTGCCGCCCGCGTTCGGATCGTTGCCGGGCGCGGCATTGCTGTACTTCGTCGCCAGCACGATTTCCTGACGGTGCCCCTGAATGAATTCTCCAACCATCGCTTCGCTGGTGCCGTTGGTGTACACGTTCGCGGTGTCGATGAAATTCCCGCCCGCCTCGCGATACGTCTGATAAATCTTGCGAGCATCATCTTTGCCCGAACCCCACCCCCAATCTTCGCCAAACGTCATGGTGCCAAGCGACATTTCCGCGACTCTCAAACCGCTGTTTCCCAAGAGACGATATTTCATTGCCTTGACCCTTCCAGTAAATATTTCCGGGTTCAACGATTACAGCGAGATAGATTCGCGCAGCAGGACTTCCGATACAAGAATTTTGCAAATCCCAGACAGCACTCCGGTCTTCCACACCTTTACATTGCCTTTACAAATTCTCGCGCAAGAAATGCCCCGCCCCGCCATCTCAACTAAGTGGAAGCGAACAATCATCTCAGCAACCGGTCGAGGATAGAAAATGCACAGTCTGCCATCAAAATTCGTTTCACCCAGCGTCACCATTCGCGTCGCGGGCTCGCTATCTCAGGGCCATCTCAGTTACCTCGACCAACTCGTTTCCTCCGCAATCGAGTGCGCCTTGTGGCCGCTCCTCGATCTGGCCCACCTGGAGGAACTGGATCACGTTGCTCTTATGTATCTGGCAAGTGGAGAGGGGCGACAGTTCGGCCTGCTCGCATGCCCGAGCTTCGTCCGCGAATGGATGCAGCACGAAAAAGAACATCAGGCGGCTTGATTAGTTTCGCAATCCACTCCGACCGAGCCTGGGGCGGCGCAAGGCGGCTTAAGCGTTCCTGCCGACGGGCCGATTCGCACTACGCGATTTTGATCTAGGGATCAATCGAACCAAGTCCGCCACCGGCCTCGTTAGACATTCTGGCTTCAATCGTTCAAAATACTGAGTCTCGTGCTCAGGAGCTCTCATTGACCACCCCGAAACGTGCCAGAGTGAAGATCAGCGCGCTCGGCACCTACGTGCCCCCTCGTCTTTTGACCAACGCCGACCTGGAAAAGATGGTCGACACCACCAACGAATGGATCCTCGCCCGCGTCGGCATTCGTGAACGCCACCTGGTTGACAAGGGTGTTGCCACCAGCGACCTCGCCGTCGAGGCCGCCAAGCTTGCCCTCGCCCAGCGCGGCCTCGCTCCCGCCGATATCGACGCCATCATTGTCGGCACCGTGACGCCTGATATGTTTTTCCCGTCCACCGCCTGTCTTGTGCAACACAAACTTGGTGCTGCCGGGATTTGGGGATTCGATCTTTCTGGAGCCTGCTCTGCCTTTATCTATGCGGTGCAAACCGGAGCGCAGTTCATCGCCGCCGGAACCCATAAGCGGATCTTGGTAATCGGCGCGGATGTGATGTCCTCGATCATCGACTACACAGACCGCGCCACCTGCGTGATCTTTGGTGACGGTGCTGGCGCGGTGATCCTCGAGGCCAGCGACGACGATTCCATCGGTCTCATCGACTTCGTCCACGAGATCGACGGTTCGGGTGGGTGCTACCTTTATATGCCCGGCGGTGGAAGCCTGCATCCGTCAAGCCGCGAGACCGTCGATAAGAAGATGCATTATGTTCACCAGGATGGCCAGCAGGTCTTCAAGTTCGCCGTGCGCAAGCAAACCGAAGCCTGCCTGAAGTTGCTGCAGCGGAACGGCCTCAAGGCTTCGGATGTTGACGCTTTCATCCCGCACCAGGCCAACCTGCGAATTATCAACGCCACCGCCGAACGCCTGGGCCTGCGCCCCGAGAGCGTGGTCGTCAATATCGATCGTTACGGCAACACAACCGCCGGCACCATTCCTTTGGCCATGAATACGGCCATCGAAGAAGGCAAGCTGAAGAAGGGAAGCCTGGTGCTGATGGCTTCAGTGGGTGCGGGCTTCACAGTTGGCGCCACGTTATTGCGCTGGGCGTTTTGAGAATATAGCGAGCCGTCTCGCCAGCTCCGGCGGCTTGCGATTACGTTCGTAACGCGCGCCTCCGAGTTTCGGTAGCGAGTGCAACGATGGGCTGTTATCTTTTCGCAGCGTTCGCTTCACGTGGGGATGGCCAACGCGCAAAACTACGACCATGCTCCGTTCTACCTGCTGCTGCCTTCTATTAGCTTGTCTTTCGATAGGGTACGCGGCTGGACAAAAATCAAAAGACGATTCCCAGGAGACCAAGCTGCGGGTGATGGAACACCTGTGGAATGAAGCGCAAATAAATCGCGACTCGCGCGCGCTCGACGGCATGATCGGCGCGAACTTTATCAATACCGAATACGACGGCGAGGTCAGCGACAAAGCCAAGTTTCTAGCCGACATTAAAGATCCGCAGTTCAAACCTACCAATCTGACAATTCAAGACGTGATGGTGAACATGTACAGCGACTCGGCCGTGGTGGCTGGCATCTACCACACCAAAGGAACCTATCAAGGCAAACCCTACGAGCACTTCGGCCGCTTCACCGACACATGGGTATTCACCGAAGGCCGCTGGCAATGCGTCGCCAGCCATACCAGCCTGCTGAGAAAATGACTGCCAAGGCCGGAAGAAGGGAATGATCGTTCCCATAAAATGATCGTTCCCATAAGAAGTTTTCATGAATAAGCCCGCTTCCGCGTGCGCCTGCCGTTGATCTAAACTTTCAGTGAGTTCTTGCCTCCGCCTCCCGGCAGATACGAAAATGGAAGCCGCGCTCCGCCCACATCGATGGCAGACCCTCTTGGCCTTCGCCATTATTTACCTGGTCTGGGGCTCCACGTTCCTCGCCATCCGCGTAGGGGTGCGGGAGGTACCACCATTCCTGCTGGCTGGGATGCGATTCTTCGCCGCCGGAATTGTGCTCTATGCCTGGATGCGCGCCCAGGGCACGTCCACCCCAACTCGCCGCGAATGGGCTAGCGCTTCGTTCCTCGCAGTATTAATCTTCGTGGGCGACTATGGCTTGCTCTTTTGGGCCGAAAAGCGCGTGCCCTCCGGGATTGCAGCGGTCATGATGGCGACTATTCCGGTCTTCATGGCGATCGCCGAGATTGTTTTCCTGCGGACGCAAAAGCTCACGCTCCGCCTGGGGTTCGCGCTCCTGGTCGGGATCGGTGGCGTGGTGGTCCTGGTCAGCCGCTCGGCGAGTTTTGGAGACGCCTCGATTGATTTTGCCGGAGCCGCTGCGCTGGTAGTCTCCGCAATCAGTTGGTCGCTGGCGGCTATTCTTACGCGCAAGCTATCTTTGCCGGAATCGAAAGTGATGAGTTCGGGAGCTCAGATGCTCGCCGGGGGGATCCTTCTCACGCTGACCGCGGCGATGCTGGGAGAGTTCCGAGGCTTCGATGTGCGCGCCGTCTCAATTGGTGCGTGGCTGGCACTGATTTACCTGATCGTCGCGGGCTCGATTGTAGCCTTCACCGCTTACGTTTGGCTGATCCATCACGAGTCGCCAACCAAAGTCGGAACCTACGCCTATGTCAATCCGGTCGTGGCGGTTCTGCTGGGATATTTTCTGGGCGGTGAGGCCCTGGGGTCGCGGACCATCGTGGGGACGTTGCTGGTTCTGGTGAGCGTGGTGACGATCACGACTAGGCCGAAAAAAACAATCGTCCTCGAAGCGCCGCGCCAGGAAACGGAACTAGCTGAACCGTAATGCTGCCAGCGCTTCTTTTTCCTACGGTCGCGTCATCTTGTCCGGTCGCACCAACTCATCGAATTCCTCCCCCGTGAGATAGCGCAGCTTCAGCGCCGCCTCACGCAAGCTGCTGTGCTCCACGTGCGCTGTATGGGCGATTTGGGCGGCTTTGTCGTATCCGACTTTCGGCGCCAGTGCCGTGACCAGCATCAGCGAATTCTTTACATACCAGTCGACTTTCGCACGGTCGACTTCGATGCCCTTGATCATGTACTCAACGTAGCCGTGGCAGGCGTCGGCGATCAGCGTAACCGAATGCAGAAAGTTATAAATGATCACCGGCTTATACACGTTGAGTTCGAAGTTGCCCTGCGATCCGGCAAATCCGACAGCCGCAGTCGCGCCGTGAACCTGGACGCAGACCATCGTCATCGCTTCACACTGCGTCGGATTCACCTTGCCGGGCATGATCGAAGACCCAGGCTCATTCTCCGGGATGGAAAGTTCACCCAGCCCGCACCGAGGGCCAGAAGCCAGCCAGCGGATGTCGTTGGAAATCTTCATGAACGAGGCGGCGAGCGTCTCCAGGGCACCCTGTGCGAAGACCAGCTCGTCATGTGCTGAAAGCGCAGCGAATTTATTGGGATGGGAGCGGAAGGGAAGTCGGGTGAGTTCAGCGATCCTTTTGGCGGAGCGCTCCGCAAATTCGGGATGCGTATTCAGTCCCGTTCCCACGGCCGTCCCGCCAATTGCCAGGTCGTAGAGGCCGTCCAGCGCCTGCTCCAAACGCTTGATGTCGCGCTCCAGCAGGCTGGCCCAGCCACCGAACTCCTGGCCAAACGTCAGCGGTACGGCATCCTGCAAGTGAGTGCGCCCAATCTTGACTACGTCCTCGAATTCTTTTGCCTTGGCCACGATCGCGTCGTGTACGCTCCGGATCGCCGGGATCAGTGCGTTCTTTACGCGATCCGCGGCGGCGATGTGCATCGCGGTCGGAAACGTGTCATTCGACGACTGAGACATATTCACGTGGTCGTTGGGATGAACCGGCTTCTTCGATCCCATCTCGCCGCCTGCGATTTCAATCGCCCGGTTCGAGATGACCTCATTCACGTTCATGTTGGTCTGTGTGCCGCTTCCGGTCTGCCAGATACGCAAGGGAAATTGGTCGTTCAGCTTGCCCGCAATTACCTCGTCGGCCGCTTGCACGATCAACTTTGCTATGTCCGCGGGCAGTTTGCCCAGATCCTGATTCACCAGTGCGCAGGCCTTCTTCAGTATGCCGAACGCACGAATCAGTTCTGATGGCATGGTGTCACGGCCAATGTTGAAGTGCAGCAGAGAGCGCTGCGTCTGCGCTCCCCAGTAAACGTTCGCCGGGACGTCGATTTCTCCCATGCTGTCGGATTCGGTGCGCATGCGGAGGGCTGAGTGGGTGGAGGTTGGCATTCTATTTCCTGACTGGAGCGGTGACGTTGAATGAGTAACCGGAATTATAGCGCGGAGCGCACACCAGACCGTGTTCCGGCTCACGCTGAATTGTGATCGAAAAGAATCCGCGACGTGCGCATGCTAAAATCATCGGTCTCTGCGCTCGCTGCTTTGTGAAACGCCGTGGCCAACAAATCCATGCCTAACTTCCTTACCGCCGAAGATGTTGAAACTTTGCCTAAGGCCCAAACTCATCCTCATTCCGAAGTGCGCACGGACGTGCTGGTGATTGGGGCTGGCCCAACTGGGCTGGCCTGCGCGATCGAGGCGCAGAAGATCGGTCTTCGCGTCGTCGTCCTCGACAAAGGCTGCTTGGTGAATTCCCTGTATCACTATCCGCCCAACATGCTGTTTTTCACCACTCCCGAGCTCCTCGAAATCGGCGACATTCCGTTTACTACGGCCCGCCAGAAGCCCACCCGGGAAGAAGCCTTGGAGTATTACCGCAAGGTGACGGAACATTACCATCTCGACATTCGCCAGTACGAATGGGTCAAGACCGTCATGGGCGAAGATGGAGACTTCAGCATCACGGCCACGGACCGCGCTGGCCGTCCGCACGACTACCGCACTCGCAAGGTAATCGTCTCGACCGGCTATTACGATCTCGCCAACCAGCTTTGCATTCCTGGCGAGGATCTGCCCAAGGTCTCGCACTACTATGGCGACGCTCATCCCTACTATGACACGGACGTGCTGGTAATCGGGGGCAAGAATTCCGCCGCCATCGCGGCTCTCGATTTGTGGCGGCATGGCGCACGCGTGACTCTGGTTTATCGCGGGTCGCAGCTGCACCACCACGTCAAATACTGGATTAAGCCCGATCTTGAAAACCGCATCAAAAGCAACGACATCGAAGCTTACTTCAACAGTACCGTACAGGAAATTGGCGTGGATCACGTAGTAATCAACACCCCGCGCGGCCCGATTCGCCTGAAGAACGACTTTGTACTCGCTCTTATCGGCTACCATCCTGACTACGATTTTCTGCGCAGCACGGGCATTGAGCTTTCGCCCGAACAGAATCGTCCGGTTTGCGATCCGGTGTCGCTCGAGAGCAATGTGGCTGGAGTCTATGTTGCCGGGGTCATCGTTGCGGGATCGCGAACGAATGAGATCTTTATCGAAAACGGCCGCTTCCACGGCCGGCAGATCGCCGAGGATCTGAAAATCAAACTGAAGCCAGAACCTCAGGCAGACTCGACCCTGCTTTAGAGGAAACATTCTGATTTGCGGTCCCCTCGTTCCTGAGCTGCACCATTACCAGTTGCCTTAGCCATTTCCCATGGAACCCCAACCAGAGCTTGCAACTCCGTCGATCTCGCTGGACTCGTACTTGCGCCTGGTGCGAGGCAACCGTAATTTCCGCCGGCTCTGGCTGGCACAAATTGTTAGTGAGATCGGCGACTGGTTCTACACGCTCTCCATCTACACGTTGCTGTTGCAGTTGACTGGCCACGCCAGTTCGGTGGCGCTGGCTCTGGTTCTTCAGGTTCTGCCGCAGACTTTTGTGGGCCCAACCGCGGGTGTGGTGAATGACCGCTTGCGGCGCAAGCAGGTGATGATTGCCGCCGACCTGGTGCGGGTTGTTGTGGTGCTGGCTATGTTGCTGGTGCGTTCGCCGTCCTTGGTGTGGCTCGTGTATCCCTTGCTGCTGGCCGAGACCATGATGGCGGCTTTCTTCGAACCGGCCCGCAATTCGGTGGTTCCTAACATTGCAGCCAAGGGAGAAGTGCTCATCGCCAACACTCTCTCTTCGGCTACGTGGTCGGTGAACCTGTTGGTTGGCGCTTCCCTGGGCGGAGTGGTCGCAGCCTTCTTCGGACGGGACGCTGTGTTTGTCCTTAATGCGCTGTCGTTCCTGCTCTCAGCCATTCTCATTGCAGGGATGCACTTTGCCGAACCCCACGCCGAGTCCGCGCCTCCGCTGCGCCCACGCGATCTGGTCGACTTTTCCCCTGTCCTTGAAGGCGTTCGCTACGTACGGAATCATCGCACGCTACTGCCCGCGGTCTTTGCCAAGGCCGGCGAACTCATGATTGGCCCAAGTTGGGTGATCTTTACGGTGATGGGCGCTCAAGAATTCGC
Source organism: Candidatus Sulfotelmatobacter sp. (assembly GCA_049584315.1). Lineage (GTDB taxonomy): Bacteria > Acidobacteriota > Terriglobia > Terriglobales > Acidobacteriaceae > Sulfotelmatobacter. The sequence continues at coordinate 22,366 of JBAUXO010000348.1, read as the reverse complement.
GGTGCACTGGCACAATGTCGACGCTGCCCGCGGAGCGATCCTAGGCATGAGCATACTGCTTGGTGGCCGCGGGCTGGGAGCGCTCGTCGGCCCGCTGGTCGCTGCCCGCTGGGCGGCGCGCAGCGACCGCAAGCTGCAACTCGGAATCTTCTTCGGCTATCTCACGATAGCGGCTGGATATGGAATTCTCGGGAGCACCCGCACCGTATGGACGGCCAGCGCGTGCGCCATGCTGGCGCACGCGGGAGGATCAACCGTGTGGGTGTTCTCCACAACCCTGATCCAGCTTCATACCGACGACCGTTTCCGCGGACGCGTCTTCTCCGCCGACCTGGGTTTTTCAATGCTCACCATCGCCGCCGGAGCTTACCTGTGTGGACGTCTTCTCGATGCGGGCGTCTCCGCTCGTATGGTCGCTACAGGTACGGGATTCGTTATGCTGATTCCCGCAGGTTGGTGGGCGCTGGCGATGCGGGTGGGAAAGGACCGACCAGACTTGGAGGAACCACCAAAACCGTGATGTTTCTCACCCCTGTAGCCGGTCGATTTTCGCGGCCATGATGAAATCACTTTCGGTGAGGCCTTCGACTTTGTGCGTCCAGAGTGTGATCTCAGCTTTGCCCCAGGCCAGCAGAACATCCGGATGGTGCCCTTGCTCCTCGGCCAGTGCGCCCACGCGATTGACGAACTCGAGCGCCTGGGCGAAGTCGGGAAAACTGTAGGCGCGGGTGATGTGATGCTCGTTCACCACCGTCCACTTCGGGACGACCTTATGCAGCGCTTCCAGATCTTTGCCTTTGAGCGGAGGCACTCCGCCGCGGCAGGGAACGCAGTTCTTGTCGCCCAGTTGTTCGGTCATGAGAGTTACTCCGCCAGCCATAATAATCGATTTTCGCGGAGACTTTCTATCAGCGATCTCAAGACCGAAAACATGCCGGTCAAACAACCTTGAAACCCAAGGGCTTGCTGGTGCATCCTTACTTGCTCAACGGACTCAGGCTTGGTGCAGAAAGAGAATGACTCCACAACCGGCAGACAACCGTTCCGCACCAGGCGGAGGCAATCCCTGGCTGATCGCGATCGCGGTGATGCTGGCGACATTCATGGAGGTGCTGGACACTTCCATCGCCGCCGTTGCTCTTCCCTATATCGCGGGTAGTTTATCGGCGACCAACGACGAAGCCACCTGGGTGCTCACCAGCTACCTGGTGGCCAACGCGATTATCCTGCCGGCCAGTTCGTGGTTTTCGCTGCGCTTTGGGCGTAAGAGATTTCTGATTACCTGCATCGTGATCTTTACGGTTTCCTCATTCGCCTGCGGAGCGGCTACCAGTCTCGCCTTAATTCTGATCGCACGGGCGGTGCAGGGTGCGGGCGGCGGCGCGTTGCAGCCTCTGTCACAAGCGATTCTCCTCGAAACCTTTCCCCCCGAAAAACGAGGATCGGCTATGGCCGTCTTCGCTCTTGGAGTGGTGGTCGCACCCGTTCTCGGGCCGACACTCGGAGGCTGGCTCACCGACACCTACTCCTGGCGATGGGCGTTCTATATCAACATTCCCATCGGAATCTTTGCCATTTTCATGATCTCCCGGTACGTGGTGGATCCGCCGTACATCAAGGAAGCGCGTCCTGGCAAATTTGACGGCATCGGGCTGGGTCTGCTGGCGGTGTGGCTGGGCTGCCTGCAGATCATCCTCGACAAAGGGCAAGAGGACGACTGGTTTGGCGCGACCTGGATCCGCTGGGCCGCGACGATTCTTGTGGTTGCCTTCGTAGCATTTCTTATTCGAGAGTTTCGCCACCAGAAACCGCTGGTGGACTTGCGCGTCTTCCGGCATCGCAACTTCGCCATCGGGTGCCTGCTCATTGGATTGTTCGGTGCGGGCATCTACGGACTGGTCACGTTGCTGCCGCTGTTCTATCAGGAGTTGATGGGATACACCGCGCTGGCGGCGGGATGGGCGGTGAGCCCGCGTGGGGTCGGAGCCATTGTGGCCATGCCGATCATCGGATATCTGACTGCGAAAATGGATAATCGTTGGCTCATCGCCTTCGGTTTCTCTCTGTTTGGCGCCTCCAGCCTGTGGTTTGGCGAAGTGAATCTGTCGATCGGGCAGTGGACATTTTTGTGGGCCATTCTGATCAGCGGATTTGGATCAGGATGCGTGTTCGTCCCGCTCTCGACCACCGCCATGGCCTTCCTGAAGAACGAAGAAATCGGCAACGCCAGTGGCCTTTATAACTTGTTGCGAAATATCGGCGGCAGCATCGGAATCTCGGTGGTGAACACGATCGTGGCGCGGCACGAGCAATTGCATCGCAACGAACTGGCCAAGTCGCTCAGTCCGGCGCGGGTTACAGTTCATGGAGCGGTGCAAGGCTTGCAGCAGTACTTGACGACGCAAGGTGCGTCTTCCACTACAGCGTTGCAACGGGCCTATGGGCTAATTAACGGGGCGCTGAGCGGACAGGCGCGACTGTGGTCCTACGTGGATGACTTCCGCTATATGGCGCTAATGTGCTTTGGCTGTGTGCCGATTGTGTTTGCGCTGAAGAAAGCGATGAGGAAGGGGCCGGCGGGGGCGGCGCATTAAGGAAAAGTGGAAATCGTAAGATCAAGAAAGGGCCAGACCTGGACCTTTGTCGGAAAGCGACCGCGCTAAGAAATCTCGCCTTCCCGCTTCTGCTGATCCCAGCCCGGCCGACAAGGTGCCAAGATTCGAGCAACGGCAAGGTTGCGGTGATGGTTACAGTCCCGTCTCCGAAATCGGCGACATAATCTTATTGGTCAACGGATACACTGCCAGGTCATACCTCGTGTTTCCCGTTGGATCCAGCGTGACGGCCTGAGTGGCGACATGGAGAACCGCGAGATGGCTGTTCACACCGTCGATGGCGTAAACAGTATTAGCGAGCGGGTCGACTGCGCTTCAACCTGCAAGAAAAAAAGCAATAACAACGTACCCTTTCACGCTCGCAGCGCAGAGAAGGCGTCGAGACGAAACAAAGATGAATTATCCCGAACCCATGCACGTCCTACCTGAGTAAATAGACACGGCGTAAGACCAAACTTTAGAAGGGAATATCTTCATCCGTGATCGGCCCAGACGCCGCGCTTGCGTGCTCGGGCTCCGCTGTCCGCTGGTCGAAGTTGTTGCCGCCGCTGGCAGCTTCGCCCCGCGAGCTGCCACTGAAATCTCCGCCGCCTTCGCCGCGTCCGCCGAGAAGGATCAGGTCGCTGGCCACCACTTCCGTCATGTATTTCTTCTGTCCGCTGGTCTTGTCGTCCCAGGAGCGAGTCTGCAGGCGGCCTTCGATGTAGACTTTGCCGCCCTTCTTCAGATACTCTCCGGCAATTTCGGCAAGCCGCTGCCAGAGCACCACGTTATGCCACTCGGTGCGGTCCTGCCACTCGCCAGCCTTGTCTTTAAAGCGCTCGTTGGTGGCGATGGTGAGCTTGGCCACGGGCGTGCCCTGCGGTGTGTATTTAACTTCTGGATCTTTGCCAAGATTGCCGATCAACTGAACTCGATTGAGACTTTTGCCTGCCATTGGGTGCTCCTTTGCAGGGGTTCACTATAGCAGAATTGCCGGAGTGGAAATGGTGCCAACGATCACAATCTTACGGTGCCGTGTCGTTTTGGTGCGCTCCTTACTGGCGCTCGGATGTCTCTTGCTGAAGCAGAATGGACACTGCCCTCCGGGCAGAAGGACGCGGCGGTCAGGCGGAACAATGCTGAAGATATGCCGCACACGATGAAGGCTCCAGCGACCATGGTGCGCCGCAACGACATGTGGCCGGACCATCGAAAGCAGGCGACTGTTAAGCCAAACCAGGAAAAACCGCCAGGTAGCGAGCAGAGATGGCTATTGCTGTTTGTGAAGATGGAATCTGGTCGAAGATCCAGCCGGAGTATATTGCAAGATTGGCATGACAAGTACGCGGAAAATCACCGAATCCGGGTTATAATCCTCGCCATGCCTGCTGCCACCGGAGCGCCTAGAGCTGTCGGTATGGTTCCCGACGAGATGAAGTGGGAACCGAAATCCAAGGGCTTGACCACGCCGCGCAAGAAGAAACCGAAAGAACTCGCCGTCATCACAGAATGTTGCACCGGCTGCGCCGGCTCGCCGGCGTGCGTGGAATATTGTCCGGTGGAAGACTGCATGTTCTGGGTGCCCGACGAGGACAGCACACCCTTCGGCCGTATCGCGGTCGATCCCATTCTCTGCATCGGCTGCAAGAAGTGCCTTAGCAAAGGTCCCGACGGCTGCTTCCTCGACGGCTGCCCCTGGGACGCCATCGCGATGGTGGAGACCACTGAGGTGGAAAAAGAAGTGGGAGCGATGGCGATCTGAGCCGCTTTTGACAGCTAGCCACTCTTTCTTAGCCAAGGCGGAGGTTGATTGGTGACCCGTCCATCGGAGCCTTTCGCAGTCTTCTAGCTACCGCGCTGCTGGTCGCCAAATTCATGTCCCGGCTTTTACCAATCCAAGCGGTATTTCGACCAGCTTGGGCAAAGTCGGATCCCCGTTCTCGCCGAGCACCGTGTTCTTGGTGATGACATCGTTTCTGTGTTTTTTGCCGCGCTCTATTCTCTCTGGCCTCTGCCCATGAACCACAGAGCTGCGGTCTGGCACTACAGGCTTACTGCTAGTGCGATTGTGGCCTTTTGGGTTTGTTTCTACTTCTTTGCTTTCCGTGCTGCTCGTGAATTGAAACCGGGCCTCTACCAGACTGTCGCGTTATTTGGCCAGTCTATTTCCATGATGGTGATCTTCCTTGCGCAGACCAACTTCGTCGTCAACCTGACGTTTGCCGTCGTCCGGTTTCAGAATATCAACCCTAGCCCTTAGTTACTCTTTTCGGACCCTTCAGTTCCAGCAGATCCCACAGATTGCCGTACAGGTCTTCGAAAACTGCCACCGTTCCATACGTTTCCTCGCGGGGCGCTTTCCTAAACTTCACTCCGCGCGCCGTCATAGCACCATAGTCGCGCCAGAAATCATCCGTATGCAGGAACAGAAACACGCGACCACCTGTCTGATTTCCGATACGGGTGCTCTCCTCCGACGTGGACGCGCGTGCCAACAGGAGGTCGGTGCCGCGAGAACCGGGCGGACGAACCAGCACCCAGCGCTTGTCTTGACCGTTGCGGTCTTTAGCCAGGCTGTCTTCGACCACTGTGAAGCCAAGCGATTCCGTGAAGAACGCCAGCGCTTCATCATAGTCCCGGACGACGAGAGCTATGTAACCAAGTGTCTGCGCCATGCTTGTGAACCTGGACCGTTGCTTAGCAACAAGCCTACATTGCGCGCGCCCGGACATCGAATGCGCTACTTCATCCTGGCTCGTATCGCGTTCTCGGTCTCGGTCGCCTGTTGCCGAACGTCATTCGAGATGTCTGGCAGATCGCGCTCGTAGGGCAGGATGGCGGAGAGATCGTCGGGCTGGCCAATCAGATAGAGGGCGCGCAACGCTTCCCACACTTGCTCAGTCGACGGATCAATCACAGCAATTTCCGCTCCGCTCGCGAGGTCTGCACCGGTTCCGGCGACAGAGCGGATTCGTCCGGGAATTGGAGAACGGATTTCTATCGTCTCCTTCCCATATTGCATCTTCGCAATCAGTCCGCCTTGGTGGATGGCGGTACCCGGGCGATCTGCATCGACGATATGTCCCGCTTCCGGCGCGGCAATTTGTGCCGGTCGCAGGAGAGCGACAATTTGCGGACGGCCGGTGGCGTCGCCGAAACGCACCAGCGATAGCGCCGCATTGCCGCTGACCATCGGAGAAGGGTCGGTAAGCATTTTCAGCAGTGCATCGTGAAATCCACCGCCAGTTGTGTCTTGTCCCATCACCCAAGCGTCGGTGTTGCGAACTTCCTCCACCGGATCGGCCGCCAGTCGCACTAAATCGGGATACCATCGTTTAGCGCTCGCATCGTGCCTCGTAATCCGCTCGCCCACCTGTACCAGCGCCTGCTGAATGTGCCGCGGTTTCTTTACATCGTGCAGATACTCGTTCAACTGCTGGTCAGAAAGCTTCCGCCCAAACCAAGTGTTCCACCAGAACAGGAAAGGCATGAGGCAGATCAGCCAGGCGGTCAGGAAGAAGAGAAGTTTCTGAGTGCGGGACATGCCAGGTCGTGTCTCGTTCTGCAGAGCCGGGGGTGGGTTAGCGGACATTCCGAGTGGGCAACTCCCTCACAATCTACTCCACAACATCGGCGTCCAGGACGCGCTCCTGCTCCAGATAATGTGAAACAGCGTACTGGGCCAGAAGTGGCGTCTGGAGCCGGATTTGGGCGCCGATCCATTCCCCCTTGGTATGGGGAGCATCGGGCTTGTGTTTGCAGGGCCCGCTGCTGCCGAATTGTGGGCCAAACCCCGCGCCCTGAATCTGATCAAACTGCTTGATCTGGCGCCAGGCTTCATCGCCGACGGTGCCTGCGACATCAATTTTCAATTGCACAATCGCCATAACAATGCGAAGAGGCTAGCTATGAGGGAACCATTGATACAGCATGAAATATACGAGCACGCCAGTGATGCTGACGTACATCCATAACGGCCAGGTCCAGCGCGCGATCGCCCGATGCTTATCATAGCGAGCGCGCAGCCCGCGGATGAGAGTGATGATCACCAAGGGCACGATCACGATGGCTAAGGTCACATGGGGGATGAGTACGATCAAATAAGTAACATGCCAAAAGGAATCGCCCAGGAAACGAATATCCCCAACGTGATAATGGAAGTCCACATAGCAAGCCAGAAACAAAGCCGACGAAGCTACGGCGGCGATCATGCAGGCGCGATGCGCCGCGATCTTCCCCCGCATGATCAAGCGCCGGCCCATCAGCAGCAGCACCGCACTAGCTCCGTTCAGACTGGCAATCAGGCCAGGGAAATAGGCGTATTGTTCAGGGATCAAGCGGCGGGCCTCGTAGTGCGGCGATTGGCCATCAGAAAGGCGAGTCCAAACATCACCAGCGAAAACAGAAGCAAGGTCGCCATCGCCGAAGGCAGAGGGAAGGTCGCTTCCATACCCGGGTAAAGCAGTGCGCGCAGCGCTTCCACTCCATAAGTAAGCGGGTTCATATACATCAAGACGCGAATCCAGCCGGAAGCGCCCGACATGGGAAACAGCGCGCCCGACAAGAGCCAGAGGGGAATCAGAAACAGATTGATGATGCCGTGGAATGCTTGTGTGGAGTCCATCGGCCAGGCGATGGCGAAGCCCAGCGCGGTGAGCGCGAACGAAACCAAAAAGACCACGAACGCGACCAGCAGAACCTGCGCAAGGTTGAGATGTACGCCGGCGAAAGGCGCGAAGATAAGGAAGATCATTCCTTGTACTGCGGCTAGCGTGGTGCCGCCCAGAACCTTCCCTAGCACAATCGCGGAGCGGGGCACGGGCGCCACCAGCACCGAAAGGAGAAATCCTTCCTTACGATCTTCGATTACCGACATCATGGTGAAGATCGACGTGAACAGCACGATCATAATCAGCACGCCGGGATAGAAATAATCCATGTAGTGCTGCTGACCCTGGCCGCTGCCGGAACGGAAGGAAGTACCAAAGCCTGAACCGATTACGACCCAGAACACCAATGGCGAGGCCAGCACGCCGATCACGCGCGATTTTTGGCGGTAGAAGCGCACGATTTCCCGCCACCACAGAGTAAACGCGGGCAGCAACACGCCCGCGGAGGCAGGCGCTAGGGGTCTCGGTAATACGGCGGTTTGAGTAACCATGAAAAGTTAGCTCGCTTTCGCCGCGGGAGGTTTAGCGGCCGCCACCGCAACTTTCTTCTTGCCAAGCAGCCCCAGGTCCCGCATTTCCCAGTACGCATTCAACATAAAAACCGCGGAAAGCGTGACCAGGATCAGGCTCATGAACAAGCCATCCACGGTGGTAATCATGCCGTTCATCAGCGTCCATACCACGCCCAGCAGCGGAAGAATGCCCAGCACAAGAGAAAGAGCAAGCATCATAGAAAGCACATTACCTCCCGTGAACTTCTGAAGCGGACTCCGCTTCGTCGTTTTCGCTCCAGAATTTATGTCCGGTGCGGCGAATAAAAACGTCTTCGAGCGCCGGCTTGCTTACGGAAATCGCCTCGATCTCTCCGGGGAAAGCCTCAACCACTTCCGTGACAAAGCGGTGCGCGCCTTCCCGTTCCAGGCGCACCTGATTTTCCAGCACGGTAGTTTCCACGTGGAAGCGAACCCGAATGTGGTCTGCCAGCGCTCCCGCGTCGTGGGCCGCATCCAGCAGAATCACGTCGCCACCGATCTCGCTTTTTAGTTCGGCGGGCGTGCCCAAGGCGACCAGGTTTCCCTCGTTCATGATGGCCAGCCGGTCACAGCGCTCGGCTTCCTCCATCAAGTGCGTGGTCACAAGAACGGAGACATGTTCTTCGTCGCGCAACATTCTCAGATATTGCCAGAGATCGCGCCGCGCCCCGGGATCGAGGCCCGTAGTGGGCTCATCCAGCAACAACACGCCGGGATGATGAAGCAATCCCTTACCCAATTCGATGCGGCGCTGCATCCCGCCGGAGAATGTTTCAACCAACTCTTTGGCGCGATCCGCCAGGCCCACGCGTGACAGGATCTCGAAAATTCGTTTGTTCAGCGCGCCTCCCCGCAGACCATAAAGATGTCCTTGATGCCAAAGATTTTCGTAAGCCGTCAGCTTGAGATCGATGCTCTGCGCCTGAAAAACAACGCCGATTTGCCGCCGCAGGCGCCCAGCTTCCCTCGCTGCATCGCAACCCATGATGGTTGCCCGCCCGGCGCTTGGAATCATCAGCGTGGAAAGAATGCGAAAGAGCGTGGTCTTGCCGCTGCCATTCGGGCCAAGCAGGCCGAACAATTCCGCCGGTCGCACGTCGAACGAGACTCCATTCAGGGCCGTGCGGTTCTCATAGCGATGGACCAGGCTTTGTACTGAGATAACCGGGGCGGCGGAGGCAGACGTGGTTTCCGAAGCGGCGTCCGCGAATGCAGAGACTTTCGATGCCAAGGAGTGTCCTAGAGTGAACCCAATATTAGTTTACGACGAGACCCGCCGAAACGCCGTGGAAACGGACAAAAGTGGCAAATAAATACGTGCCCTAGAGATCACAGCATTCAACTCTGCGCTCATGCCGCCGAAGCATCCCTTTGTCCCTGAGGTATGGGCTCGGCAAATGCGACCGGGACGTGCCGCCAAACTTGGATAGCGAGAACCACGGTGGTCGCGAGCAGGAGCGCTCCCACAGCCACGTGCGCCACGGTCGCGGCTACCATGGGCAACTCCGGCTGTACTGCATCTTTGCCCCAAGCCACTCGGGTCAAGAATGCAGTGAAACCCAGGCAGAGCTGAGTGATCAGAAGAGAAAGCATGATGATCGCTGGTCGCCGCACTGCTTCAATTTGCGAATAAACCGAAAGGGCGCGAATCGCGGTCCAGGTCAGCACGAACGAGACAATGAGCGCATTTACCACATGCGGCCACCAGCTCATGCCGTGATGACGGAACATCCCGCCCAGGATGAGCTGTACGTACAGCACAAAGATGGAAAGCAAAGTGAGCGTAAACAAGCGCGGGAGGGGTTGCTCGAACTCCACCCTCGGCTGTTCTTCCACCCACTTGCGCCCGGTGAACAGAGCGATGGCCACGGCGATGCAGAAGAATGTTTGTGCGACGGTGGCGTGCGCCGTGGAAACTGCGGGAGGCTGAAAGTATAAAACGGTAAGCCCACCCAGAATGGCTTGTGCGATCACGGTGCAAAAAGCAGCTACCGCCAGCCATCGCAGCCATCGCCGCCGCTCTACCACCAGAGTCCAAAGGGCAATGGTCAACGTCAGGGTGACCAGCGTCCCGGCCACCATGCGATGACTCCATTCGTAACGAATACCAGCAACAAAATGTGGCACCTTGACGAGATAGCCAAACGACGTTGGCCAGTCCGGGACCGAGAGTCCTGCATCGTTGCTGGTAACTAGGGCGCCGGCGGTGATCACTACGAACGCCGCGCACGCGGTAAACACCGCGAAGATATGATGAGCGCGGTGGTAAGTTGTCGGGATGGCTTTCAGAGTATTTCCCCTTGGGCCGACAGCGCGGGAAAACCCGCACACAGAGCGGACTGCGCCGATTGGCCCAGCCCCTACTCCAAACCAGATATTTTATCAGAGCGGCATCTGAAGGCAAGCCCGCAAAACCGTACCCGAAACCTCGTCTACTCGGCTGCGGCCTTAAAGCTCTGATCCACGGTCTTGGTTTCTTTCGGACCAACCGTGACCTTCTGGTCCTGTTCGCCCAGTTTTTCTTGCACGAAAGCAATCGTATAATCGCCCGGCGGCAGACCTTTGATTTCATACTTACCGCTCTTGTCGGTGACGGCGAAGAACGGGGTCTTCACCACGTTGATGTACATCTTCATCCACGGGTGCTGATTGCACTTCACGGGCAGCATGATTTCTTCGCGGGCGAAATTCTTTTCGATCGCGGGCGAGGATGGTGGCTGCGATTCGTTCCACTCGCGATTGTCCTTGGGCGTGGGATGGATGTTGTGAGTAGTCATATCGTCATTCTTGATCTCGACCGTTTGACCTGCCATCACGCCGAGCACATGGGGATGGTACTTGCAGCCTTGCTGATCCAGAACCACCGGATCTTTGGGAACATCGAAGGTGCGGCTGCCCAGGCCATCCTTTACATAAACAAATACATTGGCGAGATCGCCGTCAGCGACGACAATGTTTTCTGCCTCATTCATGCCTTTACAGGCCGGATCTTGGCTCATATCGATCTTCGAAGGTTTCGGTGCGGCGCCATCAAACTTCACCGTGCCATTCACGGTTGCTACGGTGCCGGGATCGATCGGCGTGGCCGCCGGCGTGGGCGCTGCCTGCTGTGCCATGTTGTTGCTTGACTGTTCCGTATTCTCCTTCTTATTGCACGCCGCCAGCAGCAGTAACGCTACCAGAGGCACCGTGCTGACCGCCATGATTCTGAAGCCTGCTTTCTTTTTCATGATGTCGCCCTCTCCTTAGTAGGTCATAGACTGATCAATTTATATTGTCCCATGATGCCAAACCGGCAATTCTACCGCGAACCACCGCTTGCCGCACGATGTAACGGCGCCGCAGCCTGCGTGGGGTCGGTTGATTTTCGAGTACTCGCCGTCTTCGCCCGCGGCATGGAGGCCGCCACTTTCCGTTGCTCTTCTGCCGTCAATTGGAAGATGTAATCGGTGAGCAGTTTCCGGTGGTCTCCTGCATAGCCCTGGAACGATGGCGGTGTAGGCCCGGCAAAGACCCACTGGTTGTTTTCCCGCTTGAAGAGTCCGGATGGCATCGACGTTCCCGGGCTCACAGCCTGCGGATCGGTAATCCAGCGTTCCACCCAATCCGGCTTCAAGCGTTCTTTGGCCAGCAGGAAGTTCGGCGCAGTCGCGATCCTGTCGTGCGCCGGATCGCCCGTGGCATGACACTTCAGGCAGGGCGCTGCGGAACTGGAGAACAGGCTGCGCGCCATTTCGGTTTCTTTGGTCGTGAGAACCGGCAGCTGCTCGGGAATGTACGGCAACGGCTGCTGCGACAGCGCCTCGAAGAAGCGCACGAGCTTTCTCAGTTCGTTGTCGGAGAAGGAGAACGTGGGCATGCGCACCTTCAAGTAGGGCCGCACGCCGTTGCGGTCTGTATCCGTGATGCTCAGTGAAGGATTCGACAAGAACTGGCGCAGCCATTCGGGATCGACGCGCGCACCTTCGGTCAAAAGCTTCGGAGGCAGCTGCTCCTGCACGTCCTGATATTGGGGCAACCCCATCAAAATTGTGCGCTGACCGGGAATGAACTGATGGCATCCCATGCAATTGTATTTCTTTACGATCCACCAGCCCTCCTGAATATCGTGCCGTGCATCGCCCGGTTTGTATTGATAACTGACGGGCAGGGAGGTCTCTTCGCTTCCCATCAGGAAGGTCGTAAGGTCGAGCACCTGATCTTTGGTGAGGTGCAGGTTGGGCATGCGGAGCGCTTCGGTTTCGCTCTTCACTTTGCCCTGATCATAAACACTGGGTTCGGCCAGTTTGTGCTCGAAAAATCCTTTGTGGTCGTACCAGGGCTCTTTCGCGGGACCGTCCGGCAGACGCGCGAGATCTTCTTTATCCTTGATCGGCTCAGCGTCCTTGCCGCCGCGCTGCGCGACCGTGGTAAACAGCGCGAAGTCAAGGCGCTCGATCGGCTTGCTGCCTTCGAACGTCAGCTCCGTACCGATGCGGCCTTCATCCTCGAAGCCAGAAATCTCGTGGCAGCCGGCGCAACCAAAGTGACGTACCCACTTCTTACCCTCTTCCTTCAGGCTCGGATCCTCCATGAACGAGGCGTCGGCATAGGAGGACGGATCCTGCTTTTTCTGCGTCATCAGATAGGTGGCAATGTCCTCCGCATCCTCCGGTGATAGCCGCAGGCTCGGCATTACCGTCATATTCTGGACTTGGAGTTCGTGCCCATCGTTAGGACACTGGCTGTGATCGAGATCGAACTGGTAGGGCAGACCCTTCTTGGCGTAATCTTCCGGGCCGATATCTTTCTTCTCGTAGGGGCAATAGGGTCGGGTGCGCTCGCGGGCGTTGTGAATCCAGCGCACCAGATAATCGTAGTTTGCTTTTTCCCCGACGCGCGACAGATTCGCGGCGAACGTCCCGCCTTTCATTTGATCGCCTTCGCCGATCGAGTGGCAAGCCAGACATCCGCGGGTTTCGAATAATTCCTTTCCGTGGTCGGCGTTGCCCGGTTTGGGTTTGGGGAGCGGATCGGTGAGTCCCGACTGCCAGAGGAACGCGGAAATCGCCTGAATCTGATGATCACTCAGGCGAAAGTTCGGCATCTTCGTGGTGGGTCGAAAATCCGTCGGCTTCTTCAGCCAAACCGGAATCCAGTTCCTGTTCAGCTTCAACCGCACATCTTTCAGGTTGGGTCCGACCTTCTTCATGTCCTGCATCAGGCTGTGCGACTGAAAATCAAGTTGCTGTAAACGCCCGTCCAGCTTGCTGTTTGCCACTCTTAAGTCAACCGCCTCGCCGTTCAGCCGGTTCGCTTCCTCGTTGGACTCGGCCGCATCTGCCTGCTTCATCAGATATGCGGTCTGCTTCAGATTCTCTTTCCTCTGGGTCTCAACCTGCTTGATTTGCTGGCTGATCGAGTTCAGATCTTCGGGCTCTTTGTCATAGCCCTCAAAGCGGTGACAGCCCATGCAACCGCGCTGGCGAAAGAGATCTTTACCGTTGTTGATGCTTTGCCATTGCACGTCTCCGCTGGCCAGAACCATGTCGGCAGCGTGACAATTCTGGCAGCCCGCCTCCGAATTCTCCTTGGGGAAAAGCGGCCACAGCCAGTGCTCGTAGTTTCCGTGCGCCTTCTCCACGCTCGTGGTGGCACGACCGTTTCCTTGATGGCAGGGCGAGCAACCGAATTTTTCTGGATCGTGAATCTGCAATAATTCAGGTTCGGGATGGCTCACAAATGCATCAGCATACTCATCGGGCCGTTTCTCGCCTTTCGCGGTCATCGAAACAGCCGTGATTTTCAGCGGTTCGCGCGCATTCATGTGGCAGGACTCGCAACGGTCCACGATGTTGGCTTCCGCCACGTTGATCTGGACGATTGCCGGATCCCACTCCGTGGCGCGTCTTTTCAACCCATCAATCTGTTGCGGCGTGAGGTCGACCATGTGGTCGGATATGAATTCATCCATCTTCGCCTTGGCCGCGGTCACCGGCTTTAATACTTCGCCGAGTTCCAAGCTCAGCTTGGTGCGCTCGTCGCGAATCGCGTTGTAGGTCTCTTCCAGGTGCGGAAAGGTGTATTTTTTTCTCGTTCCGTCCGGGAACTCGACGGTTGCTTGTTCGTTTTTGTACTTGTCAATCTCTTTTCTCTTGCTGGCCTTCGCCGAATCGCTGGTGCTGGTTTCGTACTCGTAGGTCAGCGCATTGACGTAAGCTCGTTTGTCAGTGAAGACACCTTGAACGGCAAGGAGCCGCGCGCTGGCATCGTCGAGCCTCTTGCGAGCTTCCTCCGCCTGGGCTTTCGAGCCCTGATAAGCTTTTTCGTAGGCTTGTTCGAGCGCGGCGTAGTCGGGATTCTGCTCGACGTCCTTCTCGGAGGTAACGGACTTAGACCGCGCGCTGTTCAGGAACGCACTATAGCGATCCTTCCATTGCTCCTGGAACGCTTTCCACGGACGCTGGCCCCAGGCCTCATCCCACAAGGCCCAGAACAAGGTCGCCATCAGAATCAGCGTCGCGATCAGATAGTACGCGGCGTAGGACTTACTCGTGATCGGGTCCTGCTCGGGGCTGGGTTGTTCGGGCACCGCTTCCTCCGGAGAATCTGTCTTCGGTCTTAAGTCGTAATTCCCAGAACCATTGGCTCGGGCCCAAGGCCTGAGAACCCCAGAACCTAAGACCGTAAGACCGCCTCAAATATTGAACCAGGGTGTAATCCACACATACTTGATGTGCCACAGCAGCCGCAGTCCCATCTTCAGCGGCAAGGCCACCATGGTCAGCAAAAGAAATTGAGTAATCGAAAATTGCACGAGACTCATCCTTTTGAAGTCCTTCGCCATGTATCGCCGGAACAGGGAATACACGATAAAGCCCCCAAGCAGGTAATAACCGCCGACTACGACCGCGCCAAAAATAGCCTTCGCCATGTTCGACGTGATCCCGAAAATATCCGGCAGATCGCGATTCACCTCGTAAATCAGCCGGTTGTGATCCCACGTTTGTCCCGGCCAGAACCACTGCCATCCGGGGCCTCGTATGAAAGTTCCGATGATGATCATCGCAACCCACAGAATGATGAAGCCAAACAAAAAAGTGCCGATGGAAAACTTGCGCTGTTTCCAGGTGTAGTAGCCGCAGCCCAGCGGATTCGTATCGATGTAAGGAATCACCATCAGACCGATGATGATCATCGTAGGCATGACGACGCCGGCGATCCACGGATCGAAATACACGAGCATCTCCTGCAGTCCGAGGAAATACCAGGGAGCTTTCGCAGGATTCATCGTCAAGTTGGGATTGGCGGGTTCTTCGAGCGGCGCATTCAGCGTGATCGACCACACCATCAGAATAATGGTCACGATGATGGCGGCGAGGAATTCAATGCGGAGAAGAAACGGCCAGACGTGAACTTCCTTCTGCCAGCCCGCTTTGAAGGGCCAGGTCTTGCGATGGTGGGTCTTGGCTAGGGCGGCATCGCCTTCGAGTTGCTCGATCAGTTGGTCGTTGGCATGCGCCTGCTTCCAAGCCAGATAGATGTAGAAGGCCAACAGCGGAATCAAGCCCACGATCGGTACGTTGTCTGGAGCCGAGCAAATCTCCCAAAGTTGTCGCCAGTCCATAAGAGTTCTCGCGTCTGTCACTCAAACTTTGCCTTTCCTCACCAGGCCGAAAACTTGGTGAGGAATATGCTTTTTCTTTTTCCGGAGCTACTCTCCCGCTGCCTTTGGTCCGCGGCGCGGTTTGTCGCCTTCGCCTGCCAGCATCACCGGCGCCGGACCGGAAATCCCACCGTCCTTCCGCACGCGCCAGAAATGCACAATCATCAGGATCGAAGCGACGATCGGAATGCCGATGCAGTGCCAGATATAGGAACGCAACAGAGCGTTCGCATCCACGATCGATCCTCCCAGCAGGCCGAAGCGGACATCGTTGTAAGGCGTCATGCCGAGCATGGAGCCGAATGGGCCTTCATGTCCGAGCAGCGGAGTGGCTCGCGCCATGTTCGTGCCAACAGTCACGGCCCAGAATCCGAGTTGATCATCAGGCAGAAGATATCCGGTGAAGGAAAGCAGCAAAGTAAACACCAGCAGCAGCACGCCGATGTTCCAGTTGAATTCGCGCGGCTTCTTATACGACCCCGTGAGAAATACGCGGAACATGTGCAGCCAGACGCCAATCACCATCAGGTGCGCGGCCCAGCGGTGCATATTGCGAAGAATTTTTCCGAAGGGGACATCGTGCTCCAGATAGAGCACATCGCGAAACGCCTGCACCTTACTCGGGTGGTAGTAGAACATCAGCAACACGCCGGTGTACGTGAGGATGATGAACAGGAAAAACGTAATTCCACCCATGCCCCAGGTGTAGCTGTAGCGCACTGCGTCGCGATTGATCTTTGCGGGATGTAAGTGCAGGAAGACGTTAGAGAGCACGCCCAGAGCCCGATTGCGCGGTGTGTCGTCGTGCTTGTGGCGAAAGATCGAAGTGTAGACCTGAGTCTTGGTGGGATCTTTCAGGCCCTCGATCTGCTCCTTCGCCTTGCTGGGAAAATCGACCTTCATCGCCTGAATGTCTTCTTTGACGCGGTCGACTAGGCCCACTTTGCCGTTCTTGCCGTTCGCATTATTTTCGTCAGACATCATTGCCTCGTGCTTGCTCTTAGCTCTTACACTCCAGTTAGAAATGCTCCGGGATCGTTGAATTTACTGGGTTGTCCCTTCGGCCACTGATAGAGCCGAGAGGTGTCCACGATGATCTGCCCATCGGGTGCGAGTTCTACGTGCGCGCGATCCATGGGACGCGGCGCCGGACCTTCGAAATTGATCCCCTCACTGTCGTAACCGCTGCCGTGACACGGACACTTGAACTTGTTCTCGCTTGGTTTCCAGTCAGGTGTACAGCCGAGATGCGTGCAGCGCGCGTAGATCACAAACACTCGATCGGGCGTGCGATCGACCCAGATACGATATTTCTGCTGGAACTTGGTATCGACGCCGAGGGCGAACTCCGAGGGATAGCCGATCTTGAAAACAGAGTTGGGTTCGAAAAGAGTGCGCGGAAGAAAGAATCGGAAGAAGGCAAGAAACCAGGCGGTTAAGAAGGCAGTCACACCGACCCAGACCAGCCGGCGCCGGCGGCGGTCGATATCCGTGTTCGACGGGCCGGCGGAGGAAAGTCCACCGGCCGCTGCTGCCTTCGAAGTTCCGACGGCCGGCGTGCCTACATATTTCGTGGCATCGACCGTGCTCCGTGGCGCGGGTTGCGCCGGATTTGGGTTCGGACTCGGGTTTGGTGGTTCGCTTCCGGGAACCGTCATGGGTGCCCTCCTGCTTCTATAAACTCGCTAGTCTCCTGCGGCCGCCAGCAACGCTGGCGCAGCCATCTGCCCTCCGGTCGCAGGCATCGGTTCGTGGGAAGGCGCTGCATCGCTGAGGGCCTGGAACACCAACTGCGTCAGAGCCGAAATGAATTTTGGAGAATCGTTCAAGCCAGCGCTCATTTCAAATTGCTTAATGCCCAGGCGGCCAGCCTCCTCGCGGCCCTCGTGATTGATCTCACCCAGCGTCTCCACATGGTCGGAAACGAAGGCCACAGGAACGATACAAACTTCGCGTACCTTCTCCGCAGCCAGGTCGCGTAGCGTGCGGTGCAGCGAAGGTTGCAGCCACTTGCTGGCGCCCACTTTGCTCTGGTAGCAGAGTCGGTGGTGATTCGACCAGCTCCCGCGGGACATAAGAAGGCGCACGGTTTCCTCGATCTGCCGCTGGTAGGGATCGCCGTTGGCGACGACTGACATTGGGATGCTGTGTGCGCTGAAAACAAGCTCCGCTCGGGCCGGGACTTCGAAGCGCGACAAAGCCTCATCCACTCTCTCCACAACCGCGTCTAAATACATCGGATGCCGATGGAAGTGTCCGACGTTGTGTACGGGGACGTCATCGTGAAAGAGCCTCTGCCACTCGTTCAAGCTGCTGCCCGTGGTGGTGGAGGAATACTGCGGATACAGCGGCAGCAAAACCACCTCGTCGCAGTGCGCAGCTTGGAGCTCTGTAATGGCTTCACGGGTGAAGGGATGCCAGTAGCGCATGGCGACAAAGCAGCGGGCATCGAGTCCCTGACTGATCAACTCTGCTTCCAGAGCCTGTGCCTGCCGCTCGGTGAAGCGGCGGATGGGCGAGCCTCCGCCGATGGTTGCGTAGTGATGCTGCACCTTGCGGGCACGGGTGGTTGAAATCAGTTTGGCCAGTGGTTTACGACCGAGGCGGGCAAAAGGGAAATCAATGATGTCGGGATCGCAGAAAAGGTTAAAAAGGAAAGGCTCGATCGCAGCCAGCGTATCAGGCCCGCCAAGCTGAAACAGAACCACCCCTACACGCCGTGTTGTGCGCGTCATCCCCCAGAATCCCCAGACGGTGGGGAATGTACTCCCATCTGAGATGAGAGTCAATGGTGGAGTTGCAAAATGAAAGCTAGGAATGAGGAAGATAGGAGGCAACCGCGCCCGTTGGAAAGAAAAAATGTGCGGGCAAAATAAAAAACACTCTCAGCGCACGGCGGTGGCCGTCACCTTCGCCTTGTCCATCTCCTCGATCACCGCGTCGGCGAATTCCGATGTTCCCGCCTGGCCGCCGATATCCTTTGTCAGCTTTTCGGGATGCCGGTATACCTTTTCGAGAGCGCTGCGAATTTGCAACGATGCATCGAACTCGCCAAGATGCCGCAGCATCAACAGGCCGGAGCGCAGCAGCGCCGTCGGGTTCGCCACATTCTTGCCGGCAATGTCGGGAGCGGAGCCGTGAACGGCCTCGAAAATCGCGCAATGATCGCCCAGGTTCGCGCTGGGAACGAATCCCAGGCCGCCGACAAACGCCGCGCACAAGTCGGAGATGATGTCGCCGTACAAGTTTTCCATCACCAGCAGGTCGTACTGATAGGGATTCATCACCAACTGCATGCACGTGTTGTCGACGATGTGTTCGCCGTAGGTGATCTCAGGATATTCCTTGGCCACGCTACGGCAGCAGCGCAGGAAGAGCCCATCCGACAACTTCATGATGTTGGCTTTGTGGATGGCATGAATTTTCTTGCGCTGATTTTTACGGGCGTACTCGAAGGCAAATTTCGCGATGCGAGTCGAGGCCTTTTCGGTGATGATCTTCAGGCTCTCCACCACCCCGGGTACGACTTCATGCTCTAGGCCGGAGTAAAGGCTCTCCGTGTTCTCGCGCACAATGATGAGATCCACATCGGGATAACGCGTAGGAATGTGCGGCAAATTGCGAATCGGGCGGAAGTTAGCATAGAGCTCGAATTTCTGCCGCAGCGCCACGTTGATGCTCGAAAAACCGCCACCCACGGGCGTTGTTACCGGCCCCTTCAAAGCCACGCAAGTACGCTCGATCGATTCCAGCGCTTCTTTCGGGATGTATTCGCCTTGCTTCTCGAACGCATCGGCGCCCACCGCGAATGACTCCCAGTCGAACCTTACGCCAGTAGCTTCCAGAATCCGCACCGTCGCCCGGGTTACTTCGGGGCCGATCCCATCGCCCGGGATCAAGGTTACTTTATGACTCATCGTAGACTCCTCACATTACATTCCAGCCAACTCGGGACGCCTCGATGGTCGATTTATACCTTTGGAGATTTCACGCGCGCCTCTCCAGCTTCTTTGGCTTTCACCAAATCTCTGAGTTCGTTCATGAATTCCTTGACGTCCTTGAAATCCAAATAAACCGACGCAAAGCGGACATAAGCCACTTTGTCGTAGCGACGAAGCCGGTTCATGATGAGTTCACCCAGTTCGCTGGTTTTCCGCTCGCGCTCCTGTGACTCGATCACAAACGACTCCGCTTCGTTCACAATCTGTTCCAGCTTGCTGATGGGAACTGGACGCTTCTCGCAGGCGCGCAACAATCCGTTCAGAACTTTTTGGCGATCGAACTTTTCGCGGCGTCCGTCCTTTTTCACCACCATATAAGGGATCTCATCAATGCGCTCGTAGGTGGTGAAGCGTTTGCCGCACTTCAGGCACTCGCGCCGCCGGCGGATCGACTCCGCTTCTTTACTCTCGCGAGAATCCACTACTTTATCGTTGGCAAATCCGCAAAAGGGACATTTCATGGCGCTGATGGCGGTCGAAAACGATCTATCAGTTGAAGGCTTGTGGTTAACCCAGAATTGTAACAGGCACTCGAGGCCAACCTCGGCCGGCCCGTACCCGCCTGCTCGACATGGGGTGACAAGTTACGCCGGTGGGCCGCTGAGCTCCACTTCTTCGCTGCGGTGGCTTTCCTCTGATAACTTTCGTAAGGACAATCTCTCGTGATGCGCCAAGATCAGACCCAGCGGTACGACGGCGGCGAAGGTGACGAGCCATAGCAAAATTCCGCAACTTGCGGCCATTTCCGGAGGCACGTCGAAGACGCTCGATAGCGCGGCAATCGTCGCCATCTGCGAGCCGCCGCCTACAGCGGGCAACTGCAGCATGGAGCCGAGCATGCTTGCTCCCATCAGGATCAAGAGCTGCGACACAGGAATTTCCAGCGCCGGAATACCGTAGGAGTGGGTGACTTCCTGGTAGGCCAAAGCGATCATGTACCACATTCCGACCGAAACCAGCGTGAGCCAAAACAGGGAGAGGGGGCCATGAATCGTGTCCAGTCCGGTGCCAAACTCGCGTACTTTCTGCGCCAGCTTGTGGCCGAAATTGGCGGAGAGGTGCCCAAATCGTTCTTCCATCCATCGCGCCACCGCGTCGCCGCTACGCCGGATGACGATTGCCCCGATGGTGAGCGCGACCACCACTCCGATCAGGAGAAAACCACCTTCGCGGAAGCGCTGGTAATACTCCGGATGGGGAATCGCAGGCAAGGCACTGGGCAGAAAAATTGCCAGCACCATCAGCACCGTAAACGCGCCAACGTCGAAGATACGTTCCACAGCCCATGCCGCCAGCTGCGAAGAGAAGGGGAGATCTGTCCGACGTGCAATCAAGTATGGTCGAATAAACTCTCCCGCCCGCCCTAGCAGGGCGAGGCCGGTGAACCCAATCAGCGTTGGGGAGACCAGGTCTATGACCTTTACCTTGGGGCGTACCGGCTTCAGAAAAATCTTCCAGCGCAGTGCTCGTAGAATGTATCCGATGTAAATCAATGCGATCGCATGCAATACGTGAATTTTCCGGATGCGTCCGGTCTGGGCCCAAAACGTGCCCCAATCAAAGGTTTGCCAGTGGCGGTATTGCAAGTAAACCAGTGCGGCCAGGATCAGGAACACGACTGCGCTGGCCACGATGCGCTTTTTATCCATGAAGGGAAAAATCCTCGCGCCGCGACCCTCGCAACGCGAAGTGGAAACGGCACTCCCAAGGTAACTGAGTGTGCCCGGAGGGTCAAACAACGGACTTGCGGGTGACGCCGCGAAGCCGGGTCGCAGCGGAAGCAAGCTTGCTACTTTGCGTTTGCCAGTTCGATCGCGTGACGAACGTGTCCCCCGGACTTCTTTAAGGCCGCCACGGCCCGAGCGCGAGAAACTCCCGCCACTAGCATCACGAGAGCTACGGGCGTGCGATGTCCAGAAGCCTCCAGGGCTCGGCAAGCAGCGGCGGAATCGGCTCCCGAAGCGCGCTCCAGGATGGCGATGGCGCGCTGGGTCAGCTTTTCGTTTTTCGGCACGACCTTGACCATCAGGTTGCCATAAACATAACCAAGCCGACTCATGGCACCGGTTGAAATCATGTTGAGCACCATCTTGTGAGCCGTAGCCGCTTTCATCCGCGAGGATCCGGCCAGAACCTCCGGGCCAACTTGAGTGATGATCGCGAAATGAGCAGCGCGTTCCAGCGGGGAACCGGGATTGCAAGTGAGAGCAATGGTGCGGGCACCGCGTTGCCGTGCGACTTGCACCGCCGCAAGCGTGAAGGGTGTCCGGCCACTGGAAGCAATCCCGAGAACGACGTCGTCCTTGCCGGGTTTGCGGCGGGCTATTTCTTCGCGACCTTGCCGGGAGTCGTCCTCGCTGATTTCGGAATCGGAGGCTAACGCTTTCGCGCCGCCGGCGATGATGAACTGGACTCGATCCGTGTTGAAGGTGGGGGGGCATTCGGCGGCATCGAGGGCGGCGATGCGGCCGCTGGTTCCAGCGCCGACGTAGATGAGGCGTCCACCGCGCCGCAACGCAGCGACGACTAAATCAACCGTCCGCGCAATCTGCGGCAATACACGGGCGACCGCTGCCGCCACGGTTGCGTCTTCTGCGTTGATGAGCCGCACAATCTCGAGAGAGGACTTGCAGTCGAGGTCGTAGGCCGCGTCATTGGGCTGTTCGGTGCGAAGGCGCCGGAGACTGAGCTGAGGCTTGCGAGTTGGCTTCAAGAGACGCGCCTTTCGGTGTGGGAGCGACTGCCTATTCTAACTGCTTTCCATTTGGCTGTCGGGCGTCGGCCGCGGGTTGTCTAGACCGGGGCGTGGTTTATGTGGTTTTTTGAATCGCTTCGATTACAGCATCGTGAAAAATGGGACGAATTTGTTTGATCGCCTGATTGGAACACCCGGGCCAGGTACGGTTGGTGAGCAGAGCGA
>JBAUXO010000347.1:0-65111 GCA_049584315.1 Candidatus Sulfotelmatobacter sp. | reverse complement strand
GGCGCAAGCTTCAGTGTGAGCTTCACCCCGGCGTCGGCCGGCAATTCCAGCGGCAACTTGACGATCACTTCGAATGGGTCGAACCCAACCCTGACCCTCCCTCTGTCCGGCACCGGAACGGCGGCGGCTGGACAGTTGACGCCCACTCCTTCGACATTGGCGGTGGGCAGCGTGGTCATAGGGACGAGCGGAACCGCCTCGGGGAGCCTCGTTGCCAGCGGAGCAAGCGTAACTGTTACGGCCGTCAGCACAAGCAATTCTCAGTTTACAGTGGGCGGCTTGGCACTGCCGATTACGATTCCGGCGGGACAGAGTGCGGCGTTTACCGTCACCTTCAGCCCGCTGGTGTCCGGGGCAGCTAGTGGCGTGCTGACGTTTACCAGCAATGCTCAATTGTCCGCTGCGACTGAAACCCTCACTGGTACTGGCACTCCGGCGCCCACACACACCGTCAACTTGTCATGGAGCGCCAGCTCTTCACCGGACATCTCGGGTTACAACGTTTATCGTGCGGTCTACCTGAGTTCCTGCGGCTCTTACTCGAAGATCAATGGCTCCACGCTCGACACGGTCACGACGTATTCAGACACTTCAGTCACGGACGGCACCAACTATTGTTATGCAACGACCGCGGTGAATTCGAACAATGAGGAGAGCGGCTACTCAAATATCCTTTCCGATATTCAGATTCCCGCCCCGTGACAATTAGGCGCACAGGCGCGCAACCGTCCGTGATGTTGTTCGGCCATGAAAGAGGCCACGACACTGCATGCAGAGAGCGATCCAATTCTCTTCGGAATCGTGTCCCGATCGGCTGCGGAAATCTTGGTGGTGAACCTCCGGATTCGACATCGCCCCACAGGCTTGACATCGCGACGCAGGCACCGGATGCCGCAACCTTTCGTACGCAATCTAGAAGCTTGTCGACCCGCGAACGTCGTAAGCTTCTCGCTGTGCTTACTCTCCGCGTAGCGATCGCCTCCTCTTGAGATAGCGCGTAAAATGGGACCGCCGAACACTATGAACATTAACTATAGTCAGCCCGTCATCCCGAATGGCGACGCTTTGGAGAAAGATTCTTCGCTACGCGACAGCGATCGAGCGCAGCCTCGGTCGTACCCATTGGCGTCGGAGGTTTGCGCTCTCGCCACAGCCGAAAAGGATCTCCCTACCGTCGTAAACCGGCCAGTGGCGGCGTAGGAACTCTTGACAACGGATGGAAGCAGTCACGATTCACGACGCTGCCGAGTCGCGGTGGCGAACCTGAGGGTTGGACTACGCCGGCTGAACCAGGGTCTGTCCCAGCAGTGTCTTGAAGTTAAGCCTAGGCGCACTCTCCGAGCCCTGCTAACCGCCGGAGTCGAGGGGCTGCTAAGGGAATAGCCTCATTGGATAAAATAACGCATGGCTAGATATCTCATCACGGGTATTGCGGGATTCATCGGCTCATCTCTCGCTCGCGCTCTGTTGGCGCAGGGCGATGAAGTGCGCGGGATTGACAATCTCTCCACCGGCAGGCGGGAGAATCTTGCGGAAATTATTCATCAAATTGACTTCCGTGAAGCTAACCTGCTCGATCTCGATGCGGTTTCTGAATCCTGCCGCGGCGTGGACTATGTACTTCACCAGGCTGCCATTCCATCTGTGCCGCGGTCTGTTCTCGACCCGGTCGGCAACAATCGCGCCAACGTGGACGGTACGGTCCACGTGCTGGTTGCCGCCCGAGACGCAAAAGTGAAGCGCGTGGTTTATGCAGCATCTTCGTCGGCCTATGGTGACACGCCCGCGCTCCCCAAGCATGAGGACATGCCGCCGAATCCGATTTCGCCGTATGCGGTGGCGAAACTCGCGAGCGAATATTACATGACGTCGTTCTATCGCTGCTACGGGCTGGAAACTGTGTGCTTGCGCTATTTCAACATCTTTGGACCACGCCAGGATCCGACCTCTCCTTATTCGGGCGTGCTCTCGAAATTCATTACGCTAATGCTCGCAGGAGAGCGCCCCACAATTTTTGGCGACGGTACGCAGAGCCGTGATTTCACTTATGTGGACAACGCCGTGCGGGCGAATCTGCTCGCCTGCATTGCGCCAGCAACCGACGTGGCTGGACAGGTTTTCAATGTTGCCACAGGAACACGCGTTGATTTGAACGAGACGTTTCAGACGCTAAAGAAACTGACGGGATATACCGGGGAGGTTGCATACGCGGAGACAAGGGCCGGGGACGTCAAGCATTCCCTGGCGGATTTGTCGCGGGCGGAAAAGCATCTCGGTTACCGACCGGTGGTTGAGTTTGCAGAGGGCTTGCGGCGAACGGTGGAATGGTATCGACAGCAAACCAAAGAGGCCGCAGCCGCATTGAGATCATAAAGCGGCGAGCGGGGGTCGTCTCTCTGCCATGCGCGCATAGCCGTCGGCGGCTCCGGTAACGACGCCCTTCGAATAAACCGAGCACACAGCGAATGTCCTGTGCTCGCTTTGACCATCGGGGCCCCGCATTCTTTTACCTTCGCGCAGAGTTCAGTACAGCTCTGCGCTGGTTAGGGCGGCGCTAGAGGTCACGCCGCCCGCAATCAGCACCATGCCGCTGGTCAGCAGCGTCGCCGTGTGAAGGTTGCGCGGTGTTCAGGTCGCCGTCAAGAACAAAAGAGCCTGATGGCACATTACCTTCCCTGAAACAGACAAGTCATGAGCCCATCTTTCGGGTGAACCCCAGAGGGGCATTCTCGGCAGGCATTGACCATCATCCAAACAATTCATTTGATGAATTTCGCGAAGTCAGATACGCTCGCGCCACTTGTGAAGGCGCAGCCCGGAAGGGGCGGCGACATTTCTGAACCCGACGATGCCCCGCGTTGACATCGCTTTCCAGTCCGGAAAGGAAGATCTCCATGTCGAGCAATGCTGCCCCTAGCCGCAGGGCGATTCTCGCGCTGGCCGCGCTTTTCCTCGCTGCGGTTTCACTCGCACCCGCTGCCGCCCAGACCGTCGTCACCGACACGGGCACCTTCACTGCCATACCGTCGCCCACCGACCCGGCTGCGGTCGAGGTCTTCTTCGGCATCCGCTACGCGGCGGCGCCGGAGGGGGCGGCGCGCTGGTCAGCGCCGCAAGCACCGACTCCCCCCACGGGCACCGTCTTGGCCGACTTGCCGGGGCCAGCTTGCCCGCAGGCTGCCAGTACTGCGCCTCTGCCGCAGTCCGAGGACTGCCTCTTCCTCAATGTCTACGTGCCCGCAACCGCCACCCCGCATTCGGAGTTGCCCGTCTACTTCTGGATCCATGGGGGCGCGCTGGTCACCGGTTCGGGCGCCGATTACGACCCGTCGCTGTTGGTGGCCGAGAACAATATCATCGTGGTGACCATCAATTATCGCCTCGGCGCGCTCGGCTGGTTGGTCGAGCCCGGATTGCTCGCCAGTTCGCCAAGCTATTTCGAGAACGTCGGCGACGCCGGCGACTACGGCCTTATGGACCAGCAATTCGCCATGCAGTGGGTGCAGCGCAACATCGCCGGCTTCGGCGGCGATGTAAGAAAGGTGACGGTGGGCGGCGAATCCGCCGGCGGCCTCAGCATCTCCAGCAATCTTGTCTCGACCACCACTGCCATCGGTCTGTTTCGCGGGGCGATCATCGAGAGCGGCGCGTATATGCTCCACGATGTGCCGTCGGAGGCGGTGTATGGAGAGATCTTCGGTGCCCTCTTCGATGAAGCCCTGGACTGCGCGCAGCCCAATGACGCAGCCTGTCTCCGTGGGGCGCCAGTCACCAGCATCCTCACCGCCCAGGGCGAAGTTTTCGGAGCCAACGGGATCTCGCCCGATTTCGGTACCAAGGTTCTGCCGCGCGCGCTGCAGCCGGCGTTGTCGACTGGCGAATTCATCCGCGTCCCCGTGCTCCAGGGCACGAACGCCAATGAAGGCAGGCTCTTCGAACCCCTCGACTTCCCCTTCGCCAGCAGCTTGCCCAACATAGTGGCAGCCGGCGGGCCTGCGAATTTCGACTTGAGCAACCCAAATGCCTTCTGCCGACCCGAAGCTTCCAGCGCACCGGCGGCTTGCACCTATCCTCAGGAGATCAACCTGTTCCTCGGTGTGCTCGGTTTCCCGGCCGCCGAGAATACGCCGGCCTTTGGCGCTGCGGTCGCCGACCAGTATCCCCTTGCCGACTTCCCCGATCCGTTCCTGCCCGGCGATGCACCCAGTTCCGATGAGGCCCTTGCGCAGGTCTTCACCGACCTGGTCTTTGCCTGCAACGGATCCGATTCCAACATTGATCTCTCGCTTTTCGTGCCGGTCTTCGGCTATGAATTCAACGATCCCAATGCGCCGCCCACGGTCGGTTTTGGCATGGTCGTCGAGCCGCCCAACGACGTTTACGGCTACCCCACCGCTTCCGAGCATGGCGCCGAGCTCCAGTTCCTGTTCAATTTCGGCACGACGCTCAGCCCCGACGAGCAGCAGCTGGCCAGCGAGATGAAGACCTACTGGGGGAACTTCGTGAACACCGGCGACCCGAATCTCCCGAGGCACGTCTCCATTTGGTTGCCCTTCAACTTCCTCGGAGCGGTCGAGGACCTGATACCCGGGCGCAGGTTTCCCAACCCCTTCTTTAACTTCAGACAGGAGCACTTCTGCCGGACCTGGCAGCCCTTCATCGCCGCCGAGACGGGCGAGTAACCCGGTCGTGGGGGATACATAATCTGCTTTCATTCGCCACCTCAGAGAAACTTCGTCTCGAGCTGGATCGTTGACGTAGCCTCGCGTTAGTGAGTTTTCGTTCACGTAGGAATACGACAAACTTTTTCCGCTGAAAGGAAAACCAAGAATAAACCTTGACTCCAGTGAGCCCGCTCATAGAAAACGAGCTGGTGGTGATTGAACTTGGACCATTCAATTCTGGGGCGTTTTGGGGACGATAACGGATGCTACCACTGCTTGCCAAACGGGATCCGGCGACACGATTTGATATCAATCTCATTATTGCCCAATCACGGCCGAGACCGAGGGTTCGCGTCCGGTCGTCACCGACATTCTTTCGTGAGCGGCGCATCATGACCCCCGCGCTTGCGCAATGGTTCGCCACCTCGGGTTCGCATCTCGCCGAAAGGCGGAATGCTGTCTGGCCGTGGATCACTTCGCGTCGGCATATTCGGAGTTGGGGCTTTTGTACTAAAAATTGGTTGATCACAAGGGCATCAGCCAGAACTTCGTTACCGGATCCTTGGCCCATCTTCAAATCGGCCGCGCTTTTGAGTTGGCAGCCGATTCTGCAAAAGCAAAAGCTGCGTACCAGGATTTCTTCTCCTTATAGAAAAACGCCGATCCCGGCATCTCGATCCTGAAGCAAGCCGAGTACGCTGAACTGCAATAGCTTGTTTTCAGCGACCGCGACCTTTTAATTCAAGCTTGCTTTAACCGGACAACGTCATCCTCAACCGGACCGCTAAGCCTCAATCTCGTGAAAGCCATGGCGCAGAGAGCGACATTCGCGCCAAAGCTCGTAACCAGACCCGGACTGGCACTTCCGTAATCTTCTTTTAGTAACCACTGCTGCTGCATACTGAAGCCTGATTTATGGGCAGCCTCCCCCAGTCCGGCGCGCCGTGGCGCGTCCCGCGCGCACGTCTTGAAGAAGCCACTCCGGCTGTGCTTCGCTTCCCGAATGGCCAACGCATTGGGGCCAACCTCCAGGTAATTTCTCTCACCGGTGGTCTTCTGTCGCTTTCTCAACCGATCGTACAGGGATCGCAAGTCAAGCTGATGTTCCTGACCGGAGCCGGTTCGGTGCTGGGTGGGGCGGAGATGTTGCGCCCCGTCGCCGACGCGTTGCAGCCGTTCCGCTTCGTCTCGCTTGGGGCCGACGACCACCGCCGCCTCGGAGCGCTGATCTGGGAGCGATCCAGTCAAAACACATTCGAGCAGGCTTGGATTGAGAAACTGCGAGCCGCATCGATAATGCATGAAGAGGCTCGGCCGTCGCCTTTCAAGCTGGCCGGAACGGTTGGTCTGCTCATTTTCGGTCTGGCTACGACGGCATACTTGCTGGCTCCCGGCCTGCTGCAATAGATCGGGCCGACCTGGCTCATCGTCCAATTGATGTGGGCCAATTGTTTCTGGCCTTAAGGTTGAGACTCCTCCGACAATTCTTTCAAATACTGCTGCCATGCGGCTGCCCCGGTGTGAGTCTGCGCTTTGAAAGTCCGATTCAATACACCGCCCGCGTGACGACCGAACCAATTGAACTTTGCGGCGTTCGGATTCCGAAGCGCCAGACCATACTGTGCTGCGCGGCTGGCGCAGATCTCATGCTGGGAGCGGCGAACCGCGACCCGTAGCAGTTCGGGGATCCGATACGCTGATGCTGAACCGGCTGAACAATCAACATCTCCCTTTTAGCGCGGGTCAGATTCTTGCATTGGAGCCCAGTTGGCGCGGCTGGAGAGTCAAGTCGCGATTGTTAGAACGATCCAACGCTTCCCCAAGATGCGCCTGGCCGAGCGTCCTC
Organism: Candidatus Sulfotelmatobacter sp.; assembly: GCA_049584315.1. Classification (GTDB taxonomy): domain Bacteria; phylum Acidobacteriota; class Terriglobia; order Terriglobales; family Acidobacteriaceae; genus Sulfotelmatobacter. The sequence continues at coordinate 58,601 of JBAUXO010000347.1, read as the reverse complement.
GATGGGAGCAGCAACTTCGGGTTCAGGGGTTTGAAGACGCTACTGGTGGAGATGCGACTGTCAAACGTTATCGCAGCCGGCAAAGGCTTCTCTCAGATATCGAGAGAGAACGGATGCGAGCTCAGCGTAGTGCGTGGCAATCATTCCCAGATGATCCCCCGGAACGGTCTCGACCGCGATTTCTTCGACCAAGGGCTGCCAGACCGCAACCGGGTTACTGGGGAAGCGTGAACCGATCGCGGCACGCACGAACCTTATCTGGCCCCCGTAAAACCGCGGCTTGTAACGAGTCAGAGCCAGGTATGCGCTGTCGCGCACGCGCTGCATCGCGGGAGTGAGGGACACGCCGGCCGGAGGTTTGTAAGACGAGCTGGCCGAGAAGTCGGCTAGAGCGTGAAAGCCACGCTTGGCTTGACGGGCGATAAGGCGGGTGCGCTGACCGAATGAGAGGTAACGCATGTGAGGATATGCGTCGAGCATGGCGAGAAGCGCGATTTTTTCTCCGGCGGCGGACAAACGCTGGGCCATTTCGAGCGCTACCAGCCCGCCGAGTGAGTAACCGATAAGCACGTAAGGACCGTGGGGCTGCAATTCCCGCACCGCATTGATAGAAAACTCGGCCATATCTTCGATGCGTTCCAGCGGTTGGTTCAGGCCGTCAATGCCCTTCGATTGAATCCCGTAAATCGGATGGTCTGAGTCGATGTGCCGCACGGGTTGAAAGAAATCCATCACGCTGCCACCCAAACCATGCGCGAGAAAAATTGGTGGGTTTTTGCCGCCCGGCTTCAGCTGTACAAGGGCAGGGAAGCGCGGTGAGGTGGGCTCCTCGAGCAAGGCGGCCAGCGCTGCGAGGGTGCGCGCCTGGTAGATTGTAACCGGGGGTAATTCCCGATGACAGACCTCGGCAATTTCGTTAAATAGTTGAAGAGCTAAGGAAGAGTCGCCACCCAGATCAAAGAAGTCATCGTCGAGTTGGACGGACGCGAGTTGCAGTACGCGCTGCCAAATGGCGGCAAGCACCTCGATCATTGACGATGTAGCTTCATTCTGCACACTGCACCTGCCCGGTACGCCTCTGCGATCATGAATGTGCGAATGCCCAATAAAGTTCTCGAGCCTTGGTGTACAACGGGCCGAAGGGGAGAGTGCGGTCGCCGATGCGAGTCGCCGGAACCACCTTGGAATAGTTTCCGCTGGCGAAAATCTCCTCCGCCTTTTCAAAATCCTGATAGGTGAGAGTTTTCTCTACCACCGTTACGCCACTCTGGCGCAGCAACCCGATTACCCTCTGGCGGGTGATGCCGGCAAGAAATGTTCCGTTGGGAATGGGCGTGAGTACAACTCCGTCCTTCGCCATGAAAATATTCGAGGTAGCCAGTTCGGCGACGTTGCCCAGCATATCGCAAACAATCGCATTATCGAAGCCGCGCGCCTGCGCTTCAAAAAGCGAGCGGGAGTTGTTGGGATAGAGGCAGCCCGCTTTCGCGTCCACGGGCATGGTCTCGAGTGTTGGCCGGCGATAGGGAGACAGCGTGATGGAGAAGCCTTTGGGAGGGCGCATGGGGGCCTCGTAAATCGAGAGACACCAGCGCGTGGACTCGGGAAGGTGCGCCTGCACCCAGGGTCCTTCATTCTCCGCCCAATACATGGGGCGAATGTAGAGTGCGGCATCCTTGTCGAAGCGCCGGATGCCTTCTCGCGCAAGCCGGACCCATTCCTCGGTCGAGACGGTGGGATTCAGAAAAAGTTTTTTCGCCGATTCATTGACCCGCGCGCAGTGAAGTTCGAGATCGGGCGTAACGCCCTCGAATGCTCTGGCGCCATCAAACACCACCGAGCAAAGCCACGCGGCGTGAGTGCGCGGGCCCATGATACCGATGTTACCCTCGTGCCACTCCCCCTCGAAGAATGTCCACGTTTTTGACCAACTGGTTACGAGTGGCACAAGACTCCTCCGTTGCTGCCCGATTACTCTGTGGGTGGTATCGCGCAATCGATGGATTTCGCTACCGCGACAGCCAGATGCGCGACCAAAGGTTCGACAAGCATGCTGGCCGGATTCAGCGGCAGAACGATGCCATTCTGTCCACCTGGCGCAAGCTGCTCCCATTTCGAACCCGATTTACTGACAGTCCGATACTGTCTTGCGGGGCGAATGTCCTCAGACGTCGACGAATGGACAAAGGGCGCTGATACCATGTTTGATCCCGAGTAGGTTCCTGTCATGAACAGACCGTTTTAACTTCTTGGATTACTGATCGCCAGGGGGGACAAGCAGATGCAACGTGACGTATAGCCATTATACCCGCACTTGCAAGTCGGCCCTAAATCTATTGTAAGCACATGCAAACAGAAGCATTATGCCAGGGAGCGAGCTCTTACTTGCTGGACGCATAGCCAAAAATCGCTTTCAGCTCAAGGAACTCTTCAAGCCCCGCTTCGCCCCACTCTCGCCCGTTGCCGGACTGTTTGTAGCCTCCGAAACAACCTCCGAAATCCACGCGCGCGCCATTGAGATGGACGTTGCCCGAGCGAAGCCGCTTGGCCACCTTGCGCGCCCGCTCCGGGTCTCCTGAGGTTACAAAAGCGGACAGACCATAGGGAGTATCGTTTGCTATTCGCACGGCGTCATTCTCGTCTTCGTAAGGGATGACGCAGAGCACAGGGCCGAAGATCTCCTCGCGCGCAATCGTCATGTCGTTGCGGACATCCACGAACACGGTAGGTTTCACGAAGTAGCCTTTCGTGATGCCATCGGGCCGTCCGAGACCGCCGGCAATCAGCTTTGCGCCCTCCGTAATCCCCTGTTTGATCAGCCGCTGCACTTTTTCAAACTGAGCTTTGCTCGCTAGCGGGCCGATGATGCTGTCCTCGGCAAACGGGTCGCCAGCTTTGGTGGCCCCGCTCACCTGCTTCGCCACGTCCGTTACCTGAGCCATCTTTGATCGAGGCACAAGCATGCGAGTCGGCGCGTTGCAGGATTGCCCGGTATTGCGGAAGCACTCCTGCACGCCATGTTTGACTGCCTTCTCGAAGTCGGCGTCATCCAGGATGATGTTGGCCGACTTGCCGCCGAGTTCCTGCGTGACTCGCTTGACGGTGGGAGCGGCGCCTACCGCAACGGCAATACCGGCTCGCGTGGAGCCAGTGAAGGAGACCATGTCCACGTCAGGATGCGAAGTGATCGCCGAGCCGACGGTGGGGCCATCACCATTCACCAGATTGAAAACTCCGGCCGGGACGGCTGCGTCATGCAGGACGTGAGCGAATAGATAAGCGGAGAGAGGAGCAATTTCGCTGGGCTTGAGAACCATGGTGCAGCCCGCAGCCAGGGCAGGCGCTACCTTGCACACGATCTGATTCATGGGCCAATTCCAGGGAGTGATCAGTCCGCAGACTCCAATGGGCTCTTTTCGCATGAGGGTGGAACCCTGGAGCTCTTCGAAGTTAAAGGATTCCAACACTTTCACGGCTTCGAGCAAGTGTCCGAGTCCGGCGGGTGCCTGCGCTTTTTGAGCCAGTGAGATGGGTGCGCCCATTTCCAGCGAAATGGTTTCGGCAATCTGCTCCATTTTTGCGCGATAGATCTCAACGATCCGGCGCAATAGCGCCAAACGATCGCTGACGCTGGTCTCCGAATAAGATTCGAAGGCGCGTTTGGCGGCAGTCACGGCCCGGTCCACATCTTCGGCGCGGCCGAGCGAAATGGTGGCGATGGGTTCCTCGTTGGCGGGATTGACGACCGTCGAATCATTGACCCGCGCGGGATCAACCCACTTCCCATCGATATAGAATTGGCGGCAGTTCTTCATAGATTCTTGCAAGATCATATCCTCAGCGGTCCGCGAGCGATGCGATTGGATTCGTTGTGCGTTGATTCTCTGTCAAAGCGAGCACGGCAAAAGCGGTTGCCGCATCGCTCATAAAGCGCCCCGCGCCGGAAGACAGATCTCGGCGTTTGTTGACAGAGGAAGCCGGCCAATCGCCTTCCGCAGGATTCTGGTGGGTCATTAACCAGGAGAGCCCACGCTTGAGTTGGGGATTGTCGCCGGGCACGCCTGACTCTTCGAGAGCGAGCACGGCAAGGCTGGTGGCGAGCCCATCACTCTTACCTTCCATGGGCGTCCCATCTTCCCGTATCCACATGTTCACCAGCGACCGAAGATTCCAGCCATTCCACTTCCAGGTGATCGAAGCGAGTCTCCAACCACCATCAGGCCGCTGTTTATTCAAAATCTCCTGGACGATAGCTTTTTGTTGGTCGCGCGTCAGCAGTTGGGGCAGTTTCGTGGAAGCCCAGAGAAGAAAAACCTGATTGATGGCGGATTGCGCTGCGCTTTCGCGAGTCAGATATTCGCGCAAGAGCTTGAGATTCTCCTGGATTTCGGGAGCCGATTCATAATTTCCCGGAGCTCTCCCCACAGCGATCGCGGCCAGGGTCGCGCCGTAGTAGCCGGAATCGTTCGCTTCCCAAGGCTCCAGGTCGAACTGAAGCCACGACCATGATCCTCGATTCTCTCCCGTGGTCTGCTGTAATGCCCACATGTTCTCGAAGGCAGCGCGCGCGTCACCACTGAGTTGTCCGCTCTGAGCATCGTGGTTGGCAAGAATCAGCGCGTTGAGAACCGATTCGGTTCCGCGCGACTCGGCGGTTTTATGGTCGTACCCGTGGTCGCTATAGTAGGGACCAATATCCTTCCAGAGCCGAACCCGCTTTGTGACATTTTCAATCAGTTCGCGTTCCCCGTCTGATGGAGCTGTTTGGCCGAGCACAGTGCGGAGGGCGGGTCGGGCCAGAGCATAGGGCAAGGCTGTGTGACAGGATACGCAGAAGGTTCCGTGATCACGGGCAGATAGGGGCCATTGCGACCACCAGGCCTCCCGGTTGTCAAGGGACGCTGCTGCGGTTCTTGGATCCCATGAGCTCGAAAGCTTGGTTGCGGCGTGCGAGCAGGCCGCCATCACTCCGACCGCGAGGAACGCTAGCAGAAATCCGGCTCTCCGCACGGCTGCTTTCATCGGGATGGCCTCCCCATACCGCTTCTAGGATAGCAACAAACTAGCCATAACAAATGAGGAGGTCACGAGGAACAACCGAGCCCACGCGAACCGGTTCGCCTATACGTTCCCGGCTAACCCAACCCGTAGACACAGGTAACCAAAAGATATCATCCTTTGAAACGCTGGCCGGACGACTACCACGATGGATCATGGCAACTGCCGGCGTTCCCGATGGTTCACGCGAATTCTCACTCCCTTTGGACGAGATGATGTCATAGGCATCCTCCGATGCCCGACGCTGGGTTCCGGCGCAGTCTGAAAGCTGAGCTCAACCTCGTCGACTTTCACGGCTCCCGGCTCAAGCAGACGGTGCCGAACGTACTGCTCAAAGGGCGTCTCTTTCTAGGTTTTCAACTCTCGGGCAAACTAGACGCGCTGCTGCGGAACCGCCAAGCAACCGCCGCCCGGACGTCGCCACGCACCAAGATCGTAACGCCAGCCTGACCGGACCATCGCGGCTTCCTTCTGGAAGGTTACAATGAGAGTGCGAAGCCATGATCGACACTTCGGTGCGAGCGAAGCCGAGCCTCCGATTCCTTCTAGTTGTCGCAGCTCTAGCGATTGTCGGGGGGGTGTCTGTCGCTTGCTCACGGGGCTCGAGTCCCGCTATTTCAGAATCAGCTCTGCGGGCTGCTCAAGGGCCCAGACAAGCTGGAGCGCCCCAAAGCAATGCCCCTGTCCGACCGCCCGTCTGCCCCACGTTGAATTCATCCCCAGTGGCAGCGCTACCCCGGGCGAAAGGAGGACATCGCGTGATCCTTTCTTGGAGAGCCAGCGCTCCGGCCGATTCCAAACATGTCGATGCCGTCGGCTACTGTATCTATCGCGGAAACGGAAGAAAGGATCCGCAGCCTGTCCTGATCAACTCTGCGCCATTCCCAGCGACTAGTTGCATGGACGACACAGTGGAGAGTGGCAAGAAGTACTATTACGTGGTTCGGGCCATCAGCGCCAAGGGCGTGACCAGCATCATCTCAAACTCGGCGCCCGCTCCGATTCCAAGGGGGGAGAGGACCGAGGCTGACGTTCCAGGAAAATCCGCCCCACTTTGCCGCGAGCCGGCGATGGGAAAATAATCGTAATCCGAGAGGATATTGTGTCGAGTGCCGCGAGCCCGGAATCGATTCTTAGGTTGTCGCCGCTTCTGGTTTTTTCCGTGCTGGTCGCGATTTCTCTTGCAATTTGGTTTGCTCCCCTGGGATCTACTTTCGCATTAGCTCTGCGTGACGACGCCTACACCCACATACTTCTCATTCTTCCACTCAGCGCAGCGATGGTTTTCCTGGAGTGGACCTCGCTCGCACCGTCGTCTGGCCGTAAGCCAGGAATTGCCTTGCTCTTGCTGGCGGTTGCTGCTTTGGTAAACGCGGTTCTGCGATGGAGAGTGCCATCATCGGATGTGCAGCTGGCGATGAGTATGCTGGCTCTGGTGGGTTGGTGGATGGCAGCGTTTGCGATCTGCTTCGGTTCGCGCGCATTTCGCCGCGTACTTTTCCCGCTTTGTTTCTTATTGTGGATGGTTCCACTGCCGCAGTTCGCGCTGAACTGGATCGTCAGTCTGCTGCAGCAAGGCTCTGCCGCGGCCGCTCATGCGCTGTTCGTGGTGGCTGGTGTCCCGGTGGCACAACAAGGCTTGCTCGTACACATTCCGGGACTCACGCTGGAGGTTGCGCCCGAGTGCAGCAGCATCCGCTCGAGCCTGATGTTGCTGGTTACCACCATGGTTCTTGCGCACCTGCTTTTGCGCTCATTCTGGCGAAAAGCGTTGCTCGTCGCCGTGGCAATTCCGGTTTCCGTGGCCAAGAACGGACTTCGGATATTTGCCCTAGGAATGCTTGGAAGCCGTGTCGATCCCAGTTTCCTGACGGGAAGACTCCACCGCGAGGGTGGGATCATTTATTTCATTCTCGCATTGTTCGTGATGGGTCTACTGCTGTGGGTTTTGCGCCTTGGCGGAGCAGATACCCCGGGAGCTGAGGTTCGAGGTGTTTTGGAAAAGGTTAATCAGGCGAAGGCCTGACGCCGAGCCCGCAGCGGCTTATCGATGGGCCAGACCAAAGGACACGGCCGCTGCCGAACCGCCGATGTTCAACAGGGAAACGGCCCGCTCCAGGCGGTGATGTCCCATCTTGTGGAAGAAGTAGCTGAGCCCAACCACGCCCGCGGTCTCGCCCGCAAAGTTCATGGCCAGCGCTGGAGTGCTACCGCTGAACACTCGGGTGATCGGGTTCAGTTCCTGGCCGCCACTTCGCAGGTTGTCGCGGGTTACGACGAAATCGGCTGCGCTGAAGGCTGCGTTAGTGGCAAACAGAATGCTATTATCGCGATCCCAAAATCGGTGCTCGGCGCTGGCTTTCTGGATGGCCACCGGTTGGAATGACTGTACCATCGGGGCTGGTCCGACTACCCCGGGCTGGAGCAACGCGTAGGAGACTTGCTGTTGCGCTAATGCCGGCTGACAAAGACCAAAAGCTGGCAGGAGGATGGCCGCTGCCGATTTCAGAATTGCGCTGAGCCGCTTTGTTCGCATGACTTTAGTGTGTCCCCCCGCATTGGCCGTCTGTACTAGTACTAACGCATGTGCGGGGCCAAGGGGTATGGCCCTTACGTGCCACTAAGTTATTTAGAATGATTACTTTGGAGGTGTGGGGTTGTTACCCAAGGATGGAGGTCGTGCAAGCTCTTGCACACATTGCCTTTTCTCGACGATCATGGCTCGGCTGGATCAAGATCGCAAGCGTTATAGAGAATAGTAGAGAAGAGAAGGGTGAACTGCGATTTCTCTAGACGTGAGGGGCGGTCCGTGAACCGGCTCTTGGCGGCCGACTCAGTTGGCGAGGGAGCGCGGCAATGAAACACAGAGAAGAAGAAGAGAAGAGAGGAGAACGTCAGCGGATCGGCGAGGCCGAAGCCAGGTTAGTCAGCTCTCCAATCAGCACGAGCAAAGAATAAAGAGTAAGAGTAAGCGTCAGACCAAACCCCCGGTTGACGGGTTCACGGTCAGGACACGAGGGAATCACTCTTGGATGCTTGGATGTGTAGTTCGTTGGGACTGGTTTCTTCGGTGAGCTTTCGGAACTCATGCTGTGAGTGCAGGACATCTAACCATTCCGTATACTTGCGCCGGGCCTCCGCTGGCATGAGCGACAGCTTGATTCCCATGCGGCCCGCGGCGTCCGCCCAGACGACTTCTCCGTTCGCTTCGATGCGATAGGGGTCGATGCTTGGCAAGTCAAATCTGAGGTTAACCTTTCCCTCTGGCTTCACGGATCTGCCTGACCAAACTGCTAGCCCCTCCGCACTAACATTCATCAGCTTGGCAGCCGTGAGACTGTCCTTCTCGGTGCCGACGAATATCTGCAGGCTCACTGTGTAGCGGAAGTAGCGCCGGTATTCTTTTTGCATCGCGTCCAGCGCCTTTGTCAGCTGTTCTTGGATCGTTCTTGTAGAGATTGGCTTGCACACGTTGAAATTGGCGCCGCAGTTCTGCATTGCTCGTAGGTCCGCGGGACCGTTGAGCAGGACAAGGACCGGAGATTGCCGGTTCGAGGGTCCCGTGCGAATTTTCGTCAACACTTTCTGAGCGCAAGTCAGGTCATCACAGTCAAGGATGATCCCATCAAAATGGCTGTGGTCCAGGGCTTCAATCGCTTGGGCCGATTCTGTGCGGCAATGGGATCCCGCGATGCCCAGGTCTTCAAGGGCAACCCGGACAATCCGCACCAGATTCAGATCTTGACCAAGAATTAAAACTTGAAGACGATCCATGCTAGCTTTCGTCATTATTGTTGCGTTCGTCGCGCGGAGTGCAGCCGGCGTTTCAAGAAGCGCCGGCCGAAAACAGCGTGGACTCGTGGACTGGCGATCTGGACAGGGTGGGAAGTTGCTTACTGTCTTAATCTCTGCCACGTCGACCATAACGGCATCGAAAGGCAGCCAGAAGATAACGAAAGTAACGAAGCGATTGTAGCGCGTGTTCCCGCGAAGCAGTGCCGACCGATGCATTCCTGCCATCACTGCCAATCGTTCGACCGATGCTCGGAATTGCTTAGCCCGGTGCCGGAGTTCACGGCCGTGCCCACCCTTGGCGCGCAAGGCCAAAAACAGCGCCTCATCCGAACCCTGCCAATGATCCGATCATCCCTCTACCCACCACAATCTCTATGATCTCTACTGCATTTTGGTTGCCGGGTCCCCTAGTAAGATCCACGTCCGCCGAATGTCCAGGTTGCGAACCGCGCGCTTGGCGGACGCCGCCGCTTCGCCTATAGTCCGCGACTTGCTGCCGTAAAGCTGCGTAATCATCGCTTGATTCAGAATTGACTGCTCCGATGAGTCGGTCAACCCGGACGAGGCCCATGCCGCGACCGGGCCGCCCGCCGGCGCCAGCACGATCGCCTTCGCCAGGCTTACCGTGTAGACATCCTCAAAATATCCGTTCAAGCAGGTCATCGCAACACAGACCACTCCTGCAGAACAGATGTGTTGGTCAGACGCTTACAGAGTAAAGAGTATAGGGTAGGAAAGAGTAAAGACGGGGCGCACTTGGGATGCGTCCGTCTGTGCAACCGAGAGAAGTGAGTACAGCGTCGTTAGCTTGCGCCAAGCCCTTCATGAGGGCACTCGGCTACGGGACCACGGCCTGCACCGCAGGTGTGGAACGCGCACTTTCCATCCCGCTGGAACTCACCGCTGTGGCCTCGTAATAGTAGGTCTGCCCGGAGACTACCGTGCTGTCGGTGTAGGCGGTAGTTGCGTTCAGAGACGGGTTGATCTTGGCGTAGGTACCGTTGGCACTGGCGCTGCGATAAACGTTATACCCGGCCACGTCTGAACTCGAGTTCCAATAAAGATTCACGCTGTACGACGTAACTGTGCCGGTACCACTCAAAGATTCGCTCGTCGTCGACTTGGAAGCATTGCTGGTAAATGAAAGAGTGCCAGATTGCGTCCCGCTGTTTTGTGGCGTGAAGGCCACGTTGAGCGATACCGGTTGACCCACGGGAATCGTCAACGGCAACGACATTCCTTGCAAAGCAAACTGAGAGGTGCTGCTGGCTGCGGAAGAGATGGTTACACTTGCGCCGCTAGCGCTGAGCGTAATGGGCTGAGTCGTGGTCGATCCAACCGCTACGCTGCCAAAGTTCAGTGGGGCCGGGGCTACGCTCAATTGGCCCGGCGCGACGGTGGTTCCCGTACCGCTCAAAGATTCGCTCGTCGTCGAGTTGGAAGCATTGCTGGTAAATGAAAGAGTGCCGGACTCCGTCCCGCTGTTTTGTGGCGTGAAGGCCACGTTGAACGATACCGGTTGACCCACGGGAATCGTCAACGGGAACGACATTCCTTGCAAAGCAAACTGAGAGGTGTTGCTGGCTGCCGAAGAGATGGTTACGCTTGCGCCGCTAGCGCTCAGGGTAATGGGCTTAGTCGTGGTCGATCCAACCGCTACGCTGCCAAAGTTCAGTGGGGCCGGGGCTACGCTCAATTGGCCCGGCGCGACGGTGGTTCCCGTTCCGATAAGAGGGATGCTCAGCCGGATACCCCCAAAAAGAGCCAAATTTCCTCCCACCTGGCCCGTCGATTGTGGGGTGAAAGTAACGCTGAACGTAACGCTTTGCCCCGCGGCCAGAATCAAAGGGAGCGAGGGGCCCTTCACCGAGAATTCGCTGTCCGCGCTTTGCATTCCCTCGAGGGTTACGCTAAAAGACCTGCCGTTTGTGATGGTAACTGGCAGAGTAGCGCTAGATCCCGTCGCGACTTGTCCAAACGACAGACTGGTTGGGTTGGCGGTCAAGGGCTGGCTGCTGACGCCGGCACCCGCTATCTCTACTCCCAGTGGATCTCCGCTGTTAGCAATTCGGATCCTTCCGCCCGTCCATTCAATCGCCGAGGGAGTGAAGGTCACACTCAGATCGAAGCTCTGTCCCGCAGAAAGGACCAGCGGCAGATTCAAATTGGACACGGTGAACTGGGAATTGTTTACGGTGATTTCCGAGACCGTTGTGCTTGTCTGTCCAGTGTTCGTGACGGTAATCAGCTGCGTTTCGGTCTGTCCCATGCTGACCGCGCCAAAGAACAAGGTCGTCGGTGAACTGGCGAGTTGTGGCACACTTGCGCTGGCGCTCATCGAAACCATACTGAAGAGCAGCAGCGTAATGCCGTTGACTAGAAAATGGAGGGTGAGAACGGAGAGAGAACGGTTGATGGACTGGGGGGGTCTCATGCAGTCCATTTTGCGAGAAACCCGGAGAAACGTGAAGATTACAATAGTGCATTGGACCCTTGGCGATAGGTCAATCATCCCAAGATTGAAACTGGCTGAGAAGGGCATGGACTTCAGGCGAGATATAGGAAGCGGGAAGCTGATGCTTAAAGATCTAAAGTATGCGGTTTCTTGCTTCGTTGAGCAAATCCGGGGGGCTAGAATCGCACCACGAAACCAGAGGAAAGTCGGACGTTATACCTCTTAAAATCGGGCGAGCCCGTCTTGAGCTCGTCCACTTGGTTGCGCCAACTCAGCCGCCGTACGAATCGGATGTCAATTCCGATGCCTAAGTCTTCCGCAAAAGTGGTGCCCGACATGAACCCCACAGAGGTATTTCCATGCTCGCGCACGGCTCCGAATAATACATTCGCATAAGGCCGGACCCTGCCAAGGGAAGCTCCCCCCCGTATACCGAACAAGAAATTCGTTTGGCCCACGCCGCCGTACTGTCCGCTGAAATCGGCAACCGCTCCAAAATAGCGGAGATACATTTTCTCGACCGACGTGTTCCAACCGCCAAGGTTTGAGCTCACACTGGAAAGCGGGTCGCAAGCAGTGTAGGTGACCGAATAAACAACTTCGCAGTGAGATGGCCCGATGTGGGTGTATCCGAAAAACATATTTCCATGGTTGGGAAGCGGTGCTTGCGGCACCTCATTCGTAGGCATGAAGGTTTTCTGATCACCCGATAAAGTTATTCGCTCGCCCTCGCGGGCCCGATACCAGGGACGATTGCCGTGAAGAATGTTGGCTCCTCCGCGGATCGGATTCAGGGCGGAACGCACGGTATCAATCAGGAGGCGGTTCTGTGTGTGCTCTTCTACGCGTTCGGCAATTTTCTTATCCAGAATATCCTCTGCCAGCACCCAGCCAAGTCCGCCGACCGGGGTCATGACGAGGTTGACCTTCCCCACACCGGAATAACAGGTCTTCGTGTTACACGGGTACGAACCGTTCGCGTTCCACGCCGGGCGGTCCTTTGAGCCGTATTTTTCTACGGTTGGTTCGCTCAGCAGTCCGATGCTCCATTGCGTGCTGTAAACTGTGTTCCAGATGGTGGCGATAAGGCGGCTTCGCCAGTAGGCTTTGGTATTGGAGAATTCGATTTTCTCGCTCTTCGGATCATTCTGGATCTGAATATAGCTGGTCAACGCCCCTTGGATCGGATGGCCGACGTAGTTGTAGAGAGGGTCTTCACCAGCACTCCAGCCGGCATGCCACCATGAGGTGAGCGACTGCATATAGTCACGCCAGTAGTGATTAAACGGGATTCCATTTTCCGATACCACCCAGCGGAAGTCAGTGTGCACGACGTACGCCTGTTCGATCACCAGGAAGGTAAACGATTCGGTCAAGGCACGGCCCCAATGAAAACCCTGCTCTTCGGGAAGGGAAGGTGTTTCCGAGGCCTCGCCACTTTCCCCCGCTGCTTGCGGGGTTTGAGCCTCCACCCGCCAATCGTTCAAGGGTCTTGGTATCGTCGCAGCGTCTGCAAGGATTGGGATGCCGGAAATCGCAGCGTGCGCTGCCGAAGGGCAATCCTTGACCGGGCTGAATATCGCATTGCAACCGGGCTGGGATAGTTGACCGAAGCTGCCAGCAGACCCGAGTAGCACGACCGAAGCGACGAAGATGCAGCGATCCAGGGCCATGCGGAAGGGTCAGGCTAACCTGCGGAGTTTTCTGAAAACTCTGAAAAATCCCGAAATTGCGCTTGCGGGAGTGAGGCGCTTCGGGGCGAGCGTGACGGTGACGACGTCCAAAGGCTCAGGGACTTCTTGGCCGGTCCCCGCGCCTGCTCTCGCATCAGTAGGCATTCTTGCTGGTAAACATGCGGAGCAGAGTCATGCTGATGATCTGCAGATCGAAGGTCAAGCTCCAGTTGCGGAGATAGTACAGATCGTATTCCACGCGCTTGGCAATGGAGGTATCCCCTCGCCAACCGTTGACCTGAGCCCATCCGGTGATTCCAGCCTTGAACATGTGACGGGAGTTGTAACGATCAAATTCGTTCAGGAATCGCTCTACAAAGAAAGGGCGCTCCGGCCGCGGCCCAACGATGCTCATGTCGCCCCGCACCACGTTAAGAAATTGGGGCAGTTCGTCGAGGTTGGTTTTGCGCAAGAAGGAACCGATCCCGGTCCGGCGCGGATCTTCTTCACAGGTCCAACGCGTATCTCCTTCTTCAGGGCTCCCTACTTTCATGGTGCGGAACTTGAACATGCGGAAAACTCGTCCGTTTAAGCCTACACGTTCTTGACTGAAGAATATCGGTCCCCGGCCGCTCAATTTTATGGCGAGAGCGATGGCGAGGGTGATCGGCAAAGTAATCAGCAGAACGAGAACCGAAAAGGTGACATCGAAGATTCGCTTCTGAAACAAATAGGGGCCGGTCTCTGCCAGAGTGGGACGCAGGTCGAGCATGTGAATCCCGCCCAAATCGATGAGGCGGTCGCGGAGAACGACGCCCTCACCCAGATCGATGACCACGCGAGTGGGAACGCAGAGCTTCTCCAAAGCAGGGGCAACTTTCTGGACATCGCTGAGACGAGCGGCCGGCAAAGCAATTATGATGTCGTTGACCGAATTGCCATTGGAGAAGGTGGGGATCTGATCCATTTCGTAGACCGGTCCATCAACCGCGACTTCCTGGTCCGGCAGCCGGACGAAACCCACGATCCGGCAGGGCAACACCTCACCATTGAGAAGAGAAGTTCCCACCCGGCGGGCGAAACGATCGGTGCCCACGACCAGGATCTTGACTTCGTTCCGGCCATCTTTGCGGATCAACTCGAACGACACGCGGAACACGACGCGGGCGATGGTTGCCAGCACGAACAGAGCAACGGCGCTGATGGCGATGACGAGACGCGAATAACTCGCTTGCCGGTAAAGAAACCCAGCCGCCATGACTACCGCATAGGTAAACGCCAGGGCCTCCAGTAGCCGCCGGCTTTTCCCACCGGGAGCGTACAACTGCTCCACGTTCCAGAGCCCAGACTCTTCGGCGGCAATCGCCCAGACAATCGTGGTCAGGAGAAGGATGCCCCAGTAGGAAGGCAACCCGGCGGGAGGCTCTCCCGAGATTAGGAAGTTGAAGCCGAATCGAACCTTGACTGCGATGAAATAAGCGCAGGCAGGCAATAACAACATCAAAATTCGTAAATATAAACGGGCAAAGCTAAGGCGACTGCTAATCATACGTATTAAGCTCTGGCTCTACCCAGAGTGAATACAATCCGCCAATTATGATTTTTGTCTAGCCCATACATATGCCGGTCACCGCGAGATGTCAAGAAGAGAAACAGCGTGTTCGCGCGGCCCGCACCAGGGAGGGAACTTGCCGTTTCGGCCCCCCGGCAAACTCTTTGAAGGCGGGCAAAAATCAACCGAAGGATTGATTCTCCGGTGCCTCTGAGTATTTGCCCATCCGTGTTTCGGATATCTTCTCAACGGCGAACCCCACCGTCGGCAGAAAGTTGCGGACCGCAAGCCATAAGGAAACAATTTATTATCTCAAGGCTGAGGTCCGCTGGCCCCACTCCTATTGGTCTGAAGTCTTGCGAGAGAACCCCTTGGGCCAGAATGACAGTTGTATCGAAGAGGTCACATTCGTCTGCCTGGTCGATGCAACCACCGGGAAATTCCACATCTCGTATTGGACCGAAGCGGAGAGGCTGAAGCTCGATCGCGGCCAGAACTCCGCCCGCACGTTGGCGTCGGCCAGTGTGCCTCCGTTAGGGATAAATTCGTGGCTCACTTTCTGATGCCGGAAGCCAAACTGGAGTTTATTGCGCGGGCTGAACCAGTAGGTGGTCCAGGCCTGAGCGCCCTGGCCCTGTCGGCCCATCCAGCTACCCATCAGGTGACCGGCATTCTGGAAACCGGTGATCCAGGCGGCATCCCAGTAAAAAGCGCCGAAAGCGACGTCGCCCGTGCTAGAGGGAGGGTCGGTGTAGCCTCCTTCCACGCGGAAATCCAGCTTGGGGATCTTGGGCAGGCGTGGGATATATATTCCTGCCAGCCAAGCGGCGACATCGGGGCCAAGAATCGGAGTGATTTCGTCATGCTCCGCGAGGCCTTCCGCGTAAAAAGTCATTCCGTCCCTTACTCCGGGAATCCGGTAACTGAAATCCATTCCGGAGCGGCGCGCTCCCGGCTTATTGGGGTTGCCAGCGAAATTGTTACTGGTTGAAAATACACTTCTCAGAAATGAATGGAGGGTCAGTGGATAGCCAGGACCTCCATAATCGGTGGTGCGCGACAGGCCGATTTCGAGGTTGGAGGTGGGTTTAAAACTGATTCTCTCGCCATGAACAATCGGCTGCGGATTTAGGGACTGACCATATTGACCGATGAGTCCGGAGGGAGCGTCCACGAATTCGTATCCGGAATACTGCCCGATGAAGGCCTCGAGCCGCATCGGTCCCAGCACGCCTAAGAAACTGGGTAGCGTAAAGGGAGTGACGCGGTTGACGCGGAACATCCTTATTGGGGCCGCGTTGTCACTGAACATCATGGGGCCGCCCTGAGACGGCCCCCACCATAGACTTTGGTTTCCGTAGGAGAGCTGCCAGTCGGAGAGATTCAGGGCCACATAGGTATCGAGGAATCGACCCTGGCTGAAAGCAGGCGTCGGAGCGTCGGGTGGTACGGGGAAAGGCGTGGAGAGAGAACCAATGCGGCTGAAGTCGGCCTGAGAGATGGCGTCGCGAGCGCTTAGCGGCAAAGCGGGCGCCGAGGGGGAATGCTGAAGTTCGCCGCGGACATAAACCGCCAATGGACCATACTCCGCCCATCCCGACAATCCCGAAGCGTCGTTGAAGCCTTGTTCCTCGGGGCGGCCGTAATCGTTTACGATGGTCTGTCCGAAGTGATCGCCGTCGGTAAGCGGTTTGCCGACGATCTCTGTGCTCCGCGTGTAAGCCGATTCCATCTGTAACTCAGCATTCTCTCCGCCGGCCAGCAAGACAACTTCCCGGCTGAATTCTTTCTCGAGGGCCCCGTAAAGAAGAGCGGCTTCACTGGTTTGCACTTCGTCCTCGGCGATGCGACCTGCCGCCTCTTTGACCTGGCGCGCACATTCCATGCGCGTCCAGGGACGCATATCGGCGAACCCGCTGTGAATGTATCCGAGCGCGGTCAGGCGATCCATCGCGGGGTAAACCCAGCTCTCTAATGGCACGTAGGGCGACCCCATATTCCGGGCTTCGCGGCTGGTGTCCGTGTCACCTTTGCTGAAAGTGCCCCACCTAGCGATTTCCGCGTCGCTGTATTGAGAGTGAGAGCGGAAGACTTGCCGCCCGAGATACCACCCCAGGGCGCTGCCCAGGATTACGTCGGAGGCAAAATGCTGATGTCCCACAATCCGCGCCGCATCAACCCCGCTCGCCAATCCGTAGGCTAGAAATTGGGTGAAAGGGCCGGGATATTCGTGAGCAATCACGCTGGCAATCGCCCAACTGACGGAGGCATGCACCGAAGGGAAAGAAGTTCCGCCCTGGAAGAATTGCCCCCGGCCATTGCCCGTAAAGGGACGGTCGCGTCCGAAGGCGTACTTGAAGACTTCCGTGTCCAGCAGTGCGTCGATGCTGGCTTCTCCACTGAGAAGTCCGGTTTCGCGCTCTTGTTCATTGTTCGTAAGGTGTCCCCACAGGAACATTCCTCCGCCGACGCTGGCCATAGCGGCGAGACCCGCGTTGGAAGCGGTAACCGCGTGCGAGACGGTCGCGGGGTTCGTAGGAACATGCTTTTCGATGGCGGTGTCGCTTGCCACCAAGGCGGCGCCGGCAAAAGCCAAGGGAATCGTCCAATGCAAATCCGCGTCGTTCATATGGAACGGTGTGGTCCAGAAATTCTTCTGATCCTGGAATAGATTCCGCGGCAGTGACTTTAAGTCAACCGGGGTCGGCGAAATCGGAGGCCGCTTCGCGGTATTTGGAGACGGAGCGGGAGCGGCGGGTTTTTCGTCCCCGGGGGTCTGTGCATATGTGACTCGACTGCCGCCGACGAAGAGAGCCGACAGCAACCACAAGCTCAATAACGCTCTAGTGGGGCAGAATCCTGTTTTCGATGTGGAGATCACGATTGCAAAAGACTTCATTCCGCATCCTAATTGGTTAATCAGAGCGCATCCGCACGGCATCTTGTCCGTCGAGACCCCTTCCGACTGGGGGTGATCGTATTCTGAATCGCTCTTGCACCTGTTCTTGAGCAGAGTTTTCGAATGTCTTCCAAGCTAGCACGAAACCGATTCAGCATTGGATCAACCAGATAGGGGCGAAAGGCGGCGCTCCAGCTGGTCTAAAATAAGGCTCAGTTTGGAGGAGCCTGATAGAATCACTCCCTGCGGGGTTATCATACTAGTAAAGCTTCACCCTGCTCGAACACGATGATCCACACCGAAACCCAACCCGAACCCATTGTGGACGAGCGAAACGACACTCCCCAAGCCGAGCCCGAGGTTTCGGCGCTTGATATTGTGGCTCTGCTTCTCGAGCGTAAGCGTTTTATCGAGCGCTTTGTGCTTGGCGCCGCAGTTCTGGCGGTCGTGGTCTCCCTTCTGCTGCCAGTGCAATATGAGGCGAAGATTGTATTGCTTCCTCCGCAGCAGAATTCCTCTATCGGTTCGGCATTACTGGGGCAACTGGGAGGCATAGGAGCGCTGGGATCGCTGGCTTCACTGGCGGGTGGCGGTCTTGGCCTCAAAAATCCGGCTGACATGTACGTCTCGTTGCTGACTAGCCGGACGGTAGAAGACGCCATGATTGAGCGGTTTGGCTTGATGAAAGAGTACCGCCTCAAGTTCATGTCGGACACACGAAAACAGCTCGAGAACCGCACCGTGGTTGTTGCGGGTGCCAAAGATGGACTCATCCGCCTAACGATCGAGGATCACGATCCGAAGCGGGCTGCTGAGCTGGCCAACGGTTACGTGGAAGAATTCCGCAAACTCTCCGCTTCGCTGGCAATCACCGAGGCCGCCCGGCGCCGGCTGTTCTTTGAACAGCAACTGGAGCAGGCCAAGGACAAGCTGACCGACGCCGAAGAGGCGATGACAAAAACTCAACAATCTACCGGCGTTCTCCAGATTGACAGTCAGGCACGAGCGCTGATTGAATCGGCCGCAGTCTTACGCGGCCAAGTCATGGCCAAGCAAGTGCAGATTGAAGGCATGCGAGCCTTTGCTACTGACGATAACCCCAGTGTCGTGCTCGCCAAGCAGGAGTTGGCTGCGCTTCAATCACAACTCGATCGCGTGGCGGGATCGCAGAAAGATGCTGGGTCGGACATCAACCTCTCGAAGGGACGCGTGACTCAATCCGGCATGGAATACCTCCGCCGGTTTCGCGATCTCAAGTACCAGGAGGCCGTCTACGAGTTGCTGGCGAAGGAATTTGAAGTGGCCAAGCTCGACGAGGCTCGCGAGGGCTCAATTATCCAAGTCGTGGATGCCGCCGTCCCCCCTGATAAAAAAGCTTCCCCACACCGGACCCTGATTGTTATTGCGGTGACGATTCTTTCCTTCTTCGTTGCGGTGTTCTGGGTTTTGCTCAGGAACATCTTAAACCGTTCTTTCGAACTACCGGAGAACCGCCAGCGCGTGCGGGTAATCAAGAGACTCTGGGGGGCGAAGCCCAGTGCGATTTGAATGCTGCATTTGAGGTCGCGTCATGCCGCTCAGGTTGATTCCCGGCGCCCTCTGCCTAGTGACTCCGGTAATCAAGCTTGACATCTGAGGTATCTTATCTACGACGAAGTTCAAGGTCGTAAGCTATACTTAAATGATGCGTGTCTTGTTTTTGAATCCACCTTTTCACCCGCGTTTTTCCCGGGAGCAGCGCAGTCCCGCGGTCACCAAGAGCGGAACTCTTTACTACCCCAAGTGGCTGGCTCACGCCGCCGGGGTCGCAATCAAGAACGGACACGACGTGGATTTGGTCGACGCTCCCGCTGCAGGCTACTCGGTGCAGGCGGTCATCGACCGCATCCAAGGCAAAAACATTGAAGCTGTGGTGTGCGATACCTGTACCCCCAGCATTCTCAACGACGTCAGCGTCATCGAGTCTCTGGTGGCGGCGAAGCCTTCTCTGCATGTTTTGATGGTGGGACGCCACGTGTCGTCACTACCCAAAGAAACGTTGGCCATGTCGGGCTCGCTGCAGGCTGTGGCTATTCGCGAGTACGAATACACGGTGCGTGACTGGCTGGCGGCGAAAGGGTGTGGCGCGGATCTTTCCACCGTTGACGGCCTAGTCTGGCGTCGTGCTGGGACGGGCGAGATCGTTAGCAACAAGCCGCGCGAAGCCATCAGGAATCTAGACGAGTTGCCTTTCGTTTCGGAGGTCTATAAACGATTCCTGCATACGCCCGATTACTTCTATGGCCACTCCCTGTGGCCCCTGGTGGTCTTTGATACTAGCCGCGGATGCCCCTATCACTGTTCTTTCTGTGTCTATCCCCAGACCTTCAGCGGACACACCATGCGCTACCGCTCGGTGACCAACGTAGCCGATGAGTTTGACTTCGTCTCCCGCGAGATGCCGGAAATCAAGACGGTCATGCTGGAGGACGATACCTTTATCATCAGCAAGCCGCGCACGCTAGAACTGGCCCAGGAACTGATTCGGCGCGGGAACAAATTACCATTCGACGCCAACTGCCGTGCCGATATCGGAGCCGAGGGTGAACTGCTTTCAACCTTGCACAAGGCCGGCGCCCGCCTGTTCTGCGTCGGCTTCGAGAGCGGCGACGTGGAGGTCATCAATGGCATGAAGAAGAACAATGATGACCGTCGCGACGCGAAGTATCACGAAGAGGCCCATCGCTTCGTCCGCCGCTGCCGGGACTCGGGCATCATGGTGCACGGCTGCTTCATGGTCGGTAATCTGAACGAGACGCCCGCCAGCATGGAGAAGACACTGAAGTTTGCCAAGAAGCTGCAGCCGGATACCGCCCAGTTCTTTCCCATCATGGTATATCCGGGCACGACCGCCTATGAGGAAGCTAAAAAGCGGGGCTACATTCAAATTGACGACTGGGGTGCGTGGTTGACCAAAGACGGCCTCCACAATAGCGTGGTCACCCTGCCCAACATCACACACGAGCAGTTGGTCAGCTTCTGCGATCGAGCGCGTCGCAGCTTCTATCTGAGTCCTTCTTATCTTTTCTACAAACTAAAGCAGTCGCTAAAAGATCGCCGCGAACTGCAGCGAAATGTTAAGGGCTTCATCACGCTATCGAAGTACCTTTTGCGCGGTAGCCAGCATGAGAAGACGGAGGCGCCCCGCCATGAGCCGGAGCACGGCCGCATAGCGCCCATCGCGAGTCCTCAGAGCGGAGACTGATTCTCGCAGAGCAATCTCCTCGACCGCAGCGATTTCACCACCAATCACCAATGCCCAGAGGTAAAGGCGCCCCGCGTTTTGAGCGCGGGCATCTCACTGCGCATACCATGCGGCGGTCCGGCGGATGCATTCCTCAAGTCCGATGGTCTGACGCAACCCAAGCACTTCGCGCGCTCGATCAACGCAAGGAACGTAGCGGAGCGGGACGGTCCCGGCATCAACTTGTCGGGCAACACGAATTTCCGTCTGTGCCTTGAGGGTCGCAGCCACCGTTTGCGCCAATTCCAGAATGCTCAGGTCGTGCGCGGACCCCACGTTGATTGGCACGAGCGGCGGCGCGCGAAATAATATTGTCCAGAGCCATGCGGCTAGCTCGGCAGCATATAAGTACGATCTTCTCGGAGTTCCATCACCTTTAATATCAATCGCCCTGCCTGCGAGTACGTCGCCTATGAAGTTGCCGACGGCAAAGTGCCGGTCGAGCGGCAGATGCGGACCGCAGAAAGCCCAGCAGCGCGCAATTTTGCAATCCAGGCGACCGGCCTGCTGATGAAGCGCACAAAGCAGTTCGGCGGTCCGTTTACCCTCTCCGTATACGCTCGCCGGATCCACCGGGCTGGGCGATCCCGGGTAGCTCTCCTGAACGTGAGTCATTCCAGGCGGCTGTTGTCCATACACAGCCCCGGAGCTGGTCAGCAGAAATTTCCTGACCCCGGCGGCGCCGGCGAACTGCAGCGCCCGTTCGGTTCCGCCCACAAGCGTGGAGAACGTATGCAGCCGGACCTCGGCCAGAGCTTTGGCAGTGGTGTCGGTAGCGGCGTGGATGATGTAGCCGAATTCACCGTCAGGGAAGCTGAAGCTCCGCACGTCACCCCGATGAAGGATGAGAGCGGCATTCGCTTTAAGATGTGGGCACTTTGCCGTAAAAGCCGAGGGATCGCGGGTGAGCACCACCATGCGGGCGCCGAGGTTGAGAGCCTGGTTGATGTGACAAAAACTCTCCACCAGCCAGCACCCGATAAAGCCGGTCCCTCCCGTCAGAAAGATTCGCTGGCCGCGTACTTCTTCCCAGAGGAGAGCGGTTTGTTCCAGAACCAATTCCAAATCCTGCCGGGGAAGAGGTTTCGCTGGGCTCATCAGTCTTCTGTAGGAGACAATCATCATCTCCGGCATCGTTCACTCCGCCGTGTGTCCGGTCTGTCTGCCAAGACCACAGCGTTCATTGATCGTGAGCACCAGCGAAAACAGCGCCGGCCAACGCATTCGAGGTGGTTCGTGTGCTTATGTCCGGTCCGACACAGTATACTGCCGCTTCTGAATTGTGTATGCTGAATTTGTGGTTCTGCACGGTAGACAATGCCGACAGCCGGGACTCTCCGGGCTGAGCTCACTTCGGTCGCACCGGCATTCCAAACTTCAAGTGCGTGGCCGTGCGTCGAACCCATCAGTCTGAGCCGCCTGTTCTTGCGGAATCGGTTGGCCCATTAGCCCAGGAGCAGACATGTCGCCTGCTGTTGACCCGTCTTCGGTTTTTAATCAAGCCATTGCCGAGCATCTCGTGGTTGTCGGGTCGCTGCGAAACCAGGAGGCGCTGCTGCAACGCATTGCAGAGGAGATGACGCGCGCGATTCTCGCCGGGAAAAAGGTACTGTGGTGCGGAAACGGGGGTAGCGCCGCCGACTCTCAACACCTTGCGGCGGAATTGATGGGCCGATTTCGGCGGGAGCGTTGCGCTTTTCCCTCCATTGCGCTGACTACCGACACATCAATCTTGACGGCCATCGCGAACGACTACGGGTACGAACGAATCTTCCAGCGCCAAGTGGAGGCACTGTGCAGGCAGGGCGACGTACTGATAGGCATTTCAACTTCCGGGTCAAGCAAGAACGTATGCGCCGCGCTCCAAACCGCGCGACAGATCGGCGCATTCACAGTTGCGTTCACCGGACAGGCGGGTGCGGAAATAGCTGCCATCGCCGATGTTGCTCTTTGCATCCCTTCAAATGATACCGCTCGCATACAGGAAGGACATATTCTCTGCGGACACATGCTGTGCGACTGGGTGGAACGATCCCTCTGCGAATGGCAGCCGGAACTGGCGAACGGTGTCGTTACTCAGTCGAACGGGTTACCTTGATTGCCCATATTTCAAGTCTGCGCGGTCTGGGCGATCGCGACAGCGGCAGATATAATGTTCGCTTGCGAGGGTGGCCGCGATCCTATGCGCAACCCCGTCGGACACAGTATCCCAAAGGAGTTTTTCTATGAGTGCAATCCGGATTGGCAACCGGCTGATCGGAGACGATCAACCGTGTTTCATCGTTGCAGAAATCGGAATTAACCATAATGGTGATGTTGATCAAGCCAAGAGACTGATCAGCGTAGCCTTGGCTGCCGGCTGCGATGCCATTAAGTTTCAGAAACGGACGGTTGATGTCGTCTACACGCAGGAAGAGCTGGCCAAGCCCCGCGAGAATCCCTTTGGCCCGACGAATGGAGACCTCAAGCACGGTCTCGAATTCGACCAGGAAGAGTACGAAGAGATCAACGCTTTCTGTAAGTCGGTCAAGATGCTCTGGTTCGCCTCACCCTGGGACGAGGCCTCCGTGGATTTCCTGGAAGGTTTTCGCATTCCGGTTTACAAAATCGCTTCCGCATCGCTTACAGACGATCGCCTGCTGCGCCATATCCGTGCCGCTGGAAAGCCGGTTATTCTTTCAACCGGAATGAGCACCTACGCTGAGATTGACCATGCAGTCGAAGTTCTGGGCAAAGAGGATCTTATTCTGATGCACGCTACAAGCACCTACCCAGCGACCTACGATGAGTTGAATCTGCGCGCCATACCAGCCATGGCCGAACGATATGGTGTACCCGTGGGCTACTCCGGACATGAGACGGGGATTCCGACCAGCGTCTGCGCGGCCGCACTTGGAGCCTGCTGTGTAGAGCGCCACATCACGACGGATCGCGCGATGTGGGGTTCTGATCACGCCGCCTCTCTGGAGCCAAACGGCATCCATCGGCTAGTGCGCGATATCCGGTTGTGGGAGCAGGCCAAGGGCGACGGGATCAAGCGTGTCTACGAGCGTGAGGTTCCGGTCATCAAGAAACTCCGCCGCGTGGGCGCCACGGTCTGACCCGCATGGTGCCGCAGAATCCTACACCGGTCAGCCTGGAGACCATCCGGGCGGTGGCCATCGATGTCGATGGTGTACTCAGTGACGGCGGACTTTGGTGGGGGCCTGGGGGGGAAGAGTGGAAGCGCTTTTGCTTCGCCGACATCATGGGGGTTTCTCTGGCGCGCCGCGCCGGATTGATTCTGGCACTCATCTCAGGAGAAAACAGCCCATTAGTGGATCGCTACGCTGAGAAAATGCTTGTACGTCATGTCGTCAAGGGATGCCGCGATAAGGCGGCAGCGCTGCGAGAATTCGCCGCCGCCGCCGGTGTGAAGCTCTCAGAAGTCTGCTTCATGGGCGACGACGTTAACGATCTGCCGGCCATGGCAATCGCGGGCCTATCTGCGGCTCCGGCAAACGCGGCGTCGGTGGTTTTGGCGCGCGCGAACTTCATTGCCAGGGCTGCAGGAGGCAATGGGGCGGTGCGCGAGTTGATAGACGCGCTGCTCGCCGCGCGGGGTCTGACCGCGCAGGAAGTCTTCACCAGGGATTGAAGCTTCCGCATTCAAGGATCTATCCCGAATCCAGTTTACGATTGGACCCATGAAGCTTTCCGATTACGTAGTCCGTTTTGTCGCTGATCAAGGGGTGAAGCATGTCTTTCTCGTAACTGGCGGTGGGGCCATGCACTTGAACGACTCACTTGGCTCCGAGGCTGCGATCAAGCCGGTCTGCAATTCGCACGAGCAGGCCAGTGCCATGGGCGCCGAGAGCTATGCGAAAGCCACGAATCATCTGGGCGTCTGTATGGTGACAACCGGGCCGGGTGGCACGAACGCCGTCACCGGGGTTGCGGGTGGATGGTTGGACTCGACGCCCATGCTCGTTATATCCGGGCAGGTCAAAAGGCCGGATCGAATGTTCGATAAGGACGGGCGGCCACTGGGCATGCGCCAACTGGGGGTGCAGGAAGTGGACATAGTCGCGATCGTAAAGCCGATTACGAAATATGCGGTCACGGTTCTCGATCCGAGCGACATTCGTTACCATTTGGAGAAGGCCGTCTATCTTGCCTTCCACGGCCGTCCCGGTCCCGTGTGGATCGATATCCCGCTCGATGTCCAGGCCTCACCGATTGAATCGCTCTCTGCCTTGCGCGGCTTTGATCCAGCGGAAATGAAAGAGCCTCCCGCTGACATATCGCTGAAGGAGGAAGTCGCGCGCCTCCTTCAGAAGTTAAACCTGGCTGAAAGGCCCTTGCTGTTCGCCGGGAACGGTATACGCCTGGCCCATGCGGGAAAGAAGTTTGAACAGCTCCGCACGCTGCTTGGGATCCCGACGGTGGCGACATGGTGCGCGGCCGATTTGGTCCCGAGCAATGATCCTCTCTATGTTGGCCGACCCGGTGCGGTCGCGGCGCGGGGGGCAAACTTCGCGCTCCAAAACTCAGATTTTCTACTTGCCATCGGTGTCCGGCTGGACTTCGCCATCACAGGATACGCACCTCAAAACTTGGCTCGTGGAGCGCACAAGGTAGTTGTGGATATTGACCAGGCGGAACTCAAAAAACTCCATCCTCACGTGCAGCAGCCAATCCAGGCCGATGCCAAGAAATTCCTGGCCGAGATTTTGAGCCAAAAAAGCTCGATTCAGCTCAACGACCATTCTGCCTGGGATGCGCGCTGCGCAGATTGGAAGACTCGTTATCCCGTGGTCACAGAGGAGCACCGCAAACCCGAAGGACCAGTATCGGTCTTTCACCTGGCCGAGGTGATCGGCACCGAAGTTAAGCCCGACGACAGGCTTGTGGTCGGCAGCTCGGGATCGGCCATTGAGATTTATCTGCTTGCCTTTCCTACGCTGCATTCCCAGCGCCTTTTTCACACGGCGGGGCTCGGCGCCATGGGCTATGGCATCCCGATGGCGATCGGAGTGGCGATGGCGAATCCGGGTCGTGAGGTGGTGGCTGTGGATGGCGATGGCGGATTCATGTTCAACATTCAGGAATTGGAAACCATCCGCCGCCTGCAGCTGCCGATCAAGTTCTTCGTAATGAACAACGATGGTTATTCTTCGATCCGGGCATCGCAAAAGGCCTATTTCGGCGAAGCGAAACTGGGTTCCGACAAAAGTAATGGCCTCACCGTTCCTAATCTGACTCAAGTGGCAGCGGCATTTGGATTGAGTTCGACGGTGATCAAGAATCAGGAGAATCTTCGCGCGGAGGTTCGCCGGGTTCTGGACATGAAAGGACCGGTAGTCTGCGACGTCAATGTGCTGCCGGATGAGTTGCGCGCGCCCCGTCTTCAGTCCTATCAAAAACCGGATGGCTCATTCGTCTCGAAGCCCTTGGAGGATTTGTTTCCATTTCTTCCGCGCGAGGAGTTTCTGGCTAACATGATCGTAGACCCCTTGCCCGAATGAGGGCCTAGATCGCCGAACGCAAGCCTTTGCAGGATGAGACCGTGGGCACTCGCTGGGTGGTCTTAATTCGGAATGCAGTAGCAGACGCATTCATATCCGTCCGCGTAGTAGGTGCGCATGGTAAAGCGTGAATTGGGAAGCAACTCACTCAATAGCAAAGGAATGCTCCACAAGTGATCTGGACGATGATAGAGGCAGACCGCCATTTTCGGGCGGTGCCGCGCAATCGTTTCCCGACCTCCCTGCAGCGTGTCAGGCTCACTGCCTTCGATGTCGAATTTCATGCAGGTCGGCACGATCCCGCGCAGTGCCTCATCGAGCGTAATGATTTGCACTTCGCAAGTTCCGTCGGACGAGATCCGGGAGCTGGTGCCGCCCATCGTGAAACGGACGGTTTCGCCCCGCGAACCGGTCGCATATTGGTACAGCGTAATTCGGGGATCGCCGTTGATGGCCGATTTTAATGCCGCGAAATTCACCGGATCCGGCTCAAATGCAATGATCCGGTCAAAATGATCGTCGGTAGCACGGCGAAATTGGGCAATCGTATCGCCGTCAAAAGCACCGCAGTCGACGAAAACTTCGTTCCCCCCGAGTGGGAAAGGCGGGAAATATTGGACCCCTGAGTTGATCACTTGACCGGAGACATCCCCCAAGCGGAGTCGCATCTGACGGTCAAACTCCTCGCGTCCTTCGCCGTCCAGCAAGGCTCGTCCACGGCGGATCTGTTCATCGTGCTCGAGATAATAACTCGGTCGCTCCCAAAACCCATGCGGCAGCAAGAGATCTCCGTAGTCAGCGAACAACCTAGGGAACGGGACAATATTGGACGCTCCGAGAGTCCTGAGCTGGTTGACGCGGTCCATCATTCCTTCGGTACGGCTCGGGTGCCAGATCGTAACAACAAAAGTGGCATTCGGGTAGCGCTGCACTGCTGTTGCCGGCGACTCGACGGGAACGCCTTCACAAACGGTGCCCCACAAGGCCGAGTTGTTGTCGCAGAACAAGACTGGGCGGACGGCCAGAGCGATACGTCGACCGAGATTACCGGCACCGAAACAGACAAGGGGAGAAGGATGAGTCATTGGCTTAAGGATTCCAGCAGACTTCCTGGCGCTCTGGATTGACTTTGCGAAGAGAATAACACAAGAGAATTAGGCGCGCTTAAGCCGGTGATCGGGAATTGCATAGCAAACCCCTTCCCAGCACTCTTCGGCGTAACGGCGTAAGAACAAGTTGTATTCCGGCGCTAGGGTGCGGATGAGATTGGGGATTTGCCACAGGTGCTCACTTCGGTGATAGGTGCAAACTGCCAGGATTGGGTGATGCCGTCGGAGCAAGTCCGTCGCTCCGATAAGGGCTTGGGGTTCCGCTCCTTCAATATCCATCTTGATATAAGTTGGTGTGCCGGACCAGGAGAGATCCTCCAGCCTTCGACACTGAACGGAGAGTACCTCCCTCCCACCTTCCACGATCTGAGATGTTACTGTACCAGTGGCGGCAAACGACACTAGGCCGTTTTTTTCACCGACTGCGCACGGAACGACAGTTACCCGGTCCGCCAAGCCTAGGTTTCGGGTTGTCGCCTCTAAGCCCTCCCGGTTCTGAGGATCAGGCTCGAGTGCGAATATACGTTGAAACCTGCCCTTCCAGAGAGAATTGAAGCTAGGGATTGTGTCTCCTTGAAAACTGCCGCAATCGACAAATACCTCATCGTCAGACGGCACAATCAGGTCCATCGGGAAGTATGTTTCCGCAGGACTCAATGACGGTGGTAGGGCGTCGTCGTCCAGCCAATAGCGCCATTCAAGTTGCCCGGCCAGCTCGCGTTGCGAGTCCTGATCTGCCAGGACTTTACCACAGGCTCTGATCTCATCGGCGTATGCGAAGAGCTTATGCGGGAGGTCTATCCCAAAATTTGGAGTAAATACGTCTGCGTATTCCCAGAATAAAGCTGCAAAGGGCGCTACATGCTTGCAGCCTAGCGCCTTCAGTTGGCGGCGAGCCGGAGAGCCGTTATAAATCGTGACTACGAAACACGCCGAGTCGCGATAGAGATCGGATGCGGTAGAGGGCGGAAGGACAGGCACGCCGCCGATGTCGGTGTTCCATAGCCGCTGGTTATTGTCGGCAAAGGCGATCGGCTGCAATCCCACCTGTTTAAGGCCTTGAAGCACCAATCTGCCAAGCGCGCCCGCGCCGAAGAGAACCAGACGTTTTTTATTTGGTCCGGCAAAGTTGGCAAGAGTCCGTTTTTCGCGAGCCCGTACAGCCTCGAACGATTCCGACCCGATCTGCTGCAGAACAACTTCCAGATGATCTGCTTTACTTTCGTTCCTCATTCGCCTCGTTATCCGATTTTGTTGACGCAAGGCCTTCTTCACCGAGGAAAACTTGCAGTTTTTTCTCTCAGCCAAGCTGGGCGAGTGTCGGCTGTTTCTCTCCCCGTCGAGCCTTGGCCTGCGCAATGAATTCCGTGATTGTCTTGGCTACGAAGTCGAGCATCAGCCGAGTCAGACCCGGGTACACGCCAACCCAAAACACGTTGTTCATTACAAAATCGGTGTTACGAAGCTCTCCAGCCACGCGATACTGGCAATCCTGATAGGCAGGCTGCCGGAGGAGATTGCCACCGAAGACAAGGCGCGTACCGATTTTGTTCGCATCCAGCACGCGAATCAGATCCTCACGCCGAAATGGAGCATCCTCGCGTACGCCAATAGGGAAACCGAACCATGCAGGGTCGGAGTGCGCTGTGGCTTCCGGTAATATCAGAGACTCCTCAAGCCCGGCCAACGCTCCCTTGAGATGATGAAAATTCTCCTTCCGGCGAGCGATAAACCCGGGCAACCGGTTGAGCTGAGAAGCTCCTAGAGCGGCCTGCATATCTGTGGCCTTGAGGTTGTACCCGATGTGCGAATAGGTGTACTTGTGATCATAGCCGCAGGGCAACGAACCTAATTGCCACTCAAAACGCTTGCCACACGTGTTGTCTTTGCCGGGCTCGCACCAGCAGTCGCGACCCCAGTCGCGAAAAGACTCAATCAGCACCTGCAGAGCCGGCTTATCGGTAAGAACGGCTCCGCCTTCTCCGGTTGTGATGTGGTGCGCAGGATAGAAGCTCAAAGTGGCAATATCGCCAAACGTGCCGACCTTTCGTCCTTTGTACGTCGAACCGAGCGCATCGCAGCAGTCTTCGATTAGCCAAAGATTATGCTTTTGTGCGAAGGCACAGACGGCATCGAGATCGAAGACGTTTCCCAGCGTATGAGCGAGGAACACGGCCCGTGTCCGGTCGCTGCGCGCTGCTTCAAGTTGGCGCACATCAATCTCATACCCCGGAACGGTTACGTCCACAAAAACCGGCACCAGACGATTCTGGAAAATCGGGTTCACCGTCGTCGGGAAACCTGCAGCCACGGTGATGACCTCATCGCCCGGCTTCAATTGCCGCTCGCCGAGTTTTGGCGAAGTCAGAGCGCTGAGAGCAACCAGATTGGCCGATGAGCCCGAGTTAACCAGCGATGCGGAACGGACGCCCACAAACCGTGCCAGATTCCGTTCGAAGGTTTCCGCGAATCGCCCGGTAGTAAACCAGCCGTCGAGAGCTGAATCGACAACCGCGCTGACATCAGCACCGTCGATCACTTTGCCGGAAACGGGAACAAGTGAAACTCCGGGAATAAAGTCTCCCGCGGGCGAGGATTCCAAGAAATATTGCGCGGCCAAGTCGAGGATCCGCTTGCGAAGCTGAGCCGGGGCATCCGTCATGGATCGATGGGGGTATCCAAATCATACCATTCAAACTGCCTGAGATGCGCTTGATTGCCGGGGTGAATAGCTTATGATGAGGATGATTTTGCCGCATGGTCCTAACCCCGCCGGTCGCGACAGACCCGGTCTCGCGTCTTCGTCTTCGCGCGCGTTGCTTAAGGACATCGACTGGGAGAGCAAATGAAGGCAGTGATTCTTGCAGGCGGCTTTGGGACGCGTCTCAGTGAGGAGACAACCATCCGACCCAAACCGATGGTCGAGATCGGCGGGCGGCCGATCCTTTGGCACATCCTCAAGCTGTATTCCCATCATGGGATCAACGATTTCGTCATCTGCTGCGGATATAAGGGATACATGATTAAGGAGTACTTTGCTAACTACCTCCTTCATATGTCCGATGTGACCTTTGACATGCAGAAGCGTTCGAGGGAAGTTCACCAGAGCGTCGCGGAGCCTTGGAAGGTGACGTTGGTGGATACCGGAGATCAGACAGGCACCGGGGGACGGCTAAAAAAAGTGGCACGCTATATCGAAAACGAAGACCCATTCTGCATGACCTACGGAGATGGCGTGAGCGACATCGATATCTCGGCGAGCATCGCGTTCCACAAGCAGCATGGCGGCCGGGCGACCATCGCGGCCGTGCAACCGGCTGCGCGATTTGGCGCATTGGGCATGGAGGGAACAGTCATCACTTCGTTTCAGGAGAAGCCACAGGGCGAAGGCGGATGGATCAATGGTGGTTTCTTTGTGCTGTCGCCAAAAGTGCTGGATGAAATCCACAACGACGCATGGCTGTTTGAGAGGGAGCCGATGGACAGCCTTACAGCACAACGCCAGGTGCATGCATTTCTGCACCACGGATTCTGGCAGGCAATGGATACTCTACGCGATAAGCAACGGCTGGAGGAGTTGTGGGCCGGCGGGAGGGCACCCTGGAAGACGTGGTGAAAACCTGGCAGGGCCGCCGTGTTTTTCTAACCGGTCACACTGGCTTCAAGGGCAGTTGGCTCGCACTCTGGCTGAGTAGGCTGGGCGCGCAGATTCGAGGGTACTCTCTCGACCCTTGGACTGAACCCAACATGTTCAGTTTGGCATCCGTGGGTACGGTCCTTGATGACGTTCGCGGCGACATTCGCGACTACGCCAAGCTCGAAGTCTCGATGACGCAATTTGCGCCGGAAGTCATCTTTCATTTGGCGGCACAGCCTCTCGTTCGCCGCTCGTACGCCGATCCCGTGGGTACATACGCCACGAACGTCATGGGGACGGTGCATTTGATGGAAGCGATCCGCAAGACTCCGCGCGTGCGCGCGGTGGTCTGTGTCACCACGGACAAGTGTTACCAGAATCAGGAATGGATCTGGCCTTATCGTGAATCGGACCCGCTTGGCGGATATGACCCGTATGCGTCAAGCAAGGCGTGCGCCGAAATTGTCAGCGCGGCCTACCGCAGCTCATTCTTTCCAATCGAGCGGATGCATGAGCACCATGTGGCAGTGGCGACCGCGCGCGCCGGCAACGTCATGGGGGGAGGGGACTGGTCCGAAGACAGACTGATTCCAGATCTGGTCCGCGGATTCGGATCCGGACAACCGGTTCTGATCCGGCGCCCCAACGCCATCCGTCCCTGGCAACACGTGCTCGACTCCTTGCACGGCTATCTGATGCTGGCCGAGAAGCTCCTCGCCCAGCCCGCGCGATTTGCTTCCTGCTACAACTTCGGACCCGGCGATGAGGACATCTGGCCGGTCGAGCGCATCGCTACCAAGCTCGTGCACATATGGGGCAATGGCGCGTCCTGGGTTCGCGATTCGGTCGCCGGGGTGCACGAAGATCATATTCTCCGGCTGGACGCCAGCAAGGCTCGCGCTGAACTCGGTTGGCAGCCAAAGCTGAAGATTGAAACCGCGCTGGAGTGGACGACAGCCTGGTACCAAGCTTCGAAACTGGGCGAGAACATGGCAGAGTTCACGAGGAAGCAAATCGAGGAGTATCAGGCACGTTTGAGTCGATGATCGGGAATTGCATAGCAAACCCCTTCCCAGCACTCCTCGGCGTAGCGTCGCACGAACAAGTTGTATTCAGGGGCTAGGGACCGGATGAGATTAGGGATTTGCCACAGGTGCTCACTTCGGTGATAGGTGCAAACTGCGAGGATTGGGTGATGCCGTCGAAGCAAGCCAGTCGCTCCGACAAGAGCCTTTGGTTCCGCGCCTTCGATATCCATCTTGACGTAGGTTGGCGGGAGCGGCCACGAGATATCATCCAGCCTTCGACACTCCACGGAAATTGACGGCTCCCCACCGTCCACAACCCGCGACGCCATTGTCCCGGTGGATGCAAACGACACCATGCCACTTTGCTGGCCGACTGCGTAAGGAAGTGCAGTGAGTCGGTCCTTCAAGCCCAGGTTTCCTGCCGTCGTTCCCAAGACTTCCCGGTTCTGAGGATCAGGCTCGATTGCGAAAATATGCTTAAATTTTCCTTTCCAATGAGAAGTAAAGCTCGGAAGTATATCTCCTTGAAAACTGCCGCAGTCGACAAAAACCTCCTCTGCAGAGGGCACCATCAGGTCCATCGGGAAGTATGTTTCCGAAGGACTCAATGACGGTGGAAGTGTGTCATCGTCCAGCCAATAGCGCCATTCGAGTTGCCCGGCCAGTTCGCGTCGCGAGTCCTCGTCGGCCAGAACCTCACGACACGCTCTGATCTCATCGGCATATGCGGGTAGTTTGTGGGGGAGTTCTATTCCGAAATTTGGAGTAAAAACTTCCCCGTATTTCCAGAATAAGGCTGCAGAGGGCGCTACATGCTTGCAGCCTAGCGCCTTCAGTTGGCGGCGAGCCGGAGAGCCGTTATAAATCGTGACTACGAAACACGCCGAGTCGCGATAGAGATCGGATGCGGTAGAGGGTGGAAGGACAGGCACGCCACCGATGTCGGTGTTCCATAGCCGCTGGTTATTGTCGGCAAAGGCGATCGGCCGCAATCCCGCCTGTTTAAGGCCTTGAAGCACCAGTCTGCCAAGCGGGCCCGCGCCGAAGAGAATGAGACGTTGTTCGTTTTGTCCGGCAAAATTGGCGAAAGTGCTTTTTTCGCGAGCCCGCACTACCTCGATCGATTCCGACGCGATGCGCTGTAGGACCACCTCCAGCTGATTTGCTTCACTTGCGTTCATCATTCGCCCTGTTTTTTCCTTGTCTGACTCTAGGCAGTTCCGAGGGGTTCGATCGGAAGAGTGATTTCCACAACCTTGACCTGCTCGCGAAGATTACGTCCTTAGGTGAAATGCAACCTTATCCGGTTATGCCAACCTGGTCAAGAATGCCTCTGCTGAGCGAGAGGTTGGAAGCGCAACTTATTTTAAAAATGGCATCTGTTCAGCCCGCTTTTTTTTTCGTATGGCTGAACCGCCAGGCACGCTTCAAGCCTGCGACGCTATAATCTGAAGCTTGACAGTCGAGTGCGACTAAGAGCGGCCCGAAACAGGGCCATGCAGTAAAGTGGAGATCTCTGCGATAAAGTCATTTCAGGTACACTTCTGCCGATTGTCCATCAACCTACTTCGTCTCCGATCGCGAGTTGGGTTCTCAACGGGGGGCCGCTGAATGTCTGACGGCCACCATGAGATCGCCCCGCTCCCATTGAATTCATCAGGGATCGATCGTATTCGTCACTGGCTGCGAACCGTCCTGGGGCTTGATCGAGCGATTGGATTCACAGTTCTAGCGAGATTCTGGGGCAGCGCCGCCGGTCTTGTCACCGTTGCTTTGATCGCACGGTTCCTTTCCCCTGCCGAGCAGGGGTATTACTACACCTTTGGAAGCCTGGTTGCCATTCAGATCGTTTTTGAGCTGGGCTTCTCCTTTGTGATCTTGCAGATGGCAAGTCACGAACGTGCCAAGCTGTCGATCTCCCCTGATTATGAAATCACCGGAAACCCCACTGCCCATACCCGCCTCGCCTCTGTAATTCAGAAGTCGGTCCGCTGGTATTCGATGGCGGCGCTGCTGCTGTTCGCGACATTGCTTCCTCTCGGGCTTTATTTCTTTTCTACGCAAGGCCATACCGGGCACGCCGTTTCTTGGCTTTTTCCTTGGTGTCTGGATGCGTCGATGGCGGTGCTCAACTTCCAGCTTGATCCATTGTTGTCTTTTCTGGAAGGTTGCGGATATGTGCCAGAGGTGGCGCGTCTCCGGTTCGTGCAGTCGGTGACTGGAAGTCTGCTGGCTTGGCTCGCTCTGGCGAGCCGCCATGGCCTCTTCGCACCATCGATGATGTTGTTCGGAATGGCACTGTCCTCCTTTGTGTGGCTGTTTGGGAAGCGTAAATTGTTGATCGGATTACTGAGGTATCAAGTTGGATCGAATCGAATCAGTTGGGGGGAAGAGGTGTGGCCATTCCAGTGGAGAATCGCGGTGAGCTGGTTTTGTGGCTACTTTATCTTCTGGCTCTTTAATCCGGTTCTGTTCGCATTCCGCGGTCCCGTGGAGGCTGGGCGGATGGGAATGTCCCTCAGTCTGGCAAATGCGATTCAAGCCATCGCAGTTTCTTGGGTGAGTACAAAATCTGCGCCCTTCGGAACTCTGGTTGCCCGCAAGGCGTATGACCGGTTAGATCAAGTATTTTTTCAGGCGCTCCGACAGTCCGTTGCGGTCTCGATCTTAGGGGCTCTAACTGCTTGGCTTGGGTGTCTCTACCTAAACCTGGAGCACATCCGTTTCGCTCAGCGTCTCCTGGACCCGATTTCCATCGCCATGCTGATGCTTACCATGATCACAAATGTCATCATCTTTGCACAGGCCTATTATCTCCGCGCGCATAAACAGGAGGTATTCCTCGCCAATGCAATCGTCGGAGCCTTGACCGTGACCGCATGCACCTTGATCTTTGGACGGTTATATGGTGCCAGGGGAATCGTGGTTAGTTGTGCCCTCGGCAGTATCCCGGGACTGGCGTGGTCGACGTTCCTGTTTCAAAAATACCGAAGACTCTGGCATACGCCTTAAGAACGCGCCTGAGGCGTCGTCCAGAACAACAGGTGAGGGCTTTGGTATGATAGATGTTTCATCCGCAGGTCTGCCTGATCTTGCCGGTTCGTGTATGCCGCAGTATCAGTGCAGACCGATTCTTAGCTTCCCAATATGGCGATCGAAGAACCCATTCTTACCATTGCAATTCCCACGTTCAATTCCGCACACCTTCTTCCGGATGCAATTGCGTCGATCATGCGCCAACGCCTTGACGATTTCGAAATTTTGATTATCGACAACGCATCTGAGGACAACACAGAAGAAGTCGTACGCTTGTTTGAGAATCCACGCATTCGATACATTCGGAATCCCTCGAATCTGGGAGCTTGTGAAAACGGAAACCGCTGCTTGGCAAATTCCCGGGGACGCTATTTTAAATTGCTCTGCGCTGACGACGTGTTGCTCGATCGGGTGTTGCTAAAGCAATTGAATATTCTCGAGACACGGCCAGATGTCGCTTTGGTCACCTGCGGCTACTTGCCCACCGATCCTGATTTGAAGGTCCAAGGATCCTGGTCTGCATTTCCAGGGTCACATTCGGGGCGCCGTGTGATCAATTTCTGCCTCAGTCGAATGACAAATGCTGTCGGCGGCCCCTCCAATATCATGTTTCGGCGGACCGCCGCCGCCGGCGTTATGGGAGACTCGAGTTATCGGTTGCTCGGGGACCTGAAGTTCAGCCTCCAGATTCTGGAACACGGCGCCTATGTGAATATCGATGAGCCGGGCCTCTTCTACCGTAGGCACCCAAACAGCGAGTATGCAACCAATTGCCCGCCAGAGATCCATGTGCACGAATATCTGCGGCTGGTCAGCGAATTCAACTGGTGGAATCCGCTCAATTGTGCGGTGGCATTTCTTCGTGGGGGCGTTGAGGCCAGACGCGTGGTCAGAAAGCACTGGCGGCAGGCGTGTTCTCCGGATCGTTTGGCGAGATCTATCGAGGCATCGGGCGATTGGGCTTACAAGCAGTTGCTTGGTTTATACCATGAACGCAAGCCTGTTCCCGTCTAAAGACTCGGAGGGGGCGCGCGCCGAAGATCTTTTCACAACTCGGATGTCCATTG
This sequence comes from Candidatus Sulfotelmatobacter sp., assembly GCA_049584315.1. Classification (GTDB taxonomy): domain Bacteria; phylum Acidobacteriota; class Terriglobia; order Terriglobales; family Acidobacteriaceae; genus Sulfotelmatobacter. Next base: position 22,502 of record JBAUXO010000347.1, on the reverse strand, counting down.
AGATTATGTCAGTATCGATCATCATTCCAACATTTAATGGGGCGTCTCGCATCGGAAATTGCCTGGACGCACTTCGGGACCAGACGGTGGAAGGAGATGCAGAGATTCTAGTGATCAACGATGGCTCAACCGATGGCACTGCGGAAGTGGTTGCTCGCCATTCCGGAGTTCGTCTCATTACTCAGTCGAATGCCGGCCCCGCTGCGGCGCGCAATCGCGGAGCGGTGGAGGCTCGAGGGACAATTATCCTGTTCACCGACGACGACTGCGTGCCAACGCCGGAGTGGCTGGCCGCCATGATCGAACCCTTCCAAGATCCGAGTGTCGTCGGAGCGAAGGGCATCTATCGCACTCGTCAAAGGAGTCTCGCGGCTCGTTTTGTGCAGATCGAGTACGAAGACAAATACCGGCAAATGTCGGATCTCTCCCAGATCGACTTCATTGATACCTATTCGGCCGGCTTTCGCCGAAACCGGTTCCTGGAGATGAATGGTTACGACACGAGTTTCCCGGTCGCTTGCGCGGAGGACGTGGAGCTTTCCTATCGCATGTCTGCCCGCGGCTGGACGATGAGATTTGTCCCGGCAGCCATCGTCTACCACACCCATCCTGATACGCTCTGGGGGTACTTAAACAAGAAGTATAAATTCGCGTTTTGGCGCGTATTGGCGGTACGTAAGAATCCGAGTAAGGCTATGAAGGATAGCCACACGCCGCAGCTGATGAAGCTGCAGCTTCTGTTCGCCCCGGTGCTAGTGCTGGCAATTGTTGGCGATCTGGTGGTGCACCCGAGAGTACCTGCTTGGCTACTGGTGTGCGCTGCTTTTCTAGGGAGCACGCTTCCGTTCGCGTGGCGAGCCCTCCCGAAAGACCCGATTGTCGGACTGCTTTCTCCCGTTCTACTGGCCGCGCGGGCCTGTGCGCAGCTGCTGGGCGTCATGGCCGGCCTGTTCTACGTCCTCCGCAAGCGCGCTGCGGCTGCCACTGCGTCTCACGCTTAAAGTCTTGCATTCGGGATCCTGATTGCTGCGCCGCAACTGCGCCTTCGCGGTCCGTGTAAAATCGGCCCTTTGACCAACCAGGAAGAAGACAAAAGCAAACACAACTGCAAGTCTATATGCTGTAGATGATGACCAGGAAATGAGGCGACCAATCGGCAGTCATACGTCATCTGAAGCTACCAAAGTAAAAGGGTCCGCTAAGGGCCGCCTACAACGGCGCAGCTTGAGAATTTGGAAGCAAGACTATCTGCACTATAGGTATCTTTGGCCTAATCTCGAGTGGGCCGCAAGGACGGCACTGAAGCACATCGGCCGGGACTGTCCGAGAGTACTCGACATTGGCTGCGGACATAAGCCATACCGTGACCTGTTTCTCACAGCTAAGCATTGGGGAATGGATCATGGAGTCATAGACACCTCGCCCGACTTCGTAGGAGATGTTTTGCGCCTTCCGGTCAGAGATCAATCGGTGGACATCGTATTTGCCACCCAGGTCATCGAGCATGTGACGAATCCGCACGTCATGGTACGGGAATGCAAACGAGTGCTTCGCCCGAATGGATGCTTGATCCTGAGCGGCCCCTTCTTTTGGCCACTCCATGAAGAGCCCTACGATTTTTTCCGTTTCACAAAATACGGATTCGAACAGTTGTTGAAGGAGGCCGGATTTTCGGAATGGCAGATCGTCGAGGACGGGGGGGACTGGGCGCAATTGATGTTGAGTGTTTGCCTCCGGCTGAATAAGTGGTTGTTTCCCTTGCGATGTGCCGTGAATCTTACTGGTGCCTTACTTGATTCGGTAAGCAGGTCGACGAGATTGCCGGCGAACTACACTGTGCTGGCCAGGCTTTGAAATCGCTGACTGGCGGCGGAAATCTATCTATGCCCGCACCCTGTTGGAACAGACCGCTCAAGAATTTTCCTGAGCCGTTTACACGTGTCCCCGGGATCGACTGCAAGGAGGTATTGGAAAGCAGGATCCTCCCGTATGCGGCGGGACGCGGTAAATGAAAATTCTTATAATCAGCACGCTTTATCCTCCCAATGTTATCGGCGGTGCCGAAAAGGCGGCGGCTGAACTGGCGGAAGCCTTGGTCCGCCGCGGCCATGTGGTCACAGTTGTCACTTTGCACCCAGGGTCCAGCGAAGTCGTCGAGGATCGGAGTGGTTTGCGCATCTACCGTCTCCCGCTGGACAATTTCTACTGGCCCTTTGGCCGAAGCGAGAAGCCCAGTATCTTCGGTCGTCTCGCCTGGCACATTCGGGAAATGTGGAACCCGGTGGCGGCTCGCCGGATTGGCAAGATTTTGGATGCCGAGATGCCGGACGTGGTTAACACACATAACGTCTGTGGGTTTTCCCTGGCCACTTGGCGGGAGGTTAAGCGCAGGAAAGTGCGTCTTGTGCATACCCTGCACGATTATTATCTGATGTGTCCGCGCTGTACTCTGTTTCGCAATGGCCGCGTTTGCGAGAAAAGGTGCTTGGATTGCAAACTGCTGACTTTGCCAAGAAGAGCCTCTTCGCGGCTGCCAGACGCAGTTGTTTCTGTCAGCCAACACGCTCTCGATGAACACAGCAGACGGCATTACCTCGAAGATGTGCCTTCCACCGTCGTCTATAACATTCAGGCTAGCGCCAAGCTGTCGATTCCTCAGAGAAGGAACGCTGGGTCGTTGTCCAGCGACGTGGTTTTTGGCTTCATCGGAAGAGTTGAGCGCGAGAAGGGCATTGAAACACTCCTGGAGGCCACGAAGCAGCTGAATCAGCCGGGTTGGAAACTCAAGATAGCAGGCCGAGGCCTCGAGGGCTACATCCAGAATTTGAAGAAGACATACTCAGATCCGAGGATTGAATGGCTGGGGTTTACTGATGCGTCGGAGTTTTATTCTGCGGTCGACTCAGTAGTTATTCCGTCGCTCTGGCCTGAGCCCCTGCCGTATGTCGTCGTAGAGAGCCTCCACGCGGGAAAAAGCCTTATCTGTGCGCTATCGGGCGGTATCCCGGAGATTGCTCGACTTTCCGAGATGGTCGAGTTTTTTCCGGCAGGAAATGTGAATGCGCTGGCGGAGAAAATGAATCTAGCGTTAACGTCGCCGCAAGAATGGCGGGATTGCAAAATCGCAGATGCTTCGAGACTCGGCCCGTTTCGAGAAGAGTACGTTGCGGAAAGGTATCTTCGGCAATACGCTCCTCAAAAGAGGGATCGCTGAGTGCGCAGACGAGTATGCCTTGGGGGCTACGCGATAGGCCGCCAGTAAGCCGTCCCGGTGATTTCGTTAATGCGAATCCGCTTCTGAGGAGGATCGGTGTAAGTCCAGCGAAAAGGTTTTGCCAATTTGGCATAAGCTTCGATGTACTTGCGTAGCTTTCGTGCCAAATCCGCAACCGAAGTGAAGATTCCGCGGCTAATCACGTCGCGCTGGATCTTAGCGAACCACAACTCCACTTGGTTCAACCAAGAGGAATAGGTGGGAGTGAAATGGAAACGAACTTTGGGATGTTGTGCCAAGAATTCCTCTACTGCTTTGGTCTTGTGGGCCGAAAGATTGTCCAGCACGATGTGGATTTCCTTCGCCCAGCGCGTCTTGCTGAGCAACTGATTCAGAAAGGCGATGAACTCGGCGCTGGTGTGCCGCCTGGCGGTTTTGCCTTCTACTTTGCCGGTCTTCACATCCAGAGCCGCATATAACGAGAGCGTGCCGTGACGGTAGTACTCGAAGCCATGCCGTTCCGCTCGGCCCGGTGACAACAACAATACCGGGTGTCGAGCCGATCCAGAGCCTGAATCGCCGTCTTTTCATCGAGGCAAAACACGGCGGCGTGCTGCGGCGGATGCAAGTATAGCCCGATGATGTCAGCCGCTTTGCTTTCAAAATCGGGATCGTTGCTGGCCATATACCGTTCCAGTCGGTGCGGTTTCAGTTGCGCTTGGGCCAGAATCCGCTGCACCGTGGACTTGCTAAGACCCAACTCGCTCGCCAGTTTCCGGCAGGACCAGTGCGTGCTGCCGTCCCCGGGTGTTTGCTGCACTCGCCGGATCACGCGGGCTTGCACCTTCGGAGTCGCGGCCCCGGCTTGCTGCCCAGACGACGGCCTTCCAAGCCCGCCAATCCGTCTCGTTCGAAGCGCATCTTCCAGCGGGCGATGGTGGGCAAACTGGTTTTTAGGCTTCTGGCAATCTCGCGATACGTACTGCCATTGGCCAAAGCCAGGATGAGTCGCGCGCGAAACACATCGCTGGCAGGCAGGGTTCGTGATTGCGCAGCGTTGTAAGTCCTCTCCTTGTTCAGGCATCAGTTTGAGCAAGCTTCGATTATCCGTCATGCCGTATAGACGGTCGAAATACGCTATCACTGGGACACTATACTAGTAGCGTTACCGCATAATTTTGTAGCCAAACTTCTGACGAGCCTTCTTGCGAGTAAAGTTCCACTGGATCAATCAATGCAGCGGAGATAGACCTCGCTTTGGCGCGGACATGGGCGAATTGGATCGGATGCCGGGAGCTTGGAGTTGGGCTCGGTCTCCTAACAGAAGGACCCTTCGACGCTGCGTCGCGGCATGACCGCAAATCCAAAAAGCACCCGTATTTTCAGCGGAGTGAAATAATTAAGGAAAAATTCGCGCACACATTAAAGATACACTCCCCTGGAAATGCCGCCGCTGCACTTAATAAGAAAACACGACTAACTGACTCGAAGGACTAATCAATTAACGAGGCGAACAATCTGTTGACCGCATCACGTAATAAGTTCCATTGGTCCCACGATAACTGGAACGGTTAATGATCCAATCAGTTCTGTCACTTTCCGCCCTTAGTAGTAGCTTTTTATCTTGACAAGTTGTTTCCATGCTCATACATTGCGCATCAGTGGTTTTTGAGATAGCTATCAATAGCAATCTTGACTCGTATTGTTTTTGTAAAGGAGGATTTATGATGAGACATAGTGCTTTCACGCTAGTCGTTCTTGCAGGTCTGATTTCCGCGCTCGCTGTGGGGCAGACTGTACAGACGCCAGTTGTTCAAAAAAATAATGCCCCGGGCGTGCCGCGCCTGGTGAAGTTCAGCGGCTTACTAAGAGACGCATCAGGGAACTTGTTAACCGACACGGTGGGCATCACTTTTGCCGTCTACGGTGAGCAAACAGGTGGAGTCCCCCTGTGGCAAGAGACGCACAACATTCAATTTTCTCAAGGCCACTACACGGTTTTTCTGGGCGAGAACACGAGCGGGGGAATTCCACCAGAATTGTTTGCCACGGGCCAAACCCGCTGGCTTGGAGTGAGGGTTCTGTTGCCGGGAGAGGAAGAGCAGCCACGGGTGCAATTGGCTAGCGTGCCGTACGCGTTGAAGGCCGTAGATGCGGATACCCTTGGCGGATTACCTGCCTCGGCGTTCGCAAGAACAGGAGAGAGCGGATCGAACAGCATAGCTATGACATCCGCGACTCCAGTGGTTTCGGGCGCGCAGAGCATCACGCCGCTTACATCCTCTACGGTCACTACTTCGGGCGGAACGGTCGGGGCAATTCCGGTATTCCATACTGCAACAGACATAGAGAACTCTTCTATTACCGATTTGTCTGGCACGATTAGCATTGCCGATCCGCTCACTGTTTCCGGACTGAGTACGCTGGCTGGAGTAACTGCGCAGAGCGTGAACGCGGTGGTCAATGCAACTCAGTTTCCGGGTTCGCCGGATATCGGGACACAAGTTAATAACGCGATTAAAGCGCTGCCTGGTGGGTGTGGGGAAGTCTACATCCAGGCGGGAACCTATACGCAAACCACGACCATTGTCATTCCACGCTGCGTGAAACTGCACGGTGCATCGGCAATGAGCACATTTCTCAAGTACACCCCTACTACCGGATGGGCGATTATCGTTGCCGACAACAACGCTGCTGGTGCTAACAACTACAGCTATGACGGGGCACTGGAAGACCTCGGCCTGTTAGGCCCAGGGTCGTCGACTGCCACAGGGGCAATCTACATTGGCGGATCAGATGGAGTGACGACGACTTCTCCGGCTTCTCCTTCCACGTCTACCGATCCCAGTACGAACCAAGGCGATCACTTCCATTTTAACCGTGTGCGAATTTTTGAGACCGCATCGTCTGGTGCATTTGGTGTAGGCGTTCAGTGGGGAATGCACGCTTGGAGCAACGTCATCTTTGAATCGGTAGTCTCTTTCTGCCGAACGGGTCTTTTCTATCCAGGCACTTTGGGGGTTACGAGTGGCGAAGACATCCTTATCCAAGGCAGTTCGATCAGCAATAACACTGGAATCGGGGTTGCCATTGCCACCGGAAATTATCTCAACCTGAATCTCAGTGATACCTCGCTCGACAGCAACGGTTCATGGGCCTTGCAGAATGGGACTGCAAGCAGCCAGAACGTAGTCAGCGGGGTTAATTTATATGTCAGTTCCGAACAGCAATGGATACAAAACTATGGCTACATAACCTTGACTGCCTCCTATATGAGCGGGGGGAACAATTCGGGAACACTCGGCTACCTCATCGACAACGAAAACGCCAATAACTTCACTGTTAGCGGCGGCCAATTCTATGACGGTGGCTCAGGATGTCTTACAAACACTGCCGGACAGTTCAGCGTTTGGTTCGGAGCCCTAACTACTTCTCCGACGTGCCCAAACGGCGGCCTTAATTCACCTGGAGCCGGGGTAGATCGTTTCGGAAACGGATCATTTACGACAGTCTATATGGGTGGATCGAACAGCGTCGTTTACCGCTGCATAAATCCTGGGGCGTTGCCCACAGGCGCTTTAACCATCATCTCCGGCGACTGCGGGTCAACCGCAGACACGGGACTCAGAGTCAAGTAACCGCCCCTTTGAGGTGGGTGCCCCCATTTGCTGTACCAATCCGAATGAGAGTTTCCGGTTAAAGGGATCTAGCAGCCCGTGGTGAAAGTCATCCCACTTACGAAGCCTCAAGTCTCTGAACGTGCACCGGTGGAGCGGCACGCTTACCTCGCGTTTTTCGACACGTCCAAGTTGTTATGCCCCTATCTCGATCGTGGCTCGTCGCATGCATATTGGTGTGTTCTACCGCTGCTGGTGCGCAGGGTGCGTCCGCCGTCTCTCCGCTTCTACACTTCGAGAAGACGACGTGCGCGGGTACCTTAGCCCATCAACAATTGGGAATCACATGGTAGGTGCCAGTTGGACAGCAGACAACCGATTACACCAAGTGACCTTGATTTCAACGAGTATATGACTCAGTAACTCGGACAGCAGGATGACAACATGTTAACGCCGGCGAAAAAGTGATCCGTTTTAGCCGGTTCCAGCCGGAGCCAGTGCTCCAGAGAGAGGCCCTGGTCGACGGGGACGCGGTAGGAACTCTACAGCAGTTTCTAAATTGGTTTTCCCCGCAGGCTTGCGTACCGCTCAAGGTTTCGATTCTCCTCAGGGATTCATCCCAATGATCCTCTGAGGAGTCGGCTTGAGCCAGTCCCGCCGTTGTCCTTTCTGTAATCGTTCATTTCTACCATCCGCTTATCGTCCTCAACAAAGCGTGTGCGGTCGGCCGGAGTGCCAACGTTGGCGCCGCAGCGATTATCACCGGAAGAAGCTGGCAACTGACCCGGAGTATTTCCAGGTGGTTCGCGACAGCCAGAAGCAATGGTGGGACGAACATCCCGACTTCCAGAAACAACATCGCCAGCGAAACCCGAAACTGGTCGAGAGCAACCGTCAGCGCCAACGACAGCGTTATCGGAAGCGCCGCGTGGAGCTTCTTGTCAGGAACAACTTAGCTTTGGACTTAAAGCATTCCGCATCAGAGGTTGGCTGTTCTGGGCCCAAGGTGTGCGATCTTGACAGGAACAACTTAGCTTCCGCGCAAGTCTTTATTTTGCCGTCACTTGGCCATTCGCCGGAGGACCGCGGGCCGTCTTGACAGGAACATCTCTATGGCTTGCGGACGCGGCTGGTTTTATACGGGGTCAGCAGAGTCATGTTCACCGCGGAACAAATCAACTCGGTTCATCACCTGCACTGGGCCGAGCACTGGTCGGTGCGCAAGATCGCCCGTCATCTCCATCTGGCACGCAGAACCATCTCCCAGTACCTGGTCACGCCGGTCCGCAGCGGCTCGCCGGAAACGTGCCAGCAAACTGGATCCGTTCAAAGCCACCATCGCCGAACTGTTGGAGCAAGATGCGAAGGCCAGTGCCTTGGTGATCGCGCAACGGCTACGCCCTCTCGGCTTCACCGGTGGTATGAGCATCTTGAAAGATTACTTACATACGGCGCGCACTCAGACCTCGGCTCAACGTGCTTATGTGCGCATGGAGCCCGCACCGGGAGAGCGCTTCGAAATCGATTGGGGTCATTTCGGTGCCCTTCTCTACCAGGGACAGGCGCGCAAGCTGTATGCCTTCTGTCTGGTGGAATGTCACAGCCGCAAACTGTTTGTGGAGTTCTCCCACAGCCAGACCTTCGAAACCTTCGTGCGCTGTCACATCCACGCTTTCCAGTCTCTGGGCGGAATCGCACGCGAACTCTGGTATGACAATCTCGCCACGGCCGTGGCATGATGGGAACCTGGTCCGTTTTCATCCCCGCTTTCTGGCTTTCGCCCGCGAATACAGTTTCCTGCCACGTGCTTGCCATGTGCGGGCGGCCTGGGAAAAAGGAAAAATAGAAAGAGCCGTCGGTTATGTACGGCAAAATTTTTGGCCGCTGCGTACCTTCACCGACTTAGCCGATGTCAACCTGCAGGCGCAACACTGGCTGGAACAGGTCGCCAATCAACGTCGCCATCGCGAAACCGGAGAGACTCCTGCCGCCCGCTTTCAACCTGAGTCTCTGCGCGCTCTGCCCGTGATCGTGCCCGATTATCGGGATACCACAGAAGCTCTGGTCCACAAAGATCTCCGGTTGTCGTTCGATGGCAACCGCTACTGCGTGCCACCTCATTATTTAGGCCGTCGCCTCACCATCAAGGCCGATGCTTCCGCGATCACATTTACGATCAGTATCGGGAGATCGTTTCTTACGCTCGCTGCTGGCGGCGCGGCCAGACCCTGGGTGCCGAGCGTTTTCAAAAGGAACTGTGTCTGTTGAAAAACTCATACATCGGAAAATGGTCAAAAAACCTTTCAATAGGAAGGCCTACAAACGACGATCTCCGTTTTGGTAGACATTTTCTGTCTCCGAAATTCCGGCTATTTTGACAAAACAAGAGTTTTTCAACAGACACAACTGTTATCGCAGTTGGCCGCCGCGCAGCGCTCGGCCGAACAACAGCGCTTGGTCAGTTGGCTCGGTCCGGCCTCGGAGTCTTACCTGCGTCGTCTGGCCGATACCGACCGCTCGCTGACCCTGCAAGTCCGCGAACTGCTCGTCTTGGTTCGGGAATATGGACCCGACGCAGTAGCGGCCGCGGTCACCCAGGCGCATGCCGCCGGCGCCTTCGGCGCCGACTACATCGCCAACCTTCTCCGCCAGCAACGCATGCGGCGCAACGTGCAGCCGCCCCTTCGTTTCCAAAACCCACAACTCAATGAGCTGGCCACCGATCCGCTGTCGCTGGCCGACTACGACTCTTTCATCCTCCGTTCCAAAAAGGATTCCGATGACCTCACTGCAACAGAAACTGAATCAACTGAATCTGGCGACGATGAGCCTCCATCTGGATCAGATGCTGACTGACGCCACCGCCAAGAATCTCACCCTTGCTCAAACCCTGGAAGCACTCCTCGATCGCGAACTCGAAGCCCGTCACCAGCGTTCTATCGAACGCCGCTTCAAGCTCTCGCGCTTGCAGAGCAAGTCTTCCATCGACAGCTTCCACTTCAACCATCACAAGTCCCGCTTCCAGCTCAAGACTCGCATCCTTCGCCTGCTTGATCTCGACTTTCTGCGCAACGGCACCCGCGTGTGTCTCATCGGCAATCCCGGCGTGGGCAAAACCCACCTGGCCAAGATCATCGGCTGGCGCGCCTGTCAGGCGAATCAGCGAGTCCTGTTCACCACTGCCATGGACATGCTCAACCACCTCCTGGCTTCTCAGGTCGATCATTCCCTGATTCGCAAACTCAAGATCTATACCGAACCCTCTTTATTAGTGGTGGACGAGCTCGGCTATCTTTCCCTCGACCAGCAGACCTCCAACCTCTTCTATCAAGTCATCTCCACTCGCCACAGCCATAGGCGCAGCACGCTCATTACCACCAACACTGCTTTCTCCGACTGGGGCAACATCCTCTACAACACCACCATCGCCACGGCCATCGCCGATCGCCTGGTAGAAAACTCCGAGATCTTCCTTCTCGGAGGCGAAAGCCTTCGCAAGGGTAATAAGAGCCAGCCTCCGACGGAATAATCGGCTGGCTCAGATCAGGCGCCGCTCTGTGACGATATCCCGCACGGAGGAGTCCGTCGGGTAACCCCTCAACGGCGCTGTCGGCCGGGGGCGGGAGCATCGCTCCCGCTCTCTGCTTTCCATCCTCACTCCTATGTTCAACTTCAGCGCCAATCATCTGCTCTTGCTTTCGCGTATGGAATACCGCACCTGTGTCGTGTTCCTCATGAAGGACGACTCCACCCGCCGGGTCTACCGCCTCTATGACTTCACCAAATCCCAAACCATCACGTCAGACCACTACTACTGCGTGTCGGGAAAGGTCAGCAGCGCGGACAAACTCTACCTGGTTATCGAGTCGGTCAAGAGGGACACCCAACACACTCCGGATCCGCAGTTACGCCTCGAGTGGACGACGCGGGAGAAGCGTTCATGAACTAACCATCACTGGCAGGGAAAAAACTCACAATCGTGACTGCTTGTCTCCGACGGAGGCCGACGCATCCATGTGCCTCACCGCCTTCGGCGAACTCTGTGGCTCACATCCATACCGGCTGAACTGGCTCCCTTTTAAATCGGCGCTAACAACAACATGGCAAGAGGCACTTACTTCGACCTGGGTCGAAGCGCAGATGCGTGTCCAGGCTCAGAGTCGAGCTATGCCCAACGTTTTCAATGTGGGAATATTGTCAAACGCCCAATTTGGACGCGAATGACTGGATCATAACCCTGTCGCGATTGACCCGGCGGTTCCAGGCTTGAGTTTCTTGGCACAAAGAAGTTCTATCTGCGATTAGGCGTTGGCCCAAGCATTGCCGAGAGAATAGGCCACTCGCAATTTCGGCCTGGTTCAGCCAACTGCCGTGCTTGGGTGTGTAGTGCACGGTGAACCGATTCCACAGCCAATCGCCGGCGTCTGCCCAAAAACGTTCCACGACCGCCTTGCGGGTATGCGAACTCAGGTTGTCCATCACCAGATGAGTGGTATCGGCCTCCGGATAAGCGGCAGCAATGTCCAACAGAGAGTCGCCAACCCGGGTGAGGAGCGGTTGTCGGTCGCCTTGGTGAAATGCCGTCCCGCCTTGGGCTGGACACCGCAGAACACATTGGCCGTTCCGCAACGCCGATATTCGGCGTCCCTACGGGCCACCCGTCCCGGCTGCATCGCTATCGGAGGCCGGGCGTCTGATGCAGCACGACCGGTTTCTCGTCGACACAGACCACCGCTTCTCGCGCCGAGAGCGGCTTTTCATACACGGCCAGCACGTCCTCCATGCGCGCGATATATTGCTCATCGAGTTCGGCCACGCACCACAATTTTTTTCCCGCCACGGTTTTAGATCGTGGCTTTCAAGCAGGATTCGGACCGTTTCTCGTCCTACCCCCGGCACTAGCTTGCGCTTCACCGCTTCTTCCGCCAGCAAACGCACCGTCCACCGCGCCCGGCCCTCCGGCGGCGGACTGCACACCAGAGCCACGATGCGCTGCCGCTGTTGGGCGTCTAACCGTGCTTCTTTTCCGGGCCGCGCCCGCTCGTACAAGGCTCGATCCAGCCCGCCTTGCTGATAACGTTGGCTGGTCAGCCACACGGTCTTCGGAGTCAAGCCCAGGTTGCGTGCCACCTTGCGAATGGTTTGCCCGTCCGCCAGTTGCCGCAGCACTAAGGCTCGGAGCACCGTTCGCACCGATTGTAGACCGCCCCTCAACAATTCGTCCAATTGTTCCTGCTCCAGCTTGGACAACCGAACCTGAAATTTTCCGCTGTCTTCCATGCCCCAGCAATACGCCAGGATAGGTATGTTGACAAGTATCTATCTGTGTTACTTTCTATGTGGTCATAGTGCTAGACGGTGGCGACACCCGTTGAGCGGGGACTGCGACCCTTCAGTTCAAAGGACCACGCCAGGGCAAGAGCCAGCCAAAATAGGGGTTCCATATAGGATTGCAGCGCTACGTTAAAGACCGCGATCGCTGCGATGCATGGTGCTGCGCCTTTCCTTCCCATGATCGGGTAACCGAGGAGAATCATGAACAGAAGGAAGGCGGGCAATCCAAGCTCTGCAAGCACAGACACGTACAAGGAATGAAAGTTCCCGTATTTATTATCCCCGAAGATATCGCCCAGGAACCGGGGGGCACCCGCGAAACCGATGCCTGCAACTACGGTGCGGGGTGAGTTTGACCAAGTCTCAAGGCCCCTTCGTATCAATTGAATGTGATCGCCTCCCGATGTACCTTGTTCGCCGGAGAGCCGATCCGACACCACCTCTGAGACCTGCCACAATTCAATTAGGTCCGTGATTTGCGTTCTGTAGACGAGACCAACGACCAAACAGACAATCGTGAGCGTGGCCCCTCTAAATGCGGCTCGCCGCGTCATCAGATGCTTCCAGAATTCTTTAGAGAATAAGTAATATGCCAGCCAGCAGAGCATGGCTGATCTTGACATAGCGAGCAAAATGAAGAACCCTATGGCAAAGCGAAGGAAACGCGTGTAGCGCGTCTTAGCCACAAATCGATCCAGCAATACCAAATACATCACTAGAATGAAACCGGCGCGGTTTGCATCGACGCAAAAGCCCGACAACCGAGGCGCGAAAAAGAATGCTGCACTGGGCGCAAACATGGATTCCACCGACGAGCTGGCCTCATCTTCCATACGCATGGCCCCATGGCTCCAAGCAATGTACCCTCCGATACAAAAAATCAGCCACACGATCAAGGCGAACGTGATGGCGCGTAGAACCAGTTTTTCTGGCGCGGGATCGGTCAGTATCCTCACTGAAATGGAATATCCGAAAACAGACACAAGCACTAAATCAGCAAGAGCCACGATGCCCCGGTCGGGGTTCACTCCGAAAATTGTCGAAGCGAAGGAAACCAGAAGGAATAGCGCAAATATGATGAGAAATGGAATTTGGCGGCGAAAAGGTGGACTAATCGTTATCTGAGATCTTCCGCTCAATCCCATGAACACCAGCCGAATCAAAATCACCATCGAAGCAAAAAGCAAGAATGGCGTCAGTCTAAAAAAACCATGCCCTGCCAATAGGTCGATGCGGTCCGCGCCGATCAAAGCAATGCTTCCAACCGCGGAGACGTATTCTAGTCTTTTCAACATAACTGAACACCGATGACCGGTCTGTGTGAACTTCCGAGCGCTCAGCGCCGTTGTGGGACAAATATCGCACGTCGGAGTTCGCCATGGAGCATCAAAGGATGTATTTGATAGAGTATTGCAGGAGAGAGCGTCTCGCAATAGCCTGTACGCCAAGCGCCCAAGTGGTAGACGGGATGGGACGGGCTAAAATCAGCGAATGCTCCGCGCTAAGATACCATAGAGGTCTGCTCCCCTGAGTCTTGGCCCGCATGTGCTCACCAGAGAAACCCAAATTTCCGACCGCTGAGATAGTGAAGGCGCCGCCGCCCTCTCGCGACCTGCGCGCCGATCTTATTGAATCAGCGGCCCTTGCAACCGTCCCGCCGTTGCTGTCCAGGATTTTCAGTCCCACAATCGTTTGCGCTGTTCTGATAGGCGGCACATTACTGCTCGGCAGCGTGAGCATCGCTGTTTCATTTCTTTCTTTCCAGTACCTACATGCAAAAGCCCTCGCTCTTTCCAGAAGCCAGGTTCTATTTTTCACTCCAGATTTCTACCAGCACATGCGCGTCCGCCTCCAGCTCGTGGGAGCGTTCAGCCTTGCCGTGACGGCTGCAGTATTAACCTTCCGCCGGCGAGTGTTCCGCTTCCTTGAAATACTCACGGCCGATGCAGCCATTTTCGGAAGTATGATTGCTTCCGAATGGAAAGCCGTACTTGCTCAGGATCTCTGGGCAATCGCTGTCATTGTCTGTCTCGCTGCCCTTCTCCGAATCCCCCTTTTGTCTCAACCCATGCGCTATGACGAGGCCTACACAGTAACGACCTACGCCTCAAGGCCGCTTTACATCGGGCTGTCCCTTTACACGCAACCAAATAACCATCTGTTTCACACTTTCTTCGTGCACATTGCCTATGTGTTATTCGGCAACCGTCCTTGGGCGCTCCGTCTGCCAGCATTCTTTGCGGGGCTATTGCTGGTTCCGGCAACCTACATTGCTGCACGTAGCCTCTACCGCACTGAAAGTGCAATCCTGGCTGCCGCCCTGACGTCAACCTCTTCTGTGCTGATCGAATATTCCACAAATTCCCGAGGCTATTCCCTCGTATGTCTGTGTTTCACCATGCTCATACCGATCGCGGCGTACATGATTCGCAATCGGGGATGGACCCCCGTGTTACTGTTTTCCATTTTTGCGACGCTTGGTTTCTACACCATCCCGATCATGTTGTACCCGGTGGGTGGAGTAGCGGTCTGGATGCTGCTTTCCGCCGCCGGGGATGCTAAAAGCTCCAGACACATTGTCAGCGATTTATTTGTCGCCGGCCTTCTCACCGCCGTGCTGACCACGGGGTTGTACAGCCCAGTTTTTGCGGTCTCTGGGCCAGCGTCTGTGTTCGCGAACAGTATCGTGCGGCCGCTGCCTACCGACGTCTTTCTAAGAGATCTTCCGCTGTCGTTTGTATCGACTTGGCGGTACTGGAACCGGGGATTACCACTAGTCCTAATTATTACTCTGGCGGCTGGTTTCGGAATCTCCTTGATTTACCATATTCGCTGTAGTCGCTTTCGCATCCCTTTGGCTTTGGCGCTCGTAATCTGGGTCGTGCCCCTACTCTTCATCCAACGCGTTGTGCCTTTTGAGAGAGTTTGGACTTTCGCTCTTCCGCTCTATTTCATCGCGTCCGCGTCGGGTCTCGAGTTGGTAGCTAAACACCTCCTGAAGTCCTTCCCCCTTCGACATGGTATGACCCTGGTTGTGGTTGTAATGTTCCTGTGGACAGCTTGGTATGTGCGGCGAGGTGACGTTATTTATTCCACCAATGAAGGCAGAGGTATGCAGGACACAGCGATTTATCTTAAACCACGGCTCACTACAGGAGACTCAGTCTTGGTGGCGCTTCCGTCGCTCGCTCCGCTCGAGTATTACTTTTTAAAGCAGGAAATCCCAATCGCTTATTTGAATGCCCCGGTGTCGCACCGGCGATTCGTGGTGGTAAACCACGTTGCGGATGATACGCTTGCCAAGGTATTTGCGAGCAGGGAAATTGACCCACCAAGATATCCGGTCAGACCGGTCGCCCAGTTCGACACGGTCGTCTTGTATGAAATTCAATAAATTGCCGATCTACCGTTAGGAATTAGGTGAGTCATGCTGGTTCCTGATCGAAGACCCCAGTTCCTGGTTACTGTGTTGGGGCGACGCCCAGTATTGAGAGCTTGTGGGGATGTGGCCGGTCCAAAAGTTCGTCTCCAGCTGGGCCCGTCCTGGATAGGTGGCAAATTCGCCATGATACTCCGCTGTCTTTCGGATCATGAAGAAAATCGTGAACGCGAATGTCGGGAAAACATTAGCTAGCAATCGAGACAAGCGGCCCGGGAAAGGATAGAATTGGGCCCCGCGGAACTCTGTGAGTTGGTAGCCGCCGGGGAAGCAAGCATTCAAGAAAGCGAGCGTGTCGCCCTTCGAAAACGGCCTCACATGCGCTGAACAAACCTTGTGCTGTGTAGGCTGTTTGCCAATAAGCAGCAGGAAACGATTGTGCAGCGAGCAAATGTTAGGAACGCCAAACAGAAAATGGCCGCCTAGCTTAAGGGAACGCGACACCTCATGAAAGATCCAAAAAATCTCCTTGGTGTGCTCCAGCACCTGATTCGCAATGATCAGGTCGGCCTGACCATCTGCAAGCGGTAAATCGTCACGCTCAATATTGGCCACATGAATCACATCAGCCTTCCCAGCTAGGGACTGTGCGTATTCCGTCCCGCCCTCGACTGCAATAAGTTTCGCCTGCGGATGAAGGCGCCTGACGATTTCCAGATCCCTGCCCGACCCGGCACCCAAATCCACCACGACCTTGACGTCGGTGAGGTTGCGAACAAGTTGTTCTACGACATGGGGTCCGTAGGTCTCCCGCTGGTCGGTGAACCTGGCTAGAGGATGCGATCCGCCCGTGCTACCGAACAAGGGCCTTACCTTCCCGTTACTGCTCATGCTGCGACCCCCAAAACGAGAACGCCATAGAGAATTATAACGCTCGATGATTATGCGTCAGCTATGTGGAGCGGAGAAGTGGTAGCGAAAAGCTGCGAATCTCATTCTTGCCCGCGCTCCTCTATGAAAGCGAGAATAACTAGCCTGGATGCGCGCTGGCACCGTGATGATGGCTGATTTACCCAGAACTCGGTTGGCGATTTCCTTATATTTGCGCCCTAGTTAGGATTTCCGATCACAACCCAATCGAATACATCTGAGGCTCCGGTACAGGAAACGATGAATCCCCATGTTCCTTTCCCGGTGAGGCTGATGCCGCCTTTCGTCGTTTCGTCAAAAACTAGGAGTGCGGGCGGGGAACCGAACGGTGAAGGGAAGGTGACGGTCTGCGTGCCGGATGAGCAGGCTGACGTTCCTGCGACCTGATTGGCGCTGTTTTGGTTCATGTGCTGGAGGTATAAGCTACTCGGAACGAAATCTCCCAAACGGTCAACGTAAGTAAATGTGGGAGCAAAGCCATTCGCACCGGGGCTAGTCACCAGTGGCCCGATCCATGTACTTGGAACCCCGTCTGGATTCAGGATTGCGCCGGTTCCATTATTAAAGAATTGCCCTCCGACGGAGGTGAAAAACGCCGCCTCATTATCGATCAAGTAGCCTAGAATTCCTGAGTCAACGCCGTCATTGGCGTAAACTCCCGAAAGATTCATGTAGCCGTAGTTTTGCAGCCAGCGACTCCGCTGCGCGATATAGCAATTGACCAGGCTTACCGCATTTTGTGTTCCAGGTGCGCCATTCTGCACGGCCCACGATCCGTTATAGTCCAGAGAAGTATTGACGAGATTGAAATTAACATTTTTTCCTGGCTCGATCTCAAGCCCAACCCCCACATTGGCCTGGATCGCGCTATTGAGGATTGTGAGGTTTTCGCCTGTCTGGGGTCTCGTGCCAGATGCATAGATCCCGGTTCCATTGAAAGCAATGCTGCTCTGAAAGATAGTATCCACCCATGCCCCGTTACCGAATTGAACGCCCACCCCGAACGCGCCAGCGGACGATAACTTAGAAGTTCTTACTCGATTGATATTGTCGTGATCGTCGAGATTCGTGCTGGGATCGATTGAAGCCGGCGGAGCGCATCCCGTATGGTCTGATCCGCCAAGATAAATGCCGCACGTGTTCGTACTTGCACCGGGGCCAATCAGGGTCAAATCTTCCAGCGCCCCTTCCCCTGCGAATCCTGTTGCGCCCATAGCATCTCCCATGATAATCGCCGCTCCATGAGTGGGCGTCCAGACAAGAAATGTACTGTCAGCCGATGCTCCATGAAGCTTGACACAACGCGGCTTTAAGATGCTGGTCGTTTGCGTGTAAGTTCCGGCTGGGATGTAAACCTCGCCGCAGCCAATGACTCGAATCGCGCTATTCGTCCAGGCTCCTATTTCGGATCCACGACACCAAGCTGGCCGGGCCGACGAGCCGCACAGCCCAGCGTTTATTGCGCCGTTGAGGTCGCGAATGTGGTAGACGCCGTTGGATAGGGGCTGATCGACAACGTTCTCGCTGTCTTGTCCGCCTGTATTGGCAATGGAAACCTTCTGGGCCGCAGCAATCTGTGGAGATACCGGTCCCAGCGACACGCCTATCGACTGTTGTGCGCTCAATAGCGGGATCAGTCCGAAGATCGAAATTGCCACACAAAAGCACCGCAGTCCAAAGATTCTCAAGATAGAACTCCCAGCGAAAGTGAATTCCATTGCCAATCGAATTGTATCCTGCACCATCGAATTGTATCTTGCCTGCAAAGTCCCATGGATTCGTCTATAGCAAACACCTTAGAACGCCTAAGAAAACCTCCAACCATGGCAACTTGAGTGCCCTCACTGTAGCTCGACGTGCTAGGCTTTCGCGGGCTTGTAGATGGGGATGTGGGGTGAGGAAATCTTCGTCGGCGGCGAGCGCCTGGACGCCGGCAGCATCGGCATCCGCGCCCTGCGTAGGGGGGTGCAACCTTCGTGATCTTGACACCCCTTCGCCAGCCTGGAAGACTCCCAACACTCGGTACAAGGCTGGCATTGTCTACGTTCGGAAGCCAAAGAGTGCGAACTCCATACTACGGATAAGGTGCAACCTCATGAGAGCTGACTCGATGACCGCTAACGCCAGACGCGTGTTAGTGTTGGCGTTATTGCTGGGAGCCGCCGCGGCACCATTAGCCCGCGCCCAAACCTTCACTGTTATCCACAACTTCACGGGAAGCGACGGGGCTAACCCCCTGGCTGGCTTCCTGATCGACGGAACAACCCTTTACGGGACTGCGAGTTCGGGCGGAAGTTCACGACACGGAGTGGTGTTCGCGTTGAGCGAAAGCGGCGAGGAGACGGTGCTGCACGAATTCACCGGTGGGACCGACGGGGCAAGTCCCGAAGGCCTCTTGGTTATGGATAAGGCCGGCAACCTTTACGGAACCACGACCTCAGGCGGGGTTTCCGATGCCGGAACCGTGTTCAAAGTAACCCGTCAAGGCAAGGAGACGGTGCTGTATAGCTTTAAGGGCAAAGCGGACGGTGCCAGTCCTGTGGCGGGTTTAGCAATCGATAAGGCCGGGAATCTCTACGGCACCACAACGAAGGGCGGCTCGAGCAAGGATGGAACAGTCTTCGAACTGGCAGTGCCCAAGGTGACAGGCGGCGCGTGGAGGGAGGAAGTGTTGCACAGCTTTGGCGAGGACAAAGACGGGGCATCTCCCGTCGCTGGCGTCACCTTTGATGCGTCCGGCAACCTTTATGGCACCACTTCTGCCGGAGGCACTTACGGATACGGCACAGTCTTCCAAATGACACCGTCTTCATCCGGCTGGAGGGAAAGCGTTCTCCATGATTTCGAGCTGCAAAGCGACGGAGGCGTTCCGTATGCTGGCCTGGTCCTAGGCAGCGAGGGCAATCTTTACGGTGCTGCTACCGATGGCGGCGCCGGTGGTGCGAACGGAGGCGGCACGGTTTTCGAGCTGACGCACCCAAATGGTGGCTGGACGTTCACCGTGCTCTACCGTTTGTCCGGTTGGGGCATTTCGGGGAGTTGGCGCAATCTTCTACTCATATCCGGCAAGATTTATGCCTCGACCCATTGCGACGGCACGAATAACGCCGGGACGGTCTACGAACTGACGAACTCAGGCACTACGTGGACCTACAAACCGCTCTTTGTCCTTAACGGCAGCAACGACGGCCTGTACTCGATCAGTAATCTGGTTGCCGACAGTCAAGGTAACCTCTACGGTACGACCTTAGAGGGCGGGGCGAGCGGCTCAGGGGTCGCCTTCAAGGTCACGCCATAACTGAAGCCTGCAGAGATCGAGCTACGCCGTTGAAAGCGGGAAGGGCGATTTATCAGCTCCCCTTTGCAGTGTGGGCCTTGGCGTGGTTGCGGGTGCTGGCGCAATCATAGCAGTCGTCGCGTATCAGACCGCACTCGGTACGAAGTGCAGGCGGAAAGCGGGACGACCCTTTCATACTGAGACACTACCGGAGGCCGTCCCCGCTGAACCGGCGAGAAATGATAGCCTCGGAGTAGCCGCTCGGGTCGATGTGATTCTCTTCTGCCGAGGTCAATGTGCAGTTTTTGGTTGCAGTCGTGCTTCTCGCCGTTCTCACAGCACCATTATCCGGCGGGGGGGATCCTCGACCTGCTTCGGAAAGCTCGGCCGGATCGGTCGCCATTTACGACCCTGACCCGAACCACATTTGGAACCGGCTTCACGCTACATTCTTCGTCCGTGAGGATCTGCCAGGAACCGAGCTGCTTCCAGACGCTCTGGACCCGCCGTTCTGGTACCACACGACGTACCTGCTTGCGCAGCCTTCGCACATTAAGGCGCTGCGCGTTTTAGATGAATTCCTGCAGACACACGCGGAGAACCTGATTCACGACCCTGTGAAGCGAGCTATCCTGCAGCGGGATTTGTGGGCGGTGTTCGATTGGTCCGTTGAAACAGCGCTGGGCTATGAAAAAGAAAAACGAGAACTGCAAGCCCGATTGACGGAGATCTTGCGGCGATTGGCGCCGATGCCTGAGCAACTCGGGGCGCTTCCGGACAACTACGCGCAAGCCGTCGCTTCGGGAGAGTTCGCCAAAGAGTACGATCCGGAGCACAGGGAGCGCGCATTTCTTCCGCCTGACTTGTTTGAACCGCGCGGGCCGTGGGTCGAGCTCGAAGGCCGGGGGAATGCTCTGCCAGTGGCCGAGCAACATGATTCTTTTTTCTCCGGGCGGTCCAGCTTCTTAGTATTCCTGCGGCTTCCGGGGGGACGCAAAGCGACATTTGATTACTTGAACACTCTGTGGAATTCCCCCTTGCCGTTGGTTCCGAGTCCGCACTTCTCCCCCCTTCAGGACGAGGCTCCAAACCCCGCCTTGCCGCAGTTGCCGGCCGGGACCCAGGTCGCGCTGGTCCGTCAGATGACTGTCTTCGACAATCAAGGTAGGCTCACGGCCTCGCCCATCACGGAAAGTGTGCAGATACGGGTCTATCGGTCAGTTGCCGTGAGCACCGCACCGGCCGTGGGTATCGACCAGATGATCACAAAAAGCGGGCAGGATTTCTACGCGATCCGGCTCAGTCGTTCGTTGCTTTTTGCCCACCAATCGGGGGGACTGAAAGCGGCTCGAATGGATGAACGGGACTTTGCCCTCTTTGGTGGTGGCGGTCCCGACGAAGGTCCGCCGGCTCACTATGCGTCGCTGGCTACCTACCATCCGGTCGTCAAGGCGTGCGTCATGTGCCACCGGGAAGTGGGCATCCAATCGTTGAGCACCCGCGGCCGACTGCTGAAGCCGAATCCTTTGCAGCAGGACCTCCCGACGGAAGCCTTTGGACCTCGCTGGTGGCAGGATGCACGAGTGCTGTCCTGGAAACAGGGCCAAGATGATTGGCGCCTGCTCAGCAGTTCTCTCCAGTCCGCTCAGTGACCTTCGGTTTATTGAGCACGCGTCCGGTTCCATTGCAACCGTGGCACTTGGCAGGCATGAACGCGACCCCTGCTCGCAATTCACGACTCGAACAATCAACCCTGCGCCTCCGCAACTCTGGCCGGCGTCGGCGCCTGCTTCGTGGCCGCAACGGTGCTTCAGGGTGTGAAAAGGCCAAATGCTGCCTGACCATGAGTAACGGGAAGTGCAATGAAGCTTCCCTTAGTTAGGGCGGTTCCCACTCTGGAAAGACGCCGACTCCAACATCCCCATCCTGAAACAAGCCAAGGCGGAGTATGCCAAGTGCGTGCTGAGCAGCACGTCGTCCAGGAGGGTTAAAGTCCCTCTGGCGCTCAAATGAGGGGCGCCATATCCAAAAGCGGGAGTAATTTCTCGCTGGCCGAAGAAGGCAGAAGGTATGCAGACGTCTAAACGGGCACAAAAGCGAAAGCTGGATACAGCCAAGGCTGAGCTAGAGCCACTGCCTGCAGTGCTTCGGAGGGCAGGGTGTCCACCGTGAGGGGAATCCGAAGGGCATGAGGAGAAGTACCGGGCCGTAATCGATGGGGAAACCCAAGATGAACCGGTCAGCCAAAGGTGGGACAAGGTCGAGTCTGTGCTTTGTTGACGAAGGCGTTCTCATTCACCCACCGCACCAAGGTGATTGCGGGCGGCACGGTACGGAAGGATAACGTGTGACCTCAGGAGAACTGGCAGAGTCCTCGGGTGGCACCGGGGTAAACGAACCTATAAGCAGAGGCGAAGTGGGGAGTGATGCTCGGTCAGTAGTCGGACGGCTGAATAGTACCTATGAAGCGTGGCGAAAGTCACGTGACCGGGCAACCGGCGACGGAAGGGGTCGGGGAAGGACAGCCGGCGAAGATGTCAGGAAGAGAAAGGAAACCAGATGAGCAAGGATGAGGGAGGTTGGAACAGTTCCCTAAGTGAAAAACCCGTACGCTCTCGTCCGAGGAGACTGGTGGATTGGATCAACCTGACGGATGCGAAGAAGGTCCATTCATTAATCGACAAAGTGTACAAGCGGAAGAACCTGGAGATGGCCTGGGAGAAGGTGAAAGCGAACCGGGGAAGTGGAGGA
>JBAUXO010000346.1:0-35347 GCA_049584315.1 Candidatus Sulfotelmatobacter sp. | reverse complement strand
AGCGCGTGGCGGGCGGTCATCAAGCTGACCTTATGGGTCTTGGCCAGTTCACGTTCGGAGGCAACCGAGTCGCCGGGGTTGAGTTCGGCCGCAGCAATCCGCTTTCGGATCGCATTCTGGATGCGCTTGTAAGCGGGCGTTCCATTGCGGTGATTTCCTGACATGGTTGACTTTCCCGACTATTGGGCTAAGAAGTGGCTGGCAATTGGCATCGCCGGCACGGAGTTGATCCCGAGAGCGAGTTTTTCATGCGCCTTGTGCTATATAGCGTATTCAGAGGATCGTGTAAAGAAAAAACCTCGAAACTGGCGCCCGCAGTCGGTTTTAGCGGGATGGCGATCGCTATAGAGCGGAGCCATCGGCGTCCCATTGCAATTCCGGCATCGAAAGGTGTGAGCCCCTCGGCGGCACGGCTCCTTAGGGCAAAATCAACTTGTCATTCGAAGAACTGATTCGACGGATCAGAGAATCAGCTAGCTTCCGGAGCGGGACGACTGCAATCGGTGACCGCTCGGGTGATATAGAGCGTTTCCGGGGGGGAAGGGCCAAAGTTTTCCACAGGCTAGCGCATTTTCTTCTTGACCGTGAACCACAATGTGCTATAGAGCATAGTGTCCCAGTGTATTAGGGGGCGATTTGTAAGGCTCGTCTTTGAAGCGCTATCTCAGGAGGCCATGCGATGAAGAAACTAGCGTGTAGATTTGTGGTTCTGCTGACACTGGTGGGGATCGCCGGGCTGTGGACGCCCGCGATGAGCCAGGAAGTCACGGCCTCAGTCGTGGGCACGGTGCTGGACTCAAGCGGTGCACCCATCAAGGGTGCCAGCGTCAAGGCAACAGACACGGAGCGCGGGACAATCTGGACAGCCGAGACGAATGAGAGCGGGGCGTACAGTTTGCTGCGCCTGCCCATTGGCAGTTACGGCGTGAAGATAACCGCCCCCGGATTTCAGACGACCGAATTCCCGCCCTTCACTCTGGCGCTCAATCAAAATGCTCGGTTAGACGCCAACTTGAAGGTGGGCAAGGTTTCGGAAACGGTTGAGGTCACGGGCGCGGCCCCGGTCTTGCAGGCGGAAGACGCCCAAGTCGGCACGGTGATCGATTCCAATACCGTCACCAACCTAGCGCTGACGACGCGCAATTATGTCCAGTTGACGTTGCTTTCTCCCGGCGCGGTCTCGACCGATCCCACCAGCTTCAACACGGGATCGAACACTGCCGAAGAAGGCGGACGTCCTTATATCAACGGAAACCGCGAGCAGGACAATAACTTCCTGCTGGATGGCGTCGATAACAATCAGGCATCAGACAATATCATCGGTTACACCCCTAATCCGGACGCCATTGGCGAGTTCAACCTGATCACCCAGAACGCCTCCGCGGAGTTCGGCAATTTCAACGGGGGGATCGTTAACGTTACGATCAAGTCGGGCACCAACAAGGTGCACGGAGATGTGTTTGAGTTCTTCCGCAACAACATCTTTAATGCCAACAAGTGGGAAAGCGGTTTGACCACGCCGGTTTCGCCGACTCCGACGGTGCGCTGGAATATGTTCGGAGGCACTATTGGCGGACCGATCATCAAAAACAAATTGTTCTTCTTCGCAGATTACCAGGGCGGGCGGCTGGATCACCCAGCGGCTTCGAGCGCCATTACTGTGCTCACACCCGCGGAAATTGGCGGTAACTTTTCCGCCTTGTGTCAGGCAGGATTCACGGGTGGCGTTTGCAATGATCGGACTGCCACCGGTCTCGTAACTGACCAACTCTACAATCCATGCCAGTCGGGAAAGACGCCTTGTTCCATCGTGCCTAATACCCAAAGGGTGCCGTTTCCGAACAATGTGATCCCGACTCAAATGCTGGATCCGGTATTCACAGCGTTAACTACCAGCGCGCTGTACCCGGTTTCAACGCATACCCTGCCCAGCGGCTTTGGGCAGGCGGTTAACACTAAGACTCAACAATTTAATTCGGATCAAGGCGACTTCAAGCTGGACTTCAATATATCCGACAGGGATCACTTGAGTGCGCGGTTCTCGAAGGGCGATCAGTACGACCCTACGATCAACTCTCAGCCCTTGTTGGGCAACACTCTAAACGAAGCCTATCTGTTAAATGGAACCCTCAACTGGACCCATTCGTTCTCGTCGAATCTGCTCAATGAAGTGCGCTACGGGAAAAACTACGTCAAGTTACCTCATGGGTTGACCACGTTTGCTCCCGCGGTGGGAGCGTTGGCCACTTCGCTCGGAATCGTCGACGGGAATCCGACGGGAGTGGATGGTCTTCCCGAGTTTGGCTATGCCGGCGGCGACGTTACCAACATCAACCAGGGCGGTGGGCTTCTAAATATTGGTGCCGCCGACGTTGTAGAGAAATTCTCAACGACCACTACCAGCTTTAACGATGTGCTCATCTACACTCACGGCCGACACGTAATTAAGAGCGGCTTCCAGCTCGAGCGGTACAATCTCAACGTCTTCTATAGCGGCAATGGCGGTGAACTGGGTGCCGAAATCTTCGGCAACGGACCCGGCGGGAACTACACGGGCACGGCCACCTCCGTGGCGGGTGTGATCACGCCCTCCGCCGGAGATGGTTCTGCTGATTGGGCTCTGGGGCTACCGGAAGATATTGGCCGCGGGGCCAGCAGCGCCCCATCGTGGCACCAGCGCGACTGGCTGTTCGCGGGTTTTGCGCAAGACGATTGGCGCATAACCGACAACTTAACGTTGAACATCGGACTTCGCTATGAAGCTCGTACACCTTGGATTGAAACCAACAACCGGCAGTCGTCAGTAAATATCTTCACCGGCGCTCTGGAACTTCCGGGAAACGATCCGGTTCCCAACGGCCTGGTAGGCTCGAATGGATTCAGCGCCGGACTCTACAATTCAGTTTACGGTTTGCACGACTTCCAGCCGCGGTTAGGTTTTGCCTGGAGCCCGAAGGTTTGGGATGGCCAGACGGTGATTCGAGGAGCGTTTACGATTTCCTCGTATCTGGAAGGAACGGGAGTGAATCTGCGCGATCCACAGAACCCACCGTACGCAGCTCCTAAAGTGGAGACAGGGAATGTGACGACTGGCGTCCCCACGTTTACTACCGCGACGGCATTTGCCGCCGCTGCAGCTGCAGGGGCGGGAAATCCATTCGTCGGGGCCACGATGAATGCTTGGTCCGGCACGATCCAACCAGCGATTGCCGATCAATACAACCTGACCGTCCAGCGTGAAATTGCCCACGGCACCACCTTCCAGATAGGCTACGTTGGGCAGCGCACCGTGCACTTGATGGTTCCGGAATGGCTGGCACAAGGGGATCTGCAGCCGAACGGCTCGATCACCTATCCCTTTATCGGCGGCCAAAATCCGACCGGCACTGTCATCGACGGGGTCACGACGACTTCGCCGACGTTTGGGCCGAACGGTTTCGGGAACGTGAAGCTCACCGCCTCCGATGGCAACATGAACTACAACTCTCTGCAGTCTGTGCTGCAGAAGCGCTATAGCAATGGCTTGGAAGCTCAGGTCTCCTACACCTGGGAAAAGTGCATGACCAATGACGACGGTTACTATGGCAGCTGGGGTACTTACACTCAGACTGCAGCCTCCGGCAACTACTGGCAGAACCTGTACAACCCCAACGGCGACTACGCACAGTGCTATTGGGATGCTAAACACGTAGTCAGCTCGTATGCCGTTTATGAGTTGCCGTTTGGCCGGGGCAAGCAATTCGGTCACGACATGCCGGGTGCGTTGAATGCGGCGGTCGGCAACTGGTCGATCAACCCGATTGTTTCCTGGCACAGCGGCTTCCCGCTGTCTCTCCGTGCATCGGACGAATCCGGAACCGGTACTCCTGAATCTCGTCCCGACTGCAACGGCCCGGTTTCCTACCCCAAGACTATTGTTCCAGGGCAAGGCCTACAGTGGTTTAGTCCAAGTGCATTCTCGGCGGCCGCTTCAGGTACATTCGGCAACTGTCCGGCACAGGGCCCGGTGATTGGGCCTGGATACTTCGATACCGACATCAGTTTGCAAAAGAATTTCCTGATTACGGAGTCGAAGAAATTGCAGTTCCGCGCCGACTTCCTCAATGCGACCAACCATCCCAGCTTTGCCGCGCCGAGTACGACCGTCGGCACCGGCATGGGAATCACCAGCGCCACACAGGACGCAAGAGAAATGCAGTTTGCTCTGAAATTCTACTTCTGAGCGAACGGCACGCAACCCTGGCAGGCGCCGTTCCGGTGCCTGCCATTTTCATTTATGATCGTCTCTATATGCCCTGGTTGTGTCGGTTAATTTGTGCGTTCTCGGTCGCGATTGCCGGCGGATCCGGCCTTGCCCAGTCTGCGAGTAAGGCTCCGGTTGAGGCTGCTATCGTCGCGCGCAATGCCGATGCCTTGGCCGAGGGCGGTCGTTGCATAGAGGCTCTGCCTCCCCTCAGAAAAAGCATAGGGCAGGTCAAAGACAAAGAACTCAGGCGCAAGATAGCGCTGGATGGAGTGCGCTGTGCCATGAAAGTCCGTCAGACCGACGCGGCGTTGGAATTCCTTCATGTGCTGGCTCGTGAGTTTCCGCAAGACCCGGATGCTCTGTATGTGGCGATCCACGCTTTTTCGGATCTTTCCACCCTGGATTCGCAGGAGCTAGCGCGGGACCAGCCGTCTTCTTATCAAGCGCACGAGCTATTGGCAGAGTCTTTCGAATCGCAGGGGAAGTGGGAGGAGGCGAAGAAGCAATACCGTTTCATCCTGAAACAGGATCCAAATCTGCCCGGTATTCATTTCAGGATGGGCCGCGCGTTGCTTTCCGCTCCGAACCCCAGCCCTGAGGTCGCGGGGGAGGCCAAACAGGAGTTCGAGCAGGAGTTGCAGATCGATCCTAGAAATGCCGGTGCCGAATATGTGCTCGGCGAATTGGCGCGCCAGAGCCAGCAATGGGACGACGCGGTGAAGCGTTTTTCGCAAGCGGCTAAGCTCGATCCTCAGTTCGCGGAGGCATTTTTTGGGCTGGGGGCGTCGCTGGTTGCGGAAAAGCAATACACTGACGCGATCATGCCTCTGGAAACGGCTGTCAGGCTCGACCCTAAGAACCCGGACGCCCACTACAACCTGGGCATCGCTTACACTCGCACGGGACGGAAGCCGGACGGCGACAAGGAGTTTGCCATTCATCGGAAAATGGTTGGAGATGAAGGCGGAGCTTCCGGGCAAACGCCATCTTCCGCCCAGCCGCAGCAAAACAATTGACAGGTGAATTGAATTCAATATGCGAAGAGCCGTGATTGTCTCTCGCCCGAGGAGAAGTGAAGACGCCTCGGGAATATAGCGGGTGGCCATGGCGGCTTCGCCGTCGTGACTTCCTCAGGGGCATGACAGGGAGTGTAGCGCTGGGCGCGCTCTCGCGCGTAACTGGCGCGCTTCCGCAACCGCTGTACCCGTTTGAAGAGGTCCCTCCCGGCGTCAGTGGTATTACCTGGAAGCACAATGCCGGCCACTCTGAGCAAAAGTACCTGCCCGAAACCAACGGTCCAGGATGTGCCTTTCTTGATTACGACAATGACGGCTGGATGGATATCTATCTGGTCAACAGCGGAAAATGCGATTTCTACGATCCAAGTCCGCCCCTGCGTAACGCTCTCTACCACAACAATCGCGACGGAACCTTCACTGATGTAACCGAGAAGGCGGGCGTGGGTGGGCGTGGCTATGGCCAGGGCGTTGCCGTGGGCGACTATGACGCTGACGGCTTTCCCGATCTCTACCTCTCGCAGTATGGCAGAAGCGTCCTGTATCACAACAACGGCGACGGAACCTTCACCGACGTGACCGAGAAGGCCGGTGTGGCTGCCCCAGGATGGTCTTCCAGCGCCGTCTGGTTCGATTATGACAACGATGGGCGGCTGGATCTGTTCGTCTGCCGCTTTGTGGACTTCGACAAGTCCAAGAATCTGCCCTGCACCGCGGACAACAAAGTGGGGTACTGTATTCCCCATCTCTACAAGCCAACGCCCAGCTGGCTGTTCCATAACAATGGAGACGGAACGTTTACGGACGTCTCAAAGGCATCGGGGATTGGAAAGTACCTGGGCAAGGGTTGGGGAGTCGTGGCCACTGATATCAACAACGATGGACTCATGGACTTGTTCGTTTCCAACGATACCGTGGCTAATTTTCTCTTCGTAAATCGCGGGCATGGAATCTTCGAGGAAATCGGGCAACAGGCGGGCATTGCTTACTCGGACGCGGGGCGGCCACGCTCCGGAATGGGAGTGGATTCGGCGGATTTCAATCAGGACGGTTGGATGGATCTTTTTGTCGCCAACATCGACCATGAAGTCTATTCGCTCTACAAGAACAATCACGACGAAACCTTCGACGATGTGGCCGGGGCCACCGGCGTGGCCATGGCCACCAAGCTTATGAGCGGGTGGGGGCTGAAGTTCTTTGATTACGATAACGATGGCAATCTTGACCTGATGTGCGCCAACGGGCACCCCGACGATCTTATCGAGAACCTGAACCCTAATGTGAAGTATCGCGAGCCTCTGCTGCTGTTTCACAACTCCGGGAACGGATTGAAGAATGTGAGCGCGGAAAGCGGACCGGCTTTCTCACAGTTCATGTCGGCGCGTGGCATGGCGACCGGCGATTTCAACAACGACGGCGCGATCGATGTTCTTATTTCCTGCAACAACGAACCACCGATGATTTTACGGAACAAGGTCGGCGGCCAGAACCATTGGCTAGGGCTGAAGTTGGTCGGCAAGAAGGCGAATATCGACGCAGTGGGGGCCCGGGTAAGCTACCAAGCGGGCGATCTGAAGAGAAGCCGAATGAAAGTGGGTGGAGGCAGCTTTCTCTCGTCGCACGATCCACGGATGGTGCTGGGGATCGGCAAGAACACGAGAATCGACTGGGTCGAGATCGATTGGCCTCAGCCCAGCGGTTTGAAACAGCGCTTCACGGACTTGCCCGTCGACAGGTACATTACGGTGCGTGAGGGACAGGAAAAGTGGGAATAACTCCAATAAGAATCTTCAGATTACAGCGCTTTCGCCTTGTCGCTGGACGGTCTTCAGATGATGTCACAAGATAAGCTTGCGCCGTCGGTTCGCTCGTCAGCTAAGGTCTTGAGCGTTATGGAGATTTGGACGAAGACGATGGCGCGGCGGACGATATCGCGTGTTCGGGAGGCGGCAGTTTTCTGTGGGCGATCGCCAGCGCCGCCAACGGTAAAATCTACTTCGGCACACCCCAAGGGGATCAACTACACCGTGCCTAGAAAACCAGGCGCGTATTTCTTCTCGATCTGGGTTTCTATCCCACCGCCATCGCGGTCGACAACGTGCGCGGACGGATTTACATCTCCAGCCCCGTTAACACGATTGTCGTCTACAGCACCGCGGGCAAGCTCTTGCAAACCTCGAATAGCGGCGTGCTCTCGCAGTCCATGCAGGTCACACCGCACGCTGCGTGGGCTGCTTTTCTCTTCGCGCTGAGGAATCAGGACGCACCTTTCTTGATGAGTGACTTCTTGCGCTCTAGAATATGGTGGCATGGGGAGTCCAACAGTCTGATTTTTCCGTCCCGATTTCGTGCCCATTCGTACAGACCAGATTCGGACCGTCGCATCCGTCAAGACCACAGTATCCATTTAGAGGCAAGGTTTACGATCACGCTCCCGCTAGCAGTGCAATACTCTAGCCTGTTCAGCGCAAAGAATCCGTGAGGAACTGTAGCCTTCCTACTTTCTATGGAGACGGCCTGGTTCTCCTTCAGTGGCGAAACCGGTTGCGTGATTGCAGCGCGACAGCGGAAAGTCAACTAGCTATTCTAATCAGGTGTCTACCTTCAGAACCCAATCGATGCCCTTGATTCGCTCCATTGCAGTTCGCCTCGTACCACCCATAGCGAACAAGAAGGCTATGTATATGCGAAGAACTAAACGTGGGCTGTGAGCCGCACCGTGATTGTCACCGCGCTAACCAGTGATCCTGGTCGCTTGCAATATTGCAGTCGCTTAAGGGAGTTAGGGGCGAGAGTTGGGCAGAGTTATCGCCCGGTACACTCTTATCCAATGACTGCGTACTTGGGGCCTTGCTTTCCTGCCTTTCCAGTCGAAAACAATGAGATTCGTTTCTTGCTTCGGCATGTGGCAACCAATACAGTCACTCCCGATTTGGTGGTTCAACTTGGGGAACATCGCGGTTGCAGGTTTGTGGCAACTCAAGCAGCGCTGCGTGAAGGCCGCCAAGTCATGTTGGCGAGTGTGAACATCATGGCAGGTCAGACATGTCATTGCCGATGCCTGGAAACACCGGCTTTTTTCCAGCAACTCGACCTGACTGCCGTGGACATCTACTGGGGCGTCGGGATCGGGCTGCGAGAATTCAAGATACTGGCTGAGGGCTTCTCCGGGTAGATAAGAGAACGCCGGGGCATGCTCCATACCGGCGCCCGCGTGGCACCAGGCGCATAGGTCCATTTGCCGGTCACGAGAGAATCCCGCGGGGTTGAGGATGTTCGAACCAGAAGATCCTGGGGGCTTGGAGTTTTCACGCTGCACGTGTTCGCGCCCTGGCCCGTGACATTTTTCACAGGTGATGCCCACAATGAAACCCGCTCTCGCGTAGCGATTGGGCGGAGGAGGGCTGGCCTCGAAGTAGGTGGCATGACACTCCAGACAGCGTGGAACTACCGGGCGGTCGAAATTTGCTACGCCATCGCGGTACCCCGGGCTGTTTACCCAGCCAAGCTCCTTCCAGTAGGAGATGGGAAGCTGAAAGAGCAGATCGCCTTTCCAGAATAAATAGGTTTGCCCCTTCCCCCCGGAGCCGATTACTAAACCAAAGCGTTCGGTGCGCTCAGTGACGTAAGGAGATATGCCCTGCACTGCAGTCTCGAAAAACCCAGTTTCCTTGGCGTCCATACGAAAGGATAAGTCCGGATTGGAAGTGACGAGCGCGTTGGCGCCGGGCGTAAAGTTGCCGAGGATCGAGTTGTTATCAGGAAGCCTGGACGTAAGATAATGAGCTGTTTGCTGAAAGCTACTGCTCTTCTCTCGATGACACGAGACGCAGGGTCCATCCCCAACATAGTCAGCGCGCGGCGAAGAGACGGGTTCTCGCGTGGGAGCTACCGCGATCTCCGCGGCTGAGCCTGAAGGCGCTTGCAACAACGGCTCCGTGCTGTGAAAGATAATATTCGTGACTGCCAAGCATCCCACGACCCAAGCCGTTACGGAGATAGAGTTCATTTTTTCACGGTCCGTGACGATAGAAGCGGCATGCAAATTATCCCTGTGCGGCGCTTACAATTGATTGGTAAGATCGTCAAATGCTCGGATGAATCCACCACCCGCACTCCCTGTTTGATTCTACTGCAGTGGGAACTTAATGAATGTTATCGCCTTGTTCAACGAAGTTGCTCCGCAGCAGAGTTGTCAGTGCTTAGAATTTCCCGAGTTAAAGTGCAAGCTACAGGCCGTCTTTGTCGCGAAACGATGGCGCAACTCAGCACTCCCTCTGTCAACGCCAACGTCAGCAGCACATCGTTTGGCCGGGTCGTCAGCGCGATGCCGAGCCGCGTCATGCAAGTGGCCACCAAATTCAACTTCTGATCAGCAAGGCAGCACTATATCTTCCACGGTGAACCGGCGTTCTAAAAGTCGAGCCTGAGGGCCAACGGTCCCCGTCCGGTTGCCGCCCGCGCCTTGCGGCAACGGACTCCAGAACACCGAACGTAGCCGGATTGCTGATATTTGTTTTGGCGAGGCGCGAAATTCGAGCGGTTGATAACGTTGGTGAACGTCGATTCGAACCGCAGCCGGTAGTGCTCGCCGATGTTGGAGTTCTTCGCCAGGCCAGAATTGACGCTGATCTCAGCGTTTTGTGGACATGAAGTCAAGCACGACCATGCTATAGGGTGCGGTGTCTTGAGACCCAGGACAAGTACCATCGGCGCTGCTGAATGGCTCGCGCCGAACGGCCTAACCCTTTACTGAGCTTACTGTCGGTAGGGCAATCTCTGGAGGTGATCCGCTCATCTTCGACAGGAATCCACTGTCTTCGGGTGCCGGATGTTCTTTTGGATCGCGGATAATAGCGTAGGTTCTGCTTTGCGCGGTTACGCTGCTGCCTCGAGGTTCTGCTGTCTCCAACGGGAGTTGGCGTTTCTGAACTGTGTCGGCGCTCCCTCTTCCGCCGCCAAATGCCATATGCTCCTCGTCAAACCTCCAACCACACTTTACGATGGTGGTGACAACATGGGGGCACTTTGAGCTTGAGGACTAGAGTGACCCCCGTTGCTAATGAATAAAAGCGGTAAGGCTGACCCGCATTGTGCCCGGTTTCTTGGGGAACCATTTCTCGGTTAGCTCAATGCGAGCAGTCACATCCACCGTGCCCTTGTGTTGGTTCAGCCTGAAATGGAATGAGGGCGCTTTCCGTTAGTGAGTAATCCGCTTCTTCGGGCGGGGATTTTCAAGCATCGATACGACCACCAGGCCATCCCTAAGCATGGTTGCGTCCCCGCAGAGCCCGCTTCCGTTTCGCCCGGTAAGGTCATTGTAGCTCGACCAAGTCCCTCGGTCTCAACTTCCGGTAGCGCGTGATCCGATCAAGATTTGGTAAGGGCTTAGGCTGCGGCGCAGGAACCTGCTGAAATGCAACGATCAGAAGCGTTCACTTTTGCAAGTTACCCTCGGAGCAGAAACGTTGCGGCGCTCTTTACGTCGAAACTGTGATGGGGGACAATCGAACTGCCGCCTGAACGCGCGGTTGAACGCCGCCTCTGAGCCATAGCCAACCGAGGCGGCGACTTCCGCGATGCTGTCCTCGGTCGAGATAAGGATTTCCGCCCCTAGTTTCAGCCGCCATTGGGCCAGGTACGCCATCGGAGGCACACCCAAAAAATGCCGAAAGCGCTCAGCCAAACGAGTGCGAGACAAGCCGACGCGCCGGGCGAGACTCGAAATCGTCCATCGAGTTTCAGGCTCCTTGTGCAATAGAGCGAGAGCTTGGCCGATGATTGGGTCACGTGCGCCTGCCAGCCAGCCGATCTGGTCAGGAGGCAGCGCGTTGATGTAGCGACGCAATGTCTCCACAAACAGCACCTCCGATAGCTTGGCGAGCACCAGCGCGCTGCCCGCATTCGATCCGCTCATCTCGCCGACCGAGAATCGGATTGAGTTTTCGAGCCATTCTCCGGAAGGCTCTTTGGCGACATGTATCTTAAGCATTCGTGGCAGGCCAGACAGAAAACTTTCGCTTAGGCGCGGCTCGCAGGCCATGTATCCACAAACGAACCTGGTGATCTCCCCGCCGCCACCAAAGCGGGCGAGTTTGAGCCCTCGGGTTAGGTTTTTGGCAAATACCCGCAAGGAGTCAACCGGGTTTTCGGGTGAGCCGTTGCCCAGCACATGGGCATCTCCGTGCGGGAAGATTACTATATCGCCGGCGGTCAAATCCTCCCGGCGTCCCTCCGACAGCTTCGAGTAGGCTCGCCCCTCGGTTAAGAAGTGGTAAATAATTAAGTGCCCCGCTCCAGGGGAAAGATAGCGTGCTAAAGCAGTTGATCGGGATAAGCTGATACACCAGGGAGCGGAAAACTCTGCATTGAAGAATAGCGCGCCCTCGAGCCTTACTACTCTCAAGACCTCGGAAAGCACGTCCATCGTTTCAGCCTGCTCAGGTTGGGCGTTTGTGTCAAGAATACGGGATTCTCGATCAAGTATTCAATCTTCACTGGCCGCACACTAGAACTGGATCGAGAGGAATACGAATCCAAAGACAAATCTGCAAAAAAAGAGCAAGGAGAAATCACAATGCCTTTGATTGAAGTGAAGCTGATTGAAGAAGTGTTTACGTCGGCCCAGAAAAAAGAAATGATCTCAAAGCTTACGGACGCGATGGTCGCCATCGAGGGTGAAAACATGCGCTCAGTGACAGTCGTGATCGTGGAAGAGGTTCGGAGCGGCGACTGGGGCATCGGCGGCCAAGCCATGACCACGGATGCGGTGCGTGCGCTGGCTGCCGACAAGAAATAACATCGTGCGCGTCCCGCCGCTTGACCGCCAGGTGAATGAGGACCATGTTACCGAAAACACTTCGCTACCGCTTGTTTGAAACTCTGTCACTGAAGACCATGCGTTATGTGCATGCGATTCCGCGGCGCAAGGCCACCGGGCTCGTGGCCGAGGTCTACAACATGATTGAGGAGGACTTTTTCATCAACGGCTCCCTGACCAGTCGATCAAAAGTGCCGATTCTGATGGCCGCGAT
This sequence comes from Candidatus Sulfotelmatobacter sp., assembly GCA_049584315.1. GTDB lineage: Bacteria > Acidobacteriota > Terriglobia > Terriglobales > Acidobacteriaceae > Sulfotelmatobacter. Next base: position 23,051 of record JBAUXO010000346.1, on the reverse strand, counting down.
CTGGACCGCCGGCCGTGAAAGTGTGCTGGTGGACGATCGCCTGGATCGTACTACGAAAGAAGCGATGAATGCAGTGCTATCACAGATCAACGACTGCCCTTACTGCGGCGACATGTTGATCAGCCTTGTTCACGCCGGTGGCCAGCACGAGACAGCCTCGAATATTTTCGCCGAAACTGAGGCGGCAGTCAGCGACTATGTTCTGCGCACGCGCCTTGCCTGGGTCAAGTCGGTCGCGAGCCCAGGTGAAAAAAAATACTCACCGGCGCCATTTACCCCTGAGGAACTGCCGGAGGCTATTGCAGCCTTGATGGCCATGAGCGATATCAACCGGTTCAGTCACGTGGTGATGGATGGCTCGCCAGTGAGGGCACCGCTAGGGGTGCAGCGCGCCAAGGCCGCGGCGCTTCGGTTCTTTGGTGGCGAATTGAGAGCCACCCATGTTAAACGGCTCACTCCGGGGCGCGCCCTGTCACTGTTGCCCCCTGCCTCACTGCCTACGGATATGCGATGGGCAAATCCAAATCCGCGCATCGCGGATGCCCTTGCGCGGTGGAGGGCAGTCGTTGAATTTGAGGCTTCGCGCGTTGTCTCACCGGCGGTCCGGGATCTGGTGTTCCGCAACCTGCAAAACTGGAATGGTGAACTGACGTCCATCAGCCGCAACTGGGTAGACGTGGAGGTCTCCGCCCTGACCGGATGGGATCGGGCGATTGCGCGGCTGGCGCTCGTGCTCGCGAAGGCGCCTTATCAAGTAGATGAAACACTGGTCAAGGAAGTGCTCAGTGGAAGTCGATGCGAAGAAACCTTTATCCGCATTCTGGCCTGGGCCTCGTTTTCCAGCGCGCGGAGGTTTGCCCGGCGCATCGCTGAAGCAGCAGAGGGTTTCCGGACCGATTCGAATTACGCCGCGTCATAAGAAACGCAGCAGACCGGAGGCGGACCGCGGCTCACCGGAAGGGACGCGCGCAAGCATCGATTTCAGGCTCGAACACGCATGGCTGTTCGAACTCCGCTAGCTTAAAAAGACCGGCTTCATACCACTGGGTCAAATTGTGGTTGAACGCAGCGATCTGGCTTGTCGAGGGCACCGCAACGTAGACAAAGCTGCCGGTGGATCGTCCAGCGGAGTGCTGACGCCGGTGCCCGGTTCGCCTTTTGCTGCAGGTGGCGGTGCTTCCGCGATCGCGACCTTCAACAACTCGCCGGGGAGTGACTTTCTTTACGTCGCTAACACGATGGCGGGAACAATATCCGGCTATAGCATTAACCCAACGACTGGCGCACTGAGTCCGCTGGCGGGGTCTCCGTTTGCGATCAGTGCCACATCCCTTGCAACCGATCTCAGCGGCGGCACTTTTATGTTTCCAGCGCAAGTGGCGTGATGGTTTTCAGCATCGACCCAAGCACAGGAGCGCTGACCCAGATCGGCTCACCGGTAGCTTTTGCAGAAACAACAGCGCTGGCATATGTAGGACCATGAGAGAACGGCCACTGGAGAGTGTCGAATAGAGTGAACTATCTGGGTCCATAGCGGAGTCTGACGGATAACACTTAACCCAACTCCAGTGAGAACGCCCTTTTCACGTCAGCTGACGTTAATCTCTCGTGGGTGTTGAAAAAGCCTAGTTTCCTCCCAAATAGCCAGAATTGGGGGATATAAAATGCCTAGAAAATTAGAAAGTCGCTCGTAGGGCTTCCTATTGAAAAGCTTTTTCGGCGAATTTCTGGTGACGGACTTTTTCAACACCCACTCCCGATTGCACTCGTAACCCAACGGTCACAAGTGTTATTGCCCTGTTTTCAACATATGGGCAGAACACTCTCGTACACAGGCGAGTAACAGGGGACGTTCACCCTCGGAAGAGGAGACGAGGATCTTGGCCGAGGGGTTGACCGCCGGCATCGTCAGAACACAGGCTCTCCATCCACCAGCATTTTTTTCAAGCTAAACTCCTGGAGTATTCGCTGCTGCCCGATTCGGTCGATCTTGGGGTGAACAAATTCCACGCCGAGTTTTTCATCCGGACTGACCTTTTTCGGACGCGGAAAGACGAACTGAAAGGTATCGTCCTCGAAGCTGTAGTTCATCAAGCTCAGCCTCTCTCTGCCGGCATTCAGAAAGACCGACATACTGAGCGTCGGGAGGCTCCGCTGCCCCCAGTAGGTACGTAACTGACTCTCATAGCCCTGGACGTTGGTCTTAAAGGTCACGGAAACCACGACGCGGTCGGGGAACTTTACTGCCAGGAATTTGCCCGCACTGGCGTCAAAGGCCGCTTTCTGCTCCGCGTTCATCGCGTCGTAATGCGAGTTTAGTTGGGAAGAGCGCACCTGCGCTTCTCGAATTGGCTCCGCCGACCGAAACTGCAGATTGTAGCTGATGGTCGGATTAGTCTCCATCTCGCCGCGGTAGCCAGGGGTACCCGATTGCCCGCGTGGTGCTGGATTAACCTGTGCAGTCGATGCGTTGCTGCCGGTTAGGACGTTCTCAACGCCGCCCAGCGATAAGGTCGTGGCCCAAGGCGATTCTTCAAGCATCCGGCTTGTCTCTTCCTTAGACCATTGCCGGTACGGTTTCTTTGCCCAGAAATCCGCCCCCAGCGCAGGCACGGCCAAAGAAACCAACAGGACCGAAACAACCAGTCGGTAGGAGACACTTCTCGCCATTGGCACATGAACCTCCTTCTTGCCGCAAGGTCCTGAATTTTCACGAACGGAATGTTAGCCCAGCTCCTCGTCCTCGCACAACAAGCATGTTCCTAGCTGTCGTACAAATCGCGACTTCACTCAAAATTCCCGGTGGTTCTGCTTAGCGCTTGATTGCCACCCCTGACTTGGGGCCAACCGACGCACCTAATCGTAATTCTGCTCGTCACTGTGCTTACGTGGGGCATGCCATTTCTACCGGGCTTCTTTCTAGGGCGCTACCTCGAAATCAAGAAATCACGAAAGCCCTGAATTTCGGGTGTTGCCTGCTGTAATTGTTTCGCCCCCGCCCGACGTTGGCAGGATGTGCTTCGTAACCGTCATAAAGTTTGCTCACGGCATCGAGGTACATGCGCTCCCGCTCCGTTGTGGCGGGGCGCGAAAGCCAAGGTTGCAGCTCGTTCCATCCCGACTTCAGGAAGGAAGCAGGACGGTCCGGTCCCTGCCGTTCGAGATTGGAGAGGGCAGCTCCCCAGGCTGCGATTGTGCATGACGGATCGTGAGATTCAACGGAATGAAACACCGCGGTTGCTTCACCGAACTCGAACGAATGCAGCAATGCTATCGCCCGCTGCAACGACTGCTGGACTGACCGCGCGCAGGAATTGTCGAAGTGTACCTGGCCAAAGGGCGGAGTCGTTCACATCCAGCTGCGCGGGGCTGCCCGCCGATAGTGACGCCACCAATACGGCGATAGCCACCGCAAGCATGGAGACATTCTAGGCGTACAGCCCTTATGCGCGTTAACTGTCTTACATCCCCATAGCATTGACCGACGGTGAACGAAGGAAGCAGCCAACTGCCACCGCAACGATCATGAGCTTTATCAGCCAGCCGATCGCGTAGGACATCACAAACACCCGGTGGAGCTTCATAAATGCGGCGTTAGTGAGGATCAGTGGCAACGGGCCAATCACCCAGACGGCAACGGCCAACTTAAGAGCGCCCGATACCGAATGCAGGCCCAACCGGGCAGCGACAAAGGCAAATACTCCGCATGTCACAAATGGCAGCGGACTGGTCAGAGCAATCGCTCTACCCTCTTCACCCTGCCGCCAGATTTCCGGGTAAGTGTAGCGTCGATGAATCCAATCGCCGGCAAAGAACCAGTCAGTGAGCGATGAGACGACACCAGCGCCAACGATGATCGCGACGAGTCGTGCCCAGTTCATAGCGTCCTCCCTGCCAAACGCTGGCATTCTACTCGTGCGAAAGTCTCGAACGCTATGGGTCTCAATTTGCGAAACATCTCTAATCACAGTAATTGGACCCGCCCGCTCCTGGTGTCCCGACCCGCGCGGCCGGAAACTCGGGTGCCGACAATCTCACAATGAGTGAAATTGGCTGGTTTCGCCAGTTACGGTTCAGATTGCGAGGCTCATCTCGCAAAGAAGCATTTATCATTGCGAAAAGTGTAACTGAGAGGCCTTCGCCTAATAGAGGGGATACGTGACTACGCGCGAGGAACGCGTTCGACGGAGCTTTTCGAAGCAGGCATTCATGTCCACTTTGGGGGCCGAACTTACAGCAGTGGTTCAAGGTGGTGTGGAGATTCGCCTGCCATTTTCGCAGCATCTTACGCAACAGAACAGCTACCTACACGCGGGTGCGATCACTGCGGTGCTGGATTCTGCTTGCGGTTATGCCGCCTTAACCGTGGCACCAGACGATAAAGAGGTCCTCACCGTGGACTTAAAGGTGAACCTCCTGGCACCCGCTGCGGGCGAGGTCTTCGTGGCTAGAGCGCAAGTGAAGAAAGCAGGGCGGACGTTGACAGTTTGTGCGGCGGATGCCTTTGCCATCAAGGGCGGCAAAGAGAAGGCGGTTGCAACCATGCTAGCCACAATCATGGCTGTGCCGATAACGCCCGCGAAATAACACCAGATTCACCTTAACCAACTGTTGTGAAATCGCCTCACTGCCCCTTTCGCCACGCTGTTCCGCGGACATATTTGGAAACTGCAGAAAGGCTGCGAAAGTCACCGCACATCCCGCAGTTTCCGGGCTATAGCCGACGAGATAAGGTGTGTATCGCTTCCGAGGCGGATCGTTTCCACCGCTCACGCACCTCTCGGCATGAAAAAGCTACTAGTCGTCAGCTCACCGATGAGCTACGGTTCCTCGCTTCGTCCCTAATGACACAGGGATCATGGGGAACGGCCAGGGCTAACGACGATTCGTAAAGAACGTTTGCAGCAATTCCGCGCAGCGACCAGCCAAAACTCCGCTGCGAACCTCCACTTTATGATTCAGTTGTGGATGGTTCAGCACTTGCATCACGGATTGCACCGCGCCCGCCTTGGAATCGTTGGCACCATAGACCAAGCGTCTGATCCGAGCATGCACCATGGCACCGGCGCACATCGGGCACGCCTCAATTGTAACAAACAGCTCGCAGTCCACCAGGCGATGGTTACCAACGGTAGCTCCGGCCTCGCGCAAAGCGACGATCTCGGCGTGGGCTGTCGGATCAGAGTCGCTGATGTTGCGATTCCATCCCCGACCGACGATGCGCTCCTCGCATACCACCACTGCGCCGACCGGGACCTCGCCGAACTCTAGCGCGCGTTGAGCCGAGCGCAGAGCCTCCTCCATCCACAGTTCGTCGTTGGTTGTCGTCACGGAAAATCCTACACCGCAGACTATCACTAACACGAACCAATCGGGGAACACGCGCGGCGGGCGGGATCGCGCCTTCAGAGAAGAATTAGCACCGAGCGCACTACGTCCGGAACAATGGCTCGAATGATCGCCGGCAGCAGAATCATCACCACCGGATACGCGATGGCGACGAGTGGAATGGCCAGCAGCATTTGTGCTTTCGGCGTCAATTTGGCGAGATAGGCTCGCATAACTCCTCTTGGACTGAAGTACGAAACCAAGGCCGCAAAAGTTCCGTATTGCGCACCTCCAACGGATAACTGGCAACTGCCCACGGCCGGGTGTTATGCTTACCCCGTTATGGGCATGCCGAGCCTGCTGCGCAAAATTTTTCTCGTTGACCTTCTACAGGGATTGAGGGTCACCTTCCGCTATCAGGATCCCAAGGAGATTTACACCGAGCAATACCCCATGGAGCGGCCGCAAGTGGCCGAGCGCTACCGCGGCGCGCCCCGGCTAAACGTGAATCCCGATACCGACGAGACCATGTGCATTGCCTGCGACCTGTGCGCGCTGGCTTGCCCGGAAAATCTAATCGTCGTTTCGAGCGCGCGTAATGAGCACACCCGCCGCAAGGAACTTACAAACTTCACCTATGACCTGAGCCGCTGCATGTTCTGCGGCCTCTGCGAGGACGCCTGTCCCGTAGACGCGCTCGAACTCACGCAGGATTTCGAACTCGCTGCCTACACTCGCGAGGGTGCCATCTGGGATCGCGAGATGCTGGAAAAAGGTCCGCAGCCCACGCAATACCGGAAGTAATTTTCTCCCATTCCATCTGGCTGTGGGCCATCGAGCGCAAGACTATGGGCATTTTCGCTTCGTTCCGCAAAGAAGAAGTCACCGGAACCAAGGTTCTGGTTGGGCAGCTTTTGCCGAAATTCGAGGAGCACTTCAAGTCCGATCTCCGTGTCTACAAGCGCTTTTATCCGGCTGCCAGCGGCGCGACGTTTATGTCGGTGGCCGAACTGCGGGGCGCGGCTGGCCACAACTATGACGTCCTCCATCTATTTTGCGATATGGACGCGAGTGGCGTCATCGCGGATGCTTCCGGCGACCGTGTCACTGGGACTGAGCTCCTCAAAGCGGCAGTTGATTCCGGCGCAAAGCTGCTGTGGATTGGCAACGACAATCCGCAGGAAGCCTACGACGCCGGCTTCAAGACTAAAGGTCTGAAGATCAACGTCGTGTTGACGCTGCGACGCCTGGGCTCAAACACCTCGCTCCTCCTCGATAGTCTGCTGGCTAGGATGCAGGCCGGGGAGACTTTCATGAAAGCGTGGAGCGTTGCATCGCAACCAAAGGGCAAATCCGTACAGCCCGACGTTCCTCATACCATCTCGTCGCCAGGCAGGGGATCGGTGGTTCTGAAGTAATCCGGTGTTCGTGGTGCTCAGGCTGTTTTCCGCAGCGCCGTGACAACGCGCAAATTCCCGTCTCCATTCCTGCTACAGACTCCCTAGCCGCAAGTTACGGCATCCGCCGGATATTCCTCGCGCGGTTCTTCGCGCAGACTCAGCCTATGGCTTCCGTATACCAGCGCGTTCTTCGCCGTTGATCGGGATGCGCGGAAAATTCCAAGCTGGAGGACTCATCATGTCAGGCAGAAGACTTACTTTGTTGTCTGTGCTTCTATTCTGTGCCACCTGGGTGGTGGCGCAACATGCGCCGGCTGGGGGAAGCGCGCCGGGTGGCTCCGGCACGCCAGGTCAGACATCCCCATCGGCGCCGCCGACCGCAAACCCTGGTCAGCCACCAACCGGGAACACAGGACAACCGCCGACGGGCAGCACCACCCCGCCGCCAACCGGCTCAACCGCACCTTCGACCGCGCCGGGCTCGAATCCAACCAATCCCAACGCGCCGGGCACGCGGCCTTCCACGACGGATCCGAATAATCCGAACGCGAACCCCGATAACCCAAGCACCAGCCCCAACGGAAATCCCAACACGCCAGGGTCGCCTTCGAATCCGGGCTCGACAAGTCCCGGTACCTCGAACCCAGGGTCCAATCCCGGCACGTCGAATCCGGGTTCCAACCCCGGTTCGAATAATCCTGGTTCGAGTAATCCTGGTTCGACGAACCCAACTTCGCCAAATCCGCCAGCAGGGAACCCGCCTCCCAGCACGCCGCCTCCGAGTAGCAGCGGCACATCGCCGCAGTAAGAGCTGGGGAGCGTTTGCGACCGTTACGACTTGCGGGCCCTGAATGGGGTCCGCATTTTTTCTCTCCCTACGGTGTGGAGTCGAATGGGGCCGGCTGCTGTTGGGTCATGCAATGCATGGTGCCGAGTCCCCAGACGAGATCGCCAGAATAAATGGGGACGACGTCGCGGGTCGGGAATAGCGTAGCCAGCGTGTTCAGCGCTACGCGGTCGTTGGGATCGTTGAAGACGGGAACGAGCACGATGCCGTTCGCGATATAGAAATTGGCGTAGCTGGCCGGCAGGCGTCGCTTTTCAAAGACCACGGAACCGGGCATGGGAAGCTCGACGACATTCAGCGGCTTGCCCGACTGATCGCGCGCGGCTTGGAGACGGCGGAGATTATCACACAAGGGCTGGTGATTCACGTCCCGCGGATTGCTCTCGACCATGGTGACGACGGTGTCGGGAGCGACGAAGCGGCTGAGGTCATCGACGTGGCCGTGGGTGTCGTCGCCAAAGATGCCGCCGCCGAGCCAGATGGTGTGCGGGGCGCCGAGGTAGTCGGCGAAAACTTTCTCGTAATCTTTGCGCGACATGCGCGGGTTGCGTTGTTGCACTTTGCTAAGCAGGCATTCTTCGGTGGTGAGGATGGTGCCCTGTCCGTTGACATCGATGGAGCCGCCTTCAAGCACAACACGAGCATTGTGAGATAGCGGGCGGATTTCTTCGGCGCTGGCGGTCTGTGCCATGAGAGTGCCAATTTTTTCGTCGTGGCGCCAATTGGGATATTTGGCCCAGGCATTGAAGCGGAACTTTGTCCCGAGGAGCTCGGAGTTGTGTTTTACGAAGATGCATCCGGAATCGCGCATCCAGACGCGGTTGGTGGGCCAGCGGTGAAAGCGAATGTTCCTCCTCTTCGTCGCGGTTGCTTTGTCGAGCAGCTTGCGGACTTGGCGCTCCGCAGCGGCGTCGTTGACGATTAACTCGACGCGCTCCTGACGAGCCAGCTTGCCGACGATTTCCGTATAGACCCACGGAACGGGTTCGAATTTCCCGGGCCAGTCACGGTGATAGTGCGGCCAGGCCAGCCAGGTTGCAGCGTGCGGCTCCCACTCGGCCGGCATTCGATAGCCCCGGGCAGTCGGGTTCTCCCCAGGATCGAGGATTCTCGAAGTATTACTTGAAATCTTCCGCATGAGAAGCGTCACGGTAAATTCTTAGCGCCCATCGAGCAAGCGCTTGGAGATGGGAGCATAGGCGTCGATGCGGCGGTCGCGAAGGAAGGGCCAGTTGCGGCGAATGTCTTCGAGGGCCTTCAAGTCAACGTCGCCCATAAGGATTTCTTCGCGGTCGTGCGATGCTTCGGCGATGACACGACCGAAAGGATCGCAGAAAAACGACGCGCCCCAGAATTCAAGTCCCTGGCCGGGCGTAGATTTGCCGCGGATGTTGCCCGTTTCGAAGCCAACCCGATTGACGACGCCGACGTAGACGCCGTTGGCGATAGCGTGGGCTCGCTGAATCGTGCGCCAGGCATCGTGTTGGGCAACACCCAGCTCGGCCTTTTCTGAGGGATGCCAGCCGATTGCCGTGGGATAAAAGAGCACGGTCGCGCCCTGCAGCGCGGTGAGGCGCGCGCCTTCGGGAAACCACTGATCCCAGCAGACGAGCGTGCCCAGACGGCCGGCGCTGGTATCCAGGGCACGAAACCCGAGATCGCCGGGCGTGAAATAAAACTTCTCGTAGTAAAGCGGGTCGTCGGGGATGTGCATCTTGCGGTAAAGGCCGCTCAGAGAGCCATCGGAATCGAAGATGGCGGCGGTATTGTGATAGATCCCGGGGGCACGTTTCTCGAACAACGACGCGACTACCACGACGTGGTGCTGTCGCGCCGCGGCGGCGAGTTTCTCGCTGACCGCCCCGGGAATCGGCTCCGCCAGGTCAAAGAGCGTGTGATCTTCTCGCTGGCAGAAATACTGCGTTTGGAAAAGCTCGGGCAGGCACAGGACTTCGGCCCCGCGCCCGGCCGCATCGGCGATGCGTTCGAGAGCTTTTGCGAGATTTTGTTCGGGCTCCGGTCCGCAGGACATCTGCACCAGGGCCACACGAAATTTGTCAGGGGGCACGGAAACCATCTCCTTCGAACTCGTCGTCTCTAAAGACGATAGAATAGCAGAGCAAAAATAAACGGGCCGCGCCCGGAGGTGAAAGCGTGAAGCACGACAACGGTGGCAACTCGCATCAGGGGAAGCAAAATCATGCGGGACACGCCGGCGACGGCGTGGAACGTCGCTTGCACAATCCGATGGAGGACCGGTTGATTCCGCTCGAGCCGCTCGATCTGGCGAAGGTGAGGTCGATCGACGATCTGGTCCGTGCTATGTCGAAGACGGCGTTTACCGGCCGCCAGCTGGGCGAAGCGGCTGACGTACTCGAGGCGATGGCGCGCGACGAAGATTGCTTCGTGGTGATGACCCTCTCCGGCGCGATGACCGTGGCCAAGCAGGGACTGATCGTGACGGAGTTGATCGATCGTGGCATCGTGAATGCGGTAGTCTCAACCGGGGCGCTGATGGCACACGGGCTGGTGGAGGCCACGGGCCGCGCGCACTTCCGGGCCAATCCCGAGGTCTCTGATGAGGAACTCTACGAGCAGGGCTACAACCGCGTCTATGACACGCTGGAGCCTGAACAGAACCTGGATGACGTGGAAGAAGTGATGTCGGCCGTGTTGGAGGGATGGGATCACAACGAGGTGATGTGCTCCTACAAGCTGAATCATGCGATTGGGGCGTATCTCGCCAAGCACTCGGGGGATCAGCGAGGGATTTTGAAATCGGCGCATGAAAATGGCGTCCCGGTATTTGTGCCGGCATTCAGCGATTCGGAAATGGGGTTGGATACGGCGCTGAACAATCGTCTGCGGGAGTCAACGGGAAGGCACAAGATTCGCTTTGATCCCTTCTTGGATCTGGAGCACTTTGCGGCCACGCTGCTCCGGCAGAAAAAGCTCGGCATTTTGACCATCGGCGGAGGAGTCCCGCGAAACTGGTCACAACAGTTTGGTCCATTCTGCGAACTGCGGCACCGGCGATTAGGCGAGAATGTTCCCCTCAAGCGTTATCATTACGGGCTGCGGATTTGTCCTGAGCCGGTCTACTGGGGCGGATTGTCGGGCAGTCCTTACAGTGAGGCGATTTCGTGGGGCAAGTTCGTGCCTCCGGCGGAAGGTGGCAGGTTTGGAGAAGTGTTTGTCGACGCTACGGTTGGATTGCCGTTGATTGTGGCTGCGGTGCTGGAGCGGCTGGATAAGAGGGGCGGGAAGGCGGGTAAAGCGAAGACCGCGGCGGCGAAGAAGTGACGGTAAAGTATGATCGGAGAGGCCGGGCTTAGTTGGCTCCGGCCTCTGAGGCGGATGAATCGGCTGTTGCAAACTGCGCCTTGTCCGAGTTTTCGAGCGCTTCGGGCGAGACATTCTCCGCGCGGCTTCTGCGATAGAGCGGCGCCAGAATGCTGTTTTCGAGCACTCGCGACTCTGCTTCGACCCAGTCTTGCAGGGCAAGGCCTTCCGCCTGGCCGCGCTGGTCGTAAAGATGTTGCGCGTGCAGGCGAATCTTCCGCTCCAGCAACTCGGTCATGAGCGCTTGCTGTTTTCTTCTGCGGGTATCGTTATCCACAACGACTCCTCTTGTCTAAATCGCTATTTACTTACAGTCTTATGATACGGGAAACCTGTTAACGGAAGATTACATCGGGGAGGGCTGAGGGGTTACTAAAGTATTATTATAGCACGGCCTTCGGAGGATGAATCGAGGCCTCTCTTCAGAGGTCCAGGCTGTGCTCTTCCCGAACCCAGCCGAGCCAGTTTTTATCCTCTTAGTCGAAAATCAGCACCGCCGACGCAATCACTGTCGTCCATAATCCGCGCTTGTCGCCGACGGCGGACTGCGTAACGTTGGCGGTGCGGACGATTTTATTGGAGAGTCGGTAGATCTGCTTCTTCTCGTCCCAGGAGCGATCGGGATCGAACTCCACGTTCAGGGTGGTGGCCAGCATTTCGGCGGCGAGTTCTTCGGCGTACTCTCCGGCGGCGTCTTCAGTCTCGCCGAAGGAGTGGTGCTCACTTAGATACCCATAAGTGTTTTTGTCGGCGGGGATAGCTACTCCGATTGACGATGCCAGGAGACGATGGGCTTCGTGAGTAGAGTTTTCAGCCACGACGGCGAAGACCACTTCGCCTGGGCTGAGATACTTCACACCCTCTTTGCGAGCCAGCATTTTGCAGTTCGGGGGAAAGATGGATGAGACGCGAACCAGATTCTGGGCGGCGATGCCGGCGTCGCGTAGGGCCAACTCGAAGGATGTCAACCGTTCGCGGTGCTTCCCGACTCCCTTGGTGAAGAACATCCGCTTGGGAACCATGTCTTTGCCCAACTCTGTAGCCTCCGGCAACGCAAAATTATGAGGTGAGAATGCACAATTTAACACAATGTTTTGTAAAGAAAGTGTGAATTTAGAGGGGAAACCAAAAAAAGCGGGACGCGCTGGCGCGGTCCCGCTCTTAAGCCCGGTCGCATTTGGGGGGAGGGCCCCGGGCAAAACGCGACTCAATGTATCACAAGTGTGGCGAAATTATGCAAGAGAGTTTTTGTTTTCGGTTTTCCGAACAAGAACTCCCAATCACAAAGCGCCAGGTTCGTCACGGGCCCACGCTACTTCGCGGCGACCGAGTTGACTTCGATGGTATCGCCGTCCAAAGTACCGGTGACGGTGGCAGTCTTGCCAGCCTGCTTGTCCAAGGTGGCCAGCGCGGCTTTGTCGCTGGTGTCCAGAGTGTATATTTTGTCGCCTACGACGAGCGCGAACTTGGAGCCGTGAGCGACGCAGGCGCGGGTACACTCCGCTGCCGTCGAGCCTTCCATGTGCTTTCTGCCGCACATGGCATCGCCGACTTCGCCAGTAAAGGTGCGCGCTTTGCCGCCAGCGAGAGCGTAGAGGTTCAGAAATGCGGTTGTTGAAAGGATGAGTGCTGCCACTGCCGCGAACCACCTGGAACGACCAGTCATTCAGATTCTCCTAACTGTTTTCTCGTTCTGTCCGACATGAGCCACGGAAACTTCACCCCACATCTTAGTTTATGCCGGAGCAGTGATGGGAAACCCTAAAGGCCCAGGCTGGAGACATTTCGGATCTCCTCTACTTCGGCGCTTTGGCGGTATATTCCAGATCCACGTCGACCGTCTTGTCTTTCGCGATCGCAGTCACGTGCGGGGCAACATCCCAATCGATCGTGGGGGGCAACAGCCTTCGGGCCTGGGGCAGAAATTCTTTGAGATAGGTGGCATCGTAGACATCGCCGGGACGAATCTTCCAGGCAGCTCGCAATTTGGCAGTCAGGCTGTTGTCGATGCCGCGAAACTCCAGCTCGCCCATATGGTAGACGGAACCTTCGGTGACAACCAGCTCATAGCGTACCGTGCTGGCGGCTTCATCAAATTCAGCATTGGCTTTGATGGTGGCCGTGACGTAGCCGCGCGAACTGTACAACTGCTGGACTGCGCGCAGATCATCCTCGAGTTGAACCGTGTTGGCGGGCTCCCCGGTCTTGACGTGCAGGAGCGGCTGCAGATCCGCCGTAGGAACATTCTCGTTACCGGACCAGTTCCATCCCGTAGCCTTGAACTGCGCTCCAGGAGTGATGACGATCGTGACATCCAAAAGTGTCAATGCCTGCTTATCATCGGCGGTGTCGGGGGAGGTTTCCGGCGCGGCGTCCTTGATTACCTTCGGTTGTTGTGGAGCGCATGACGCTCTCAGGTAGCCGCGCTCGTGATAGAGAGGTAACACCACGTGCTCGTCAAATCCGTTCAAGAGTGCGCGGTAGTAATCCCGCCCAGAGAGTTTTTCTGCGGCGGCCTGCAGCAGCGGCAGCTCGCTGGCTCCTGCGCCGGCGAATCCTACATGGTGGATTCGGATGACGACGTTATAAACTCCATACTCGACTGACGCCGGTTGGCCGTTCAGACCCGGAGTCTTTAAGTATTCGACATGCCCGGGAATGCTGTTTTCCACCAGCAGGGCCTGGAGAATATCAGAAACCTGATCGAGCAGGCGTCCGTTGATCGGCAGCTCTCCGTTGAAAAGTGGAACGCGTTCGTGCACCTTCTGGGTCAACTCCTGGTCGGTGAACCAGACGAAATCCAGGAAGTGCGCGGGAACAAACTTGTCGGCGTCGGTAACTTTGAAATTTAGTTTGGTACCCGCCGACGAGTAAGAGTAACTGTAGGAGATGTCATTGAAGACGCCACTCTCGCCCAGCTGGCGGGCCGCTTTGCGGAACGCTTCATCGTCCACGATTGTTCCCAGGGGAAGCCCGCTGGCGGCGGCCACTTCTTCTGATGTGAAGCGCTTGCTTCCCGTCACCTTGACGTCGATGAGCCGCGAGTCGGAAGGTGGGATCGGCCGGGCGGCATTACCGCCGGAGGACTGAACTTGCATCGCGGCCGCCCGCGGCGGTGCGAAAAACAGAGCCAGCAGGGCGAGCAGCGTGAACAGAAATCGATCGATCGGGCGTCTCGTCAGAAAAATCGGACGGAGCTTCTTGGTCTGCCGGGCCGAATGCATCGCTGCATCTATGTTACGGCAGTTAGCGGTCGGCAGCCAGAGGCTCCGAGCAGTCTAGGGCTTCAACTGTTTTTCGATCGCCGAAACCACTTCTTTCGAATCCGGAGTAACTGCCGGCTCGAAACGCTGAATCACCTGGCCATTGCGGTCAATGAGAAACTTGGTGAAATTCCATTTGATGTCACCACGGATGGCCGGCTCAGTATCTTTGGTCAGGTAAGCGTAGAGCGGAGCCTGGTCGGAGCCCTTTACCGAAATCTTGGCATAGATGGGGAACGTGACGCTGTACTTACGGGTGCAGAAGGTCTTGATCTCTTCGTTCGTTCCCGGCTCCTGGGCGCCGAAATTATTGGCCGGGAAGCCGAGAATGACAAATCCCTGATCTTTGTACTTCTCGTAGATCGATTCCAAAGCACTGTATTGGGGAGTGTAGCCGCATTGGCTGGCCACATTGACCACCAGAATTACTTTGCCCTTGTAGTCGGCGAGAGGAGCGGGTTTGCCGTCGATAGAGTTAAGCGTGAAGGTGTAGAATCCCGCCGCCGCCGCAAATAACGATCCGGCCATCACCAGCACAGCTCCGGCCATGAGAGAAGCGCGAACCGGGAAAAGAGATTGAAGATAGGAAAATTGCATGCGCACACTCCTGCTTTTCGATTGCCGTTGGGGTTCAGCATACTGGGACGAACCACGCTGAGGCAATCGTGCAATTGTAAAATGTTTGTCTTTTGTTCTTGAAACTACGGAAAGGTCAAGTTGGGCTTACATAGAACTACTGAAAGCTGCGGACTTGCTGGATTGTTTGACCACTCTCTCGACGAGTTTGAACGCCTTGGCCGACTCCGGCCGGAATGCATCGTGGTTGGTAGCATCGGTCAGGCCTTCTTCAATCGCGTCCAGTGCCTGACAAGATCTCCCCAGAACCAGAAGGAGGTACTTCTGAGCAATCGGACGATCAGCCGGGTGAATGAGTTCCCACCAGCGACGAATCGACTCCTGAACTTCGACCTCAGACTTTTCGCCCACCACGAGGGTGTCAATCAGCCGATATACCTTGCTCTTGATAGCCTGATAGGAAACCGATACTTCCTGTGGCATGTGGCTCCAGGGTTTCTAGTACTTAAACACTAGCAATCGGCCATCCAAACCCTAGATGGTTGAGATTGCAAGCTCTTGCAACGTTATGGTCTCCAATCAATTCTATGAATGGAATAAATCCGAATACCGAATATGGATTCTGGAAGCGCGAAGCTTCTAAACTCGCCGGACGCGCGGCTGCCGCCAGCTGACTTACGGTCAGGGACGAATCTGCAAACTCTACTCCGGCAACAGGTTACAATGTTCCGCTCCCATCGGCTCGGTTGCTTCATCCGTACAACGCTGGTCCACGGCAGTCAGTGGCATCGATGAGAGAGATCAATTTTTCAAGGAAGCACACTTTTGGAGGTGGGATGAAAACGTTGACGTTGGTTCTTGTATTTCCTTTACTAATCTGCGCGCTAAGCCGGGCGCAGAGTTCGCCGTCCCCAACCGCTCCCCAGGATTCCGGGACCCAAGCCACCGCAAGCGAGGAAAAGATGTTCTTTCCGCGTGACATGTTCTGGGGATGGGCCCAATTTGATCTGGCGCCGCCGCACAACGAAATCGACCCGAACATCTGCGCTGGCAATGCTGGACAATATGGCGGGGTGAACGCTCCTTGCAGCATGTTTGCCCGCTACATGTTGTCGGGAATGCTGGAAGTGCGGCCTTTTGGCCGGGGAGAGTTGCGCCGTTTCATGGTTTTTGGCGCTCCATCGTTCCTCTTCGGCAAAACGATCCCACAGACGCTTTACACCTGGTCGCCGGATGCCATCGGCATTGAGCACTCCTGGGGAGTGGGCATCTTTATCGCCAAGGGATTTGAGTTTCGCGTGACCCAGCACTTCCTCTTTGACCGCCTGGGCGCGCGTGACACCTATCTGGGTGTGGCCGATCTCGGCAATAATGGCCCTTGGGGACGATATGCGACGGTAGGCGTGCGCAAATCGTTCGGAACAAGACGGTGGTGACGCACCTCACGAAGGGCTGTGAGGCAGGAATTAGTTGGCGTGCAGGCCAAAGAGGTATTCTGTATAAATTGATAATTCTGTTGCCGCGAAACTCTACTGGGAGGCAGGAATGGCAGGTTCTTATAACGGTGTGAATGTTCCTCCGGATGGAAAGAAGATCGGCTACACGAACGGAAAGTACGATGTGCCGGAGAATCCGGTTGTTCCATTTATCGAAGGCGACGGAACCGGGCGCGACATATGGAAAGCGTCGCTTCGAGTGTTCGACGCTGCAGTCGAGAAAGCCTACAAGGGCAAGCGCCGCGTCGCGTGGTATGAAGTGTTCGCCGGCGAAAAAGCCAAAGCCAAGTTCGATACCTGGCTGCCCGATGACACCGTGGACGCGATCCGCGAGTTTCGCGTTGCGATCAAAGGTCCGCTCACCACGCCGGTGGGCGGTGGCATCCGTTCGCTCAATGTGGCGCTGCGCCAAACTCTGGATCTCTTCGGCTGCGTGCGCCCGGTGAAGTACTACAAGGGCGTGCCCTCGCCGGTGAAGCATCCCGAGCGCATGGACCTGGTGATCTTCCGCGAGAACACCGAAGACGTTTACATCGGCATCGAGTGGGAACAGGGAACTGCAGAGTGCAAGAAGTTGATCGAGTTCCTCAACAAAGACATGCTGAAGGGTGGCAAGAAGCAGATTCGGCTCGATTCCGGTGTCGGCATCAAGCCAATCTCGATAACCGGAACCAAGCGTCTGGTCCGCATGGCGATCCAGCACGCGCTTGAGACCGGTCGCAAGAGCGTGACGCTGGTGCATAAGGGAAACATCCAGAAGTTTACCGAGGGCGCGTTCCGCAAGTGGGGATACGACCTGGCCACCGAAGAATTTCGCGACCTGGTTGTGACCGAGCGCGAGAGCTGGATTCTCGACAATAAAGACCAGAATCCGAACCTGACGGTGGCTCAGAATGCGGAACTGGTTGAGCCGGGCATGGAGTTCGCTCCTCCCGTGTTTCGCCAGGCTGTCGAGCAGGAAGTGAACGAAGTCCTCGATCGCGTTTACGCCACGCACGGCAAAGGCCAGTGGAAGAAGAAGATCATGATCAACGACCGCATCGCCGATTCCATCTTCCAACAGGTGGTGACGCGGGCGGATGAGTATTCCGTTCTGGCCACTCCGAACTTGAACGGCGATTACATCTCCGACGCCTGTGCAGCGCAGGTTGGCGGGCTCGGCATCGCCCCGGGGGCGAACATCGGTGACGGTTACGCAATTTTTGAGGCGACGCATGGCACCGCTCCCAAGTATGCGGATAAAGACGTGATCAATCCGGGGTCAGTGATGCTTTCCGGAGTGATGATGTTCCGCTTTTTGGGATGGAACGAGGCTGCCGATCTGATCGAGCACGGTATGGAACACACCATCCTTCAGAAAAAAGTCACCTATGACTTTGCGCGTCTGATGGAAGGCGCGACCAAAGTAAAGACGAGCCAGTTCGCGGACTGCATCATCGAGAACATGGACGTCGCCGTTCTGGTGTAGGGCCATTTGGCGATTTTTGAATCAGGTCATCGGGCGATTGTCGCAGCGCCTGCGATCTGACGCGAGCATTGTTTAACAATCGCAAAATCGCCCGGTCCATAATTCTTCTTGAAAGGATTTATCCATGCGCAAGAAAGTAACCATCGTTGGTTCAGGAAATGTAGGCGCAACGGCGGCCCACTGGATTGCTTCAAAGGAACTCGCCGATGTCGTCCTGATCGACATCATTGAAGGCGTGCCGCAGGGCAAAGGCCTGGATTTACTCGAAGCCATGCCCATCGAGAAGCGCGACTCCTACATCACTGGCACCAACGATTACAAAGATACGGCGAATTCCGACATCGTAGTCATTACCGCCGGCATTCCGCGCAAGCCAGGGATGAGCCGCGACGATTTGCTCAACACCAACTACGGCATCATGAAGGCCGTCGTGGGCCAGGTGGTGAAGCATTCGCCGAACTGCATTCTGATTATCGTTTCCAATCCTCTGGACGCCATGGCCCAGGCGGCCTACAAGCTCAGCGGATTTCCGCGAGAGCGCGTCGTAGGCATGGCCGGCGTGCTCGATTCCGCCCGCTTCCGCGCCTTCATCGCCGACGAATTGAAAGTCAGCGTGGAAAACGTCACCGCCTTCGTCCTCGGAGGCCATGGCGACACCATGGTTCCTCTGCCGCGCTATTCGACGGTCGCGGGGATTCCAATTACGGAGTTGATCGAGAAATCCCGTCTCGAGGCCTTGGTGCAGCGCACCCGCGACGGCGGCGCGGAGATTGTGAAGCATCTGAAAACCGGCTCTGCCTTCTACGCACCGTCAGCCGCGGCGACAGAAATGGTCGAAGCGATCCTCAAGGACAAGAAAAAGATTCTTCCTTGCGCCGCGTACCTCGAGGGCGAGTATGGGATCAACGGCCTCTATGTCGGTGTGCCGGTAAAACTGGGCGCGAAGGGAATCGAGCAGATCATCGAGATCAAACTGACGCCCGAAGAGAAAGCCGGGCTGGATAAGAGCGCCGCGGCAGTAAAGGAGTTGGTGGGTGTAATCGGAGCCTAGTTATGGTTAGAACAAAGTCTTCGCCTTGTCAAGACGTCTCCGAGTGAGAACGCCAGTTGTGAATATCGACCGGGCGAGAGCACTTGCCATTGAAATCTTCTTTGCCCCTGTCGCCTCACCGCTTATCGTCCGGCTGCTTCAACTCCCCGGTTGAGACATTCAGGCGCCAGAAAATCCAGCTTATTTCTTCGGCCGCTCGCACTCAAAGTTCGCGGCGTCATTCGGATCGCCGCTGCCTTTGTACTTCGCTGCCTGCGGATACGGGCACAGAGGCCGCGTCATCTTCACGTGCGTTCGGTCCTGGCCTTCGAATTTCGACGCAAAAATTATTGACGGCGCCGTGGCCTTTTCCACCCACTGCTCCAAAGACGCGTCCAGGCTGTGCTGCGGGTCGTCGAACTTCAGATCACCGACCGCTCCAAACGAATCCGGCCCCGGGCCTCCGGCGCAGTGTTGCACGCCCGGCGCCATGTAGAGGCGGACGAAAGAGTCGACATCTTTTTGCCCCATCTTCTTGATGACGCTCTCGTAATAGTCGATCGTGTTCAACGCCGTGATCGCCGGATCATTCCAGCCGTGATAGAGAACCAACTTTCCTCCGCGGGCTTTGAATGGTTTGAGGTAGGGATCTGTAGCGTTCAGGGCTCGCGCGGTTCTCTCATTGGCTGCTTTCAGGTCCGCATCAACCTTGAACGTCTTGTAGTCCCAATCGGACTTCCCAAATACAAAGTCGGAAAAGAATCCGTTGCCGAAAAACGCCATGAGACTCTTCCCGGGCGCCGGGCCGGTGATCCAGAGTCCCCAGCCGTTTTGGCCCTCTTCGGCGCCGGGCAGATAGCCGGGGTAAACCACGTGCCCTTTCGAATCTAGCGTTCCCGCGTAGAGTTTCTTCAGCGCAGTGACCTGCGCAGCCGTCAGGCATTTGTCGGAATCCTTTCCCTTGCACTGGATCGTGGCGGGATCGAAGTGACACTGCCGCGGATCGTTCAGAATCCCATCGTGCACGCCGTCCACTGCGTCGCACGCGGCCTTCACCGCCGCTGCAATCGTGGGAATCTTTGTCGGAGGAATGAAGCTGGCCGAATCCATCGTCAGGGCCTGGGTGTCATAAGCTGCAGTCGCGAGTAGAGCAGTCCAGTAGTTTGCCGGAGCGCCGGCTAAGATTCCGTCATAGTCCTCGGGATAACGTTGGGCTTCCATCAACGCCTCACGCCCGCCGTCGGAACATCCGGCGAAGTATGAGCGCTGCGGAGGCTTAGAGTAATAAGCCGCGATTACTGTCTTGGCGACGCGCGTCATCTCATGAATTCCGCGATGACCGAAATCGATAATCTTTTCCGGGTGACCCATCGCCCAGCGCGCATCGATCGGAGATCCCGTATGTCCCGTGTCAGTCGCTGTCGCGGTGTACCCCGCCTTCACCGACATTGCGAGTTGCATATCGTCAATCAGTCCGGCGAATCCGCCATTGCCGATCCCTTGTAGCTTGCCATTCCATCCCGAGACCGGAAGCCAGACTTCGAGTTTGATGTCGGAGTCTGAGGTCGGCTTCGCCTCGGCAACGACGCGGCAGAATGCCGGAAGACTCTTATATAAAGGCGAGAGATCGGTGCCGCTAAACGGCGCGGGAGGGCCGTTGAACTTGCCCGCCGCAACCGTCTGCGCAAGCGTAATCGTGGTGTTGGGAATCTTTGCCGCCGTCAGGCGTTCGCACGCGTCCTGGGCGTAGGCTGGTGCGCTAGAGAGCAGCAATAGGAACGCGACAGACCATCGGGAAGATCTTTCTTTCATCCGTGTTCTCCTGAGCCTCAGCTACTGCCGTCCTGCAGCTTTTTCCATGAAAGCCGCCTGATCCGCTTTCATCTTCTTTAAGTGCGATCAACAGTGACATCAAGAAGTAGAAGTACTCGCTCAACAGGCGCGCACGCCAAGCCATCCTCGCGATTCATCCGACTGGACGCGAGACGACGGAAATTGCAGATTCACATCCTCGGCTTTGTAGACGACTCCCATTCCGCCACCACCAAGTTTCTCGACAATTCGTAGTGCGAGATGGTTTCGCCGACCATTGGAGGGCAATCTTAGGCGGGCTTACATATGCAGTCAATCGGCCCGCCCTGATTCCCCCATCGGTGCGCGGGGGAGGCTGTGACCGTGGGCGAGTGGTCGGCTAACCTTCCGCAACTGCCGCGACTCTAAGGTGAGAGTTGCCCGTGACTCGGGCGGAATCCCGAGAACACGCTATGATCCGTTGCGAACTAGGTCACTTCTGCGGATAGGCGAACGACCACCCGATGCACGCTGGGAACGCCGGGTGCGCAGCTGTTTTGATACTTTCTTGACTTCATTGGGGTCGCGACCCAAAATAGCTCGCACGGATTTCAACTATTCGGTGTATTCATTCCAGAGGGCCTATTTAACAACCAAGGAGGCCAGCATGAAGCGAATCACATTCATTTGCATGGTTCTGCTTGTCGGCGTGTGCGCCGCATTCGTGCCAACAGCGGTCGCCCAACACGAGCATCCCGCAGGCGACCCGAGCAAACTCGGCAAGGTGAGTTTCCCCGTTTCCTGCGAACCGTCGGTTCAGCCACAATTCAGCAGCGCCGTAGCGATGCTCCATTCTTTTTGGTACGAGAAGGCTAGCGACACTTTCGCCGCTATTGCACAGAAAGACCCCACGTGCGGGATGGCCTACTGGGGAATCGCCATGACGTACTACCATCAGGTCTGGCAAGCGCCCGGCCCGGCTGATCTGAGAGCGGGCGCGGCGGCTGCGGAAAAAGCAAAGTTAGCCGGTGCCAAGACACAGCGCGAACGCGACTATATTGCGGCGATCGAGACGTTCTACAAGGACGCCGACCAACTCGACTACCGCACTCGCGCCTTGGCTTACGAAAAGGCGATGGACCAGCTGCAAGGGCGCTACCCTGACGACCATGAGGCCGCGATTTTTCATGCGCTGGCACTGCTCGCCACCGCGCCGCCAACCGACAAAACGTATGTGAATCAGAAAAAGGCTGGCGCGATCCTTGAGCCACTATTTGCAGAACAACCAGAACACCCCGGCATAGCTCACTACATCATTCACTCCTACGATTATCCACCGCTGGCTGACAGGGCTTTGGACGCCGCGCGACGTTACGCCCAGATTGCGCCAGACTCACCGCACGCGCTCCACATGCCGTCCCACATCTTCACGCGGCTCGGCTTATGGCAGGAGTCCATTGACTCCAACCTCGTTTCGGCAGCCTCGGCCCAGAAAAACAATGCGCCCGGCAACGAGCTACACGCGAAGGATTACCTGATCTACGCGTACCTACAAGGGGGCCAGGATCGCGAGGCGAAAAGAGCACTGGATGCGCCACCACCGGGCCGCCCTGACGATCCGCAATATATGAACTGGCTGTACGCCATGGGCGCTTCGCCTGCGCGCTACGCTGTGGAGCGGCATCGCTGGGCAGAAGCCGCCGCGCTCCTGATACCGCCGAATACTTTTCCCGGCGGAAGAGCAGCGTGGACGGAAGCGAACCTGCATTTCGCGCGAGCCCTCGGCGCCTCCCATACGGGGCAAATCGATGTTGCCGAAAAAGAGGTACATCAGCTCGCATCCCTGCGTGACACGCTCACGCAAGTCAACGACAGCTATTGGGCTGATCAAGTGGATATTCAACGCCAGACCGCCACCGCATGGATCACGCTGGCAAAGGGCAATCCCGAAAACGCTCTCACCCAGATGCGTCTTGCCGCTGAGCATGAGGACCAGACCGACAAGAACAACGTCACCCCAGGAGTCATCCTGCCGGCTCGCGAACTACTTGGGGAGATGTTGCTGGAACTGAAGCAGCCTGCGCAAGCGATGATTGAGTTCGAAGCCACGCTGCGCACGGCGCCAAATCGTTTCAACGCCCTATCCGGCGCCGCGCGCGCGGCCGAGCTTTCGGGTGATCAAGAGAAGGCGAAAACCTACTATGCCAAGCTCCTGGCCATCTGCCAGCATGCCGATGGAGAGCGGCCCGAACTTCAAGATGCACGCTCGATGTTGGCCCAGAAATGAGCTGGTGCTCGCGTAGCCGCAGGTGAGCGAACTGGCAAGCCAAGACAACCCGAACGGGGCTTGGCCAGAGTTATGGAAGTATCGTCGGCAACCCTGCCTTTACGCATTATAAAAGGGCGCCCCTTTGAGGTAGGTTTTGAGTGTGATGCAAAACTCTACCGAGAGGAGCACCCTCAATGAACATCAAATATATCGGAATGGACGTTCACAAAGAAACCATTTC
>JBAUXO010000345.1:0-8988 GCA_049584315.1 Candidatus Sulfotelmatobacter sp. | reverse complement strand
CACTACTTCGCTCATCACTTGTAGTACTCATCGTGGCGGCGCTACCAGACGTCGCTCGTTGCGCCCCTTAGGTGCACGATCGAGCCAGGGGTACTTGCCCCAGATGGCGTCCACTCCGCGCGCATAGGTGGAATAGGTGTGGTAGACGATGCCGTCCTCGAGCGCGAAGGCGCTCATGCCCTCCCGCTCGCGCGTGTACGTCCCCACGTCGGTCCCGGTCGTGGCCGCGTTTTTAGAAGGAGTAGAGCTCGGCGTTCCGGCCTTCCCGATGTTCATCACGGGGTCGTCGCGGCGGAAGTTGTATTCGGCCCCATCGCGCAGTTGCTCAGCGGTGAACGAGACGTGGAAATCGAAGTTGAAGTCGCTGCCGAAGGAAGACGCCCAGGGAAACGTCCAGCCCATCTGCCGCTTGTACGCGTCCAGTTTCGGAAGCGGTGCCCGCGACACCGCCCAGAGCATCACGTCATGTTTTCCTAGGTGCACGACGATGCCGTTGAACCCGTCCGCAATCGACGAGCACGAGGGACACCCCACTGTGAAGTCGGGCCCAAACATGAAGTGGTAGACGAGAAGCTGCGAGCGGCCCCGGAAGAGGTCCGCAAGCGAGGCGCTTCCTTCCTCCGTATCGAATCGATACTCCTTGTCAATGAGAACCCAGGGCAGTTCCTGCCGCTGACGTGCCACTTTGTCGCTGCGTCGCGTGAGTTCCTTCTCCGCCTTGAGCAACTCGAGTCGTGCCACAAGCCACTCCTCATGGGTTCCTATCTTGTGTGTCTCCGTGGTTATGATCGTCATCGCTATATCTCCTTCCTTTAGGTATCGTTTACGTTTCGATGCATCTCGTAGCATCGATGTTGGGTCTTGGCCTGCCTATCAACACGTCGGTACTGCGCGGCACGTTGCTGCTCAGTTGTCTGACTTCGTCCGATGCAGTCAGGCAGCGTTCTCCACACTCCGCGGCAGGAAAGCTGCGAACTGGCGCTCCAGTGCCTTGTCTGGGCCAGCACGCCAAGACTCCGCAATAGATTGGGACACCGGATCGGGAAAAATATCCTCTTCGCCGTTCTCCAGCCCATCGAAGAGGCCCACAGCGGCGGCCTCGGGCGAGGTTTTCGGTATCTGCAAGTCGCGAATCATGTCGGTGTCAATCGGCCCTAGCAAGGCAGCATGGACTCTCACTCCCTGGGGCGCCAAGAATACCCTCAATGATTGTGTGATGTTGAGCGCGGCGGCCTTCGAAATGGAGTAGGCCGCGAACACAGGTACGGGAGCCAGCCCGGCCAAGGACAGAATGTTGCCTATGGCTCCTTTGGAGCGTTTCAGCATTGGCAAGAAAGCCCTCGTCACATTGGACAGCCCGAAAAAGTTAACGGCCAGATGCCGCTCGATGAGCTCGGGGCTGCTCAGATCATCCGGTACACAGATACCGGCATTGTTGATGAGGAGGTCGAGCGTGCCGATCTCACTGACCGCCTGCTGGATCTGCGCGCTGTTGGTCACATCCAGGGTCAGGAACGTGACGCGCCCATCGCAATGTGTAAAGAGCTGGCGCGTAGCCGCATACACCCGCTTCGCGCCTCTCCTCAAGGCTTCCTCAAGCAGTGCGCGTCCGATGCCTCGGTTCGCGCCGGTGTTCAAAACTGTCTTATTTTCGATGTTCATACCATTCTCCTTTCGATCTTTGTCCTTCTGTTTGCTATTACGCATCCTTCGGCGGGGAGGATACGTCCCACAAAAGAGATTTTCGATGTTCATAGTGTTCTTCCCGTTCTAAGACTCGTCTTTGAGGTCTTGGCCATGGATCAAGAAATACAGTGCCACTAACGTGAGCGCCGTACCGTTTACCAGCAACATCACCGGCGCTGAGCCTACTCGTGTGACGAGCCATCCGCTCGCAAGTCCACCGAGCGGTGAGCCACCTAGAAACGCGACCAAGTAAATAGAGAGCACTCGTCCACGGAACTCCGGCGGCGCGAGAAGCTGCGCCAGGGAAGTGGCGAGCGAAGAACACATCACGAACAGCGACCCGCCCATGAACAGAATCAATGCAGACAGGTAGGTCCTCCGCGAGAGGCCAAAGCCAACAATGATCATGCCGAACAGCGTGAGCAAGATCAGCAGTATTCGTCCCATGTGCTTGTTCTTACCCAACCAGGCAACGATCAGCGCACCCATCACCGCGCCCGCACCCGAGAACGTCATGAGTTGTGTATAGAGGCCGACATCGCGGTGAAACACGTCTCTGGTAATGACCGGAAGGAACGTAAGCAGCGGCGCTCCGAGAAACGCAGCAAAAAAACCAAGTACCATCACAGTCACCAGGTTCGGCGAGCCCTGGACGAATCGCAGGCCGCCCCTGAACTGAGCGACGGTGCTGTCGGTGGCCATTGGAGGCACGTGCACGTCTCGCAGCGCCAGGATCGCTGCGATCACAAACAGGAAAGAAACGGCGTTCAAGCCGAAGCACGCAACCATGCCGAACGCCGCGAGAGCCGCACCAGCGGCGAAGGGACCAATAACCTGCGCGAGGTTGAACTGAATGGAATTGAGCGCAATCGCGTTGGGGAGATGTTCTTTCCCCACGAGCGTAGGTAGGAGCGACTCGTACGCGGGCCCGCCAAACGCCCGCACACAGCCGACGATGAACGAGAGCGCGAGCAGCTGCGCGATGTGGATGCGCCTCGTGTAAATCAGCACTGCCACCACCAGCGCCACGAGCATCTGGGTGATCTGCGACATCAGGATCATGTGACGCCGGTCGCGTCGGTCCGCGAAAACCCCGCCAACCATCGTCAAAAGCAGAAGCGGCAGCTCGCCGAGAAAGCTATCCAACCCCAGAAAAAATGCCGATTTGGATCCCGTCATCATGATGATCAGCCACGCCTGCGCTACCTTTTGCATCCATGTACCGATGCTGGACGTCAGAGCCCCCATCCAGAGGAGGCGGAAGTTGCGGTGGGTCAGAGCTATTCCAACGCGACCGGGAGCGGATCGAATAACGTGAACTATGTCAACAAACCGTCTACCGCCTAAACGCTGAGGTGTTTCCGAAGCCCGCTTCGTACTAGCGCGGCTGCACAGTCCGAACCAGTCGGACGTTCCTCTCGGCGGCGACTTTTCTGCGATCAGGCGGCTTCTCATCCGATCATTTCTTCTCGTCAATTGACATAGCCGCGCTGGGGAAGCGAACCTCGACATCTGATTCCGGCCGCCGTCCAAAGGCCTCGGCAAGCATACAAACTGGCCTCTCGGAAAATATGCTTGAATCTGCATCTTTTGCCTGCTTTCGTTATTCTTGCCAAATTTCTACTATTTCGTCTAATGAATTAAACTGTACTGTGTAATAACAGAGAGTTATGGATATTGAATTCTCAGAGCTTCACGCATTTGTGGTCCTAGCCAACGAACTCCACTTTCGCAAGGCATCCGAGCGGTTGTTTCTATCCCAACCGGCACTCAGCAAGAAGATTCAAAGATTGGAGGAGAAGCTAAAGGGAGCACTCTTCGTGCGCTCGCGTCGGAGAGTGGCCCTGACGGACGCGGGCAAGAGTTTCCTTCCGAAAGCCGCAAAACTGTTGCAGGACGCCGAGGATGCCTTGCGCGAAATGCAGGCGGCCATTGAAGGTCGAGCAGGCACCCTGCGGATCGGCTTCGGGATTGCTTCGCTACTTGAAATCCTTCCGCGAACCATTGTGCGTTTCCGCAAACTTTATCCCGAAGTTGAACTTCAATTGCGGGAGATGCCCTCTGATTTACAAGTCTCTTCTCTGATTGAGAGTAGGCTGGATGCGGGAATTCTGCGGATGCCGATCACAAACCGCAAACTGATCAGCGTCCATCTATTTTCCGAGCATCTAGTTTTGGCGACCCCGGCGGATGTACCATATCGGCCCAAAGAGGGCATTAACGGTTTCCGCAACCGCGGTTTTATCTTCGTATCACCTTCGGTCTCCAAAACTTTTCACGATCGGGTGCTAAGCCTTTGTCTCCGCGCGGGATTCACTCCCCGGGTCGTTCAGGAAGCGAACGAAATCCTGACGATCCTCCACTTGGTTCGAGCTGGCGTGGGGGTCTCTTTGGTCCCGAGGTCAGCCCTGCGCCTCAAAGTGCCGGGGGTGCGATTTCATGAATTGGGCTGGAAGGAGCCGTTGTGGCGCATCGGTATCGCGTGGAATCGGAACTCGGAGAAGCTCCCGCTGATCTCTCTTTTAGTCAAAGTTGTGCAGGCCGTCGTCGCCGACCAAGAGGTCCTAGCGATGGGTGACAATCGCAGAACCTGATCCCGACACCATTAGGCCGTATCGTCGAAGGTCTTCACCGCAAAACCCCCAAAACGCCTTAAGTTAGCGCTGATGGGGCGGGCAGCTCGGTCATCGGGTTTGAGTGCCCGCTCGTCGAAGTCCCACTATCCGACCTTTTGCAAGGTTTCATCGCAGGTCTGCAACCATTGAATGGATGGCGGTCTGGAAGCTCGTCTTGCCATCGAGATACACCAGCCAGTCTTTCTCCAGCACTCGCTGGTATTTTGGCCAGTTGCCGCCAGTGTAGACTCTATATCGGTAACCGTAAGGTGTGAAGCTTGCCTGTTCAGGCGCTGGCAGCAGGCGGCAAAGTTCCACGCCTGAGGTATAAAACAGCGCTGCATGCCATAGGTCGCCGACCTCTTTATGCTGCGTGCGGCCTTCGGCAGAGAGAGCATTTATCAATGTATCGGCATAAGTGTGCGAAGCTTCATGGAAGAGCAGCTCAAAGCCGCTGAGACCTTGGAGGGATGGATCGCTGCTCGAAAATGTAATATGCGGCGGGAGAGTTGTATTGGCGTGGCCGAGTGCAGCGACATAGTAGCAAACGTCCACGCGAATCGGCGCTGCGGGCCACTGCTGGTACAAATCTTTTGTCATCGCTGAAGCAAGTTTCGGTCCGAGATCTTGCACTCGTTCCTTTTGCGATGCGATCCAATTTTCGTTGGATTCGTTGTGAGCTGGCCACCAGTACTTGCGGTAAATGATGGCCGCGCTTTGCAAGACCGCGACCATTTCCGGCGGTAAGCCCGCTGGATTCAGATGCGCACCGTTGTCCGGCTGCGCGGTGAGATCGTCGTTGATATTAACGAGCTGATCGTCCCCATGCTGCTGGCGGGTCCGAAATGTGCGGCATAGAAGCTTACTGCTGCGTTCCAATCCGCCTCGTCCTGTTTGCTCATGCCCGCGGCAGATGGCGGGGGGGTGCTTTGCAGAAGACGATCCGGCTTGCCCGCGCGTACGCGTAGCCATGCTTCGTTCAAGAGAACCTGATGCAGATTGACCCAGAAATTGCTGTGGAAATCAAAAAGAGGGGCAGGCCTCGTTGATGCTGAAGGATGCTGCAGTTCCTGAGCTGGTAGGTTGCGAGCATGCAGGACCAGGGCAAGTGTTATCGACGCCAAGAGAGGCAGTGATACGCACAGCGACGGGTTTATGGCAGCGTTTGTGAATCGGCGGTCGTGATGCAAGTCGCGCCCCCATTTGAAAAGTTATTAAACATGAACTACAGAAGCTTTGCGGGTGAACCTACTCCCTAAGCTTCTTCGGACAAACTAGGGTGGGACGTGCCGCGTTGTCTTGAACAAATCGGCACAGCGGATCGGTTGCTCCAAGCAGTGGGGGATTCACCAAGAAGCTCTTGGAATTCCCGGATCATGTGGGCCTGATCTGCGAAGCCACAAGTCACCGCCAGCTGCGCCCAAGGAACAGAACGAAGCTGACAGTTGGCAAGGACACGATGGAGGCGCTCGATGCGAAGCAGACGCTTGGGTGATAAACCAACCTGCTGCATCAGACGAGCATGCAGAGTCCTGATTGGCATACCGGCTTGGACAGCCATTTCCTCGACGCGATTGCACCGACCCTGAGAAAGGGGCACAGCGCACTTACAACCAGCCAATTCACGGCCGAGAAAAGCGGCTAAGATGCCGATGACTTGAATCGAAGGTCGGAATTCGTTCAACTCGTTCATCAGCGACCGGCCCCGAGCGCCGAAGACTTCTTCGACATGCACAGAGCGATCGGTGAAATCCCCAGCCGGAAAATGGGTCAGAAGAGGTAGTGTGCCCGGCCGCAAACGAGCGCCACAGGTAAGTATCCTATTGGATATTGCCATGTCGGCAAAGCGGGAGCGCGGACCGACCAAGCAGCATCGTGTTCGGATACACCCAGCCTCCGCGTGCGAAACTACAAAAATCAGATTCGGATTTGCCTCGGGAATAACGCGCCATGAGGGTCCGATTGGTCCCGAAAGAGTTTGCTGAACCCAGAAGTGCTCAACGAACAGCGCCAGATTGCGCGAGGGCGAGAAGAGCTTTGACTCCTTCGCTGCGGCGCCGGATTGGTCCAGAAGAATCATAAATGGGTGGAGTTCAGTTCACTCGCCGGAACTTGATTCATCAGGTGGAATAAGACAGAAACAGAATTCAAAAAACGCAGATTCAACGATCGAGCCTTCAATTCCCCGCCCTACGAGATGATAACGATTGAGGACATAGCGATTCAAGCCCGATGCATGTCACCACTACGAACCGGGTTCGGCTTGGGCCGCGCCGCGGAAGAAGAGAAAGTCCATCTCAGCTCAGATCCATGGAGCGATTTGGCATTCGCCGCCGAGAAACCTTCCGCATTTAACAGACTCTCCGCGATTAGGTCGAATTTCTTGCCAAGCTGAAGACTCTGGGACCTGTGGCAATCGAGCGCGCACGGGAATTCGCTGGGGCCGAGCAAACCGGAAGTTGAGGTTCAGCAGAGTCCGACAGTTCCGCTTCGTCCTCACAACAGCGCGTGTAAGGTCAAGTCTCGGCTATCACACATAATCCACCACTAAAACCTCACCGGCAGAAGTACAGTGTCGATCTTTGGTTCGATTATTTGCGGCGCGTTGGCATTGTCCCGACTCCAACCTTTTTTGAACCGGCGTTCGAGGCGCCGATGTTAACGTCCTTCTGCGATTGGATGCGTCGGCAGCGCGGGGTTTCCCAAGCCACTCTTTCCATCTACCGCTTCGAACCGCGTGCATTCATCAAGGATCTCGGCGAAGATCCGCACATGTATGACGCACGGAACTTGCGACAGTTTGTGTTGGATAAGAGTCGGCATTCCGGATGGGCATCTACAAGAAAGAGCATCTGCGCCATCCGCATGTTCCTTCGGTTTTTGATCGTGCAGGGCATGTGCCCCGCCAGCCTATACGAGTCGGTTCCTAGTTTCGTCCACTTGCGTCTATCCGCTTTGCCACGGTACTTACAACCCGATCAAGTTGAAAAGATCATAGCGTCAGCCGATCCGAAGACCTCGATTGGAAGCCGGAACAGAGCATTCGTTGTGAAATGCTTCCCAGTCGGGCGCAACTGTCCGTGTCGATATGGCCGCTGTTTCAGCGAGAATAAAACCTTGGGCGTCCACCTGCCGATGGAAGATCGAGCTGGCGGTTTTCGATGCCGGCACCATATTCATAGTTTTCTGCCTCCTGCGAAAACGTCTGCGTGAAGTAACCACCCTTTGTTTCGCGCTCGGCATCGTTTCAGCTTGACAGTGCTCGGGCGTCGAGCGCAATTAGGAACATGTAAGTGCCTGCTGTCTTCACGTTTCAAACGTCTCCTGTCTGTTGCTAATACGGTCGCCCCCGGACTGAGGATAGTTCGACGGTCACCCTCTTTTTGACGATTCTCGTTTGCGAAAGCCCGACAATCAGTACAGCATTCGCTTTACTGAGGAGAGACGACAATGGCGCAGAAACATCAACGCGGCTGGCTAAGAAAGGAAAAGCGCGCTCAAGGGGAAACCTGGGTATTGTTCTTCCGCACTACTCGAAAATCTGATGGGAAAAGGGTGGAAAACAAAGTCCCTATAGGCTTGCTCCGCGACCTTCCCGGCGCAAGCAGTGCATGGGCCGAGGTCGAACAACTCCATCTTCCAATCAACCGGGTAGATGCGCGACGCGGATTGATCTTTGGAGACTTGGCTCAGCACTACGCAGAACACGAGTTGGCTGAAGCCTCCGAATCAATCCGCCCCAAGGCGCACACAACCATAAAAGGCTACGAGCGAGTTCTCCGAAACCGCCTGCTCCCACGATGGGGGAACAGAATCGCACTTGGTATCGAACCGTTGGAAGTGGAGCAGTGGCTGAGGACCTTGAAAAAGGAAGGACATCTTGCCAATCCGACACTCGACAAGACTCGTCGCGTCATGTCCTTGGTCTATAAGCATGGCCAAAGATACGGTTTGCTTCCGCGAAACCAGGAGTCGAAACCCATGCGCTTTGTCCGCTGCAAGACGACGAGCGGATACGAAGCGATGATTCTCACCCCGGAACAGGCGTATGCAATCGTGTGTAACCTCCGAGAACCGGAACGCACTCTGACGCTTTTGGCTGCCGGCACAGGTCTCCGTATATCCGAATGCTTGGGCTTGCAATGGCATGACGTCAATTTCGCTGGCGGAATGATCCACGTGCGTCGTACTTGGACGTGTGGCCAAGTAGGTTTGCCGAAGAGCAAAGCGTCGAAGGGCCCGGTGCCACTCCATCCGTTGCTCGCCGACTTCATGCGCCTCTGGAAACAGAAGACGACGTATTCCCAAGCCGGTGACTGGGTGTTTCCCTCACCCGCCTAAACGGCAAACAGCCACGTGTCGCCAACATGCTTGTCGAAGATCATCTGCGGCCAGCCGCTGTCAAGGCAGGCATTCTTTCATCGCACCCAGACAATCATGGCGGACTCGTGGATGACGACCCGCGACGATTCGGTTTTCATAATCTGCGCCATAGCCTCGCGCCATTTCTCATCCGGATCAGAACCGATCCAAAGACCGTGCAAACTCTGCTTCGCCACAGCTGGGGAATCCGGTCGAAGGTGAACGCGATTCCGGGCTGAAGCTGAACGCCATTCCGTTGTGATTCCGAACAGCATTCCGGTGGGAAGGTGAACACGATTCCGGTGGGAAGGCGAACAGTTTTGTT
>JBAUXO010000344.1:0-6233 GCA_049584315.1 Candidatus Sulfotelmatobacter sp. | reverse complement strand
TTTGCCACGCTCGGGCTTCCACCCATGGTCGTGCGGTCTTAGCTTAATCCGCCGAACCGCCGTATGCGGACCCGCATGTACGGTGGTGTGGCAGGGGAGGCGGGGCGACCCGTCCCCCTATGCCGATCCCGTGGAAGGTTGTGTCCGATCAAGATGTTGTGAGTGCTTAGCTCCAAGTACGCCCCACAGAGTGAATCCCAATCGCGCTCTGCCCTATCCGAACTACGCCGCCTGAAACACCCCAGACCATCTAAGGATCTTGCTTGTTTGTGTTAACTGTGGTTAACTACACAGAATAATCGTAGGTTAATAGTTCCAGCTGCGCGCGCTGTTGGACCGGATGGGTGGGGAAATCATTATGTAGGCAGCTCACTTCGCTCTTTTTATGTTGAGTGTAGCGTGCCTTCTTCCGGCAGAGGCGCTGGCACAAGGCGAAACCACCAGCGCGATCATCGGCGAAGTTAAGGACGCATCTCGCGCGGTTGTGGCGGGCGCGAGCGTGACGATCACAAGTCACGAGACTGGTCTAAAGCGGAGTGCCAAGACCGATGACGCAGGCCGGTTCAACTTTCCACAGCTAAAGCCGGGTACCTATTCGGTCAGAGTGGAAGCGCGAGGCTTCGATCCGGGGCAAAATGACAACGTCGTTTCGGGCCTAGGCCAGAAGCAAACAGTGGATTTCACGCTTCGTGTGGCCCGATCAAATGAGACTGTTGAGGTAAATAGCGAGGCTCCACTCATCAACCCGGAGAACGCGAACACATCCACAACTTTGAATACTTCGGCGCTGGAGGACCTTCCAAATCCAGGCGGTGATCTAACCTACCCTCTGCAATTTTCGCCCGGAGCACTTATCAACACGGCCGGCAGCGGCAACGATTTCGTTGGCGGCACAAACGGCTATGGCAATGTGGAATTCAACGGTCTGCCCGCCCTGTCCAACGGCTATATCGTCGACGGGCTGGAAACGAACGACCCACTGACGAATCTCAATAGCGGTCTCTCAACCAACCTTGTCCTAGGATTGAATTCGATTTCAGAAGTGACTGTCAACACTCTTTCTTATTCCGTGGATCAGGGACGGTATGGAGCATCCCAGGTCAACTACGTCACGAAGTCCGGCACCAATCAGTTTCACGGAAATCTCTATGAACTGTGGAATGGTTCGCTGCTGAATGCAGCGGACTACTTTACTAACGCGACGCCGGGAAACCACAAGCCGGGAGCGACGGTGAACCATTTTGGAGGCAGTGTCGGTGGGCCAATCGCGCACGACAAACTGTTCTTCTTCTTTGATAGTGAATGGGTGCGGATAGCACTGCCCATCGTCACGCCGACGATCGTTCCCAGTACAGCCTTCCAAGCATACGTCTTGCAGCAACTCTCTGGGGGACAAACGACCGGCTGCGGGCCCAGCGATTCGAATGAGAACTGTCTGTTCTATCAACAGATGTTCAACCTCTACGGAAATGTCGGCGGCACACCCACGGCAATACTTGGCTGCCCGCTTGGCGGCGCCGGGGATGGTTGCGCCAACCGGCAGAGCATCTCGCACTCCAGCGACGACCACGAGCAGGTCCAGACCGTCCGTCTCGACTACAACATCAACCAGAAAGATACGGCCTGGTTTCGTTTTCAATCGGACACCGGGCTGCAAGCCGCGTACACGGATCCCATCAACCCGGTGTTCAATGCGTTTTCGCCGCAGCCTCTTTATTCGTTCGCCGCAGGACACACGCACGTTTTCTCGCAGAACCTGGTGAACTACTTCAACCCGGCGTTTTCGTGGTACGAAAGCTTGTTCGGGCCAAGCAACCTTCAGAAGACCCTTTCGGCTTTCCCGATCGTATTGCAGGGTAGCGGGGCGAATGCCTTCACGCCCGTTGGAGGGCTTGACAACACCTGGGTACAAGGCAGGCGCGCATCCCGGTTCTTCATCAATGACAACCTCGCCTGGAGCCGCGGCTCTCACGAACTACGGTTCGGAACCAATATCCGCATCTTCCGCCTGAACGACTACGACTTCGGGGAAGGCACGGTTCCCACCGTGACCTACGCAAACTTGCAACAATTTATCGATGGAGTGGCGAACACCGCGTCGGAGACATTCCCTTCGCACTTAAACGAGCCCTTCAACTTTCTCAATCTCGATATCTACGCGCAAGACACGTGGAAAGTGACTCGCACTCTGACTTGGACATTCGGTCTGCGCGACGCCTTCAACTCCAATCCCCTGAATCCTCATGATCAGGTCGGCCGTCTTCGCGGTTCATTCAGTTCCATTCCCCATGACAATCAGCCGTTGAACACCGTCATTCAAACGCATCTCGGCAATCTGTTCTCGTCCACACCGGTAGCTATTCTGCA
The DNA here is from genome assembly GCA_049584315.1 of Candidatus Sulfotelmatobacter sp. Classification (GTDB taxonomy): domain Bacteria; phylum Acidobacteriota; class Terriglobia; order Terriglobales; family Acidobacteriaceae; genus Sulfotelmatobacter. The sequence continues at coordinate 3,866 of JBAUXO010000344.1, read as the reverse complement.
GCCGAGAACGGCGATCGCGTGGCAGTTCGAGCCGAAATCAGTGCTCCGCACCGGCTTCGGCATTTTCAGCGATATCTTGCCAGGCACGGTGGCCGACCTGATCGGCACGAATCCTCCCTATGACAAGACGTTTCAGGGAGGAGTGCTTGGAAGCGTGGGCGGCACAGCCATAGCGCCGGAAGCGACCAACAGCGCAGTCGGCGCAATCGTTGCTGCCAATCAGACTTTTACTTCGGGATTTCCCAACGGCCGGCCCTCTCTTCCACCCGTTGCGATCACAGCCATTCCCGATGGCAAACTCCACGCACCGTACTTCATGGAGTGGAGCCTGGGAATCGAACATCAATTCGGAACGACGGCTAGCTTACACGGACAATATGTCGGGACGCGCGCCGTGAACCAACCCTACTCAACACAAGTCAACGGTTACCAAACCGTCTGTCAGGGCTGTTTTGCACCATTCCCCTATCTGCAGCCTACCGACACGCGATTCGCCGCAGTGACACAGTTATCTACCGGTGCGAACAGCCACTACAACGGTCTTCAACTGACCGCGATGAAGCGACTCGGCCATGGTTTGCAAGGACAGGTCAACTACACCTGGAGCCGTTGCATGGATACGGTCTCGAACGGAGGATTCCTGCCGTTCTCTGCGGGAGGGATTCTTTCGCCTCTGCCCGGAGACCTGGCCCGCGACTATGGTCCTTGCGACTATGACATCCGGCACAATCTCAACGCGCAGTATGTTTATCAGTTGCCGATTAGAGTGCGGAGTCATTCTCTGGGCTACGCTCTGAACGGCTGGCAGATCTCCGGAACAGCGTTTTGGCACAGCGGGGTTCCGTTCTCGGTGCTGAGCACACCTTATTCGGCAAACGGAAACGGCATTGTGCAGGGCAGTGGGCCGCAGTTTGCTAGTGTCGTTCCGGGCGTCCCGCTGTATGAGCATCACCCGATTCCGGGTGTGACGCAGGCAGGAACTCTGCAGTGGCTTAATCCGGACGCTTTCGTGTCGACGGTCGATCCGAGTTCGGGCCAGTGCTATGGCGGTGGCACTCCGCAGGCTTGCCAATTCGGAAACCTCGGCCGCAATTCACTGCGCGGTCCTAATTTCGTCTGGAGCGACTTCTACCTAACCAAATGGTTTCCCTTTAGCGAGCATGTGAAGCTGCGGTTTGAGGGCCAATTTTTCAATGTCTTCAACCACCCGAACTTTGGGCTGCCAAGCATGGTGCTGGCCGGTATTCCGGGAAAGCCCTCCACGCAAACTGGTTTTGGAGCGCTCACTTACACAACTGCTCCGCCGACCGGATTGCTGGGCGTCGGTTTGGGTGGCGATAGTAGTCCACGAATGATTGCATTTCAGGCGCGGTTGGAGTTCTGATGGTGCTCCGGCGATACTGGACAAATAGTCACATAAACTCGGACTCAAGTGCGGCAAGCAGCCAAGCGATGACCTTGGCTAGGTCTAAGTTTTTCACCGCACGTCTACGTGAGCCCAGGAGCAAAGGGTGCTGCCTCGCCCCTCTAGCAGAAACTCTTCAGGTGACCTAATCGACGGTTTCGTGTGACGGCAAGACTCTTACGCGACCTTGGCAAGCGAGTAGCTTGTGGTGCGCCCCGCAGTGAGAGAGAGGCCGGGTAAGAGAGCGACATTGCTGCCGCTCCCTCCCCTAAGAACCGGACATGATGGTTTCCTCTCATCCGGCTCAAGCCGTTGGAAAGCCTTGTCGCAGGACAAGGCCGGTTTTCACAACACGACAACCAGGTCTCTCAACGGTGGACACCGGTTTGTTTGAAGACCGCACGGTCCTCAAAGTAGGTGCGCCAGCAAAGGTCGAACGGATTTGCGTTCGCCTTCACTTTCACGAATCGCCGGATCGGGGTCTCGGTGGGATCAACTAACCGAGCCCAGAGCGGCTTGCCGTATGGCGTCCCTACGCCGATGCGTACTGCAAAGGACCGTCTGCGCCTTCCGAGCCGATGCCAGTATCGCTTGGCGATCCAGTCCACCGACTTTTGCGGGTGCCGACGTTTTGCCCATCGCCAGAGACAACGCCAGACAACCATCTCCACTTTTCGGAACGCCAGTGTCGCCACAATGTGGCGGTGATAGTGTGCCCAACCACGAATGATCGGATTGAGCATCCATATCAGGTTCTCCTGTTTGGCCGCACGGTTCCGACGGATTACCGTCCGAACCTTCTCCAAGAAGGCGTGCAGGTTCTTCTCGGCAGGTGTGGTCAAGAGTCTACCGCCATACTTGCGCGTGTTTTGGCCGAGGAAGTCGAACCCTTCTTCGATATGCGTGATGCAGGTCTTCTCAGGTGAGAGCTGCAATCCCCGGTCGCGCAGGAACTGCTCGACTAAGGGCTTGACCTCATTCTCCAGCAGCTCTTTCGTGCTGCCGGTGATGATGAAGTCATCCGCATACCGCACCAAGTTCACTTTCGGGTTGTAGTACTTCGCGCCGATTCCTTTCACGCGAAAGGTCTCTTTGAGAAGCCGCTCCAACCCGTCCAGTGTCAGGTTCGCCAAGGTAGGAGAGATGATCCCGCCCTGTGGCGTGCCTGCCTCGGTGGGAAACAGAGTCCGATTTTCCACGAAGCCCGCTTTCAGCCACTTCCTCAACACTTCCTTGTCCGTGGGAATGTGTTCCAGCATCCATGCGTGACTGATATTGTCGAAACAGCCACGAATGTCGCCTTCCAACACCCATGCGGCGCTGGTCTTCTGCGCCAGCACTCGGAAGCACTGATTGATGGCGTCGGCGGTCGAACGTTCCGGACGAAAGCCGTAGGAGTTGGGATCGGCAGTAGTCTCCGCGACTGGGAGCAGCGCCTGCAAGTACAGCGCTTGCATGGCACGGTCCTTCATCGTGGGGATTCCCAGCGGTCTCAGTTTTCCGTTGGTCTTCGGGATGTAGACACGTCGTAGCGGTTGCGGTTGATACCCGTGCCGCCGCAGCGTGTCGATGGCTTTGTATCTGGACGCCGGAGTGCTCCAGATCGCTCCGTCCACTCCCGGCGTGTTCTTGCCTTGGTTGTGTGTCACTCGTTTCACGGCCAAGGCGCGACCGCAGAACGAGTGGGTCAGCAGCCATTGCAAGGCTTTCACCTTGCCCCAGCGGCCTTCCCGAGTAGCCTTGACGATACGCGCTTGCAGTCTCCTGACCTCTCGTTCACAATGGGGCCACTGGATCTGTTCCCACTGTGCCCCGAGGCTGGAGGATGCACACGCAAGATGTTTTGCGTTCATTTGCCGTCTCCTCCCGCGAAGGTTCTGCTCGTTTTCTCGTCATCAACGACCAGCTGGAAGTCTGCCTGCTTTCGCAGCGGAGTGATGTTGCAACTCCTATCCGCTCCATTACAGAGCGGCGTTCGCTTTCTCCAGCCTCCCTTACCCGCCACCTCGACAGCGCACCTTGCGGTGACGCCTGCCGGAATCCGGCGAGATGTCGGGTTTATTCTGTTCTGCTTGAATGACACGAATGACTTAGTCCTTGCCTCATACACCGGCAACCGTAGTGTCCGTGTGCTCCAAGTCTCAGGTGGATGCAACCGGCTGCGCGCCTTTTGGCTAGAGCCTGTCAGCGCCTTTGGCTCTGCGGGATTTAACGGTGCCTGTAGCAATTCACGTGGGTTGGACATATCATCCAGCCTGACCCTCCCACCGCGTTGACGCTGGCAGTGGCGGAAGTTCCTCGCGGAACTCTCCGTGTCGTAAAGACAGAAGTATGTTGTCTCGGCAGCTTTCGACACGACCGTTACCAGTCGCGCCGATGCCGATAGGCTACTGCGGACGGAACCGCAGGTTCGGCTTACGTTTTCGTATCGAACAATCATTCAAGCAACTTCAGAACGCAA
>JBAUXO010000343.1:0-24895 GCA_049584315.1 Candidatus Sulfotelmatobacter sp. | reverse complement strand
GCGTTGCCGGCGACTCCATCAACATCAGCCAGAACACTCTCAGTGTCGCTAAGTACTGACCCATCTGTGCGCCGGCCGCGGCTAACCTGAATTTGGGTGGAATGCGGGCGGCAGTTCGGAGTGGCGGCTGGATCGTCGGGGGGCGATCCATCCGCCGCCGTAGTTGTCGGCCATCGGAAGCTCCTCAGAAACTTCTCTTATGCGCCGGTGGCGAGAGTAATCCCGAGGCCGAGGTCGTTGGCTTTTTTCTGAATGCTGCGGATTTCGTGCTCTCGATATTTTTCTTCGGAGTACTTCATCCCCTTGTCGACGTTCGCGGCTTGGCCTTCGCAGGTGGTTGACTGCCCGGTTCCACCTTGTCCTCGAGGGTTTGCAAATGGGCCCGCCAGGGCGGTGTCATATTCTGCGATCTGCTGCTGATAGGTCTGATACAGATTGAGCTCTTGCTGCAAAATGAAGAGCAACTCCTTGCGCCAGTTGCCTTCTAGGCTGCGGGCATTTTCCTCCCGACTTGCCTTTGTCGACGTTTGCGCTACCGAATCGTCAGATTCGAAAAATAGGCCTCTGTATCCGAGCCTGTCCAGAGCGCAATCTGGCCGCGCGAGGCACCTAATTTCAGATCGTTAACGATCAGGCACGGCCGCTCAGCATCATTCACGTAGAGTTGCGCCATGCTACCGGACACCACGACCTTAATCCTGGTCCATGCCTCTGGGTCGATGTCGACATAAGATTCGTAAACGCCGGGGCTCTCCCGCCGCAAGCGGTTCCAGGGGAATTCGGGTTGGGAGACATACTGGGCCGAGTGGTTGCGCCGGAGCTGGTCGTCGGCGCGCCCGTTGGTCATACGCAGATAGAACGCCTCATACCGGGATCCATGATCGTGCAGCCGGAACGCAATGCCGATAAATCCTCTCGTGCTTGGCTTGGCTCCTTGGCGCGGGAAACCCGCAATTTCGGCTTCAATGGTGCCGTCTTCGAAGTCAGATCCCTTGATGATCGCGAGAACCTGGCCACCGCTCACCGTCCCGACCGGGCCGTCGTCGTTAACAAGCCGCACGGCGCGGCGACCACGATAGTTGCCAACACCCGACTGAATTTTCACCGGGACCGCGCCCTTTTCGCTGATGGCGAGCACTTCAAGCCCGTTCATCGTCTCCAACGCGAGCGTCGAAGCCTGCATCTTGCCCTTGGGATCATCCCGCAAGCTTTCGGCGTCGAATGCTCGCCCCGTCTTCGCCCCGATAAGCAATAGGCAAGCGAACATCGGAACAGCTACCAACTGGTGCTTTGACCCCCTCATTTTCTCGTCTCCCTGGCAGTTTCATGGATCAACTACCCACGGCGTTGAGAGAACACCCACTTTGGCAACTCGGGTTCAGTGAAAGCCAGTCTGTTTGCGCCATCGTGATCCACGCCAGAGTACTCGGTATAGATCGGGTGTCCGCCCGCTCTCCGTCTCGCCGCGATGCGGTCACGCGCTGAAGACACGGGAACAACGTCGTCCGCATCTCCGTGAAAATCCCACAAAGGCGTAGAAGCAGATCCAGTGCCATCATCGGGAGATTCGCCTCCACAGCAGATCACTGCAGCCGCGAAAAAGTTTGGCCGATTCGCCAATACATTCCACACGCCCGCGCCTCCCATGGAATTTCCCGCGATATAAATACGGCGCTCATCGATATGAAGCTCGCGACGCAATCCATCGACGATTTCCAGAGCCAATCGTGCGCCGTCTCCGAAACCTGGAAGCTCCTTCGCAGGCTGTTGCGAAAAGTCGTATCGGATCCATCCTCGATCGGTCTGCGGCGCCACTACGTAGCAGGGGAACCGCTTCTGAATTTCCGGAAGCAGCCACACCCTCGTGCCGAACCTGTTGCCGAGACTTAGCTGCTTCAGGTTGTCGTCGCCCAGTCCGCCACTTCCGTGCAGATAAAGCATCAATCGCGCTTTTCTGGTGGTCTCTGGGTGGAACAACCGATAGGGCATCACCCAGTCGCTTTTGAGCTGGCGCGCCTCAAACTTGTTCTGCAAGCCTTCCGATCGATTGAGAAACGCGTCAATCAGGGCCAACCTTTCCGTCGATTTTGGCGCTCCGGCCGCAAGTCTGGGAGTGGAATCGAGCTTTGTAGCGACGGCTTTCGGTGAGAGTACAAAATTGAGGCTCGTCTGGGTTGCCGCGTACCATGCCCCAGCTGATGCCGAGCCCAGCAGGCGAACTGCCTCTCGTCGAGTAATCATCCGTGTCGTGACCTCGTGCCTACTTGCGATTTGTCCGGAGAAACTCAAGGAGGTAGACGGTTTGGGCGCAGAATCGATAGCAAAGGCGAAGCATCCTGAACAGCTGGAATTGCTATGAACTGCAGTAGCGCTTGAGTAAATCGCCACGCGAAGGCGGTCACCCTCCGTTGTCGGCCAGCCGAAACGATCCATAAGAAACGGACAACCGGGAGTTATCGGTTCGTCCGTCAGATTAGTAACGACAGGCATCAGTGGGCTCACGAACGGAGTAGTTCCCAGTTGGTCGGCTAAACGGAAGGTGTCCAGAGACGGGCCGTTTCCCACGATCTATCCGGCTCAGCTAGCGGCGAGGCGTCACTTTCGAGTAAGATGTCGTCCCGCAAAGCTGAGTCCCTGCTTGACGCCTCAGTAGATGAGCTTTAGCGAAAACTGAACTTGCCGCGAAGTTCCCGCCGTCTTGCTGATCATGCCAAATCCCGTACCCTCGATGATATTGGCGGGGAGCCCCATGTTGACGATATTAAACAGATTAAAGAACTCCCCGCGGAATTGCAGGTCTGTTCGCTCCAAGCCATTTTCCCGGTGGCCAATCGGAGTCGTCTTAATGAGCGCAAAATCGAAATCATAATATGCCGGGCCGCGAAATGTATTACGGCCGAGCGTTCCAAAGCGCCCGGAGTTTGGTCCGGTCCCGCCCTGGATACCGATGGGAATGGAAAAGAAACTTGTGTTGTTTGCGCCCCGCCCAAAATAATCGTCGCGCGATCGGGTTGAGCTGCCAGCGCTCGAGAGGTCCGGTATTCCGATCTGGTCCGGTCGGTCCGCACCAATCGTCCCCGCCCCCGTCTGCTGAATTCCCGAGTACACCGTAAACGGCGAACCGCTCGTAATCGTTGAGATGCTCAGAAACTCCCAGCCCTTCGTCAACAACTGGATTCGATCCGACTGAAGTCCCAAATGCTCAAAATGCAAATCCTGGGCCGCGCTCAACGTGAAGGCGTGGGTCACGTCAAAGCTCGACGGGCCCCTCTCGGCTTGCGTATCGAAAGGGTCTTGTGGGCTGAACAGCGTCACGGCGCCGGTGGATCCTGTTCCTCCTAGGATGCCGCTGACATCATCCAGTGATTTGCCCCAAGTGTAACCTGCTTGCAAGGACGGACCGCCGTGCCCAACATTTCCCGACAATGAAGTTTGGAGCGCGTTGTACGATGAGTGCGACGTTGCCGTCATCACGGACTCGAATCCGAAACCCGCCGTCACCGCTCCGCTGCTGTCGAAGTTTGTAAACCGAGCAAATTCCGAGTCCGCTCCGGGATACGCGTTGGGATATGACATTCTGGGAAGTCGAAACGCCGATGTTCCCACATACGCGACATCAGCCGTGAGACCGCCGAAAACCCGTTCCAGCCCGAGCGTCCAAGTCTGCAAGTAGCCATTGCCAAAATGCCGGTCGATCCCGCTAAGACTCAGCAGCGAGAGCTGATGACTTGGTGCCAGCATTGCTAAATCCTGCTGGTATCGAATCACGTTCATCACCGTGTTCGCCGGCACTTTTTTCGGATCGCCGCTGGCCAACACATTCATGCCTGCTGTGTTGTAGACCTGCGGCAACTCGTCCGGTGTGATTTGGAATCCGTACGAAATCTCTCCGTTCTGCGCCGCGTTGACACGTGGATAAACAACGTAGGGCGTTGACCCGGTCAGAAGATTGTCCTGCCAGATATTCGGCGGAATCACTGTGATCGCTCCCCCCATGTGCACGTGCACGGCCTGCGGAGCATTCCACTCCACTTGCACGCGCGGCCCCCAGCCGTTCCAATCCGTCTGATAAGTGGGCTGTGGATTGAGCAAGTATTGCTGTCCAACCCCCGCCGGTGGGAACGAATTCAGAAAACTCGACGTTCGGTACGCGCGCTCCGAAATCGGCGTGTAGAGCTCATATCGCAGCCCGTAATCGAGCGTCCATAGTGGATTGATTTTCCATGTGTCCTCAACGTACGCGTTCACGTCATTCCGGTTGATCGCCGCTGGGCCAATATGCGCGCCATCGGACGAATAAGGCGGCGCCACCGCGATCGTGTACCCGTACGGATAGCCGATCAGCAGACTGCTTAGCGTGTCTGGTAGAGGATCGCCGACTTGCACATTGTGCTGTCCGCTAGCGGAAGGAATGAACACTGGCGAGTAAACCGTTCCGCCGCCAAAATCATATTCGCCATTGGGACTGATTCCGAAGTATGTCGTGTCGCGATTAAGTCGCGCCTCCGCACCCCATTTCACCGCGTGGCGTGCAGTCGTCCAGGTAAAATTCAATTGCCCCTGGAACAAATTCCCGAACGCAGACATCACCGAACCCGCCGCGCTGTTGTACGCCTCGTAAAGGCCATCGATGAACTTCAATGCCGGATCGGTGTGGTTCGGTGTCACAAACGACGGGGTCGTACGCGTGAAACTCAGCGATGACGACCAGAGAAACCGAGGCGACACAGCGTGCGTGTAGGTGAGGACCCCGTTGCGCAGCCGGTCTACATACTGCACGCCGAAGCTCGGGTCAAGCAGTGTTTGATCTGGATTGGTTGTCGGTCCCGTCAGATTGTCGTAATTGAACCGGCCCAACAATTGTCCTTTTGCGCCAACTTTCTGATCGATGCGGATAGAAAACTGATCCGCATCCGTGTTCACGTTTGAAGGAGCAGCATAGGTTCGCGCACCATACGCGCCGGTTGGGTTGTTAGGGAGTGGATAACGCGCCAGTATGGAAGCAATCGCCGGATTTACTCCCGGGCTATTCGAACTCCCCGCTATCTGCAGCGTGTCCGTGCTGCCGTCCGGATACGTCACCACATCCTGGCCCGCTCGCTCTGCCACTGTAGGCACGGCCAGTACCTGTGTTGTTCCAAGCACCTGCCGGAACCCCTGAAACTGTACAAAATAAAAGGTCCGGTCTCGGCCGTCATATACATTCGGCAAAACAATCGGTCCGCCGTTTGTAAAACCGAACTCATTCCTGCGGAAAGGAGGGATTCGGCCAGGCTCTGCAATCGACGGGTGATCGAAATAATTTCGCGCATCGAGGGCAGAGTTCCTTAGAAACTCGAAGAAGGAACCGTGAAATCCGCTCCTCCCAGATCGTGTCACGATATTGGTAAAGCCTGCCGCGCCTCGCCCGATGTCTGCTGGCATCCAGCCCGAGCTTGACTGCAATTCCTGAATTGCGTCCACGTCGAAATTCGTGAACGTACTCCCGCCCATCTCAGGATCACTAATATCAGCGCCGTCCATCGCGAAGACGGCCTCAACGCCGCGCTGTCCATTGATGGCAAATTGCTGGGTGAAATTTGTCTGCCCATTCACGTCCGTCATCGTCCCGGCTGCCAACAGCAGCAGGGTGCTGAAGTCACGTCCGTTCAACGGCAACTCGTTGACCTTCTGGCTGGAGAGTTTTTCGCCGCTCGTTTCGCTGGCTGTGTTCGTAGTTCCACTGGGGCTCGCATCTGAGACCTCTGCTGGAGGAACTTGTGGATTGGCTGCAATAGACAGTACGTTTTGACCGGATACCGTCAACACAATTGTCACGTCAGTAATATCCACTGCTACTGACGCTGTCGGACCTCGCCCGGGCAGTTGCACGCTCACGTTATGCGGTCCTGGTGTAATGCGCGCAATCACAAACTTTCCATCGGCTCCCGTAACTGCGGTAAGCTGGTTGTCTTTAGCCGTGGGTATGAATAGTGTTACCTTCGCCTTAGCCACGGGTTCACCGGCAGCCGTGCGTACGACACCAGCCCAGGTCGTCACTGGTGGTGCACTGTGTTGTGCATCGAGCGAGATCGCGGCCATTAGTCCCAACAGCAAACACTTCTGCATTAGTCGCAAAGTCTTATGAAGGGTTCGACCTAGTGCTTGTTCCTTTGACTGGCGATATGCATGCATGAAAAGTTCCTCGAGTGAAAGCGGCTCTAGCCAGACGCGTACTCACAAAACTGTCCTTCGACTCGCAGTAGAGCACCAGATCCATGGCTTCTGGCATCACGATGCGGGTCCGGTGCCGCACTTTTCCCGGATCTGCTAATTTCAGGCCTTTGATCGCGCGGCATACACCCTTGTCCCGGTCCGTCATCGGTCGACACGGCGTACCTATAGAAGTGTCGAACCGCTTCGGTTTACGTACTTGTGACTTCTATGCCTTGGGAGCGGTAGGGATTCAGGACATCGTCGTCCGATGCATCGGTGATCAAACGTGTCAGTCGGGAAGCAGGACCGACCAGGTAAGGCAGAGATGTCCCCATTTTCCCAAGTGAAATCAGGCCAACCACTTCCGTTGAAGCCTCTATCATCGCTTGCTTCACGTACGCTTCTTCTCGGTTGCCGACGGTTATTCCGACCTCCGGGTGCAAACTGCACATTCCGAGAAAACATAGATCAGCGCGAATGGATTCGACTCGACGAATGGTCTCGATGCCTGTCGTGACCCGCGCCTCTTTAAGAAAATTTCCTCCGAGCATCAGCACGCTCAACTTCGGATGATCCGCCAACGCCAGCGCAAGCGGTGGGCTGTTGGTAACAATCGTGGCTGAACGCTCTCTTGAAAGATAGGAAGCAATTCTTAGATTAGTGGTACCTCCATCAATCAGCACCACCTGACCGTCGCGGATCATGTCAGCCGCCGCTCGAGCAATTCCGATCTTGCTCTCCAGGTCGATTTGTTGGCGAGACTCGAAAGGAACGGCCTCGGCACGGCGAGGCAGGGCGCCGCCGTGTACCCGTTGGATCTTTCCCGAACTCGCCAATTCGCGCAGATCTCGACGAATCGTGTCTTCAGATACCCTGTATCGACTGCTAAGGTCCGCGGCGAGGACTCGGCCCTCACTGCCAAGCAGCTCCAGGATGTACTGGTGGCGCTCTTCCTTTAGGGCGATTTGGCCTGCTTCCGCTTCTGGTTTCATTCTGCCCCATTTTGCACGAATACACTTGGTTATGCACGTATATACGTGTATTATCTGATTTATGCATGATACTGGCAAACGTAGCGCCATACAAGGTCTTTCGCATAAGCGTTCGGTTCGGGCAGTCGTCTTCGATTATGGAAACGTTCTTTGCCTCGAGCAAACGCTGGAGGATATGAAAGGTATGGCGCTCGTGTGCGGCATTCCCCATGAGCGATTCTCGGAACTTTACTGGAAGCTACGGCCGTCCTACGACCGGGGTGATATCGATGGACCTGCCTACTGGACAGCGGTTGTTGGCCAGCAAGAACTGGGTTTGAGCAGAGATCAGATAGCAACGCTAATCAAGCTCGATAGCGAAAGTATCACTCGACCAAATCAAGGCGCTGTGCAATGGGCAAAGCTGCTGCACCATGAAGGCTTCCCCTTGACCCTTCTCTCCAACATGCCGCTCGAACTCAGTCGCCATGTGACCAAGTCCTTTCCAAGCCTCTCTACATTTGAATACCTGATTTATTCCTGCGACTACGGGTCCATAAAGCCGGAGCTGGCGATCTATCGAAATTGTCTCGAACTACTCCAAGCGGCCCCGCAAGACATCCTGTACCTGGATGATCGCGCCGAAAACGTCGAGGCGGCAGCTCGCTTAGGAATCAACTCTGTGCTGTTTGACACGGTCGAAAAGACTGCATCAAGAGTCGAAAGCCGATTCGACATCCCTGTCCCGAGTTATGGCGCTGTCGCCAATCAAGTTCACAGTACGGCTCAACAAATCGGCGCCCGGATCGGATGGAACCCGATTGATGCAGCAACGCAGCCTGCAACAGGTACGCGTGAGCGTGTCGTTAATCTTTCTGATCCACGGACTGATCATCGCAACCTGGGCTTCGAGGATTCCTGCCTTTCAGGCGCACCTCCATCTTTCTCCCGCCGTTTTGGGCAGGTCGTTGATGATGGCGGCAATCGGTTCCGTTCTCGCCATGCCTGCCGCTGGATGGCTGATTAACAAGTTCGGCAGTCTGAGCATCGTGATGGCGTCGACATTGGGGTTTGACCTCGCACTGCCCTTGATTGCCGAATCCAATACGGTCCTAACACTGTCGGTCGCTCTTCTTTGCTATGGGGCGATGGCTGGTTCGATGGATGTAGCGATGAATACTCATGCCGTGGTGCTCGAGAAGCGATACCAGCGTCACATCATGTCGTCATTCCACGCCCTCTTCAGCTTGGGTGGAATGGCCGGATCTGCGTTAGGGGGATTGGTTGCTTCACGTGCGGTTCCGGCTGGGATTCACTTTTGGGTCAGCAGCATAGCACTTGCCGTAATGTCCATACTCGCATTCAGGTGGCTTCCGCTTCCCTCAGCACCTGAGGACGCCGAGAAAGTGGCATCCGGAGGCACGATTACGTGGTCTGGACCATTAGGCGCGCTCGCTCTTCTTGCATTTTCGATTATGCTCGTTGAAGGTGCGATCGCCGATTGGAGCGCGATTTATCTTCGTACTTCGGTTCTCACCGGGCCAGGATTGGCCGCTCTTGGATATGCGGTGTTCTCAGGCGCTATGGCAGGAGGTCGCCTGACAGGCGACTATCTCACGGGGAAGCTTGGACGCGGCCACCTCGTATGTTACGGGGCTCTTTTGGCCGCGGCAGGGCTTGTCTTCGTCTTGTTGTTCGGCAATGCCGGTTGGGCGTTGGTGGGATTTACGTGCGCTGGAGCAGGTCTGGCCACGATTATTCCCAATGCGTTTGCCGCTGCAGGGAACATTGAAGCCAGTGCGCCCGGTCCCAGCCTCGCCGTAGTCACGACGGCTGGCTATGTTGGCTTCCTTGCCGGTCCGCCCCTGATCGGGTTTGTCGCGCAGCTTTCGACCATTCGCGCTGCGTTATGGATACTTGTGGTCTTGAGTGGGTTGAGCGCTTTCGCATCAACCTCAATGAAAAGAACTTCGCCTCTCAGAAGAATACCCTGACATCCAGTCTTCCCCAAAGATGCCGAGCCGTTGGCACCTCCGGCAGCGGCAACGATACGCTTGTCAATGTATCCACGTCCGTGCTGCTGCGAAAAGGGCATCGAATTCGGGTGGCACTGGCCCCAAGCCGACGCAGGCTTGTTTGAGCGGTACCCGGCAGAAGGAACACCCAAGTTGACGGTATATCGCGAGGCGCAGCGGGCGTCCCATCTCGATCTGCCTGTGAAGACCCATGACCCGTGAAGCCCCGGCTCTGAGGTACATCTCAGGAGGGTGGCGGAAACAATGAAGGTATCCAGAAACGCTTCCGGGAGATCTGCTCGAAGCCGACTCTGGACCAGAATGACGTCCGGCTGGCCTATCACAAGGGTTACCCGAAAAAGGCTTCGGAACCAGTGGACTGCTACGGCGAAGCACTTCCCCGCTGCGGAGTCGAGCGATAGTCAGAGGGCATAAACTGTCTCTGCAAGCCTGTCCGGTTCCGGATGCATTTTGTCTGCGCCCCTGGAGGGCCTATAATCCGCTGCATCCATGGCCTTGGCGAACGGCACCAGACTTGGTCCCTATGAGATCGTCGCTGCATTGGGCGCGGGTGGAATGGGGGAAGTGTATCGCGCGAGGGATGCGCGCCTAGACCGCACTGTTGCCATCAAGATTCTTCCTCCGCATTTCGCCGACGACGCGACCCGCCGTCAACGTTTCGAGCGTGAGGCGAAAGTTGTTTCCGGCCTGAATCATCCCAACATCTGCACGCTCCATGACATCGGCCACCAGGACGGGGTTGATTTCATTGTCATGGAATTCCTGGAAGGAGAGTCGCTCGCCGAGCGGCTCGAAAAGGGGCCGCTCCCGGTGCCGCAGGTGATGCAGTATGGGACTCAGCTTGCGAGCGCGCTTGACAAGGCGCACCGCAATGGCGTGACCCACCGCGACCTGAAGCCCGGCAACATCATTCTGACGAAATCTGGCGCGAAACTGCTCGATTTCGGTTTGGCAAAAGCGGAACCATCGACGTCTGCGGGCAAGACGCTGACGGATGCGACTCCGCGCCCTCTGCCGATGACAAAGCTGGGCACGATTATCGGCACAGTTCCCTACATGTCGCCGGAGCAACTGGACGGCAAAGAGGCGGACGCACGCAGCGACATTTTCTCGCTTGGCACGGTGCTGTATGAGATGGTAACCGGCAACCGCGCGTTTCAGGGCCAGAGTGAGTTCAGCGTGGCCTCTGCCATACTGCGTAAGGACCCGCCGCCGATCAGCACACTGCAGCCTCTCACCCCGCCCTCCCTGGAACGCACCATCCGGGTTTGCCTGGCAAAGGATCCGGACGAACGCTGGCAGTCAGCGAGCGATCTCTGGAACGAGCTGCGCTGGATCTCAGAGGGCGGTTCGCAATTCGGAGCGATGACTGCACTTCCATCGGGGATTGCGCCCGGCGCGTGGCGGACTGTCAGCCCCAAGATCGCATGGATCGTGGCCGCGCTGTTCGCCATCATAGCGGCGGTGGCGCTGCTGATGGCATCACGCTCCGAACAAGGGCACAAACCGCTTGTTTTCCGCCAGTCGCCCGACGGATCGCAGCTCGCCATTATCCGCGAGCTCGGCGGCAAGGATCGACTCGAATATCCGATCGGTCACGCGCTGCGCGAGGTCAGCGGCTCGCTGAGCGACGTGCGCTTTTCTCCGAAAGGGGATCGGATCGCCTACTTCGAGCACCCCCGCAAGTTGGACGATCGCGGCTCGGTAAATACCGTCGACCCCAGTCAGCTTGTCGAACCCCCTCCTGGATCTCGCGCGGCGCGCCCCCGCCCAAGGCCATACGCGCCAGCGTGCCGGTGAACAGCCGATACCACAGGTAGTGAGCATTCAGAAGGACGGCGAGTTCACCCTTGGACGAGACGGCGAGCAAGCTCATACCTCGCGCGCCGATTGGCTGCGGCTCGGGATAGTCGGAGCGAACGGCGAAGATTTGCGGAGTGTTGTCCGCCGTGGCTGCGCTGTAGACGACCGTGTCGCCCGCAAAGGCGGCTTGAAAAATCGCCTCGCGCCGGAAGTTCCTGGAAACAACACTCTACTTTCGGACGGCTACTGGAGCCTGCGAGGACTTTCCTGGGCACCGGACGGCGAGGAGATTCTTTTTTCGGCGAGCCAGAGTGGCGGCAACTATACCGTCTACGGAGTAACCATCGCCGGTAAGAGACGCATCGCGTACCAACCGCCCGGCGGATTCACCATCCAAGAGGTGGCTCGCGACGGGCGGTGGCTCGCGACACGGTTGGATTTCCGCTACGCAGCCATGGTCCATACCTCTGACAAGGCAGGAGATCGAGACCTTTCGTGGCTCAACACCTCGCATGCCCGGGCACTTTCGCAGGACGGTCAGACGCTCTTATTCACTGAGACTGCGCTCGGAACAAACTACGTCGTGTGCCTTCGGCAGACCAACGGATCACCGGTGCTGCGCCTCGGTGAAGGATGGCCCGCAGACCTGTCCAGCGACGGCAAGTGGGTCCTTGCCGTGGTCCAATCGATACCGCCAAAGCTCCTGATCTACCCCACCGGCGCCGGCGAGACCCGCCAGCTTGAACGCGGAGTGATCGAACACTACGGCACTGCCCGGTGGTTTCACGATAGCAAGAGCGTGCTGATCTCCGGCAATGAGCCGGGGAAGGGCATGCGCTTCTACGTGCAGGAACTCGATGGGAGGCCGAAACCCGTGACGCCGGAAGGCACCCGCGAGGGTTTGCTCTCTGCCGACGGGAAGCTCCTTCTGGCGCGCGGACCGGACGAAAAATACTTCATCTACCCGATTGCAGGAGGAGAGCCGCGGCCCGTACCTGGGCTCACGCAGGCCGATGTCCTTGCCTTGTGGAGCGCGGATGGACTCTCGGCGTTGGTCTATCGCCAGGCCGAGATTCCCTACCGTCTCGAGCGCGTTGATCTAGCCACCGGCCACCGGACGCTTTTCAAAGAGTTCGCTCCGGTGGACCGAACCGGACTCCTCTCCCTAAGAGAAATCTTCGTCACCGACGATCTGCGATCGTACGCTTACACCGCCTACTATCAGGTGTCGAGCCTGTTCGTCTCCGAAGGCAGGGAATGAACAAACAGACTCCGACACCCTCGGCCATGTGCCGCCGGCCAGCGTAGGACCGCAACTCCCGTGTGGTCGGCTACCCTTACCTTACCGGGTTAGGTAAGGGTAGGAAGGTCCTTGACCGGGACAGCCACGATGGATTGCGCGCCATCCAAGTGGTAGAGTTCTTTGCCGTCTTTGATCCACTGCGGCACCCGCCCGCCATTGGGTGAGACCTGCGACTTGCCTTGGCCGCCACCGTACGCCACCACATAGACTTCTGCCCGTCCCGAGAACAACGGATAAGCGAACCATCGGCCGTTGGCGGACAGCGTTCCGTTGGCTGCGCTACCACCAGACGAGCTTTTCGCTCTCCGTCCAACCGCAGAGCCCAAATTGTTTGGTCCCCAGTTTGAAGGCCGGTCGTATAGAACAGGGTTTTGCCATCGCGCGACCAATCACTGGGGATCAACGCTTCGCCACCCGCGTCGGAGACCAGCATTTCTTCGGCTCCACTGCCGTCCGCAAGCTTGCAGTAGATGGAGCTGGTTGCCGCCCGCAGGGAGGCGTTAGCGACCCACCGGCCGTCAGGCGACCAGACCGGATAAGTGTTCGCGACCGGGCCGAAGTTGAGCTGGGTCAAGGGAAACCTTCACGCCCAGTTCTGAGAGGGCCAGGCGGCCGCAAGGCTGCCTGGCTACTCGGTAGTATCAGTCGGGCAGCACCGCACAGGTAAATGGAACAGCCACAATGCACGGGAACTTTGAACAGGAGAAGAGAGCCGCGCGGGCTGAGCACCTATGTCTGTTTTGTCAAGACCACATGCATCGCGTGCTTAGTGGAAATATTCTCGGTGCAGTGATAGCCGAGTGCAGCCATGTCAACGCCGACGAATAGATTCTCTCCTGAACCCATGAGGATCGGACGAAACGCGAGGTGCAACTCATCGATGAGCCTTGCGCGGAGATACTGCTGAATGGTTGCAACACCACCGCCGATTCGCACGTCCCAGCCCTTTGCGGCGTCTTTCGCACGCTCCAATGCAGAGTGAATTCCGTCGGTGACAAAGTGAAACGTTGTGCCGCCCTTCATCTCGACGGACTTGCGCGGGTGGTGGGTCAGCACGAATGTAGGAACATGATAGGGCGGGTCGTCGCCCCACCATCCTTTCCAGGAGTCGTCCGCCCACGGGCCGCGCACAGGTCCAAACATGTTTCGACCGAGAATCCACGCTCCTACGTTCTTCATGCCTCGCTGCGCCCACTCATCATCAACCCCAGTAGAGCCGCCTTCCTGGCCATGCATCTGCTTCCACGTGTGCGTGGAGAAGAACCACTCGAACAACTCTGGGCCGCGAACGCCAAGAGGATTGTCGAGACTCTGGTGAGGCCCGGCGGCGTAACCATCAATCGATATAGCAAACGCGCTGACACGGAGTTTCGACATGCCTTGAATCTACGTGTCAGTGACGAGGACGGTCAAACCCCCCACATACCTGATTCCCCGGTGCGGACCGAATTGTCGGCAAACTGGACATAGAAGAGAGCCATCAGCAGGCTGGCTCGATCCCAATTTTGCCATTCGTGGCTGCGCGAATTCGTTGTTTGCAGCCAGGTTGTGGTTCCTCGCGCTCGGAAACGATCTTCGCATGCGCGCTCCCACTCTCTGAAGAGTGCGTTTACCTCAGACTGGCTGCAGAGATTGAACCAGAAGCCCGCCTCTCATGGCATTTTGAGAGCTACCCGCTGGTTCCAGGGAGCCACACTTTCCTCATACTCCATGGGATCGCCGAAACCTTCGGTTTGCACGCCGAGTTGGCGTAGAGCGTCCAAGGCCATGAGTCGGCGATGCGCGTTGAATGTCATGATATGGGCGAAGACGCCGCCGAACGTGAAGGTCTCAGCCGGTTCGCATAGAGCGTCGACGAACGTATCATCCCAAGCGGAGCGGCTTCGGATCTCGCCGAAAATCCGATGCAGTTCAGCATCGGTCTTTTCGAGCCTTTGCAACAACACTTGCGTCGAGCGCTGCGATTTGGGAGGACCGTTCATATCCATATCCGCTCCGGACAGTGCCGCGGTCCACACTTCCTTAGTGAACACAATATTTTCTAACAGCTGCCTTAGAGTCTTATTCGCCTCCCGCCAAGGCAGCAGTTCCACGACCGTGGGCAGCGGACGATCCAATTGCTCCTCTGTCAAAGTAGCCGCGAATTCCAACAAACGCCGCGTGTGCCAGGAGTCGTTGCCTGCAAAACGATCGAATAAATCCATGTCTTTTTCTCCTTTTGTTACGGAACCAGGGACAAAAAAGTGAATTTTGTTGGACGCCGGCAGATGAAAATGCGGATCACCCATGCGCCGGTAGATGCTGGGAGAAGTCCGAAACGCTTTTCGGAAAGCGCGAGTGAAGGCCTCCAATGAACCGTAGTTGGCGTCCAGGGCAATGTCCGTGACCGACATTCCGGTATGCCCCAGTTGATATGCTGCTCTTTCCAACAATAGTCGCCGTCGCATGGCTGCCGGAGTCTCTTCGACCACGGTTCGGAACAACCTGTGGAACTGCGTGCGGCTTTGATACGCTTGGCGCGCCAGATCTTGCGTTTTCACCTGAGTGTCCAGCGAGTTGGCTACAATTTCAGAGAAGCGGTCTGCCGTGTCCTGACCATCCGCTTTATTCATGCGTTCGGTTCCTCAGCTTGAAAGAATCATAGACAAAAATGACGCCTTCCGCCTGACCGTACGTACCAATTTCCTACCTCAAAGCCGGACCGCCGCGAATGAACGACCGGATACTCGACATCGCGCTTACTCAATACTCCCCACAAACCCCGTTGTGTTTGAGCGAACCGCCCAACTCCCAGATTGTCGGCTAACCGGACTGCTAACGTCGCCAACGGCATCATCCTCTCCATTGTATTTTCGCTTCCATTCTCGAAACCCAACAGATTGCCGACCTGTAACGATTGGGTGTGTTCCACTTAGAAGGGAATTCTCAAGAAACCCCCAGACTTCGTGGTTAGCCGGCCTACATCTCAAGGCCACGGCGCTCGAGACTGCCACAACTCTCGGCGCCCGATCTCGGGCCGAGGAGTTCCTCTAGCATTCTTCTGCGACGTATCGGTTGCCAACGGATGTTTGCCGAGGTGAGGTCCAAAATCCTTTGACGACTTCGCGCGTCCGCAATTCGAGCGACATCGCGGTTGCGGTCACCCAGCTGTGCAGCCCGTAACCGCGGCAGGGCCACCAACCTTCAATAGATCGCCCAGTCTTTTTGATCATGCACTCGGCTTGGGGTCGCAGCCATGAGCACAGGGTAGGCCTTGACCATGGCAGATCACCTCGTGCGTGAATGATAGCCTAGATGCATGGGAAAGCAGGAAGCCGGCGAGGTACTCGCGGTCGGAGGCCGGGAGGTTCGCATTACTCATCCGGACAAGCTGTACTTCTCGGAGGAGGTGCGCCTTACCAAGCGCGACCTCGTGCA
Organism: Candidatus Sulfotelmatobacter sp.; assembly: GCA_049584315.1. Lineage (GTDB taxonomy): Bacteria > Acidobacteriota > Terriglobia > Terriglobales > Acidobacteriaceae > Sulfotelmatobacter. The sequence goes on along the minus strand of JBAUXO010000343.1, from coordinate 9,170 downwards.
GTATTACCTCTCGGTTGCTTCAGGCGCTCTGACCGGAATTCAGGATCGGCCAATCGTTTTGAAGCGATTTGTAAATGGTGCCGAGGAGCCAGCCTTTTACCAGAAACGTGCGCCCGAGCAGCGGCCGCCCTGGTTGCGAACTGTGACGTTGTCGTTTCCATCCGGCCGCACTGCGGAAGAAATAGTGATTGATGATGCGGCGGGCTTGGCATGGATCATCAACCTCGGTTGTATTGAACTACACCCCCACCCCGTTCGCGCCAGCGATCTGGAACATCCAGACGAATTGCGGATCGATCTTGACCCGGTTCCGGGGGTTCACTGGTCTGATGTATGTCGAGTCGCGCTTGAGGTACAGGCATTCTTACAGGAGGCAAGTTTGCAGAGCTGGCCAAAGACCAGCGGCTCGCGCGGCATGCATATTTATGTTCGAATTGAACCGCGATGGACCTTCACCGAAGTGCGGCGCGCGGCGGTTGCGTTGTCTCGGGCTATCGAGCGGCGAGCCCCGGAAATTGCAAGCTCGAAATGGTGGAAAGAAGAACGTCATGGTGTGTTCCTCGATTACAACCAGAACGCAAAAGACCGCACCACGTGTTCGGCGTACTCGGTGCGTCCGGTACCTGATGCTCGGGTCTCAGCGCCACTTCGCTGGAGCGAGGTGCCCGATTGCGACCCGGCCGCGTTCACGATTTTCACCATGCCCCGGCGGTTTACGGAAATCGGCGATCCCCACGCCGGAATGAACGGTACACCTGGATCTCTCGAACCACTGCTGGAACTCGCCGCCCGTGATGAAGCGGAGGGTCTGGGCGACGCTCCATGGCCTCCGCATTTCCGCAAGATGGAATCAGAAGGATCGAGGGTTGCGCCTTCCCGAGCTAAATCTAGACCGACGCCTCCGCGAATCAAAATGCCGTTGATCGTGGTTGCCAATTCGTCAGACAAGAGCGCAGCTCTTGCCGGCCTGGTGCGCTGGAAAGCGAGAAATGCTGGGGTAGTTGAATTTCTCAAGCCGGAAGACGTTTTGGTCGATTCCATGCGAGGCAGGTCGTCCATATGGACGCGCATTCGAGTCAATCTGCAACATGTGCCAGCAAGTCTTCGACCACCACAAGAGGCTCCCGACCCGGATGACGATCCCACGCGCGAGTGGCGAGAGTGGAGCAAGGAACAGACGCGCATGAGGAAGCGGAAAACTAAGAGCTAAAGTCCGGAAGGAAAGATCGCGGCCAGCTCCTGAGGTGGAACGACCTCGAGTTGAGCATACGTGCAGTCTGAGGACTTCTTGTCAGGTCTCCAGCGGCGAAACTGTGCCGTGTGACGGAAGCGATCTCCTTGCATGTGATCATAGGCGACTTCGACCACTAGTTCGGGGCGTAACGGCTCCCAAGACAAGTCCTTCCCCTGACTCCATCGGCTCTGTCCGCCGGGCACGCGTTTGGGACCGTCGGCGAGAGCGACATCGGCCTCGACCCAAGCCTTCCATGGGTGATTCACCAGCGCATCTTTACGATACGGCTTGAGAAACTCTGCCAGTTCGAGTCGTTTTGCATTGCTGAAACTGGCACAGACTCCCACATGTTGTAGCGCGCCGGAGTTATCAAACAGTCCAAGTAACAAGGAACCAACTAGGGTGCGATCGCCCTTCTTATGCCATCGAAAACCCGCAACCACACAGTCGCAATCCCGCTCATGCTTGATCTTGAGCATCACACGTTTATCAGGCTCGTAAATTCCCTCGGCGGGTTTCGCGATTACACCGTCGAGGCCCGCTCCCTCGAAGCGCCGAAACCAATCCTCTGCAATATTCCGGTCTCGTGTAGCCGGAGTGAGGTGAATAGGCGCCGGAGTCTTCTCGAGCAGTAATTCCAGTTCCCGCCGGCGCAGTTCAAACGGTTCAACGGACAAGTTACGATCGCCACGGCAAAGCAGATCGAAAAACACAACTGAGGCTGGTGTCTGCTTTGACAGAAGCTTCACTCGTGAGGCGGCGGGGTGTAGCCGGAGCTGCAGAGCATCAAAGTCCAGTTCATCGTCCTTCACAATGACCAATTCGCCATCCAGCACACAACGCTCTGGCAAACTCTGGCGCAAAGGATCGAGGAGCTCAGGGAAATAGCGATTGAGAGGCTTTTGATCGCGGCTCTGAATCAGTATTTCACCGCCATCGCGAAACACCAAGGTGCGAAACCCATCCCACTTAGGTTCGAAAATCCAATTTCCATCAGTCGGTAAATCGTTTACACGCTTGGCGAGCATCGGGAGCACCGGCGGATTGACGGGAAGATTCACTCCTTAATGTTATAACGAGGTTCGGTTCTGCACTCTTTCGGGCCATCGCACCCCCGACTGCGGAGCTCATTCTCATTGTCGAGTCTGCCGAGCAAGACGGAGGGGTTTGGACCAACGCACAATGGCTCCTCACGGAGTCATTTTTTCAACTCCGCGAGCCAGTTCGTGACCAACTGGGGCGGGGCCTGGGCTTCTTCCTCGGCGCGGTTCACCAGCAGACGCTTGCCATCGGAGGAGACATCAAGCAATATGCCGATTGCGGGCAAAGGCGTGTGGAACAAATGCCGCGGCGTGCCGACGTCGATCTCCGATCCCTTCGGCGTCACCGGGCAAGCGAAGAAATCGTCGGTAAGGCCCAAATGGAATATCTCGTTACACTTCCGCTCGAGGCTGGGTGATATCCGCCGTTGGACGATACCCTCCATTTCCCTTTTTTCCGGGAAGGTCGTGAGGTATATCTCGTCTTGTCCGGACTCGTCAGAAACGTAGACTACCCAGTGGCGGTCGGGAGAAATTCGGAAAAGTAGAGGTTGATCCTCCCCGAAAACTTGGATGGTGCGGCGCCAGCGATTTCGCAGGAAGGCGCGCAAACGACGTCGAGTAGTCCGCATCCTTAATTATGGGTTCGGTGGGGAGCGAGAATCCGTTACGGGACCGGCTTGAAGAAGCAAAAACTTAGGCCGCTAATGGAGCGTTTTGGAGCAACGGGAAACGGAACGAGGGTCGCTAAACCATTGAAAGAAATAGTAGGCACGAAGAAACTCGAACTCCTGACCTCTACGTGTCAAAGCTCATCTATCCAGTCCCCTTAACAGCTTGAGCCGCCGCCGGGGACCGCCCAACCCTTGGAAATACGAGTAAGGCGAAGCTTCGATGGATTGAAGAATGGATGGGAGTTTCAGCAACGCAACCGATCTGGTAAAGAGGATGGCGGAGAGGAAACCAAGCCTCGGTGCAGGTGTTAGACCGCGTTTTCTTTGACTTCCAGCCGCCTGCGCCTTAGCATGACTCGACCCCCTGGGGGCGGGGATATTTCTTGCTCGATCAGACCATTTCACATTACCGGATCCTCGAAAAGCTCGGCGGCGGCGGGATGGGTGTGGTCTATAAAGCGGAGGACACGCGGCTCGGCCGCTTCGTCGCCCTCAAGTTTCTTCCCGAAGATCTGGCGCAGGACCGCCAGGCCCTCGAGCGCTTTCGGCGCGAAGCCAAGGCCGCGTCGGCGCTGAATCATCCCAACATCTGTACGATTTACGATATTGGCGAGGAAGGCAATCGCACGTTCCTCGTCATGGAGTTCCTCGACGGCGTCACACTCAAGCACCTGATCGGCAATCGCGCGATGGAGTTGGAAACAATTCTGTCGCTGGGCATCGAGATCGCCGACGCCCTCGATGCGGCGCACGCCGGCGGCATTGTTCACCGCGACATCAAGCCCGCAAATATCTTCGTCACCAAGCGCGGGCACGCCAAGATTCTCGATTTCGGCCTGGCCAAGGTGAAGGCGAGAGCGGCCACATCCGGGGAAACGCCCGACGTAACGGCGCCGACGGCGGTTGCCGTCGAAGAGCATTTGACCAGTCCCGGTTCAACGCTGGGCACGGTCGCCTATATGTCGCCGGAACAAGCCAAAGGGAAGGAACTCGATTCGCGCACTGATTTATTCTCCTTCGGCGTCGTGCTTTACGAAATGGCCACGGGAACGTTGCCGTTCCGCGGAGAAACTTCGGCCCTGATTTTTCAGTCGATTCTCGATCGCGCTCCGGTTTCTCCGATCCGATTGAACCCCGACCTGCCGCCGAAGCTGGAAGACTCCATCAACAAGGCGCTCGAGAAAGATCGCAATCTGCGCTACCAGAGCGCAGCCGACCTTCGCGCCGACCTGCAGCGACTGAAGCGCGATACCGACAGCGGACGCGGCGTCGCCCACAGTTCCGGCTCGGTACCCGTCGCGGTAGAGCTGACTCCGCCAACAGCGGCGACTGTGCCGCCGCCTGCATCAGCTTCGTCCCATGCGACAGCCGTGTCGTCGGCCACATCGCAGACTGCGATCGGAGCTTCATCAACACTGACTCCACCAACGCCTGTTCCCTCAGCCCTGAGCCCTTCGGTCAATGCTTTTTCATTCGGTCTCAGAAGGATTTCGAAAATACTCATTCCCGCGGTCGCGGTCATGCTCGCGCTATTCCTGGCATGGCACATTTTCCTTGGCTCCGGAAAATCCGCCAAGCTCACCGAGAAAGACAGCGTGCTGCTCGCCGACTTCGTCAACACCACCGGCGACTCCGTTTTCGACGGCACGCTGAAACAGGCGCTGGCCGTGCAACTGGAGCAGTCGCCTTACCTCAATATTTTTCCGGAGTCCAGACTTCAGCAGGCGCTGCGCTACATGGGCCGCTCCGCCGACGAACGCGTCACCAAGGATGCGGCCCACGAAATTTGTTTGCGCGAGGGCGTCAAGGCCATGCTGACGGGATCCATCTCCAACCTCGGCAGCCATTACGTGATCACTCTCGAAGCCGTGAACGCGCAGACGGGAGACACGCTGGACCGGGAACAAGTCGAAGCCGACAGCAAGGAGCAGGTACTCAAATCGCTCGACCGCGCTGCCAGCAGCCTGCGAGAAAAACTCGGCGAGTCGATCAGGTCGGTGGAGAAATTCGCCACGCCGCTGGAAGCAGCCACGACTTCGTCGCTGGATGCTCTGAAGGAGTACAGCCTGGGCGAGGCCGCGCACGCCAAGTTTGACGACGATGCAGCCCTCCCGCACTTGAAGCGCGCCGTCGAACTCGACCCCAACTTCGCGATGGCATGGGCCGTGCTCGGCGTCGCTTACAACAACCTTACCGATAAACACAACTCCAACGAATGTCTTCAGAAAGCCTTCGATCTCAAGGACCGGGCGAGCGAACGGGAGCGGTTCTACATTTCCGGCCACTATTACGACACTTTCAAGAATGACGCGGACCAGGGCGCCCGCCTGTTAGAGCAGTGGAAGCAGACCTATCCTCGGGATAATGCTGTGCGCGACAACCTGGCCCTGCTCTACTCAGGGATGGGTCAGCCCGAAAAAGCGCTGCCCAACGCCATCGATGCGATGCAACTCGATTCGAAAGACCCTTTCGCCTATCAGAACCTCTCTGCCATCTACCTGTCTCTGAACCGATACGACGAAGCGAAGGCAATAGCCGAGCAGGCCATTGCGCAAAAGACTGCACCCTGGACGATATACATGACGTTGGCCCATCTCGACTTCATTCGCGGCGATGAGAGCGATCTGCAGCATCAGATGGAGCATTCCGCCGGCCGGCCCGAAGAGCCGGTCATACTTTTTATCTATGCCGACAGCCGGTGCGCGCTGGGAAAAATCAAGCTTGCCCGCGAATTTTACGGGCGCGCGGTCGCGGCCTCTCAGGCCAGAGGATACAAAGAGTTTGTATCAGAGGCTCTGAGCAACGAGGCGAGTTGCGACGCCCAAACCCGCTTCTTTCCCGAGGCGCGAAAAGAGGCCACCGCGGCCCTGGCTCAGTCTGACACTCCGGACACGCGCGCCTCTGCTGCCGAAGTATTTGCCAGGGCGGGCGACGGCCCGCGGGCGCAGAAACTGGTCGACGATCTTGCCAAGGAGTTCCCTTCCGATACTTTGCTCAGCCAGGTGAGCCTTCCCTTGGTGCAAGCGCTGCTGAGTCTGCAACGGAATCAACCGGCGGAGGCCATCGCGCAGACCGAATCCGCCGTCCCCTATGAACTTGGAGGTGGACCGCGAGGCTCGGGTTACGATCCCAACGATGTTCGCGGCGAAGCGTTTCTACGCGCGCACGACGGAGAGAAAGCCGACGCCGAATACCAGAAAATTCTCGACCATCGCGGAGTTGCCTCGACCAATGTGCTCTATTCGCTGGCGCATTTGGGTCTCGGCCGCGCCTATGCCCTGGAGGGGGACACGGCGAAAGCGAAGACCGCGTATCAGGACTTCTTTGCAATCTGGAAAGATGCCGATCCGGATGTGCCGATTCTCAAAACGGCCGAAGAAGAGTACGCAAAGCTGAAGTAGGTGCCGACCCGGCTGTTTCTTTGCTTGAAGCTTCTCCTTCGATTGCCGAGCAGACCAGCCGCCTATGGCTTTTAAACATGCAGAGTTTCTGCTACTTCTCGGACCCTGGCCGTTTTAAGTCGTGGCTGAACCTTCTCAAAGTGGCCTGCTGCCACCGAGCGGGCCTGACGGCCAGGGGACACGCGCATGTACGCGCTCCTGCTCACGCCTCGACGGCGGGGCGGAAGCGCCAGTAAACGCAATAGCGCTGGTTGAACAGTCGGTAAAAAGGACTGAGAGCGACATCCTCAGGACGGCCCGCGCCCACGGTGCGAAAAGTGAGCGCTACATCTTTCTGGCTGACGGTCTTGCTAACTGGGGCACCGACCGGTTGAATCCATTTGTCGAGGGCGTTGCGGTCGCCGGCGAGTTCTGGCACGGCGATGCCGGGAAAACCTCCGTGCAGAAATTTGTCGTCAGAATAGATGCGCTTCGAGTCGAGATTCTCGGTTCCGAGTTCGCCGGCGAGTACCAGCGGACCATACATAATGGCGGCCAGCGTGGGGTCATCGGGAATGGCCTGCAAATGAAGGCGCATGGGCAGCTTCACATCCACGCGGTCGCCATCTTTCCAGGTGCGGTCAATTTTCGCATAGCTGGAGGGTTCCAGCTTCTGGTTTGGCTGGAAGCGCTTGCCGTTGACCGTCACGCTGGCGGCGTCGGCCCAGTAAGGAATGCGTACGTTCAATGTGAAGCGAGCGGGCGATTTCGTCTGCACGACCAGTCGAGTGCCGGCTTCTTCGGGAAAGCGAGTTTCCTGCCGGATGATGACTCCTTTTCCCCGCCAGTTCACTTCAGAAGCGAAAAATAAATTCACCCACAGCGACTGCTCATTGTGAAAATAGAACCCCTCGCTGAGCTTCGAAAAATTTTCCAGGCCGGTACCGCAGCAACAGAAGAAGCCCTCGTGCGGAACGAAGTGAACTTTCCACTGACCGGGTTGCATTCCGAGGTAGTAAAGCGGCGAGCCATCCGCTGGGTTGGGGGTGGCGAGGATGTGGTTCAGAAAGGCGCGCTCGTAGTAGTCAGCGTATTGCGGCTCGGCCTGCCAGCCGAAGAGCTGGCGGGTGAGCTTGAGCATGTTATAGGTGTTGCAGGTTTCCTGCGAGAGATCCGTAAGCTCGGAGGCGAGCACGTCGGGCGGCGTGCGGAAATGTTCGTTGGCGCTGTTGCCGCCGGTGACGTAGCTGCGGTGCAGCGCGACCTGCTTCCAGAAAAATCGCGCCGCGTCGCGGTAATGTGGGTCGCCGGTGAGTTCGAATTCGCGGGCAGCGCCGATGAACTTGGGGATCTGGGTATTGGCGTGGAGGGTGGTGAGGGTATCGCGCCCCTGCGCGGCGGGATCCATGACCGCGTGATGATCGAAGCGTTTCGCAACCACCAGATAACGGGTTTTCCCGGTGACCGCGGAGAGGTTGGCCAGAACTTCGTTCATGCCACCGAATTCGATTTGCAGGGTTCGCTGCATTTGTTCTTCCGGGAGCCGGCCGGTGCGCCAGTCCGTCCAAGCGGCCATACCTTCGATCACCTGAAGCGCCTGCGGATTCTGCATGCGTTCGTTGACATCGAGCAAGCCAGCCATGATTTTGTGAAGCGCATACCAGACAACCGCGGCCGGACGGCCCTGTTCAAGGTCGTCAAAGCCCGATTCAGGGAACGCCGAAAGATAGCCCTTGTCGCCGAGCTCCGCCTGGCATTTTGCAAGCTCCGACACCATGGCGTCGGCCTTCGTCTTGATGCGGACATCGCCGGTGGAGGCATACATTTGGCTGCAAGCGGAAAGAAAATGGCCGACATAATGGCCACGCCATCCGTTGGTGGGAGACTCGCGGTTATAGAGCGGCTCGGCCGACGACGGAAGTTTAGCGTTGACGCGGAAGTTATGCAGCAGGCGGTCAGAATCAAGGGCAAGGAGATAGTTGAGAGTTTGTTCGCGCATCCGGAGCAGATCGGGATCGAGGATCCTGACATCTTCAAGACGGAATGGGAGCGCGGTGAGGCTGGGAAGTGACTGCGTACCCTGCGGGTCGGTGCCGGTCAGATTCAATGGATCAAGCCCGAGGGCCGCATCACGATCCATACGTGGCGTAAGCACTCTGCCGGCCGCTCCTGTCGCGGCAAGGGCTGTGCCACCGTACAACACGCGACGCAGAAAATCACGTCTGATCATGGAAATATCCTACCACTGAACCGACGGAACTTTGACCTAACGCCACCGCGAGAAACCGATGGTGTCGCCACGGACTCGAATGTGTTTATCCTCTCGTCGGCGCTCGACCAATCACGTAGGCGTGCCGGGCCTACAAGCTCCGCCGCGCCAATGGTGTGCCATGAACCGTTTACGTCCGCTCTTGTTGCCGAATCTTTTGCCTTCTCCTAATTCTCGACTCGGCATCGCCTTTCGGGATGCCTGCTGACGTGAGGCTCGTGTCCCCTTACGGCAAACGCTGTAGAGTTCGCCAAACCAACCGCCCCCCCGGGCCGCAATTTGATTTCCGCTTCTGGCCGTACGACCCTCCAGTAGTCAATCGCGTAGCAACGCTTTCTAAGCGATGTCCCTCATGCGTCAACGTGTGGCGACGGTTCGGACTACGTTCGAGTACTTGTCACTACTGGTCCGCGCATCGCTGCCCGTGTTCCTCAACGAAACATTTATACCTGAGTTATGCACGCTTTTCTGAGTTGAGTAGCAATCAACGCACCGATTTGAACGTTGGGGGCACCACGGCGGTTATCCCCAGTAAAATCAAGGCTCACGAGACCCGCATAGAATGCCGGTTTT
>JBAUXO010000342.1:0-5357 GCA_049584315.1 Candidatus Sulfotelmatobacter sp. | reverse complement strand
AAACGCCAGCGGCTCAGTTCAAACGACCCTATCGAAACTGCCCCGACCACACGACCGCGCACCCCCCCACGACCGCGCACCCCCCCACTTCTTCTTTCGGGGCAGTCCCGATAGGGCCCTAACGTTTATCGGGACCAATCCGAAGGCGTTACTTCCGGGTAGCGTCACTCATACCCCGACTTCAGCGCGCATTTTGACGGATACTGCTCTTAACCTCTTCTGCGACAAATACCTTTAGGGGTGGTTCCCCCAGCAATTTGAGGTTTGAGTGTTGGGGCGAGAGCGGTTGTCCTCTGCTGCGATAAAAAGCCCGCGCAGAAGGCGCGCTGTTTCTTATCTCGCGTTACCATGTTCAATTCCCTGGGGTTATTTTTGTCGCTTGTACCTGAGCCACAAATTTCTGTAGCAAAGGCGACGAATTGTCCTTCTTCCAGATTAGGTTAAACGGGAGTCGGACATTCATATCAACAACGGGGAGCAAAACAATGCCTCGGGGGCAGTGCCAACGTGTGGATTCGGTCAGCCAAGCGATTCCAATCCGGCATTGGACAAGACCTAATTGTGTATCGCGCTCGTTTGCCTCTTGAACAATGCGCGGCGCGCTTAGGCCACCGCGAGCACAGGCCTGCATCATTTGATCATAGAAGGTTGGATTGGCCCAACGCTGGATCAAGATGAACGGCATGTCCCGCAGATCCCGCAATCGAATTCTTTCTCGCTTTGTTAGTGGATGACCTTTGGGCACGGCAAGTAACATTCTTTCCTGCGCGAATGGCCAATGTGCCAAATCTTTGTGCCAAGGTGTGATCGTGGCGGCAAACCCACCATCCAGTCGGCCGGCTAAGACGGCTTCGACCTGATGAACAGAAAGCTGATGATGCAACACTAGCTCCGCATCTGGCTGGCAGCGCCGGAATTCGCGAAAGGAGTCCACAACCATCCCATGCCAGGATAGCGCCGTGGCAATCCCGACCCGAAGCGTACCGGCTTTGCCAAGGGCTATCCGCTCGGCGCGCCGCTTCGCCTCGTCGACGTCTTGCAAGATACGTCGCGCATCGTTCAGAAACAGTTTTCCCGCCGCGCTCAATCGCACCCCCCGGGGCAATCGGTCGAACAGGAGGAATCCCATCTCCCTCTCTAAGTCCTGGATCTGCCGCGACAGGGCGGGCTGAGCGACATGGAGGCGCGCGGCTGCTCGTCCGAAATGTTGCTCTTCTCCAACGCCCACGAAATACCGCAAATGCCGAAGTTCCATTTGATGCCCTCTAGGTATTGGATCGATAGAAACGAAATCTTGGACGTATCGATCATGATTATCGCAAATTGGTGTCCAGATATGAAAGCACTTGTCCTGAACACATTGGGTCACGGGTTTGATTTCGAAGACGTGGAGATCGCCTCGCCAATAGGTCGCGAGGTTCTTGTCGACGTGCAAGCGTCAGGCCTCTGTCATACGGACCTCCTGTTTGCCACTCACGATATCGCGCCGACACCATCTGTGCTGGGTCACGAGGTGGCGGGGGTCGTGGCAGGTCGGTCCTGATGTCACTCGATTCCGTGCCGGAGATCACGTCGTAGGATCTCTAGCGCAGTCGTGCGGAGCGTGCGCACGATGTCTCTCAGGCCGCTCCTTCCAGTGCCAACATCCGGAGTCCACATTGCGCCGACCAGGCGATGTCCCGCGCTTGAGCCGCAACGGAGTTGGCTTGTTCCAGGGTTTCGGGCTGGGTGGCTTTGCCGAGCAGGCACTCATTCATGAAAACCAGCTCGCTGTCGTTCCGAAGGAGATTCCTTTCGCCCAGGCTGCATTGCTCGGTTGCGGGGTCGTAACGGGCGCTGGCTCCGTCTTGAACACCGCGAACGTGACCGCCGGTGACTCGGTCGTAATCTTCGGCGCTGGAGGGGTCGGTCTCAATGCTGTAAGCGGAGCGCGCATCGCCGGCGCTTCAAGGATCGTGGTGATCGACATCCAAGAGAAGCGACTCGATGCAGCCCGGCGATTCGGGGCGACCGACGTCATCGACTCCACGAAGAGTAACCCGGTTGAAGCCGTGGGCCACCTTCTGCCAGGAGGTGCTGACCACGTCTTTGATTTCGTGGGACTGAAGTCGGTGGCCGAAGAGGGGCTCGCCATGCTTAGCGTTGGGGGTGGGCTCTACCTGGTCGGAGTGGAAAAACCCGAAGTCGACATTGATCTGAACATCTTTGGCGCAATCGGTGGCCAGAAGCGCGTCGTGGGTGTGAATTTCGGCTCGACCAACGCGAAGCGTGACATCCCGATGTACGCACAACTTTACTTGCAAGGCCGGATGAACCTGGACGACCTGGTTTCGAGAAAGATCTCGCTGCGCGAGGTAAATGACGGTTACGCGGCGCTGAAGGACGGCTCGCTCAACCGAGTCGTCGTCACATCGTTCGGATAGTAGTTACCTATACAAGGAGGGCGCGATGCAAACACTCGTAGAAAGAGACACGATCAAGACAATCACTGCTCACTACATCGATGGTGGGTTCGTCGAATCCCATGGCCAGGAAGTCATGGACATCATCCGTCCGACCGACGGCAAGGTCATCGCCCGCGTGACGCTGGGCGACGAAGAGGACACGCGACGCGCCATCGGCGCGGCCAGGCGCGCCTTTGCCACTTTTGGCCACACGACGAAGGAAGAGCGGGCCAGCATCTTACGCCGGCTGCATCAGGCCGTCACAGCACGCATCGATGATCTAACTGCCGCCATGGTGGAGGAGTACGGAGGTGTTGTGCAGTTCGCTAGGCTTATCGTTGAATCCGGAGTCAATGCCTTTCCGGCCGCTGAGAAGGGGCTCTATGAACTGCCTTTGACTCAGAGTTGGGGTAAAACGAACGTCACTTTGGAACCGGTCGGCGTGGCTGGCCTGATTACCGCATGGAATGCCAACGCGCTATTCATTTGCCTCAAGCTGGCTTCCGCCGTGGCTGCCGGTTGTACGGTCGTCATTAAGCCTAGCGAGCTGAGTTCGCTACAGACGGGGGTGATGATCGAGTGTCTGGAAGCGGCCAAGCTCCCGAAAGGGGTTTGCAACATCGTGATCGGCCGGGGGGATGTGGTCGGGGCGGAGCTGGTACGCAATCCTGACGTTGCCAAGATATCTTTTACCGGCTCGGTTGCCGTTGGCCAGTCGATCATGCGCGACGGTGCGGCGACAATGAAGCGCGTCACACTGGAATTGGGCGGCAAATCGCCCACCATCCTGCTCGATGATGCGGTTCTCGACAAGGCGATTCCGGCGGCTCTCGTAATGGCCTTTATAAATAGTGGACAAGCTTGCGCCGCAGGGACTCGGCTCCTCGTTCCCAGGAGTCGACTCGACGCCGTTAAGCGAGCGATCGTGGACGCCATGCCCGCCTTTACAGTCGGCGCTCCGACCGATCCAAAGACCGGCGTCGGTCCGATGGTGTCGCAGAAGCAGTACGAACGGGTGCAGTCCTATATCTCCAAGGGCATCGAGGAGGGCGCAGAGGTTCTCGCCGGTGGGGAGGGTCATCCGGAAGGTTTCGAATCTGGTTACTTCGTTAAGCCCACGGTCTTCGTTAACGTGAAAAACGATATGGCCATTGCTCAGGAGGAGATTTTCGGCCCTGTGCTTTGTGTCATCGCCTATGACTCCGAGGATGAGGCGATCCGGATCGCCAACGACTCAAGATATGGGTTGCACGCCGCCGTGCTGGGGACCGACCTCCAGCGAGCGCGTCGCGTGGCCTCACAAATACGCGCCGGTCGTGTCGTGATCAATGGCATGACCGATGATCCGCAGGCCCCCTGGGGAGGATTTAAGTTCTCCGGTGTCGGCCGTGAGTATGGCCGGTACGGGATCGAGGCGTTTGTCGAGACCCGAGCCATCATCGAGTCCTAAGGAGACCAACCCATGAGCAAACACGTCACTGTCTCGCCTGAAGAAGCTGCGGACCGCGTCGCCATCCGTGAGCTCGTCGAGGCCTATGCGCACTGCGCCGATCGTCGTGATGCAAAAGGTCAGATGGCGCTCTTCACCCCAGATACCCACTTCGTGGTGTACATGAAAGCCACAGACGCAGCGCCAACACAGGAACTGCACTCGCGCGAGGCACTCTCTCCTGTCTTCGCAGATCTGAACCAGTACGCCGCGACCATGCACTTCCTCGGACAGACCACGATCCTTACGCTGACCCGCGACCGAGGCACAGGGGAAACGTATTGCATGCCGCACCACCTCACGATCGCTGGCGAAAAGCGACGTCTGATGATCGCCGCTCTCCGCTATACGGACACCTTCGTGAAGATGAGCGGCGTGTGGCTATTTGCCGAACGCCAGCTGTACGTAGACTGGATCGAAGAGCGCGTACTCTCATGACAGCCAACGATCAGGCAAGATCTGTGGGCCAGAAACGCCTTGTAATTATGGGCGCATCGGGAATGGTCGGCGGATACGCCCTTCGCTACGCGCTCGGGAACTCCGCTGTCAGAAGTGTGACGTCTATTGGGCGTAAGACGCTCGGCATCTCGCACCCCAAGCTGAAAGAGGTTCTGCATGAGGACTTCAGGGACTGCTCCGCACTCGCGGAGACGCTCTCGGGTCAGGATGCAGCGGTGTTTTGCCTGGGCACGTATACCGGAGCTGTATCGGATGCGGAGCTTCGCACCATAACCGTGGATTACACGATCGAGTTCGCGCGAGTTCTACACGGGAGCAGCCCCGACGTGGCGTTTTCATTTTTGAGCGGGAACGGCGCAGACCCAACGGGACGGAGTCGCATTCCCTACGCTCGCTACAAGGGTGAGGCCGAGAAGACACTGCTCGCTGCTGGCTTTCCTCGCGTTTACATCTTCCGCCCCGCATATATCTATCCCGTGGAGCCGCGGAAGGAACCCAATTTCAGCTACCGCCTGCTGCGCACGATGTATCCGGTATTTCGAGTGCTGTTCCCCAACCTGGTGATTCGCGCTGACGACTTGGCACGGGCCATGGTAGATGTCTCTGTGCACGACATCGGGAGCGAACGTAACGCCGTCGTGTTCGAGAACCGAGACATCCGAACTCTCGTCGCCTCGTGATGCCATCTCGCCGGCGTTGTCGCCTCCCGAGCGTTTGATCAGAGATGAAATCGAATCGCGTCGCGGGTGCAATCAAGGCTACTCACCGACAGCGGATAAGGAGCGGTTGGTCGGCTAACCAGAAGCTATCCGGTTTCCACGGCGAGATTGGTCCTCACAAGTCTTAGTGCTGTATCTGGAGCGCCCCCGAGCGAAGAGCTGGGAGTTGAGACGCTGTGTAGGGGGCGCTTCAGATACAGCGACTTGAAGGAACCCGCTCCCGGGGACTATGGGATTTGTATCCCG
>JBAUXO010000341.1:0-2101 GCA_049584315.1 Candidatus Sulfotelmatobacter sp. | reverse complement strand
GCAATAACTTATTTGCTCCTTCAAACGGCATTGGAGTACGCGATCTGCTGCAGCCTGAGGCAGCCGTTCGATCATCTGCTCGTCTTTGACTCCCCGCCCAAACCTGCAATAGTCCTCCCAACTCAGGGAAATGCCATGTGAAGCCAGCAGAATCGCCCATGCCTTCCAGTGCAGCGATTCAGTATCGGCTAACACACCGTCGAAATCGAAGACCAGAGTTTGCGGATTCGGACGCATACTTAACATCAGAGCCAGCCGCCGACCTGAAGGAAGACATGACCGGAGAAAGGCTCTTGGCCGAGCACGGTCTGCACTTGTGCACTGAGACCATCGAAGCCGCGACGCATGTCGGTCACGCCGGCAGCAATCCAGATCCTCGTTCCCGCGGGGAGTTGGATCACTTGTGCAGGCTCTCAAGAATCAAACGCAGCAGCGCCGGCGCGGCTCCACGCTCCACACTGATCATCGCTCTGCCTGAAAACTCGATGTGGATAGAACCAGACGCCGCAGCTTGTTGCTGTGCGGCGGGCTCCCGAATCTCTTCCTCAGTTGGAGCCGCAACCGTGACCGGAAGCAAAGCTGTGCATGCTGCGGAATCTACCAACTCACCGCGCTCGAAAGCACGCCGCCACTTGAACACCTGGTTCGCGTTCAGCCCATGAGCTCGCGCCACCAACGCCACGCTCGCGCCTGGCTCCATAGTCAGATTTACAATCTGCCGCTTCTCTGCAACCGACCGCCATCTACGAACACGACGTCCTGTTCCTTCTGCCTGATCCATGAACACATCGTCAGTTCAAAGCCAACAGGCATGCCAGAGGGGAAGAGCACACGCTTACGGGAAATCCACAGGTGACCTACTTTCTCCTTCGCGGCGGTAAACTTGAGTCATGGCAAGGCGCAAGCTTCGTATCGTGAAAACATCCCCGAACTTCCTTGGAGTCTGCGAGCGTTGCGGCTCTCAGTTCAAATCCGCCTTGACGGTTCAATCCAAAGCCGAAGCCGAGATTTCTACCGCTTTCGACGCTCATAAATGCCTGCCCTTAGACAGCAGCCAAAATGCCCTCAGGGTGGTTCGTGAAGCGACCGAAGGCAAGTAGCCTATTCCTTTGATCGAATCTGCTCTTGCATGGCCATGAAGTGCTCATACTTGAGCAGCACAGCTAGCGGCTTATCATTGTCCTGAATTACTAAGGTCTTGTCGAGATCACGCAATTGCGTGACGTTGAGCGCTCGCAATTTGCTGATGCCAACGTGCTGCACGGTTGGGTCCAGATACGGAATTGAGACTTGCCCTGCCTTCCCCATAAATCCTCCTACGCCGTCTTTCTGAGGGCCTTCAAAATCAGTTCCTTGTCGATCCGCTGAATTGGGTTGCTCTCGGGGATCAGATTGCATAGTTCTTCCAACGTCCAGATGTGATCTGTTAAACCGGCTTCCATCGCGGGGGTAACGCGCAACGTCTTGTGCACCCGGCAGAAGTTGTAATGAAAAAAGTAGACCGCAACCTGATGCACGTGGTTCGCCATCTTCTTACTAAAGCCGTTTGTCAGCCGGGTAAAGCGCCGCATCCCCATCCGCATTGATAAGTTCTGGCGCTCCACGTAGCTTGTGCTAACGTGCGCCGGATCGGGGTTGCCATTGACCACTTTCATGTCAGTTCCGATGCATTTGGCTGGACTGTAACGGCGCTGGTCGGCATCGGTCGGACCGCCGTATATCTTCTGTAATTGTGCATAGTCCACATCGCCTCCGAATGCCCCTTCAACGGCCTCCAGATAGGCTTTGTGGCCATCCGTAGTGATCTGTACACGCCCCTTGATGCGCTCTGCGCAGTCCTCCATAAAGTCAGAGGCCCATCCCGCGTCCCTTCCGCCGACAAGATAGCCGACGCACAGTTTTGTATCGGCATCGATGCCCGTCCAAGTCCAAACGTCTCCCCACCCTTCCGGTTCCTTTTCGGGCTTGACGTTTTTCACTTTGGCCCCGACAAAGGACCAGATTTCATCGCACTGCAAACGGCGCACGCGGAGATTGCGGACATTCCGATCATGGAACTCGGCACAGGCTACCCCGGCATCTTCTAGCAAACGAAGAACAG
>JBAUXO010000340.1:0-51052 GCA_049584315.1 Candidatus Sulfotelmatobacter sp. | reverse complement strand
AATTAATTAGGCTGCGTATGCCATTTGTTGATTGGCAATTATCATTTTGCCCACGATTACGGGTGTGTGCACCCCGGCATGCCTCTTGGCCGCAAGCATCTCCGTCGAAGCCGTGACGCCCCCACTGGTGGGATTGGCCGTATTCCAAAGAACTGCCTTTAGACTAGGGTTCTTGCCAGCGGAAGTCAAACGGTTCGATTGCAATTCGCAGTCTGCCGCCCCAGGTCGCTCTATATTCATCGCTGGAAGTCAAATTGTCTCCTGTGTGGCTGATAAAAGGAACTGAACAAAGCTTGACAAAGTTAATTTTGTTTGTATATAAATTAACTAAACTACGGTAATACATGGAATATATTAATAAATATGGAACTGACTGGCAGGAATTGACCCAACTGACCCGTGGCCAGCGAATCCTGGTGCAGCGGGTGCGGATTGCGGACAAGGACATTGCCATTGACGGCAGCTTCGAGCTTCCCCAATTGGCTCGACTGGGACTGGAAGACCAAATCTTCATTGTTGCCTTCGTCCGCTCCCACGGTTCGATTAAGGAAATGGAACGAGTTTTTGGAGTCAGTTATCCGACGATCAAATCGCGGCTCACCAGGATTGCCGGGAGTCTGGAGTTTGTGGAGACAAATCCCACCGCATCGAAGAGCGAAATTCTGGATCGGCTGCGACGGGGAGAAATAACGGCAGAGGATGCGATCCGGGAGATGGAGGCGTTGCCATGATTCCCTTGGTGGCGGTTGTCAGCTTGCGGGGCCGGGAGAGCCGGACGCTCCGGGTATGGGTTCCGTTGATCCTATTGTGGTTGTTGCTTGTGCCCTTCGCGGCATTGTTATCGCCGCTGATTTTCATCGTTTGTTTGCTCTCCCGGGTGAACCCTTTCCGCGCGTTTTCGGTTGGGTGGCAAATTCTGCGCGCGCTAAATGATACCGAGGTTGCCATCGAGCATCGCAGCGCCGGAGTGTCGATCTGTGTTTTCTAGGAGTCGAAAATATGAATGAACATCGTCGTCAAATATTGCAGATGCTCTCCGAGGGTAAAATCAGCGCCGAAGAAGCCGAGCGACTGATCTCGGCGATGGAAGAGCGGCCCTCCGCTGGGGCGTCACAAAATGCTTCCGAGTCGGGAACGAAAGCCCGGCCAAAATATCTTCGCGTGCAGGTCGACTCGGAAGAGGCCGGTCATGAGGGCCCGACCAAGGTGAACGTCCGAGTTCCCATGCAATTGCTGCGGGCGGGGGTGAAACTGGCAGGTTTGATTCCGCCGCAAGCCCTGCATCGGGCGAATCAGGCCATCCACGAACAAGGGATACCGTTTGATCTGAGCCAGATCAAACCTGAAAACCTCGCGGATCTGATCGATCAACTCAGCGACTTAAGCGTCGACGTCGATCAGAAGGATCACGAAGCAAATGTAAAAGTGAGGGTATTCTGCGAGTAAACCTTGACACTGCACCTCAGCGGCTCGCCAGCTTAGCTTCGAGCTTGGCCCTCGCCTCCGGCCACTCCGTATCCAGAATGCTGAAGTACACGGTATCTCGCACGCGTCCCGTCCAGGTGATCAGATGCTTGCGCAACGTACCCTCTTCCTTCGCGCCGAGGCGCAGAATCGCATGGCGCGATTTCTGATTCAAGGCATCGGTTTTTAGTTCGACGCGCATGCACTGCCAGACTTCGAAGGCGTGCCGCAGCATAAGATACTTGGCTTCTGTGTTGACGGCACTACGCTGCCACGCCGGCGCGATCCAGGTCGAACCAATCTCCAGCCGGCGATTGGCGCGGTCGATATTCATGAAGCGAGTGCTGCCGATCACTCGTCCCGATTTGAGCTCGACCGTGGCAAACACGACCGACTCACCGCGCCCCTGTTCACCCAGTGCTTTCTCAACCAGATGTTCGAAGTCTTCGAGTGTTTTCATCGAGTAAGGAATCCAGTGAAAGATATCGTCGAGCGCATCCTTGGCGGCTTGCCAAAACAGCTCGGCATGCTCGCGGCGAATTGGTTCGAGGCGGACGATAGAGGCTTGCAAAGTCACGGGAGTCACGATCTGGAACGGGGTCGCGATCGAAGTCATCGCATTTCCTTTCTTGCCGGGCATGCGTACCATTATCTTGCATCTCGCGATCCCCTGCGGGCATCTGAATTATGTCTCCCGGGAAGAGTGTTGACCCACGATGATCTCATCCGTCCAACACGATAGAAACGCCTGCTGTCAGGAGTGTTGCCGGTGAAATCGCAGTGTCTGCCCTTTACTCAAATCCCGCACAGCACGCGACTTTTCACCGATCTGCTCTCTTATTCCCCCAACGTTCGGCCCTTCTATCCGCACTCTCCGCATTTAGCTGAATGGCTGCATGCGGAAGCTTCCGCGCTGTCATACGAACCTTCCCGGCGCCAGCGCGTCAGTACGATTCTCGAACGCCAGAATGCATCGTGGGACGCTTCGCCCGAGACCTTCGCCAACCTCGAGCGTCTTCGACGCGGTGCAGCGGCCATTGTGACCGGGCAACAAGTGGGCCTCTTCGGCGGCCCCATGTTCTCCATTTACAAGGCGCTAACCGCGGTTAAATTGGCGGAAGAAGCCACGGTCGCGGGCGTCGAAGCGGTTCCCGTATTCTGGCTCGCGACCTACGATCACGATCTGGCAGAAGTCAATCACGTTGCGATGCCCGGACCCGACTACTTGCTGCGCACGCTGACGACCTCCAGTCACAGTATTCCGGGCGCTCCGGTTAGTGAGGTGCGTTTGGGGGACGAGGTTCTCCCAGTCATAGAGGAAGCGGCGTCGTTGCTGGGAGATTCTGAAGCGTTGCAGTTTCTTCGCGAGTCCTATCGCCCGGGCGAGAGCCTAGGCACGGCCTTCGCGCGATTCTATGCTCGTCTGTTCGCCGCGGGGGGAGTGATTCTTCTCGACGCTTCCGATCCCGAACTGCATCGTGTCGCAACTCCCATCTACCGGGCGGCGGTCGAGCAATCTTCAGAGATCGATGACGCTCTGCTGGCTCGGGGACGAGCTCTCGAAGCGGCCGATTATCACCAACAGGTGAAAGTTACTTCGTCATCTGTTCTTGTCTTCACATTGCAGTACGGCGTGCGTACGCCGATTCAACGACGCAGCAGCGGAAGCGCTGGGGAGTTTGTGATCGGTAGTGAATCGACGGCGGAAAAGCTGTCGTCCACCGAGCTCCTCGATCGCATTGCCGCAGCGCCCGAAAAGTTTAGTCCCAACGTCCTCTTGCGGCCCGTAGTGCAAGACTATCTTCTGCCCACGCTCGCTTACGCCGGGGGGGCTGCCGAAGCTGCGTACTTTGCGCAGGCGGGGGCGGTCTACCAGAAAATCTTGGGCCGCGTGACGCCGATCGTCCCCCGTTTTTCCGCGACTCTCATCGAACCCAAAGTACAACGCTGGCTGGGGCAGTATGGTATGGCGGCGCAGGACGCATTCCGTGGTTCCGACGCGCTGCGCCTCGCCTTGGCCGCGCGCACTCTGCCGGCAGGTTTGCAAAAGGCGTTCGAGCGCGCGAACGAATCTGTGGAAGAATCTTTTTCCAGCCTGCACGAAGCTCTAGCCAAACTCGATCCCACGCTCGTCGATGCCAGCCAAACGGGCGCCTCGAAGATGCGCTACCAGCTGGACCGCCTCCGGGAACGCGCCATGGCCGCGGAATTGAAGCGCAGTGAGGTGGTCAGCCGCCACGCCGAAGCACTGAGCCAGGCGATTTATCCTAACGGCGCTCTGCAGGAGCGCGGTGTCGCGGCCGTCTACTACGTGGCTCGCCACGGGATGGAACTTCTGAAGAATCTCCACGACGGCATGCGCACCGACTGCCTTGACCATCAGATCGTAGAGCTCTAGGCAAATTACTCCCCCTGAGTTTTCGGTGCTTAACCGCTCTCGCTGGTCGCCAGGTACGTTCCCAGCCCGATCATAATCGCGCCCGTTACCGTTCTCTGCCTGCGCCGCAAGACTGCAGATGATCGAAGCTTTTTTCCCAACGGCCCTGCCAGCCAGATGACAATCAGATCGGCCGAGGTATTCAGCACCACCGAGACCGTGCCCAGCAGTACAAACTGAAGGAACACATGTTCGGCCCTGCGATTGACGAACTGCGGGATGAACGAAAGAAAAAACAGTGCCGTCTTGGGATTCAGTACTTCCGTTGCAACCCCCTGCCAGAGCGGGTGTCGACTTGCCACACTCGCCTCTCGAGGAAGATCATCCAGCGATAATGCCTCCGCCTTTCGCGCTTCGAGAATCATCCTGATTCCGAGAAAACACAGATAAGCCGCCCCCACATACTTCACGGCGGAGAATGCCAAGGCCGATCGCGCCAGGATCACCGAAACTCCCAGCGCTGCCGCAAACACGTGGACCATGCCTCCGAGAAACGTCCCCAATGCCGAAAGCACGCCTTCGCGTTTTCCGCCGGCCAGACACCGAGCCAGCACGTAGAGCATTCCGGGCCCGGGTGCCACGGCCAGCAATACCGCCGCACCGAGAAAAAGCAACAGCCTCGTGGAATCGAACATCATGGCGAATATTCTACTTCAGGACGCTAGCGCTGCAGCCACTCTTCGAGTTCCTCCACGGATCCCACGCGCGGCTCCTGCCGGTCGCGATAGGCTCCGGAAACATCAAACAGCACGGCTTGCATGCCCGCGTTGCGGGCTCCCACGTAGTCCACCGAGAACACGTCGCCCACGTATAAGCTGTCGTCGGCGCGTACGTTCATGACGCCGAGCGCAGCCTCAAAGATCTCCGCACGCGGTTTCTCGAAGCCCACGATTCCTGAGTCTGTAATGCTCTCGAAGCAGTCTGCAATGCCACAGCGCGAAAGAACATTCTCGATCTTGCCATCGGCGTTCGAGATCACGGCGATATGGTACCGGGACGCGATTCGGTCGAGAGCCGCGCGCGTACCCGGCAGAATCTGATCCCAGTTCGCTGACTTCTGCGTATTCTGCACGAGTTCCTGTACCAGCCCGCCAGGTTTTTCATCGAGGTCTTCGAGCAGGTAGCTGTGAAATATCGACCAGAAGCCGTGATCGACTCGGCCGCTCTGTACGTCCCGGTCAAATTCAGTTTTCGTCCTGCGTTCCAGCGCCTGCCACTGTTCGAGCGTGGGATGACGATCGCTCGGGAGCGGCGCCAGCACGTTCACCCGGTTCGGAAACAGCAGGGTATTGCCAACATCGAAGAAAATTACGCTCCGTTCAGCCATCTTTCCATCTTACTGAAACCTCCTCCTCCAGACATCCCGGTCCGGACCGGATCCATGCGCCCCCGCTCGGGTTGAAAAAGCCGGTGACCCTAGTTTGGTGACCGGAGCCGGGAAAAAATGTAATATCCAATCCATCGTTCCAGCGACGAGGGCGTCCCTGGCGTAGGACTCGAGCGTGCTATGGCTCTTTCGGTAAGTGGCAAGGTGGTCGCAAGCGCGGCCCGAAGCAAAGTCGCGGTCTCGATGTATAACCTGGCGCACGCCCCGCTGCTTGCAGCTCTGCTGGTTCTTCAACATCATTCCAGTCGCCGTAACGACGTCTACAACATTCTTTGGGCGGTTGTGTTCGGCTTCGCCACCCTTAATATTCTCAGCCTCGCGGCCCGGCGGTTTGAACCCAATCGCCGCGGCCTCACCTTCGGTGAGTTGATGGCGGTGCTGATTGTCCTGCTCTCCATCTTCCTACTCGGCTGGGAGCTGCTGAGCGTGTTTCGCATCTTCCCCATTAAAATTCAACGCTGAGCACTCCCTTCTGTTTTTGCGGTATGATTCGCACAATGCCGAAGACTCCCCCCAATTTCGAAGTCACCTGCCCCTGCTGCAGCGCGCTGTTGAAAGTAGACACGGCAACCCGCTCCGTGATCGCCCATACCGCGGCGGTGAAGCCCCGCATGTTTAACGATATGGAGGATGCCGCCCGCGCCATGAAGGAACAGGACACCCGCCGCGAATCCATCTTCCGGCAATCCGTCGAAGCGCAGAAACATGCCTCCGAACTGCTGGAAAAGAAGTTTCAGGAAGCGGTCAAGAGAGCCAAGGAATCGCCCGACACAGGGAAGCCCATTCGCGATTTCGACCTGGATTAACGCGACTTGGACGAGCGCGAATTGAATTACCGCTCCGTCCGGTAGAATCGAATCCCATGGCGAGTCGTCCACTGCTGCTCGGCCACCGCGGCGCGAGAGCCGAAAGGTCTATCCCCGAGAACACGCCGGCTTCTTTCGATTGCGCGATGGCCCAGGGATGCGACGGCTTCGAATTCGACGTGCGACTCTCGGCCGATGGCCAGCCAGTGATCTGCCATGATGCCAAAATGCATGGCTTTGAGATTGCTCAGACTGCGGCTGACCAATTAGCCCTGCCGACTCTTCGGGATGTCCTGAAGCGCTACCAGCCCTCCGCCTTCCTCGATATCGAGCTGAAAGTTTCAGGATTGGAAGCCGTCACGCTGAAATTATTACGGACATATCCCCCAGCTCGCGGGTACGTAGTTTCTTCATTTCTTCCTCAAGTGTTGCGGACCATTTATGGCATGGACGCCAGCATCCCGCTTGGCCTCATTTGCGAAACGCGGGCCCAGTTCGGTCTCTGGTCCAAGCTTCCGGTCCAGTACGTGGTCCCTCAGCAGAAGCTGGTTCGGCAGAAGGTCATCACGAAGATCAAGGATTCCGGCAAGAAGGTGTATGTGTGGACTGTGAATTCCAGCACGGACATGCGCCGATTGGCTGATCGCGGCGTGGATGGCATTATCTCCGACCATCCTAAGCGCCTCGCCCGCGCGCTGGGGGCGTCGATCGAAGCCCGCAAGTAACTTCTGAAATCACGGGCCTTCGAAATCCACGTCGAGCGGTCCTCCGTAAGTCCCCCAGGACGGATTCCTAAAGCCGAGACGGAGGACATGACAAAAAGTTGTTAGCAATCCGGCCGGTACTGCTTGCGGCCGTGGCCCTAATCGCCGCTACCGGGTCTGGCCAGATTCTGAAACCCAATCAGACCTATGGTTTCGGCGGCAGGAAACTCTGGTTATTTACCGATGCCCAGAATTTCGAATCTATCGACCAGCCCCACGACCAGCTAAACTTTAACGGCATTACCAGGCCAAATCATAGCTACGTGGTCATCAAGCGGATATAACATCCAACCAATCTGGCGGCAATTAGCTCCGGTTCTGCTCGCCAGCCCAAGCGATTGGCCCGTTGTTTCGGCTTGCCGCCGTGGGGCTGTATCCCTCGAAACAAGCAGACTTGATCCCGGGCTCGACCTCGGGATCGAGTGGCTTCTTTGATTTGGTTTGGGTTTTGGACGGTGCGAGCAGGATTAGTCTGCCGCTGCCTCGAACGTAGCAGTGCCCGGTCGAACTGGACGCAGAAAGGCGGCGCGCTCCATTTCGAAAGCTTCCAGGTTGCCGCCCATCGTAAGGTCATTCCAGCCAAGGACGGCTCCGATGCGCAGCGCGGCTTCGCGGCTGCACGATTCGGACCAGCACGCGCCCAGCGCTACCGGTACGCGCCGCAACAGCACGTCAGCGAGCGTGACCGCGAACTCTCGGCGATACGCTTCCACCACTTCCGCGATCACGTGTGAGGTATGCGGACAGATTGGCGCCCGCAGTTCAGCGCTTACCAGGGCCATGCGGGCAATATCTGCGGCGCGTTTTCCATGCCACTCCAGCATGCCCCGTGCCGACTCTTCGCTCACCGCCCCGATCCGCGCAATCTCCAGCACGGCATCGTCCAGCAGCGGATCAAGCGCAGGTCCGGGTGCGAGCGCAATCGGATTAGGCTCTGTGGCGTGCAATCCGATGGTTCCTGCACATTCCCGGGCCAAGGAAGCGGCGGTCGTCAACTTCCCGCCGATCACCGAGATCATTCGCGCCGCTCCATCGTCGGCATGATCGTGCAAGATGTGCCGCCGCGTCACCGCGGAAGGACGGTTACCCGGAGAATACGGCAGCGGTCGGACTCCGGCAAATGCGTGCTTCACACTCTGCGCCGAGATCTTCGCCTTGGGAAACAGTTGCGCCACGGAGCGCACCAGATAATTGATCTCCTCCGGGGACGGCACCGTCTTTCCCGGATCGCCGTTGTCGGCAACTTCCGTCGTGCCCACCAGAATCTGATCATTCCACGGCAAAACAAAAATCGGACGGCCGTCGACCGCTTCGGTATAAACGGCCGCGTTCGGTGGACCCGAGAACCGCGGCAGCACGATGTGGGAGCCGCGCACCCCGCCCACCATGGGTTTCACCATGCGGATGGAAGACCGCTGACATACCCGGTCTGCCCACGGCCCGCTGCAGTTAATCACCCAGCCGGCATCGACCCGTTCGTCGCGGCCCCTGATCTGGTCGCGCAACAGCACTCCATGAACTCGTCCATGGGCGACATCAACCGCGAGCGCCTCGGTATGGTTGCGGACAATTGCCCCTGCGTCCACCGCTTCCAGCAGCCATTCCGCAACCAGCCGTTCGGGAAATTCGCATTGCGCATCTTCGTAATTGAAGAACGACCACCGGTGCCCCGCGTCCAGAGCGCGCTCCAGGCGCTTCAATTCCATTTCGGTCGTCCCTGAGCTGGGGGTTTTTCCTGCCATGCGCTGGTAGAGCCACAACCCCGCACGCACTTGCATTGCACTGCGTTGGCTGGCTTCGTTCAAGAGCAGCAGGAAATGCATGGGATGCACGAGATGTGATTTTTCCCGCAGCCAGCGCTCGCGCTCGTGCAACGACTCCCGCACCAGGCCCAGCTCCCCATGCTCCAGATAGCGCAGGCCACCGTGAATGATGCGTGTGGAACGGCTGGTGACTCCCGAGGCAAAATCGTTCTGCTCAATCAGCAGCGTGTGCTTTCCTGCCCGTGCACACTCCCGCGCAATGGCCACCCCATTGATGCCGCCGCCAATCACCACCACGTGAAAATGCTGGCCTTCCAGGCTTGCCCGCGGATTTGCCGCTAGTACCATTTGGATGGATGTAACACGACAGTAACTTCCCACAAGGTTACTAAAACCGGTCTCGTCCGCGTACACTGCGACCCCTAGAGTGTGCATGCAGTCGTTTGCAAGGAATAGGTCACCTTGGTGCTGCAAACCGCTTGGCCAAAAGTCGCCGTGCGGCGCCGAAAGTGTTGATTCTCGGTCAAAAACGACCGGCCCGCTGCGGCTCGAGCCAGGCCGGCATCTCTAAGTCCCCTTCATTTATGCTGCCTTCCGCGCCGTCCTTCCGCTGGCCTTGGCGCCTTTGGAGAACAGAGCGATCATCTCGCGATTGAAGGCTGGGATGTCCTCCGGCTTGCGACTCGTGACCACCCCGTTACTGAGAACCACTTCTTCGTCCACCCAGGTGCCGCCCCCATTTCGGATATCCGTTTTTAACGAAGGCCACGAAGTGATCGTCCGTCCCTGCACGGCGCCCGCCTCCACCAGCATCCACGGCCCGTGGCAGATTGCCGCGACCGGCTTTGCCTGTTCGAAAAAATGTTTCACAAACCGCACCGCATCTGGATTCATCCTCAAATGATCGGGATTCATGACTCCACCGGGTAACAGCAAGGCGTCATACTGTGAGGGATCGGCGGACTTGAGCGGAATGTCAACGGAAACGTCGTCGCCCCAATCTTTCTTGTCCCAGCCCTTAATTGTTTTCTCGGTGGGAGACACGACCTGCGTTTGCGCACCGGCTTCTTCCAGCGCTTTCTTTGGTTTCATCAGTTCCGACTGCTCAAATCCGTCGGTTGCCAGTATTGCAATGGTCTTGCCCCGAAGATTATTCGGCATAGAATTTCCTCCTAAGAAGGCTTTTCAGCCCGCGCACGGTTGGATGCCGAGGCGGCAAACACGGTTTATTGATATTCGTAAAGCGTGGGGATGCGCGTTGCTCGGATGGAGGCGCCTCGTTTAAAGTGGATGCAAATGTCCACCACTGGGGAACGTTTCGAGCGCGCAGTCGCCATCATGGAACGCCTGCGGGCTCCGGGAGGCTGCCCCTGGGATCGCGAGCAAACCTTCGACTCCATTAAGCCCTACACGTTGGAAGAGACCTACGAAGTTCTCGAAGCGATTGACAATCGGGATTGGGATGAACTTCCCGGCGAACTGGGAGACCTCTTGCTGCAAGTGCTCTTTTATTCAGAAATGGCCAAGGAACAGGGAACATTCTCGATTGATGATGTTCTGGATCGGCTGTCGAACAAGCTTGTGAATCGGCACCCTCATGTGTTTGGTGACGCGAAAGCCGACACCTCCGCCGACGTGAAACGCAACTGGGAGGCGCTGAAGGTCGAGGAGCGAAAGAAGCGCTTTGCGGATAGTGCAGACGCAGCAGAAGAAGCGGCGACCCGTGCGGCCCTGCCGTCCATCCTGGCTGGAATATCTTCCTCGATGCCCGCATTGCTGGAGGCGCATAAACTGAGCTCGCGCGCCGCCCAGGTCGGTTTCGACTGGCCCCACATCGAAGCTTTGTTGGACAAGCTTGACGAGGAGACCGACGAACTCCGCGAGCATCTGCAAGAGTTTCCCCCTCCCGGTCCGCGCCCGGAGGGTCGCGGCGTCGCCGGATCAGGGCGGCAGGCCATTCCAGAGGATTTACGGGAGCGGGTGGAAGAAGAAGTTGGCGATCTTTTCTTTGTACTGGTCAACATCGCCCGCTATCTCGCGCTCGATCCCGAATCCGCTCTGCGCAAGATGAACCGCAAGTTTCGCCGCCGCTTTCAATGGATGGAGGGACAGCTTCACCAGAAGGGGGCTTCTCTCGACCGCGTCTCGATGGATGATCTCGAGTCCCTTTGGCAACAGGCCAAACAACAGGAGCGGCACGCGTGAGCCCAGGCGCGATCGTAATTCGCCGTTGTCGTGGACTCGACGAACTCAAAGGGTGCGTGGCCTTGCAAAAAGACGTGTGGAATTTCACCGACGCCGAGTTGGTTCCTCTGCGCATGTTTGTCGTGGCGGAAAAAGTTGGCGGGCAGGTGATGGGTGCTTTCGATGGCGGCGAACTGGTTGGCTTCGCGCTTTCAGTTCCCGGCACGCGCTCTGGCCATATCTATCTACACTCGCACATGCTCGCCGTCCGCAAGGAGTACCGCAATCGCGGACTGGGTCGACGGCTCAAGTTGCTGCAGCGCGAGGACGCCCTGGCGCGTGGCATTGAGTTGATCGAATGGACCTTTGACCCGCTTGAGATTAAGAACGCGTATCTGAACATCGAGAAACTGGGGGCGATTGCACGCCGCTACAACATCAACCAATATGGCATCACTTCATCGCCCCTGCAAGGTGGACTCCCGAGCGACCGCCTGATCGCCGAATGGTGGCTGAAATCCCGGCGAGTGGAAAGCTTGCTGGCGACGGGCAAGATCCCGGCATCCAGGCAACAGTCAACGATCGAGGTTCCCGCGCAGATTTATGCGTGGAAGGCGGCTGCGGAGACCAAAAGCAAGGCGCAGCAGGTGCAAGAGCGAAACCGCGAGCGATTTCTGCGGGCGTTTAACGAAGGCCTTGCCGTACTAGGGTACGGACGCGGCAGCGATGGCAACGGCAAGTTTCTGCTCGGCAACTGGGATGAGAGGTGGTCATACGCCTCGCAAGAATAATTTTCACGGTGGAGGCACGGCGAAAATGCTCAAACCAATACAATTCAAAGTTTGTTTTCTCCGTGGTTCCGTGCCTGCGTCGTGAAAATTGCTTTGGTCGCTAAATTATGAAGCCTGAAGCCATCACGCTGCGCGAGATTCAGATGCCGCTCGTCCACTTTTTCGAGACGAGCTTCGGGCGCACCTACAGTCGCCGCATCCTGCTCCTCACTGTGCATTGTGAAGGTGTAAACGGATGGGGGGAGTGCGTAGCCGGGGAAGATCCTTTTTATAGCAGCGAGTGGATCGAGAGCAGCTGGCCAACGATTACTCGTTATCTTGCCCCCGCTGTTCTCGGCCGCAACCTCGACACGGCACGCGACTGCGCTGGCCTTTTCTCACGGGTTCGCGGCCACCGCATGGCCAAAGCTGCTCTCGAAAATGCTTTGTGGGACGCCGAAGCGCAGCAGAAAAATCAACCTTTGTGGCAGCTGCTGGGCGGCACGCGAATCGAAGTCCCCTGCGGCGTCTCCATCGGGATTCAGGATTCGGTCGAGCAGTTACTCGAGAAAATCCAGATCGAACTGGCGGCTGGCTACCGGCGGATCAAAGTGAAGGTAAAGCCCGGCTGGGATGTGAACATACTGGAGAGAATCCGCTCCCGGTGGGCCGACATTGTGCTGAGCTGCGATGCCAACTCGGCATACACGCTCGATCAGGTGGAGCACCTGCGAAGCTTCGATCAGTTCAATTTGCTCATGATCGAGCAGCCGCTCTGGGACGATGACATTTTCTACCACGCTCGCTTGCAAAAAGAATTGCGCACGGCCCTTTGCCTGGACGAATCGATCATCAACGCACGGTCTGCGGCCGTGGCCATAGAGACTGGCGCTTGCCGCATCATCAACATCAAAGTGGGACGCGTGGGCGGGTTCACCGAAGCCAAGAAAATCCACGACATCTGCCAGTCGCAGAAGGTTCCTGTCTGGTGCGGCGGCATGCTGGAATCGGGCATCGGCCGCGCCCACAACATCGCCCTTTCCACCCTGCAGAATTTTCATCTTCCCGGAGATGTGTCCGCTTCCAAGCGCTATTGGAAGGAAGACATTATTGACCCGGAAGTCGAGGTTTCGTCACAGGGGATGATCGCCATCAGCGACCAGCCTGGAACTGGCTATCGCATCAAGGAAGACCTGATCGAAAAGCTGACGGTGCGCAAGGAAACGATTCGTGCAGGCGCATAAATCGGATCGCTCTAGTGTGACCGACTCTCACTCTCCGCTGTCCCGCTGGAGCGGTTCGGCGCCAACTTGACTTCTTCCGCCTTCAAGATCTGTACTCCCTGAGCAAACGTGGTGTCGGAGGGCAAGAGTCGGAAGTCGTCAAAAACCTCGTCCGATTTGAGGAAGAGACTCTTGAACAGCAGAATCTTCCCGGTAAACTCCAGCGACATGCGGGAAATCTCCCACGAATCCTGCCCCGCGTCGCATTGTTGCACAAGAAAGTGGCCGCCCGTGTTGAGGTGACCCAGAATTCCCCAGCCAAAGCTAACCTCTTTGAACAAGATTCCGTCGATCTTAGCAATCCTCCGTTCGACCGGGTCGATGATAACCACCCCCTTCATCCCCACCAATACCTGCTCCACGTGAGAAGGCGCCTGGTAACCGGGGTTGGGCCGGAATCTCAAGCGCACCAACCGCACCCCGGGTCGGCCCAGGCCAGCGGACCCTTCTTCCTCACCGTCATAGTCGTACAAGAAAGCCTCGGGCAAGGCTTTCACGATGCGCAGCGTGCGGTCAGCGGTTTCCTGTTCCTGCGAATGTTTATGCTTGAGCAGATCGGGATTGTTGACCATCTCCATCAGGCGGTTTTCTTCGTCCTTTTTCTGTTCCGGCGTGAGAGGCTTGTCGTTATAGGCAACGGTCATGCCGACCATGGCCTGCTGGGTTTCCGCGTAAAGCCGGGTCTGAGAACCCTGCGGAGTCTGCTTGCGCGAGCGAAACATGTGCTTGGTCGTATCATCCTTGGCGGTCGCGGCTTCATTGTCCGCCGCGGCCCGGACGAGTGCACTACAAGAAGCCGCATCCAGCGCGTCCGCCGGAGGCGCCCCGCCAGCGAACGAAACTTCTCCCAGGCCAGTCAGCAAGCCCATAAGCCATATGGCCACCACGATCGACCGAGTTCGTTTGGCCTCACGTCTCATATCCGCTACTAAGCAAAACCGGCAGCCTACAGTGTAACAACTGGAGCTGCAGGCAATCTCTACAGGGACTTGGGTATTTCGGCTCGGGCCAGGCTTGCCGCGCCCTCCGTGCCTTGCGTATAGTCGTTTCAGTGAGTGGTTTTCCGGCATTGCTCAGTAAAACCTAGATTCCGGAGTGAACCGGCACTGATCCCTTTGCATCAGGAGCGCGTCCAATGAGTACACCCGCCAGTGGTTTGGCGCAAATCGGCAAGTCGGTGGTTATTAAGGGCGAACTTTCGGGGAGCGAAGATCTCTATCTGGACGGCCAGGTCGAGGGCAGCATCGCCCTGAAGGGCAACAGCCTCACCGTGGGCCCCAACGGCCAGGTAAAGGCTAGCGTCGATGCCAAAGCCATCGTGGTGCAAGGAAAGCTGGAGGGAAATATTCAAGCCAGTGACCGCGTGGACCTGCGTAAGTCCGCCACGGTCACCGGAGACATTACGGCGCAGCGTATTTCCATTGAAGAAGGCGCTTTCCTGAAGGGCAAAGTCGATATCCACCGCACGGATACGAAATAGGTTGCGCGCGATCGCATTGCTTAGCATTAGATATCATGAATCAAGAACTTGGAAGTTAGAGTGTCGTCGGTCTCGCAGACTCTCATGAAACTTTTTCGCGGTTCATCCGGACCGGAGGCTGTCCCGGCGCAGGGCTCGCAAAAGCTCACTCGCCGCTCCAGCGGCTTGGGCGAGCTGACTCGCTCCTGGGAATCTGCTGAAGACCTGTGTGTGCTCGACCTCGGCTCCACTTCGCCTGCCAATATCCGCCACTTCACCGAACACGGCCACAGGATCTACAGTGAAGATTTGCTCACGGCTTCCACCGATCCCGAGCTTCTTATCAAAGACGAGCAGGGAAACGTCATCCTCGACAGCCGAAAATTTCTAGCCGACAACCTGGTTTATCCCGCGGCCCATTTCGATTTTGTGCTCTGCTGGAATTTGCCGGACTATCTCCATGAAAGCCTGGTGAAGCCGGTGGTGGGACGCCTGTGGTCGGTGCTGAAACCCGGCGGCATGCTGCTTGCCTTCTTCCACACCCGCGATGCCGGTCCAGACTCGCCGTGCCACCGCTTCCACATCGTGGGTGCCGACATTTTGGAGATGCAGAAAATTGTGCTCCGCCGCGAAGCCCGCCGCGGTCCGACGGGCGCAGTACATACCGCGATCTCGGATGGCTTTCAGTTGCAGCGCGTGTTTAACAATCGTCATATCGAAAATCTCTTTCGCGACTTTGCCTCCATCAAGTTTTTCCTGGCACGCGATAACGTTCGCGAAGTGCTGGTCGTCCGCTAGGCCGCTGCTTCCTCTCCGCTCGGCTTTTTCCAGACAATCACACCCATGCGAAAAAGGTAATGTCGCGAAATCTCCACGCGCGGAGACTTCGCTGCGGGAAATTCTAAAGCGAGCAGGCTGCGAATTTCTCCCGGTACATAGGCGCGGCGCACCGAAGTGAGCCCATCCCGCCACGCCACCCGGTTGCGCATCAGGGGATAACCGGCGAAGGCCAAAGCCAGATGCAGCCGATGGCGGACAAGGTCGTTGATCAGCAGCGCGCGCCGGCTTACTCGCAGACCTTCGTTCACGAATTGCCGCAATCGCAGCGGGTCGAGATGGTGCGCGAAGAGACTGCAACTTACCAGGTCAAATGCCTCATCGCAAAAGGGAAGGCTGAGCGCGTCGGCCGCCACGCCTTGATTTCGCCCGGCCGGGTTCGCGGCAGAGTGTCTGCCGGGTAGATGCGAGGGCGCAATGTCCACCAGGGTTACATCCAGCGTGATTCCACGTCGCGCCAAATTCCGTCGCGCAGTTTCGGGAACTCCGCCCAGACCGGCTGCCACCTCGAGCAGAGAGAAGCGATTTATCCCGCTCGTCCGCGCCACTCGCTCCACCATTTTCTGCGTGGTGGCGACCCCGCCGAACCAGCGATTGACACGGGCGATAACTCCTAGCACAGCCTGCGCGTCCGCCGGCGAGCAGGCGTCAGAATCGAGAATCTCCGGTGCGTCCACTCGCTGCATGGGTTAGTGAATTGATGGTTAGGATGCTTCCTCGCCAGCGCTAGACTTCGGCGAGTTCCTCTTCCAGCAGTTGCTTGTTATACAGGTCGCTGTAATAGCCGTTCAAAGCGAGCAGTTCGTCGTGTGTCCCCAACTCCACGATCTGGCCGCCGTGCAACACGGCGATTCGATCGGCATTGCGAACGGTGGAAACACGGTGTGAGATAAAGACAGTCGTGCGGCCCCGCATCACCTCGCGCAGGTGATTGAGAATCCTGTCTTCCGTGTGAGTGTCCACGCTGGAAAGCGCGTCATCGAGAATCAGGATGCGCGGGTTGCGGATTAAAGCGCGGGCGATCGCAGTACGTTGCTTCTGCCCTCCGGAGAGCGTGATGCCCCGTTCGCCGACCATAGTTTGATAGCGCTCGGCAAAGCCCTCAATGTCGACGGCAATGTTCGCGGCATCGGCGGCGTCGTGAATTTCCTGATCGGTGGCCGACTCCACCCCCAACGCGATATTCTCGCGGACGCGGTCACTGAACAAAAATGTTTCCTGCGGGACAAAGCCGATGTTCTTACGCAGCGACGCGAGAGAAAAGTCGCGGATGGGCCGGCCGTCTATCCGGACCATCCCCGGCGCCGCATCGTAAACCCGCGGAATCAGATTCACCAGTGTGCTTTTCCCCGAGCCCGTGGGGCCGACGATGGCCATGCTGCTGCCCGCCGGAATTCGCAGGTTCAGGTCATGCAGCACCCGCTTGCCGTCATAGGCAAAATTCACGCCGCGAAATTCGATTTCTCCATTCACTGGCCGGTCTTTCGCCTCGATCTCATCTTTGATCGCAGGCTGTTCCTGCAAAATCTCGTTCAGCCTCACCAACGACGCCGTGCCCCGCTGAAAAATGTTGACCACCCATCCCAACGCGATGATCGGAAACGTCATTTGCATCATGTAGATGTTGAATGCGGTGAAGGCGCCGATTTGCATGCGGCCGGCCAACACTTCCCGCCCTCCGATCCACAACACCAGCACGAGCGCCAGCCCCAACATCAGTTCCAGCGTGGGCCAGAGCATGCCCATCAGACGTACTAGTTTCAGGCTGCGGGCAACATACTCCTGGTTGGCGCTTTCGAAGGACGCAATTTCCGCCTCTTCCTGCACGTAGGCGCGAATCACCCGCGCTCCGGAAAAGTTTTCCTGGGCTCGCGCAGAGATGTCAGAGAACATCGCCTGAATTCTCTCGAAGCGCTCGTGAATGCGCCGCCCGAAATATTGAATGGTGACGCTGACAATCGGCAAGGGCAGAACCGCATACATGGTCAACTTTGGACTGTTTTGCACCATGAACCACAGAGCCGCAGCCGTGAACACGATGGTATTGGCCGAGTACATAATTGCCGGCCCCATCAGCATGCGCACCGCATTCAGGTCATTCGTCGCTCTGGCCATGATGTCGCCGGTGCGCGTCCGCTGATAATAGGAATAGGAAAGGGTCTCCAGGTGGGCGAAAAGATCGTTGCGCAGATCGAACTCAATGTCGCGCGAGATTCCGATCACGATCCAGCGGGTGAGAAACAGGAAGATGCCTCGGACCACAGCCAACGCCAGCACTTGCAGAGTGAAAATCAAAAGCTTGTGCCGAGTCACGCCGCTTTCCAGACTCTGGGCAGCGTTGCCAATCACTCTGGGGAGTCCAGCCTGCGCTCCGTTGCTCAACAGGATGCAGAGCGCGCCCACAACAAAGCCCCAGCGATAGCGCTTGAGGTAGGGCAGCAGTGGCCGCATGCTTTGAGGAATCATGTGGGTGATGTAGATGAAATTCTAGCAGGCTGGGACGCAGGTTTAGCAGCGGGCGTACGTAGAAGGGAAACGAGCGCCCTCGACTCCGAGATCCGACTCAACCCGGGGCAGATCTAGTGCTGGTCGGATTCGCGGGTCAGCCGGGGTAGTGCTGGCAGGATATCCCGCCCGAAGGCGATCACGCTGACGGCCGCAAGAACCAACCCCCAGGCCACGAAGAAAAGCCATCCTACATCGAAAATGAAGACTTGTTCCAAGTCCATACGTCGTCCCTGTGAGTAGCGCGTGTGGAAAGCGCGTCAGGCCAGGGAACCCCCAGCCTGGCGCTATGACCAAAACATACTCAAACCAACGGTCGCGAAGCTTACTCCTCTGAGGAAGCAGGCGGGGCGTTCTGCATACGCTGCTGCATCCGCGCCGCGCGGTTCGCTTCGAACTCCTTCAACTTGCTCTGCTGGTCCGGAGTGAGCAATTGGAATAGTTCGTTGTGAATGCGCGTTTCCTCCACCTTCAGTTGCACCAGGGTTTGCGACTGCTGCGCCACCGCGGCTTGCACCTTGGCTGCGTCGTACGTGCCTTGCTCGTACGGCTTCAGCTGTTGCTCCATCTGGTGAACCTGCTCGAACAGCGGCTGCAGCGTGGGACGTTCCTTTTGCATAACGGCCTTCATCTGCGCCTTCTGCTCGTCGGTAACATTCAGATACTTGGCGAAGAAGCCCATCATGTGGCCTTCCATGCCGAAACCATGCCTTGGCGGAAGTGGAGCCGCATCCGCGGTTTGCGACCTGGCAATGGCGCTACCCAACAACACCGCCAGAGCCGCAACCAGCAAGCGAAAACGAATCGATTTCATAAACTTCCTTCCTTCAAAGGTTCCCGCAAACGCTTCTTTCAGGAACCCGGCAGTTTTGCGTACACTCATAGAAACACGAATTGGCCGAGAAAGTAGTAAAGACTCGGTCAAACCGGGTAAAGTTTTGTCAACAGCAACGCCGCGGGGAGGTTTGACAATTCTTTACCCCGATCAGCTGATTGATTGGTGCACAATGAAAACCAGAAATATGGAACGGATTCTGGTCATCGACGATGACGTCGAACTCTGCACGCTGGTCAGCGAATACCTACAGGCCGAAGGCTTCATCGTGGAAGCTGCGCACGATGGCGAGAGTGGTCTGCAGCGAACCACGGGCGGCGGTTACTTGCTGGTCGTGCTGGATGTAATGCTTCCCGGCATCAACGGGTTCGAAGTGCTGCGCCGCATTCGCGCGACCTCGCGCCTTCCCGTGTTACTGCTTACCGCGCGCGGAGAAGATGTGGATCGTATCGTGGGTCTGGAGATCGGCGCCGACGATTATCTTCCCAAGCCTTTTAACCCGCGCGAGCTGGTAGCGCGGATTCGGGCCGTCCTGCGCCGCACTCGCAGCGACAAAGCGTCTCCCGCCGCACCCGACATCGTGCGGGTCGGCGAGATCGAACTCGATCCGGCTACGCGCAGCGTACGCCGCGACGGCCAGCCCGTGGACTTGACTTCAGTAGAATTCAACTTGTTGGAAGTGCTGCTGCGCGAGGCCGGACGCGTAGTTCCGCGCGAACGCCTGGTGAATGCGGTGCTCAGCCGCAAGTTCTCGCCCTTCGATCGCAGCATCGACATGCACGTCAGCAAGGTGCGCAAGAAACTTGGCGATACCGATAACGACGAACACATCAAGACCATTCGAGGCGTGGGTTACATCTTTGCCCGACCGCGCGAGAAGGTGGCGGAAAAGACAAAGGTCACGTCATGAAAAGTCTCTTCCTGAAGATTTTTCTTTCGTTCTGGGTCGCGCAAGCATTATTTCTGGTGCTGGCGGTCGTGGTCATGCTGGCCTTTCGCCCGCAGCGTAATTCCACCTGGGATGCGCTACGTACCACCGGGCTCACGGATGCGATTGCTGCTTTCGAGCATGGCGGGGCACAACAGGCGCATGACTATCTGGAAAATCTGCAGCGAACGCACCACGTGCGGGCTTACGTCTTCGATGAGCAGGGAAAAGAGATCTCGGGGCGCTCCAGCCAGGGCTGGGCGGAGCATGTGGCTGCGGGCAGGCCGTTGCCGCCGCGGCCGGGGATGGTTTTTCCCCGTCCCCAAATTCTGACCGAGTCGAAAGCGTCGAGCGACGGACAACATCTCTATACCATCGCGATGGAGTTGCCTCCGGGCCCCCGTGTATTTTTCGGACCGTGGGGCATCCCCATGCCGGGCTTGATTATTGCTGTCACGTCCTCAGGATTAGTTTGCTATTTTCTGGCCTGGTATATGACCAAGCCGGTGACGCGTTTGCGAGCCGCGACCCAGCAACTTGCCGCGGGCGACTTGACGGCGCGTGCGGGCAATCCCCAGAGCAGACGGCGCGATGAGATCGCAGGCCTGGTGCGCGATTTCGACACCATGGCCAGCCGGCTGGAGACGTTGGTCAAAGCGCAGTCTCGCCTGCTGAATGACATTTCCCATGAGCTACGTTCTCCGCTGGCGCGATTGAATGTAGCCCTGGGCTTGGCGCGGCAGCGCTCCGGGCCGGAAAGCGCCAGCATGCTTGAGCGCATTGAACTCGAGGCCAGCCGCCTGAACGAACTCATTGGCCGCCTGCTGACCCTGGCGCGGCTGGAGGATGGCGAGCGAGGTGTGCCGCCCACGCCTGTGCTGCTCGATGAAGTCGTGCTGAACGTGGCAGAAGACGCGGAATTCGAGGCGCAGGCGCGCCACTGTCACGTGCTCAGCGACATTCCGCCTGGCGATTGGGGAGTGTGCGGAGAAGCTTCCCTGTTACACAGCGCGATCGAGAATGTGGTTCGCAATGCCATCCGCTACACCCGTGAGGGCAGCGTGGTCGAGATACACCTGGAGAGGAAGGAAAGCTCCAACCACTCCGAAGCGGTGGTGAGCGTTACGGATTGCGGTTCGGGGGTGCCGCCCGACGCGCTGGAGAAGCTATTTCAACCCTTCTACCGTTTGGACGATGATCGGGGCCGGCAGACCGGCGGAGTCGGCTTGGGTCTGGCGATCACGGAAAGAGCGGTGCGGTTTCACGGTGGGCGGGTTGCGGCCTTTAACCGGCCGGAGGGCGGGCTCTTGATCGAAATTCATCTTCCGCTGCGCGCCCCCGCCAAATCTGCAGCGCTGCCGGAAGCGGTTCCGGCAGGACAAGAAGCTTAAACCAAACCAAAAACGAAGTGGACAGAGGCCCGTTCCCGTCTTAACCCCGCTGACTTCTGACCGGCGTCCCCAGGCAACTCGCGGCCGTGTCTCAGGTTCCAATGAGCTTGTGGCGTTTGCTCTTCCTGCCCATTCCTGATACATAAATGGATGGCAATTCACATTCACGCCTTGATAAAGTGTTCCTGCCCGGTGGATGGCTGCCGGGGAGCGCAGTAGCACGTTCACAGGAGATAAAGCGAAGAATGCGGACAAGGTTTACCCGGATGCTGGCAGTAGCGGTCCTGATTTCGATCGGGGTTCTGGTGGCGTGCAGCACGAAGTACTCGTCTTCGAACAATGGACTGGTCGTGGTCTCCACCAAGGGCATCCCGTCATTGGACACCTTTAGCCTGGATCTGGTGAACGGCCATGTGCCGCAGATCAACAATGCAAGTGGTCCGCCCCTCAACGGACAACCAACGGCCGTGGTGCTCGACCCCGCTGGGGCCTATGCCTATGTGATGATTACCCAGAGTTCGACGGTGCCTGACAGCGCTACGGGAATCGAAACGTTCCCCGTCGCGTCTGACGGCAAATTGGGATCGGGATCGACGACAATTCTGAAAGGCGGGGTTGCACCCGTCGCTATGGTCATTGATTCGGCTGGAAAATTTCTATTCGTCGCGGATTCCATTCCCGCTGCCGTGT
The DNA here is from genome assembly GCA_049584315.1 of Candidatus Sulfotelmatobacter sp. Lineage (GTDB taxonomy): Bacteria > Acidobacteriota > Terriglobia > Terriglobales > Acidobacteriaceae > Sulfotelmatobacter. Next base: position 29,549 of record JBAUXO010000340.1, on the reverse strand, counting down.
CGGTGCTCGGCATCGGCAGCAATGGCAGTTTGACGGAAGTACCGGGTTCGCCATTTGCTGTGACGGAGCAGGTTCCGGGCGGTGTCACACGCAACGCCATTCCAAGTCCTTCTGCGCTGGCGGTAACCCCAACCGTCTATCCTTCCGCCTTTGCGGTTTGCTCCGGCAGCGTGCCTCCCACGACAGAAGATCTTTACGTTACCGATTCGGCAAACTACGCGGTGCTGAACTATTCCGTATCCTCCGCAGGTGCATTAACGCCGGTTTCAGAAAGTGCAACGGGTTCGGTGCCTTCCGGAGTGACCGTCGATCCTTGTAACCGGTTCGTGTACGTATCCAACTCGCAGCCCGACAATTCGGTCAGTGCTTATACAATTTGCCGTGTCGTTTCGTTGCCCAGTTGTCCCGATGCGAACTACAGCCTGCTCCCCGTGAGCGGTTCGCCGTTTGCTGCCGGCAATAGCCCGGGGCCGTTGATGATGGATGCTTACGCCGGCTTCTTATATGTGTTGGACACAGGGCAGAACGCGATTTCGTCCTTTCGTGTCAGCACCACCACCGGTAGTTTGAGCGTTCTGAGTCCGACGCCGGTTGCCACCAACTCGTATCCAACTGCGATGGCGATTCGGAGCGACGATAGCTGGATGTTCGTGACCAACCTGAGCTCTCAAAATCTTTCGGAATACGCCATTACTCCCGCAACCGGCGCCTTGACGCCGCAACCGCCAGTGCAGACCGATCCCTTTCCGTGGGGAGTTGCGGTGAAGTAGTTTGGCTGGCTGCGCGCAACGCTACGTGGGAATTTTCAGAATTAAATAAGCACCCACCAGGGCGAAGATCAGATCCGGCGACCAGGCCGCCAGGGCCGGTGGAAGCTGGCTGAGATCTCCCATGGCCTCAAACAAGCGCGATACCACCGTGTAGATCACGGCGATTCCCACCGCCACCGCCACGCCAGTGATCGCGCCTTTCTTGGCTGCCGACAGGGAAAAGGGCACGGCGAGCACAGCCATGATCAGAGTAATCAGCGGGAACGAAAGTTTCTTGTTGAGCTGCACCCGGAGCCGTACCACGTCGAAACCGCTCTGCTGAAGGTCGCGGATATAACGGCGCAACTCCTCATAGTTCATCTCCGAATACTGCTTCACTTCCTTCTTGAAATAGGATGGCACCTCGCTGAGCTCCGGGAAGGTCGAAACCTCAAAGGTCTGGAAGGCGGCAATGGCTGGGCCGCGCAGAGAGCGCTGCCAGCCTCGTTCGAAGATCCAGCGATTTAGATTGTCGGCCCAGTGCGCGCGGTCGGCGTGGATGCGCTGCGTGATGGCGAAGCTGGCGGGGTCGATTTGATAAATCGTGACGTTGGCAAACTGATCGCGATCGGGATCGAAGAACTGGTAGTAGTAGATGTCGTTGTGCTGTCCGAAAATCCACTTGCGGTCAGGACGCAAGTAAGTTTGCGCAGGCTTGCCCTTGATCTGGTTGTGCAGCGCTTCCTGGCGCTTGTTGGTGTGGGGCAGGTAGATTTGGTCAGCGAAAAATAATCCTCCTGCCAGCACCGCGGCCGCGGCCAGTACCGGCATGACGATACGATAAATGCTGGTTCCCGTCGCTTTGATCGCGGTAATCTCGTTGGAGCGGTTCATCAGGCCGAACGTGATGAGCACCGCCAGCAGCATGATCAACGGAGCCACGCTGTAAAGCAGGTAGGGGGCGACGTTGAGCAGATACTCCGCGACTACGAGGGCGGGCGTCTGGTTGCGCAGAATGTCGCCCAGCAACTCGAACAGGGTGAATACCAGAAGCAGAACCAGGAATGTGGAGAGAATCATCCCCAGGTAAACAAAGAAATCGCGCAGCACGTAGTCATCGAGGAGCGTAGGAAAACTGGCGCTGAAGACGCGGCGGCGGGTGGAGACGCGCTCGAATGCATTGGCGCTGTCTCTGCGTCCCAGGCGGAATGCGGGCAGGTGGCCGTTGGCGGGGAGTGCGGCCCGTTTTCCGGCCAGGCGGAATGCCGAGAGCGCGATGGGCCGGCGTTCCGCCTGCCACAGCAGAATCGCCCCAGCCACAAAGAAGGCAATATTGGCCAGCCACGCTCCGAACATGGGACCGACCTTGCCTTGCCTGGCCAGTGACACTCCGATCAGAGAAACGAAGTAGTAAACGAAAACCAGCGCAATGGTAAGGACGAATCCGCCCGACTTGCCGCTCTTCTTCGACGAAAGACCCAGGGGAATTCCGACCATCGCAAGCACCAGGCAGGCGGTTGGCAAAGCAAAGCGTCGGTGAAATTCGATGAGGTACCAGCGCGCCGATATCGGATCGACGCGGCGGGAATAATCGCGTAGCATCCCTGTGCTTATCAGGCCGACTGGAACCTGCTCATCCGCCTTGTTTTCCGCCGCAGGAAGCTCGATGGGAATATCGGTTTGCTGGAAAGTCGAGATCTGGTAGCGGTCCGCCAGCTTGGGATCCGTTTCGTGAGTGGAACCATCGATTAAATGTAGATGAAGGCGATCCTCGCCCTCGGGAACGAGGACACCTTCGCGAGCCAAGGTGATTGTTGGATTCGCGGGATCGGTGATATCGGCGAGAAACACGCCCTTCCAAAGCGCGCCCCCTTGTGCACTATGCACGTCCTGCACGTAAAGCACATACTTCGGAAATCCTTCATAGAAAACTCGAGGCTGCACTTCATAAGAGACTTGCGATCCTTTGAGTTGATCTTCGAGGTGTCCCAGCGAAGCGAGCGACCAGGGCGCCAGATAAAGTCCGTTGCCCAGAGCGAGAAGCCAGGCGCCCACGACGAAAATCGCCAGCACACGGCCAAAGTTCCACACACCCATCCCACTGGCTCGCATGGCGGTAATTTCGCTATCGGCGGCGAGCCGACTCAGTCCGATGAGAATTCCCACCAGCACACTCATGGGAATGGTGTAAGTGAGGGCGAGAGGGACCGTGTAAAAGAAAATCTCGGCTACGCTGGGCAGGGGGGCGCTGGCCCGCACTACAAGTTCCAGAATGCGTCCCAGGTCGCGCGTAAACAGAACGAAAGTGAAGATGGCTGCGCCGATGAGGGCGTGCGAGGTTACTTCGCGGAGTATATAGCGGGTTAGAATCCGCATGGGAGACGCGTCTGATCGCAGTCTAGCATGGAGGTTCGGAGTCGACCCATGCAGCCAGACTTGCTATCCCGCCTTCAAAAACAAGGCTCCCAGTGGAGGCAAGGTCAGCTTGAGCGAATACGGACGCCCGTGCGCCTTTTCTTCTTCAGCATGAACGCCGCCGAGGTTTCCAACACCGGTGCCCCCATACGCCTCCGCGTCACTGTTCAGCAGTTCTCGCCAGTAGCCGCCCTGCGGCACGCCAATGCGATAACCAATGCGCGGGATCGGCGTGAAGTTACACACCACGAGCACCGTGTCCTTCGCCGACTCGCTCTTGCGCAACAGCGAGATCGTGCTGGTGAGATTGTCGTTGCAATCTATCCACTCGAAGCCGGCGGCGTTGGTATCGAGCAGGTGCAGCGCAGGTTCGTCGCGGTAGAGCCGGTTCAATTGTCCCACCCATTCCTGTATGCCGCTGTGAACCGGATACTGGAGCACGTGCCACTCCAGGCTACTGTCGTGCGTCCACTCGCGAACCTGGCCGAACTCGTCCCCCATAAACAGCAGTTTCTTGCCCGGCTGGGCATACATGTAGGCGTAGAGCAAGCGGAGATTGGCGAAGCGTTGCTTTTCGTCTCCGGGCATCTTGCCGATCAACGAGCCCTTCCCATGCACGACTTCATCGTGCGATAGCGGCAGCACGAAATTTTCCTGAAAGGAATACAGCATGCGGAAGGTGAGCTTGCTGTGATGATACTTACGGTGAATGGGATCCTGCTTGAAGTACTCAAGGGTGTCGTGCATCCAGCCCATATCCCACTTCATACCGAAGCCGAGACCGCCAAGATACACCGGCCGCGAAACCATGGGCCAGGACGTCGACTCTTCTGCGATGGTCTGGACTTCCGGGTGCTCTTTGTAGACTTCCTGATTGAAGCGGCGGAGGAAGTCGATGGCCTCCAGATTCTCCCGCCCGCCGTACTTGTTGGGAATCCAGTCTCCGGGGTGGCGGGAATAATCGAGATAGAGCATGGAAGCGACCGCGTCCACGCGCAAACCGTCGATGTGATACTTATCGAGCCAGAACATCGCACTCGACATCAGGAAGCTGCGGACTTCTGTGCGTCCATAGTTGAAGATGTGAGTCTTCCAATCGGGATGGAAACCCTGCCGAGAATCCGCATGCTCGTAGAGATGCGTGCCGTCGAAATACGCGAGGCCATGAGCGTCGGAAGGGAAGTGCGACGGCACCCAGTCGAGGATCACCGCGATGCCGCGCTGGTGCAAGTAATCCACCAGGTACATGAAATCCTGCGGCGTGCCGTAGCGCGAAGTCGGAGCAAAGTAGCCGGTGGTCTGATATCCCCACGACCCGTAAAAGGGATGCTCCATTACCGGCAGGAACTCCACGTGGGTGAAGCCCATGCGTGCCACATATTCTGCCAACCGTGGCGCGGTCTCGCGATAGGTGAGGGGACGATTATGTTCCTCGGGAACCCGCATCCAGGAGCCAAGATGCACTTCGTAGACTGAGATCGGAGCGCGCAGGGAGTTGTGCGCGGCGCGTTTCCCCATCCACTCGTGATCGCCCCACTGGTAGTCGAGGTCCCACACCACCGAAGCGGTGCGCGGAGGCTTCTCGTGCCACAGACCCATGGGATCGGCTTTGTCAATCTGGTAGCCGTGACGGCGTGACTCAATGTGAAATTTATAGAGCGCACCTTTGGTCACACCCGGGACGAATCCTTCCCAAATCCCGGAGTCGCCCCTAGAGCGGAGCAGGCTGCTCCGTGCGCCCCAGGAGTTAAAGTTCCCAATCACCGAAACTAGGTTTGCGTTCGGAGCCCAGACGCTGAATATCGCGCCGGCTTGTCCATCGCGCGTCACCAGATGCGCGCCCACGGTTTCGTAAAGACGGTAGTTGCTACCCTCGTTGAACAGGTAAAGATCCTGATCGGAGAGCAGCGTCGGAGCATCAGAAATGGCCGTGATGGAAGTTTCAGGCATTTTCCGTGTTCTTAGTGTACCGGAAGATGTAGTCGACGACGCACCGAGACTGGGATGCGGCAAAGTTCTGAAAGGATGATCCGGGATTTTGCGGAGCACCGTAAGACGCGCTGTTTCGCGCGCCGTCGTGGCCCAATCCCCGTGCTAGACTTACTCTCCAGTCATGCCCGCCTTACGTCTGATTCTTCTCTGGCATCAGCACCAGCCGTTCTACAAGGATCTGGTAAGCGGCGAATATCGCTTACCCTGGGTGCGTCTGCACGCGCTCAAAGATTATTACGGCATGGTGAAAGTGCTGGACGAGTTTCCCAATGTTCACCAGAACTTCAATCTGGTGCCGTCGTTGATCACCCAAATTCAGGACTACGTGGCGGGAACGGCGCAGGATCCTTTTCTAAACGTGGCGGCCAAACCCGCCAGGGACTTCACCGTGAAAGACCGGCTCTTTGCCCTGCAGTATCTCTTTCAGGCCAACCCCGCGAACGTGATTGGGCGATATCCGCGTTACCGCGAGCTATGGGAGCGCTTTCGCGAGCATGGTTTTTCGCCGGAAAAAGCCGAAAAATATTTCCAGCCGCGGGACTTCACGGATCTGCAAGTGTTGTCGCAAATCGCCTGGTTCGACGAGTTTTTTATCGAGGAAAAAGACGTCGCGGCGCTGATCAAGAAGGAGCGTGACTACTCGCTCGAAGAACAGAATTTTGTGATCGCGCGCGAGCGGGAATTGCTGGGCAAGGTTTTGCCGGCGTACGCTGCAGCCGCAAAGAAAAAATCCGTCGAGATATCAGCGACCCCTTTTTATCATCCCATCCTTCCCCTGGTTTGCGACACCAATGCCGGAGCGGGGTCGTCGGCGGGATTACCACTGCCCCAGAACCGCTTTCGTCATCCCGAAGATGCGCGCGAACAACTGGTTCGCGCCCTCGATCTTCACCAGGAAGTGTTTGGCGTTCGTCCGCAGGGCGTGTGGCCGTCGGAGGGCAGTGTTTCAGAAGAGACGCTCGCAATTGCGCACACTCTCGGAATCAAATGGATGGCTACCGACGAAGGCGTGCTCGGACGCAGCACGGGAGTGTTCTTTCAACGCGACGGAAACGGCCGCTTGCCCGCGCATCTGGCGGATCGACTCTATAACATCCACCGCTACGAGAAGGCCCAGACCTCGATGCACATGGTGTTTCGGGATCACACCATTTCTGACCTGATCGGTTTTGTCTATTCCGGGATGGATCCGGCAGCCGCGGCCGGACATCTCCTGCGCAACATCAAAGAGGCCGCTCAGCCCGTGTTGGCGCAAGGCCGCGATGCGGTAGTGTCGGTGATTCTCGACGGAGAGAACGCCTGGGAGTATTACCCGAAGTCAGGGCGCGAATTCTTGCGCCGATTCTACGACGCGCTCGAGCGCGAAGGAGGCCTCGAAGCGGTAACGGTTTCCGAGGCAATCGCCCGTCATCAAAACGTCTCGCCTTTGAAGTCTCTGGTGCCCGGCTCATGGATCAACGCCAACTTCAATGTCTGGATTGGCGCTCCAGAGGACAACCGCGCGTGGGACTATCTGCACCAGGCACGAGAATTTTATGAGCAGAACGCGGCGCGCGCCAGCCAGGCGCAGAGAAAGCTGGCTTTCGAAGAAATCCTGATCGCCGAAGGCAGCGATTGGAACTGGTGGTACGGTCCCGAACACCACTCGGCAAACGATCGCGATTTCGACGAGCTTTACCGCAAACATCTGTCGAACATTTATCAGGCGCTGGGAGCGGCGCCGCCGGATTATCTGGCGCAGCCCATCACCGCGGCTGAAGTGCGTCCCGCCTTTACCCCACAAACTGCCTATATTCATCCTCGCGTTTCGGGAGACAAAATCCGCTACTTCGAGTGGATGGGCGCGGCTATCTTCACTGCCGACCAGCGCGCCGGGGCCATGCACGGAAAACAATTCCTGCTGGATTCCGTGCATGCCGGCATCGACAGCACGTTTGTCTACGGCCGCTTGGATTTTGCCGGTCCGGTGCCGGATTTGGAATTCCAACTGGTCGTGAACCTGGAATCGTGGGCCAACGGAGAAGCGCGTCCACGGCGTGTTCTGCGCCTCGATGCCAAGGTGCAAGAACGCAAGCTCAAGGAATGGAGAGTTGAGGGGCACGAAGGATCGTCCTCCGCTTCTTCGCCAAAGGGTGAGGAGAGCGCCAAGGTCGCGCTGCTGCGAAATTTTGAGTTCCGCTTGCCCTTGAACTGGCTGCTTGCGAAGCCCGTCTCGGGAAACCATGGCGGGGCCGTCAGCTCGACTCCCACAGCGATCGCGCCGACCAGCCGACTGAAATTGCGCTTTAGCCTTTGGCATAATCGTTTGCCCGTGGACACTTTACCGGTCGAGGGCTGGATTGAGTTGCAGCTGCTGGGCGAGTGGGAATTGGCCGCGGGAATGTAACCGCAGAATGGCGCTGCGTTGCAGAAACAAAACACCGGAAGCTCGCGCCTCCGGCGTCATCAAGCAGTTCTTTACCACCCTGAGCTAGCTACTACTGCCCTGAGCTAGCCACTGCCGTGGTCGTCGCTAGCGGGCGATTGAGTTCCAAGGTGAGTACGGTCCCAGCAGGCAGCGTGGCCGAGCGGTGCTTGCTGAGCCAGTGAACGCCAGTTGAGCCAGCGCCTACCACTCCGCCGATCAGGATTCCCGGAGGGCCACCGATAAGGCCACCGATCAGCATGCCCCCAGCCGTTCCACCGCCAGTTTCTATTTCGTCGCGGCGGTCGTGACCTGATCCTTTGAACTCGCCTTCGTTGTTTACGTCTGTGCCGCCACCGAGGTTGGTATCGACCAGCGTGGCGTCCAGGAACAACCTCTCTCCGGTCGGTAATACCAGGGCTTCGGGCAGAATCCCGAGGGTGGGCTTGCCCGAGATGCGTCGAGGTTCGGCCACTTTGGTGACGCGGCCTTCCACCGTCGCGCCCGCGGGAATCAGTGTTCTGCCGTTCAGCACAACCGGCTGCGTCAACCGCGCCTGAAAAGGATCGCCTGGTTTATTGCTGAAAGTGGCGAGCGTGGTTTCCAGCTTTACCATCAGAGCGGTACCGGCGGGTATGGGCGCAATCGCCTGCGCCGCCATCATGGTTGTGTAAAGGCATGCCAGTAGCAACATGCAAGGTAGAACTGTCCGCTTCTTCATAACTCCTCCACAGATCTGCTGCCGTTGAATCGCCCCATCATGGCTTTGACTTTAGATTAGACGGATGACTCGAACAACCTCCGGAGTTGCCAGGGAACCAGCGAAGACAAGGGCGACCATATTTCTGACATGGGAAACCAGGATGCCCACCGTGTGAGCGTTGTCACGATGCTGTGATTGTCCGTCGGCTATAATCATCAGTTTCGACCACACGATCGACGACGTACGTCGGCTCCGGATCAGCGGGGTCCGTCCCACTTGCGGGGGGGATTGTGGGCGGGTTTGTTCTAATCATCGAATCGAAGGAAACGGACCGGATCTATGTCATATATTGCAGCCATTCATGCCCGCGAAGTGCTGGACTCACGGGGCAATCCCACAGTGGAAGCGGAAGTATTTCTAGCGGACGGCACGATGGGCCGTGCGATTGTTCCGAGCGGTGCGTCGACGGGCGAACATGAAGCCGTCGAGCTTCGCGACGGCGACAAAGCGCGCTTCCTCGGCAAAGGAGTTCTCAAGGCCGTGGAGAACGTAAACGGCGAAATCGCCGAAGCCCTGGCGAATTACGATGCCTTCGATCAGCGCGGGCTCGATCAGAAAATGGTTGAAGTCGATGGCACGGAAACCAAAGGGCGCCTGGGTGCGAATGCAATTCTTGCCGTCTCGATGGCCACGGCGCGGGCTTCCGCCGCGTCTATGGATGTGCCGCTCTATCGCTATCTCGGCGGCGCAGGCGCGAACACTTTGCCCACGCCTATGATGAACATCCTGAACGGTGGGGCGCACGCCGACAATAATGTCGACTTTCAGGAGTTCATGGTGATGCCCGTGGGTGCACCTTCGTTCTCCGAAGCTCTGCGCTGGGGAGTGGAAGTTTTCCATACGCTGAAGGGAGTGTTGAAGAAGCGCGGCTACAACACCGCCGTTGGTGACGAGGGGGGATTTGCGCCGTCGGTAAAGTCGAATGTCGAGGCCATCGAGGTTGTATTGGAAGCGATTCAGCAAGCCGGCTACAAGCCCGGAGAGGAGATCGCGATCGCTCTCGATCCCGCGGCCAGCGAGTTCTATCAGGATGGCAAATACGTTTTCAAGAAATCGGACAAATCGGCCAAGAGTTCCGATGACATGGTGAAGTTCTATGCCAAGTGGGTGAAGGATTATCCCATCGTGTCGCTCGAGGACGGACTGGCCGAAGGCGATTGGGACGGATGGCAGAACCTGACCAAAGAACTCGGAAGCAAGATTCAACTCGTGGGCGATGACATCTTCGTTACCAACATCCAGTTCTTGCAGGAGGGAATTGACAGAGGTGTCGCGAATTCGATCCTGATCAAAGTGAATCAGATCGGCACCGTCAGCGAGACTTTTGACGCGGTCGATCTGGCACGGCGCAACGGGTACACCTCCGTGATTTCGCATCGCTCCGGCGAGACGGAAGACACCTTCATCGCGGACTTCGCGGTGGCTACGGGAGCGGGCCAAATCAAGACCGGCTCGGCCTCGCGCACCGATCGTATCGCCAAGTACAACCAGTTGTTGCGGATTGAAGCGGAACTGGGGGATGGAGCGCGGTTCCCGGGACTGAAGACGCTCAACTATCACGGCTGATGGGCAGCCATCTAAAAGTGGGGAGTGATTTATGAAAATGAGGTTAGTGCTGTCCACATGTTTTGTGGCTCTTTCCCTGTGCGCCGGTGCGCAAACCACGGTCTCGATCACTCCAGACGCAGCTTCGAAAGAAGACGTCAAGAAGCTGTTTGATGTGATGGCAAGCCGCGAACAGATGAGCCAGCTGATGCAGCAAGTGTTCGCACAGATGCGGAAGATGAACCGCGAGGAGATTAAGAAAAGGCGTCCGGAGATTACCGAAGCCGACCTCACCCGCATGGACCGACAGTCCGAGGATCTCATCAAGAACTTTCCCTTGGACGAAATGCTGAACGACTTGATCCCGATCTATCAGCGGCACTTTTCAAAGTCTGAGATCGAGGCGTTGACTGCCTTCTATTCTTCTCCGCCCGGTCAGAAGTTTCTCCACGAAATGCCCGCCGTGACCGCTGAAACCATGCGGGCCGTCTACCCGCGAATCCAGGCCCAGGTCGATGCCGCCCTCAAGCGAGCCGAGGAGAAAAGCGATTCACCACAGAAATGAGAGGGGGCAATGATTTGTGCCCTCCGCGATCATTGCTTCCCGAGCGATAGAAGTCAGGAGCTAGAAGCCGCATTATGTCGCGTCCGAAACCGCTTACTCTGATCATCCTCGACGGCTGGGGTTACCGTGCCGAAACCAAAGCCAACGCAATTGCGCTAGCCCGCAAGCCCACTTACGACCGCCTGCTGCGCGAATATCCCAACACGCTGATCCATACTAGCGGACCATTCGTCGGCCTGCCCGAAGGCCAGATGGGCAACAGCGAAGTCGGCCATCTTAACATCGGCGCCGGCCGCATCGTGCACATGGACATCACCCGCATCGATCTGATGATTCAGAACGGCGAATTCTTCTCGCATCCGGTGCTGCTTGCGGCGATGAAGCACGCCCGTGTGGGAAAACGCGGATTGCATTTGTTCGGTCTCCTCTCCGATGGCGGAGTCCACTCGCAGCAGGGTCATCTTTATGCTCTGCTGAAGATGGCGAAGCAGCACGGCGTGGATCGCGTCTTTGTTCATGCCTTTATGGATGGCCGCGACACGCTCCCCACCAACGGCGCGGGTTATCTGGAACAGCTCCAGCAGAAAATGCGCGAATACAACTCCGGCATGATCGCAACCGTGAATGGCCGCTACTACGCGATGGATCGCGACCGTCGCTGGGAGCGTATCGCCAAAACTTACAATGCCATGGTCGTCGGCGACGCGGAAGGCGGCAAGTGCGCCGATCCAGTGCAGGGCATGAAGGATTCCTACAACCGAGGCGTGACCGACGAGTTCGTCATTCCATTTGTATGTACCGACAAAGCTGGCCAGCCGCTGGCTACTCTACACGACGACGACGCTTGTATCTGCTTTAACTTTCGCGCCGACCGCGTGCGCCAGATCACCCGCGCTCTGGCCCGTAACAGCGATCTGAATGCAAAAGCCGGCAGCGATCTTCCGGGTGCGGCCGATCTCGACGCCACCATCTCCCGCGATCGCGTTCCCCAGAAACTGCACTACGTCTGCATGACGCGGTACGACAAGAATTTCAGCCTGCCAGTTGTCATTTCCCCAGAGTCGATGGCGAACATCCTGGCCAACGTAATGGGCGGTCTGAACATGCGGAACCTGCGTGTGGCTGAGACCGAGAAGTATGCCCACGTTACCTACTTCTTCAACGGTGGCCTCGAGCAGCCGTTTCCTGGCGAAGAGCGCGTCATGGTGCAGTCGCCCAAGGTCGCGACTTACGACCTGAAGCCGGAGATGAGCGCCGCCGGAATCGAGGACGCCGTCGTCAAGGCCACCGAAGATGGCACGTTTGACGTTATTATCGTGAACTTCGCTAACGCCGATATGGTCGGACATTCCGGCAAGATCGAGCCCACGGTGAAAGCAGTCGAGACCGTCGATGCGTGCCTGAGCCGAATCGAGACCGCGGTTCGCGCCAAGGGCGGCGCCCTGTTGATTACAGCCGATCACGGCAACGCCGAGATGATGATTGATCCCGTCACCGGCGGCCCGCACACGGCGCACACCACTAATCCAGTACCCTTCATCGTGGTTGCCGAAGATGCCAAACAGTACACCCTGAAGCCCAACGGCTCTCTCCGCGATATCTCTCCGACCATACTGGGCATGCTCGGCCTCAACGAGCCGAAAGAGATGACTGGAACCGACCTGCGCGCGTTCCTGAAGAACGAATGAGGTTCCTCCGAGCTGTCTGATTGCTGTTCCGGGGCCAATCGCCCCTCTGCTTCGTGCTACAGTTTTCTCGCGGGCAATTGTGCTCGTCCCAATTCCATGGAACCGCGAATCATTCTGATCCATCTGCTGCTCAAGCTGGGTGTGGCTGCCGCCGTCTCGGCCAGTTTGGTGCGCTCCAAGGAATTCAAGGCGCTGTTGTTTCGAGAAGAACGCTCGTTTCGGCAGAAGGTTTACCTGGTGTTGTGCATCGCGCTTCCAATCACGATTGGTGTCTGGATCCGGCTTTCCGTCAAGAGCTTTCTCGCCGGCGACTTGAGTTTTGAAACCGCGCTCTTGCTCGGCGTGATCGGCGGCCGTTGGGCGGGATCGCTTGGCGGCGTGTTGATGGCATTTCCCGCTCTGTTGCATGGGGAGTGGGCTGCGATGCCGTTCGACGTTCTTTCCGGCTTTATCGCTGGCCAACTGCGCGCTATGGCGCTGGATAAAGAAGATATCTGGTCATTCTCTCCCTTTATCGATCAAAGCATTTTTCGCCTCATCCGGCGGAATCTGCCCCGGCCGCGTTTGTTCGATTGGCAGATCATGTTTTTCACCACCATCGTGTTGCTGCGCTTTGTCCAAACGGAACTGTGGAGAAGTTTCCCCCATTCCATCTTCAGCATTGAGAGTCCCGACAACCTCTGGGTGTTTGGCGCGATCTATGCCGCATCGGTCACCGCCATCGGGATCGAGCTGAAGGTCTTTAACAGCGTGCGCATCCAGATCAAGCTGGAAGAGCAGGAACGGTTGCTGTTGCACGCGCGCATGGAAGCTCTGCAGAATCAGATCAATCCGCATTTTCTGTTCAATACGCTGAACTCGATTTCTTCGCTGGTGCGCTTCGATCCCGATACGGCACGGGAAGTGATTTCCAAACTTGCGACCATCCTCCGGCGTTTGCTGAACAGTACCGACTCCTTCGTGCCCCTACGGGAAGAAGTGGAATTCATCGACAATTACCTCGACATTGAAGTGGTTCGCTTTGGAAAAGACAAACTTCGGGTGGTAAAGGAACTCGCTCCGGATTCGCTGGACGTGATGGTCCCCAGCATGCTCTTACAGCCGCTCTTGGAGAACTCCATCAAGCACGGCCTGGCATCGAAGGTAGAAGGCGGCAGCATTCATCTACGCAGCCGCTTGTCCGGCTCGGGACTGATCATCGAAGTGGAAGACGATGGCGTCGGAATGGGCGCGACACAGTCGCCAGATGCTGGGAGTACGCGTGGCGCCGGTATCGGTATAACCAACATTTCCGAACGGCTGCAGGTTTTATACGGAGACACCGCGCGCATGACGATCGACAGCCACGAGGGGAAGGGAACCCTGGTGCGGATTCGTTTGCCGCTTTTGCAGACCGCGGGGGCCGTGCCGGAAGGCTTCTACGAAGAGCGTTCGATGACCCGCCGGTAAAATGCTTCGTATTGTGGAACGATCCGGCTGGAGCAAAAGCGTGCCTGCGCCACCGCGCGGGAGGCCTTGGCCATGGCGCGCAGCGCGCTTTCGTGGCTCAGCAGTTCGATGGCATAGCGCGCCATGGTCTCGACGTCGCCTACGTCTGCCATATATCCGCTAACGCCGTGCTCGATTACTTCCGGCACGCCACCTGTGCGGGTCGCGATCGGTACGGTTTCGCAGGCCATCGCCTCTAGCGCTGCCAGACCGAAGGATTCCAACTCGCTCGGCATCAGCAAGATGTCCGCGATCCCCAGTTTTTCCTGCACCTGATCCTGCTTGCCGAGAAAAAGAACGTCTTCGTGGATACCTTTCTGAACGGTCAGCCATTCGGCCACGGAACGGTCCGGACCATCCCCGATCAATAACAGCTTGGAGGGAATTTTCTTGCGCACCCGATCAAAGATCTCGATCACGTCCGTTACCCGCTTCACCGGGCGAAAATTAGACAGGTGAACCAAGAGTCGCTCACCATCCGGTGCATATTCTCTGCGGAGTTCGGAAGAGTTCTTGCTCCGGCAGTAGACGTCGCAATTGACCGAGTTATAAATGACTTCGATTTCTTTCTTCACATCGAAGATCCGCATGGTGCGGTCACGAAGATAGTTGGAGACAGCAGTTACGCCGTCACTCTGGTTGATCGAGTAGCGGGTGATTGGCAGGTAGGAGCGATCGAGGCCGACCAGTGTGATATCGGTGCCATGGAGCGTGGTGACGAACGGCAAGCGGCGTCCTCGGGGGCTATCGGCCAGCATCTGGCGCGCCAGCAGAGCGCTCACCGAGTGAGGGATGGCATAGTGGACGTGCAGCAGATCGAGGTCGTACAACTGCGATACCTCCGCCATGCGTGTGGCGAGCGCCAGATCATAGGGCGGATAGTCGAATAGCGGGTATCGCGATACTTCGACTTCGTGATAGTGGATGTTGGGCTCTTCCCCGCGAAGCCGGATCGGCTGGGCATAGGAGATGAAGTGAATCTCGTGGCCACGCTGAGCCAGTTCCAATCCGAGTTCCGTCGCCACCACGCCGCTGCCGCCGTAGGTGGGATAACAAGTGATTCCGATCTTCATTCCGCAGGCCCGCCCTCTTCATCGGTAAGTTCCTGTAATTCGATGGTCGGAGACAGGATACGATGCAGATTCTACAGGGAGTCGCCGGGATTTGGTTTTGCAGATGCGACAGGAGTACAAAATCCTACTCGGATGGGTTGCGTCCTTTTACAGAAATGCCAGGATCCAGCTTGTCGAGATGCGCTTGGAAGCGTCGCTTGCTATCTTCGGGTAAACCGCTGAATTCGATCCCCATGCCGACTCCAGGATCGCGGGTGCGAACCGTGGCGGTGGCCGAAACGTGCTCCAAGTCGATCCAGAAATCGACCCGCAGCACGGTCGAAATCGGCAGCGGCATAACGGTCTCAACATAACAACCATTGCCGCTGATGTCGGTGGCATTCACCCGCATCGGCGTGTTCACGCGTTCGTCGCGGAATTCGAGAGGAAACGATATCTTATGGCGTTGAAACTTCCGACGATTGTCAGGAGCGGCGGCCGGCATATTGGCGCGGATTTCAGCCGGTAACTGCAAAAGCCAGGGGCACTCTTGGTCCGCCACCAACTGAACACCCACCTGATACTTCTTTAACGCCCCGGCCTCCATTACCCAAACCACTTTACAGCGGGCTTTCTTGGTCTCGTATTGAATGCCGATGACGTCGCCCACCTTCAAATCTTGCTCGAGGCCGTTGATGCAAGCTCCCGTGGCGCTGACATTCTGCGCGGTAGCATTCTGATGGAAGGGCTGGTTGTTGGCGCCCATTCCCCAGACCCGTACGCGCAAGTCCAAGGTTGCACGCGGGGCTGCCCCTGAGGCAGACATAATTAACGCCCTCCAGCTTGAGAGTCTTCTGAGCCGAATCTAACCCAATCATAACCTTCCGCCGGAACTTGTTGAGATTACGAAAGTCATTCCGATTGCAGGTCGTGAGCAGTTATGCCGCCCGAAGCCCACGTGCTACGGGCCGGTGTTGCCCGTAACCAGTTCGCGGTACGAAACCAGGGCGATGCCGGAGTTCAACAGCAACTCCCTCACCTCGGGCATGGTCAGCACGCGCAACTCGATCTCCCGTGATTCGTGGAGGCGAGTGTTAGCCATCCGAAGGTCCGCATCATTGTAGCCCGGGTGGCAAACAAACTCCCAAGTACCTTCCGGGATAATTTCTGCGATGGCGCGGAAGAGCTTTTCATCCAGCGCACCGGTCACCACAACTCCCAAGGTGCCATCGGGAGTCTCTAAGCCCTCGCGGCTGGCTGCATCGTGAAACTTGCTGGCTAGAGTGCGCAGAATTCGTACCTCCGCGTAGCGCGTCCAGAGGTTGGGTCGCGCCAACAGCATGCCCGACTTGAAGGGCTTGCGCGGGCCGAACGGATTGCGAACTGCGGGAACATGGCAAGCCCGCGCGGCGCGCAAGATGGGCCGCAGGACGGCCGGAAACAAGTGAGTGTGCTTGTGCGAATCCACGTGGGAGACAGTGATGCCCGCCGATTGGAGTTTGCGAATCTGCGCACTCGTCTCCGCTTCGATCTCCCCCGGATCCAGACGACCCGCCAGAGCGCGAGCCGCAAAAGACATGAGCCCATCACGGAAGCGTGCGGGGGCATAATTTCCTGAAGTGAGGGTGGGCAAGCCAGACGCATCCAGCACGGGTTCACCGTCAATTAGTACGACGTGGCAGCCAACACTCAATCGCGGAAGTTGTTTGGCTAGGCGAACGGCGTCATAAAAGGCTCGGCCACGGGCCATTAGCGTCGAGGAGGTCACGATTCCTTGAGTGTGAGCTTCTACGATGGCGCGATTGACTCCCGCAGTAAAGCCAAAGTCATCGGCATTGACGATCAGACGTCGCACCGCGACAGTCTAGCAGGGAGACGAGGCGACCGATTGCTCCCAAAGTCGAGCTTGTGAAGACAAGCGCTGCCGAGAAGCGATTCCGGGAGGACCCTTGTTACAGAATTCGTTTCGTTCCCGACTACGATTCTTCCACTCCGCAGCGCCGCAGATATTCCGTTGCTGATTCGCCCCTTTGTCTCCGTGTTTGCACCAGGGATGGAGAAGCGCATCGATGAGATCCCAGCGAAAGTCATCGACGGCCGCGTCTGCATCTCCGAGAAATATGAGGGAGCTACAGAATCTGATCGAGCGCAGAGTCATCCCCAGTTCGGGACGGGCGTTACAAATTCCGCTTGAGAGTTTGATGAGCGGTGATTGGGCTTGCGTGCGATAAATGGCGAGAACAGGAGGAGTGAAATGAGCTGATTCGCCAACCAGGCTTCCAGGCTGTACAGATGTCCCGCGACGTGCACCGGTCGCGGGAGAGATTGTATGGTTTCCAGACAGGTCTTGCTGGTTTACGGACACCCGATTTGCGGAAGTGGGAGTTAATACGCTGCCCAGTCCATGCTTTGACGACTTGATCCGATGGGGCCTGACGTGCTGAGGCACAACGACATCGGCAAATCATTCCACTTGAGGCAGATCAAATGGCAGCATCCGTCACTCGTCGCGCCAAGAGCACCCCGTTCGTTCGAACGAGTCACAGCAATCCTCGTAAGCCTTTTCGTTTTGATGGCCAGCAACACTCTCGCGGGACAGACCGCAACGCCAACGGACTTACGGTTTCACAAATTTCAGCCCAAAGTGGCGCCAGAACAACAGGTATCGGGTGCACGCAACCAGGCAATCCTGCCGGGTGGAATGAGTCTCGCGGCGGCTCAGCAGATCCAGGGTCTGCAGCAGGAAAAAGCTTCGCGCACGCCAGCACAACAGAAAATTGATTCGAACGTTCTTTATACCATCCGCATGTTAGCCGGGAAACCCGCTGCGCCCGGCGTACCGTACCTCGACACCGGCGTCGATCTTGACGACAGCAATAACATCGTCACGGACATGGTGGCCAATGTTACAGACTCCCTTCTTGCGCAGATTACAGCGGCCGGCGGGCAAGTCTTGTACGCCAATCGTGACCTGCGCAGCATTCGAGCGAGCATTCCCCCTGAGCAGATCGAGAATCTTGCCGCGTCACCGGAGGTAATCTTTATTTCGCCTAAGCAAGGCTCCATGACTGCGGGTAGCGGTGTCGTTGCACCTATCAGTCCGATGCGGTTCCGTGAAGTGGCGCCAGGCTTCGAACAGAGAGCGGCGAGAGTTCGCCAACAACTGGCGAAGGCGATGTCTTCAACGGGCATACCGCAAATTGGTCAAGGCAGCGTGGAAACGGAAGGTGATTTCACGCACCGCGCTGTGGACGCGCGCGGCGCCTTTGGCGTGGACGGTGCGGGACTGACAATCGGCGTGCTGTCGGACGGAGTTACAAGTATGGCCCTCAGCCAAGCCACTGGCGATCTTCCTCCGACTTGCGGAACGCCGCCCTGCCTTACTGTGCTCTCCGGGCAAGCGGGGGCGGGCGATGAAGGCACGGCCATGATGGAAATCATTCATGACATGGCGCCGGGAGCAAGCCTGTACTTCGCCACGGCCGACAACAGCATCACAAGTTTTGCAGCCAATATCCGCGCTCTGCAGGCAGCCGGATGCAACATCATCGTTGATGATGTCTTCTACTTCGTCGAAACTCCTTTTCAAGACGGACAGACTGCAGCCGTCGTTTCAACCAGTCAGGGCGGCGTAGTTACCCAGGCGGTGAATGATGTTGTCGCCGATAGTGTCCTTTATTTTTCCGCCGCAGGGAATGAGGGCAACCTCGACACCAGCACCTCCGGTACCTACGAAGGCGACTTCGTTCCTCAGGCCGCCACCTCGCCGTTGCCCACCGGGAACGTACACAATTTCGGCAGCGGCCACGGCTTTGACACCATCACGTCTCCAGGAGAGCAGGTGGTCGGCCTGTTCTGGTCTGATCCACTTGGGGGTTCGAACAACGATTACGATCTGTATGTTCTCAACAGCACTGGCACGTCGGTTCTGGCCGCATCGACCAACATTCAGAACGGAACGCAGGATCCGGTAGAGTTGATTGGTAGTGCCAATGTCATCAACAACCAGATCGTCGTCTTCCAGAACACGGGCGCGTTGAACCGCTTTTTCCATCTGGTTCTATTTCTCGGTGAGCTGGCAGTGGCCACTTCCGGAGAAACGCACGGCCATGCCGCCGCTTCCGGGGCTTATACCGTAGCTGCTGCCCCGGCGGCTGTATCTGCCGGGCCGCCCACGCCGAACGGACCATACCCCAATCCGTTTACATCTTCGAGTCAAATTGAGTTCTTCAGTTCCGACGGCCTCCGCCACATCTTCTTCAACGCAGACTCGTCGGCCATTACACCCGGAAACTTTTCTTCCACCGGGGGCGACATTTTGAACAAGCCGGACATCACGGCTGCCGATGGAGTTTCGGTAACAGGAGTCGGAGGGTTCGGGAGTCCATTTTATGGAACGTCGGCCGCCGCGCCGGCAGCTGCCGCGGTCGCAGCATTGGTGTTGTCGGCTGAGCCGACGCTGAGCGCCGCGGCGATGCGAAGCGCGCTGACCGGCACGGCAGTGGACATCATGGCTTCGGGATTCGATCGCGATTTTGGCAACGGCATCGTCATGGCTTGGGAGGCGATCAACTCTCTAGGCGTGACTGGCTTAGCGGATCCCGCGCTGGGAACCATCACCGCCAGCGAGAATCCCGGTAACGGCGACGGAGTCATCGAGGCCGGCGAAGGAGCAAGCATTGTCATCGCGCTCAACAACAAGGGCGGTGTCAAAGCAGCCACAGGAGTCACAGCCACGCTCACCACCTCCACTCCAAACGTGTACATCACGCAACCAGCCACCAGCGCGTACGCCGATATGCCGGTGGGCTCCGCGGGCGGGAACAACTTGTCGCCGTTCACTTTCACCCTGGACCCAGCCTTTGCCTGCGGTCAGAGCGTCGACTTCACGCTCACCGTTAACTATGCGGGGGGAGCGGCGAGAGCTCTTAATTTCACTCTTCCGGTTGGCACGTTCGCCATTACCAATACTCTCGGAAACCAACCCCCTTCGGCCCCAGGAATTACCACGGCTACGGGCGTGCAAACCAACAGAATCAATCGCAACGGCGTGATCAGCGCTTGCGGAACCAGCAAGGCCTTTCCGGGCGCAATCACCGGTAGCCACACCTTCGATTCCTACACCTTTAATGCGTGCCAGTCGTCCTGTATGACGGTTGGACTCAACGCAGGAGCGGCGGGAATCAATCTGTTTTCATCCGCCTATTCGCCGGTCTACACTCCCGCCAGCATCGGAACGGATTATCAAGGTGATGCTGGCCTGAGTACGAACATCCAATCTTTCGGA
The DNA here is from genome assembly GCA_049584315.1 of Candidatus Sulfotelmatobacter sp. GTDB lineage: Bacteria > Acidobacteriota > Terriglobia > Terriglobales > Acidobacteriaceae > Sulfotelmatobacter. Next base: position 9,601 of record JBAUXO010000340.1, on the reverse strand, counting down.
ATCGAAGCGACAGCCTCTACGTCCTACACCATTGTCGTAAACGATGTTGCGGGAAACCCGCTGCCGCCCCCCGCTCCGCCAAACACGTATACCATCCAGATCCCGGCGTGCTCTATCAATTGCAACATAAACCAACTACCAATCGCAGTTGCTCAAAACGTCTCGGTGATTGCCGCCAGCAAGGGCGGTACCGCGAATGCGAACATCAACAACGGGTCTTCTGATCCTGACGGGGACGCGATCACGTTGACACAGACGCCGGCTGGACCATATCCCGTCGGTACAACCAGCGTGATACTCACGGTCGTGGATACGAAAGGCGCGACCGCGCAGGCGACCGCCAACGTCACGGTGGTGAACCCGGGATACACTCTAGCTGCGACGACACCGGCGGTGAGCACGACAGCCGGTGGGTCCGCAACCGAGCACATCACGTTTACCCCCAGTCCAGGTATCAGCGGCGCAGTAACCCTGGCCTGCTCGAACCTGCCGGCCAAGTCTGCATGTTCGTTTACGCCTTCGACGTTAGCCTCCGGCAACGCTCAAGCAAATGTAGTCGTGACCATCGCTACAACGGCATCAACGGCCGCTGCGATCGCACATCCTGGAATGTTCTACGCGGCTTGGTTACCCTTCAGCGGTTTGGGATTGGTTGGAATGGCGCTCATGATTCCGGGGAAGCGCCGCCAGGCGTCGAGAATGCTGACCCTGCTGTTCCTAGGTCTGTCAATATTTGCAGTCGGCTGCGGTGGTGGCAGCTCTGCCCCTGCCCCAGTTCCAGCTTACAACGGCACACCCAAGGGAACCTACACCGTCACGGTTGCAGGCACCTCCAGCAATGTGACGCAATCGACAACATTCAGCTTGACCGTCAACTAAGCCGACAGACACCTCTGAGCGGAGAACAGCGTGGAACCCACGATGTTCTCCGCTTAGTCTTCCACCGTGCCGCGGATTCGACGAACCTGCTCCGGTGGCATGGGCAGATTGTTTGGCGAGGGAAATCTTCTAGTCCGTCGGAATCTCGAAAACTGCAGCCTCAGGCTCGCTGCGGTCAAGCTCTCGAATCTGCGTTGATCGTTTCATCGCTGCCCGTGTTCGTGTTTTTGTACCAAACGGCGCGATGAACTGGGGAACACAAAGGTTTCCATACTCCCGGCACCTGTTCCACGAAAAATGATCTCGCTAACCTGATTTCAATCCCAGAAGATCAGGCCAGTCAGAAGAAAATCTACGGCGCACGCCGCGTCCAGGATGGCCTGAAGAGCACAAGACCCAAGCGAAACGAAGAAGGCCGCAAGTCGGAAGTCGCAAGCCCGAAGTCGCAAACGAGAAACTGAAAAACGGAAGGACCCAAGTAACCCTTAGGCCACTCCGCCCTTGAGGAATAATGCCTCGTACACATTTTGCTGCAGTTCTGCTTCTTGCCCTGCCCATGGCGGGGTGGGCTTCCAACAGCTACGTGGTGCCGAACACCACGCTCACCGCGCAAACCGCGAACAATACCAGCGCTGCAAATAGCTTCCAGACCCAGCCGAACGGCAACCTGGGCGCCAACAACGTGAGCAAAGTTGATGTTCATACTTTGCTCTACTCCGGCGCCTCCACCAAAGTGTTTGCTCACATGCTGCTATGGTTTGGCGAGCCCAACCATATGAACATTGGATACAGCTCGACCGATGCCAACCAGGTCCAAAGCCAGATCGACGACATGGTCAGCCGCGGCATCGACGGCGTGGTGATCGACTGGTATGGTCCCAACAACTCCATCGACCAGGCTACGCAGTTGGTCAGGAACGCGGCCGAGCAGCATCCCGGCTTTACTTTCGCCATCATGGTGGACGCCGCCGCCATCGGACAGAACATGTGCTCCGGCTGCTCGACTCAGCAAACCCTCACCCAGCTTCTGCAATACGTCGAGCAAAAATATTTCACTTCCAGCGCCTACTTCACCATCGACGGCCAGCCAGTGGTGACCAGCTTCAACATCGATCTTTCGTACTCGATCGACTGGAACTCCCTGAACGCCTCCGTTTCCACCCATCCGCGTTTTCTTTTTCAAGACAATCAAGGATTCGGTCACATCCTCAGCGATGGCAGCTATTCGTGGGTCATGCCGCAACTTCTGAACTACGGCTTGAGCTATCTCTCGAGTTTCTACTGGACCGGGATGAACTATCCGAATCTCGAGACCGTGGGCGCCGCGTATAAAGGCTTCAATGATTCGCTCGCCTCCTGGGGAACTGGACGCGTGATGAGCCAGCAGTGCGGCCAGACCTGGCTGCAAGCTTTCTCCGAGGCGAACCGCCTTTATGGCTCAGGAAAACAATTGCCTTACATGCAACTCGTAACCTGGAACGACTACGAAGAAGCGACTGAGATTGAATCGGGCATCGATAATTGCTTCTCGCTTAGCGGATCGTTGTCCGGGAACACGCTGCAGTGGAGCATCGGCGGCGACGAAAACACGATCGATCATTACAATGTCTACGTCAGCACCGACGGCCAAAACCTGATGACGCTCACGCAGACCGCAACCGGGATGCATTCGGTGAATCTGTGCAGTTTTCCGATCCCAGCGGGAAATTATTCTTTGTTCGTGCAAGCCGTCGGCAAGCCAAGTATGGCCAATCGCATACCCGGACCGGTGAGTTATAGCCCGAGTTGCACGGCCAGTGCGCCATCGGGAGGCTCATCGGCGAGTTCGTCTTTTACGGCATCGCCGGCAACGCTTACGCTTTCGGCGGGCAATTCCGGTCAGGTGACGGTGACGGCAAGTTCGCAGGCCGCGCCGAACGACGCCAGCATCTCGCTATCGTGCGATTTTTTGCCGGCGAATCTGATGTGCGCGTTCTCCCCGGCAACGATTACGCCGGGCATCGGCACAGCAACGTCCACGCTGACTATTACGAACTCCGTCCAGGCGGCGATAAATTCGCCTCGGCGAAGCGGCGCGCCGTGGTATGCGACGTGGCTCTTCTCTTTCGGAGCGGCTGGGTTTGTCTTGATCGGCAATGTGCAAAAGCTGCGCAAAGGCTTGGTGGCGCTTCTTTTTTGCGGACTTGTTGCTGTGATGCTGAATACTTCATGCGGCGGCGGAGGCAAAACTTCGGCGCAAAACTCCGGCAGTGCCAATGCCGCGGCCACTTACACCGTGTCTGTTCTGGGAACCTCTGGCCCCAATCACATGTCGGCGTCGGTGGTCGTGACGGTGCCATAGGCGATCAGATTGCGATCTTCTTCTGGCCCTGCCGTGACAGGGCCAGCGTCGCGGAGATGGCGTTCACATTTTCTCCTCAGCCAATTCATCACAACTCGGCCGATTTCTTGTGAGTTGCACTGAACTGCTCCCAAGGATCTGTGTATCTGACGTTCAGGTCAATATGTAAGCAGTTGTGAAAATAATGGAGTTGCCAAGGATGGGCGGTTAGCTCAGCGGGTTAGAGCGCCTGCCTTACAAGCGGATCCAAATTTCATCTAAGGCATCGCTTCGGTTGCGGTTACTGAGTTCCAGCCACGCTTGGCCTGCTCCAAAAGTTGATCCAAAACTACAAACTACGTCTACAGGTGCTCGGGATGCGACGAAAAGGGGCATCGCTATCGACTGTCGGTCGGCTGACTCTGAATGCCGAAATGCTGGATTTGCCTTTGTTTTTAGCAAAGGGGGTGTGATTTCATCAGCGAGCGATGGGAAGCGCGCGAAAGGAATCACATACATCTCAGGCTCCAGAATTTTCTCTGCGCTTGAGGGTGCTGGTGACGTCTTTTCCCGCGCGGATGTCAGACAGTAACTGGTCGAGCCTCGCCGCCGCGTTCGTTAATGCTTCCTGATCGGCGTTCGCAGCAGCTTTCAACATCTGATCGAGGCGGCTGGCTGCGCTCTTGAGTTTCTGCAGTTCGTCAGCTGGGATCTGCTTCTTTGGTCCTTTTCCGATGGACTGCATTAGGTTCACGATCCTTTCGCGCACATCGCGATCCGGACCCTGGTTGTCCTTTCTATTCATGGCCACCTGCACAAAGGAACAGGAACATGGACGGTATCAGAGGAATTTGAGGCGAGGTGGCAATCAAAGATTATCATCGGGCGACCCTCAATGCGGGAGAGCGGCGGGTGAAATCTTCCCGGGGAAACTTGAATGTAATCGCTGGTTTCGCAAACCATCCAGGGTGCTCTCCCAGCCTGGATTTTGGCTGTGGATTCCGGTTGCCTGTCCCCCCAGAATCGGACGTCAATAGGGTTTTCGAGTTTCCAGGAACAGATTTCTGACTCGTCTACTGAGCCGTTTAGTTCTACGGTGCCGGGCTTGTTCCCATGAGATATTGATCGAACCAGGCAATGGTGCGCCGGATGGAGTCAATCTGGTTCTCGCGTTTCACGAAGCCGTGGCCTTCATTCGGGTAATAGTGAACATCCACGACCCGGCCTTCTTTCTTGAGGATATCGACGACCTGTTGCGCCTCCTCCTTCGGCACGCGCGGATCATTGTCGCCCTGCAGCACGAGTAAAGGCGCCTTCTCGCTGCGAATATAAGTGATTGGCGAGTCCTCTTCATAGACCTTACGATTCTCTTCAGGATTGCCCAAAAGCGCCTTCAGGTACTCGTTCAACGAGGGGTCGGAGCTCTTCAGCATAGTGGACCAGTTGATGATCCCGTACTCGTCTACCGCCGCGGCCCAGACCTGGGGCGTCCTACCGATGGCCATCAGCGTCATGAAGCCGCCGTAAGAGCCGCCATAGATGCCGATTTTCCTGGAATCGACGTAACCCGTGGCTTTGAGGAAGTCTACGCCGGCAATCTCGTCTTTAAGGTCGCCGCCACCTAAGTCCTGAAAGTTCGCCTTTTGGAAATCCAGGCCATAACCCGTGGACCCGCGCGGGTTAGGAGCGATGCAGACGTATCCGCGCGAGGCTAGCGCCGCCACATCCGTGTTCCAGTAGTCGACCATCTGGCCGGTGGGTCCTCCGTGCGGCAGTACGATCGCTGGACTGCCCCCGTCGCGCTTCAGATTGAACGGCACCCAGAGCAACGCCGTGATGATTTTCCCGTCGAAACTTTTGTAGTGAACAATCTGGGACGGGGGAAGCGGGGTGGCGCGCAAGCTGGCAATCGCGGAAAAAGTCAGTTGGTCGGCATGGCGGCTGCGGAGATTGTAGACCCAAAGGTCGCCGGGCTGATTGGAGGCCTCGTGGGAAACGATCACGCGGTCGCTCTGCGGCGCGAACTCGTTGGGATTGCCCGAGAAAGCATTCAGGCCGTGCGGCAGATCTACCTTATCCGCATGGTTGGTTGAGCGGTCGACAAGATATGCGTCGATCACCCCGTCCTCATTGACGATGTAGGTGTAGCGTTTGCCGTCGGGTGAAAAATTCCCGGAGAAGGTCTCCCATTTCAGGTCGGTGACCCAGGTGACCGTCCTGGTAGCGACGTCGAGCAGAGCGACGTTCATGTAACCGCCCTTGGCATCCGAACTCAGCAACAGCGTCTTGTCGTCGGGCGAAAGCGATGAGCCGAGATAGCGAATCGTGCCCTGATGGGCGGTGAGATTCTCCATCTTTCCGGTCGCCACATCGATGCGGTAGACGTCTGCGTCGGTGAAGGGGGGATTCACGCGGCCAGCATAAATGGTCTTATCGTCACTGCTCCACGCCACCACGTTCCAGGCGTAACCGGGTTGCTGTTCATGGGTCAGCAGCTGAACCTTGCGGGTGCTCCAGTTGAGCAGAGCAATGTCATATTGGGAACCATCCTTCGGCTTATACGCGAAAGCAATGGTGCTGCCGTCGTGGGACCAGTGCGGATCCTGCTCCCGAATCGCAGGCGTGTTAGTCAGGTTAATGACCTCGCCGCCGTCGCTCGGGACAGCGTAGAGATCCCAGAGTTCATCGCCGGCGCGGTCCTGCTGGTAGACGATCCATTTGCCGTCGGGCGACCAGGTAGAGTTGTACTGGCGATCGTCGGACTGGGTAAGTTGAATCGGCCATCCGCCGGCGGCGCTTACCTTCCACAGATTGAAGCGACCGGCAATGTCACTGGTGAATACGATTTGCTGCCCGTCAGGCGACCAGGCGGCGCCAAATACACCTTTTGTGTAGTAAAGGTCGTCGATGGGCGCAGGGCGAGCGGCTGAGTTTGACGACGAGACCACCGACTTGGGATCAGTGAGCGGACGGTCATCGGGTCCCGTGGAGGCGGCCAAGCGGGAACACAGGCTGCAGCAAATGACAACCAACAGCACCAATAATTGGCGGATTCGCATACCAACCTCTCTTCAACGAAGTCCTAACTCTGCGCTTTGGGCATGATGCACGCGCGGTAATGCACGATCGAGTATGGGCTGTGCGCTTATTGGAGCAATTGATATATCACGGATTTTCCGATCTGGAAAGGCCGTTGGCGTGGCGCAAGTTGTCTAAGCGCATCGCATGGCCGAGATTACTCGCGAAACACGACACTGTCGAGTGACTGCACAACTCTTGGATCGTCACCCAGCCGGAAGCTATCGGAGTCGCCGCCCGGTTACGAAATCATCTCAAGTGTTGAAACACCCCGATTGCAGTCAAAATCTCCCGTGGCAGGGGTTTTGAGCGAAACGCCTGTTCTCGACCTTATTCGCGGTCATACGGCTTGTGGCTTACACTCCCTGCCTCAGTCCACTGAATTCAACATCCATCGCGGGCGGCCTTTCGCTAAGATGAGGACATGCAAAAAGCAATTGTTGCCATCGGGGGCGGCGAGATACGGACAAGAGGAACCGCGCCGATTGACCGGGAGATTATTCGCCTGACGAACAAAACACGTCCGAAGTTCCTCTTCATCCCCACTGCAAGTTCCGATTCCGAACGCTATTGGAAGCATGTGCAGGAATATTTCGGTGGGTTCCTTAAGTGCAAGACCGACGTTCTCTTGCTTCTGGTTGACGGGATTTCTACAAAAGATGTTGAGAAAAAAATCAACCGGGCGGACATCATCTATGTCGGCGGGGGAAACACACTGCACATGATGCGGATGTGGCGACGCCTGGGTGTGGATAAATTGCTAAGAAGAGCCTACGAGAAGGGGACCGTGCTTTCCGGCATCAGTGCAGGTGCCATCTGCTGGTTTGATTCTGGACACTCCGATTCGATGTCCTTCTTCAATCCAAGGAGCTGGAACTACATCAACGTGAAAGGCCTTGGACTCATCAAGGGGATCCACTGCCCGCACTACAACAGTAGGACGCGGGGAGTTCCGCGCAGAAAAGACTTCCGAGACATGATTCTCCGAACCGGAGGCATGGGCATTGCTGTAGAAAATAACTGCGCGATTGAGTTCATAGAAGGGCGCTTCTACAAGGTGATCTCTTCAAAAGACTACGCTCGGGCATATCGAGTCTACAAAAGCGGCGGCCAAGTTGTCACCGAACGAATACGGCAGCAGGAACAGCTTGCACCGATCGAGCAGCTTTACCATCGGCAGACCGCGGTTGTTAAGAGCATCTGACACCGTAACTGCTATGAAAATTATCTTCCGGACAATGCCGCGATTTGCTGAAGTGCCAATGTCACTGAGTAGCCCAAACGTTCCAGTCGATGGAACCAAGTTGCGCGTGAGGTGGTTCTGGTTGAGCCTGTCTAGATAAAGATCTTCCAGGTCGTTACGCTTCCTGAGGTACTGGCGGATAACCGGGAAGGGAGAGCTCTGGCAAGCTCGCATCATCACGTACGCCGACGACTTCGTGATTCTCAGTCGCGGACACGCGAAAGAGGCACTGGAGTGGGCGCGGGGCGTGATGCAGCGCCTGGAACTCACGCTTAACGAGGCGAAGACCAGTATCAAAGATGCTCGCCGAGAGAAGTTTGACTTTCTTGGATATTCGTTTGAGCCGCATTGCTATCGCCAGAAAGGCAAATGGTATCGGGGGGCCAGCCCGTCGAAGAAAAGTCAGTAGCGAGCCATAGGGAAAGTCGACGAGGTGCTGAAGACCAATCTGACCAGTCCCTGGGACGAAATACACACCCGATTGAATCAAACCCTACGAGGTTGGGCAGCGTACTTCTCTTATGGTACTCGAACCATGGCCTATCGAGCGGTGGATAACCATGCATATGAAAGCATGCGCCATTTCTGGCGGAGGCGTCACGAGGTACACACGAGGAACCCGCCAGTTTTCTGGCGAGGAGATATTCGGGAAGTCGGAAGTCGTCCGGCTTCGTGATATCCAATGCGGCGCCCGTCCCTGAGTCTTCTGTGAAGCCAATCGGGAAGCCGGATGCCTGATATAGGCACGTCCGGCTTGATGAGCGGGGACCGGAAACCCGTCTATGGTCGGGCTATTGAGCACTCTCAAAGGAAACGGAGAACTCCGGCCAGGCCCAACCTAAGGATCCCGGTGCCAGTCTTCGACTCTACCCAACCATGAATCGGGTCCTGGGTTAGACCCGCGATAGCGCAATGCTGACGACATAGCAGGCCAAGGAAATGCTGATGCCCGTGAGAGGCGCACTGAAAAAATAAAGCTTGCAGAGCACAACAAAACCAACAAGCATTGCTAGCCCGACGACGAGCAGGAATGGCGACCGAAAGAGGAGTTGGCCGTGAGCCAATGCGAGAAAACCGAAAACCAAGCCGAACAAAATAAGCCCCATGCTGTGGCTGGCATTGAAGCCCACCCAAGCCCGCCACATTGTTGTTTCCTTCGTGATAACAGGTGAAATCTGGCTCATGCTGATTTGCAGTGCGGGATCACGGGGCATGAGCTTTGGCCCCCCGAACGTATAGACGAGGTGGACGACTCCGAGTGTAAAGATAACGCTCGCACTAAGAACCATGAAAATTCTTGCGCCCAAGATGCTCTCCCCTATTCTGTGCTGCAAGGACCGCAAATCTGAATGAGTATAATCGCCTCACTGCGACAATAGGCTATACTTGGCGAGTTTTCAACGCGTCAAACATTAGGGCTCTGGCACAGGGGCTTAAAGGTCCTTGAGTGGAAAGGCGACCTCCAAGAATGAGGAAGTCACTTGCCGTTGCTCTATTGCTCGGACTACTTGGAACCGTGCCACTGGCGAAGGCGCAGGCGGAACCCTCAAAGATCGATCTCATACGGCGGGTACTATTACGCTCGCTTCAATGTAAATGCCAATAGTAGGTGATCGCCTGAACGGAACAGGTCTTACTGCAATGTGTCCAAGCTAATTCTTCCTGTCCCTTCCCTTACAGACGGTTGCGAGAAGCCGCTTGAAGACGGGCTTCACGGCGAGTTGTTTACGAGGTTTGTCACATTCACGCTTCCCAGTCCGGTTGCAAAATCCCAACCCTTGTGCGCTGGTTAGGCAATCTTCAGACTTGTGTCGGACGTTGAAAGCACCCCGTACTCTGTGGGCGAAGGATCAAAACAATTGTTAGTGCCGTAGCTGGGGACATCGTCATTTCCCACGGTTACGTCATGGAAAATCATTGCTGTCCAAATTCGCGGGCTAACTGCTGACCGAGCGGAAGGTATCGCCACGTGTGAGAAAGACTGAGCCCCCTGATAGGCTGGATTGGGTTCGCCAAGAACCAATTCAACCAGAGGAGACTCAGCCTAATGAAAGTATGCAGCATTTTCTCGCAGGTGTTGA
>JBAUXO010000339.1:0-8574 GCA_049584315.1 Candidatus Sulfotelmatobacter sp. | reverse complement strand
GGAATAACCACGGGCAGGACAGCGGACGAGCGTCTTCTCTGGTGAGAGGGGCTGGATGTCGCGAAATAAACCTGCGCATCCCGCGGAGGAAGAAAAATGTTCTTGACATTTCCTTTTATAGACCAGGGCGATTCGCGGTGAGGCGCCTGACGATCCGCAAGCGCATGCGGAGCAAACTGCGAGAAATCAAGCAGCAGCTCCGTCCACGCATGCACGATCCTGTGCGACAAACTGGCGCATGGCTCAGGTCAGTCGTGCAAGGCTACTTCAATTATTACGCGGTACCGGGAAACATCGGCAGTTTGAGTCTGTTCCGGGATCGGCTACTTGGGATTCGGTGGCGCACTCTGTGTCGCCGTAGCCAACAACGCCTGCCCTGGACACGGTTGCTCAAGCTGGGTGACCGGTGGCTTCCTCGACCGATCGTGCTCCTTCCCTATCCCGCAGTCCGCTTCGCCGCTACTCATCCGAGATAAGAACCGGATGCGCTAATAAGCGCCCGTCCGGGTCCGCGCGGGGGGCGATCAGCGATGATCGTCCTACCGCGATCTCGTCTTGTTGAGTCCCCATTACTCTGAACGCTTGGCTGCTGTTTTTTTAGGATCTACAAGCAGTTCGTGGAGAACGAGTCGTTCAAGCAGTTCAAGCGCTTCGTCGGCGACATGGTGTACGCCCTGACAAGCGAGTGATCTTTGACGCGATTTCGCCGGTTGTCCGGCCTGCCGCTTGGTAGGTCAATTCTCTCGAAGAGGAAACTGCGCCCCGGGACGTGGGTTATTCGCGGCCCCGTGAACCCGAATCTCAACCAATACACTACGGGTACGGGTTATGTGTCGGCGGTGCGATCCCATCCTTACTCCGTGACCCGTACTCTGCCCGCCGCGATGTCGGCGAAGTTCTTGCGCAGGCTGTCGGTATCGCTTTTTACGACCGTGCACCTTCGATCTCTACCGTAATTACGTAATTGCCGTAATTACTCCCGTCACTCCCAAACCGGGTTTGACGAGAACTATTACCACATCCCGTGGGCCACGCGCCCACATCGCGGTCCCCCCCATAGCCAGCACTGGGGGTGGCTCAATTTGAGTCTTTCGGCCGATAGTTCGAGGTCGTCCTGAGTGCAGCCGTTTTTCAGGCGGAACCAAGGATCTCCCGCCGGCCGCATCTATGGGAGATCCCTCACGCGGCTGAAGTACGCCGCGTTTCGGGATGACGGCCTCGGAGGAGAACGAATTCAAACTGAGCCAATATCCAACGCTGCAAACACGTTGACGACCCTTCACCCTATCCTTAAGATAAGGCGTTCTGCGCAGTGCGCGCACCGACGTCAGCAAAGACATATGATCGGTCAAACCATTTCGCACTATCGCATCCTTGAGAAGCTCGGCGGCGGCGGGATGGGCGTTGTATACAAAGCCGAGGACACCAAACTCGATCGCTTCGTCGCGCTGAAGTTCCTCCCCGACGAAGTGGCGAAAGATGCTCAGGTCGTAAGCCGCTTTCGCCGTGAAGCCAAGGCCGCTTCAGCCCTGAACCATCCCAACATCTGCACCATTCACGAAATCGACGAGCAGGATGGCCAGACCTTCATCGTGATGGAGTTTCTGGACGGCGTCACTCTGAAGCACCGCATCGCGGGACGACCGTTAGACATCGAGACTCTGCTCTCCGTGTCGATCGAGGTCGCCGATGCGCTGGACGCCGCTCACGCCGGTGGCATTGTTCATCGTGACATTAAGCCTGCGAACATCTTTATCACCAAGCGGGGACACTCCAAAATTCTCGACTTCGGGCTGGCCAAGGTTGCAGTCGAGCCCAAAGCGTTGTCGATCGAAGCCACCGCAGCCACCGTTGCTGACAGTCATGAATTCCTGACCAGTCCCGGCACTGCGGTGGGCACGATCGCTTATATGTCCCCGGAGCAGGCCAAGGGCAAGGACCTCGATTCCCGCACCGATTTGTTTTCATTCGGCACGGTAATGTACGAGATGGCGACCGGAGCCTTGCCGTTCCCGGGAGAAACTTCAGCCACCATCTTCGACGGTATCCTCAATCGAACCCCGGTTCCGCCAATAAGGCTGAACCAGGCAGTCCCGCCCAAGCTGGAAGACATCATCGGCAAGCTGCTGGAGAAGGATCGCGATCTGCGCTACCAATCCGCGGCCGAGGTTAGAAGCGACCTCAAGCGGCTTCGGCGCGACACTGAATCGGGAAGGCTCCCGGTTGCCGATTCCGCAGCCGTTGCGGTTTCGAGCGCAGCCATTCCCGCCGCCGGGCACCGCCCCAGCGGTTCCGACGTTGTAGCCGCTGCGCGCCAACATAAAGCCGGCCTGGGAATCATCATTGCCGTTATATTGGTCCTGGTTGCTGCCGCCGGATTCGGCATTTACAGCTTGTTTTTCTTCCCCCGTACCCAGCCGTTTCAAAGCATCAAGATCACGAGAGTCAGCGGGACCCACAATGCGAGCATCGGCGCCATGTCTCCTGACGGCAATTACCTGGCCTACGTTATCCGTAACGAGGGCAATGAATCCTTGTGGCTGCGCCATCTGGCCAGCGAAAGCAATGTGCAGATCATTTCGCCGGAACACGTGCAGTACTCCGCCCTACGCTTCTCGCCCGACGGCAGCCACATTTGCTATTCGCACACGCAATTAGCCAGCGGTCCGGCATCTCGGGATTTCGACCTATACCGTATCCCCGTACTGGGCGGGACTCCGCAACTGCTGGTCAAGGATGTCGACACGACTCCCAGTTTTTCTCCCGACGGGCAACGCTTCGTTTTCGTGCGTGCCAACGATCCTGACCCCGGCAAATACCATCTCATCGTCGCCAACGCCGACGGCAGCAGTGAAACGAGCATTTTCAGCGGTCCCATGGCCAACGCGATGGCGGACTCAGCCTGGTCGCCGGATGGAAAGGCCATTGCGGGTGCAATGTTCGATCAGACCGGCAATCGCATCAGCACACTGATTTCGATTGATCCCGGCACGGGGAACCAGAAGACCATATCCCAGCCGCCGTTCACCGGCGTGATCAACGCGTCGTGGCTGCCCAATGGAAAAGCGCTGGCTGTAATTTTTTTTGCTGCGGAAACAAACTTCGCCCGGCAGCAAATCGGACTTATTAGCTATCCTGACGGAAAGTTTCGTCCCATTACTGCCGACGCGAATGATTACGCGACCTTGAGTGTCTCCTCCGACGGTGCGACCATAGCCACGGTTCTGCGCCAGTCGGTACGCGATGTCTATATGAGTTCGGGACAGAAGGCCGACTACTCCGACGCCACACAAGTCACCTCGGGAGACCCCGCCCCGGTGGTTTCGTGGACCAGCGACGGAAATTTGGTCGCGGAGCAAGAGGCGTCCATTCGCGTGATCAACTCGAGCGGCGCGCTCAAGGCTGAGGTCGCCCACGAGAAAGAGTCAGGGTCTATGCAACCCTATGGCTGCGGCGACGGCCACATTGTCTTCGCGCGGGGAACTTTGCAAAACTTCTCAGTGAATATCTGGCGCAGCGAGGCGGACGGCTCCGGAGTGCGGCGCCTCACCGAGGGCAAGAGAGACCTGTACCCTCTGTGCTCTCCCGACGGGAAAACCGTTTTTTACGTAGATAACACCACCGCCGCATACATGAAGGTACCCATCGACGGAGGCAAGTCGGAACGATTTACGAAGGAATATGCCGAAACAAACTCCGGTTATGACATTGCCCGCGATGGGAAAACGATTGTGCTTGGCACCTATGATTTCAAAGCCCAGAGGCCAAACATCTCCTTGGTGTCTCTCGATTCCGGCGAGCTCTTGCGAACCTTGGAATATGATCCGAGGCATCAGGGGCAACTCCGCTTCAGCCCTGATGGCAGGGGCATCGTGTACCCCGTCCGCGAAAAGGGCGTCGATAATCTCTGGCTGCAGCCGCTGGACGGCGGTCCCGGCCGGCAGTTGACCAACTTTACCTCGCTAAAAATCTACTCCTATCAATGGTCGCCCGACGGTAAAAGCCTGGCCCTGGTGCGGGGAGACTCCCCCTCTGATCTCGTGCTGATTCAGGATTCCCAGAAAAAGTAGCCGATCTCGGTAGCGAAGGGGTCACGCCCGCTGTCCCGAAAGCGCCCACGCCGTCTTCGGCGAGTGGCTCAGGCTTTTGATCTCGCGGGCATCACCAACGCAGAGGGGTGCCCCGTCCTTCGCGTTCTTGGCGAAGGGCGGGTACCACGAACCCATACCCAACGGGGTTTGTGCAGAACGGACAAAAGTTGCGCCGGCAGCATCGCTCCCCGCCCCTTCGACAAGCTCAGGGTAGGCTCTTGCCAAAAACGCAAGGACAGGGCACCCTCGAGCCCAACTTCCGGCCGCCCGGCAAATCAGTGACCCACAGACGGCGGTCGGCATCTTGATGGAGTAATTCGCAAAAGCGCGAAAGGATGATATGCCTCTCAAAACCTTCGCCCCGGTCTTTTTATTGGCCGTGACCTTGGGCGCGTCCGCACAACGGGCTGGGACGTCGGCGGATCCCTCTCCAGTATGGAATGACAATTTTCTAATCACCGTTCAGAAAAACGGTGGAGACCCGGCTCGCTCAGGCGATGTCAAGATCGAGTTCTATGGACACGATGCGTTCAAAATCACATCGCCCGCCGGTTTGACGATTCTCACCGATCCTTGGCGGAATGATTCAACCGGTCTTTACCCACAGTGGTTCCTGAATGAGTTTCCCGCCCTCCGGGTCGACATCGTTCTTTCGACGCACGCTCATTTCGACCACGATGCCGTCGAGCGGCCGAACAGCCTAGTGGTGCTCGAACGCCTGGTCGGGCAGTTTAAACTCGGCGATATCGAAGTAACCGGGCTTGCCGACAAGCACAAATGTGAAGCGGCGCCCCCCGATAAGCCGGATAGAGCCTCTGCAGATTTCCATGGAGAGACTTGTCCGCCAAACAATGTGATGGGGTTCGACAACGCGATTCAGATCATTCAGACCGGGGGACTGCGGATCGCCATCTGGGCCGACAATCGCGCCGAGCCTGACCCCTCTCTCGATCATTACTTGAAGAATGTTGACGTGCTCGTTCTGCCGATCGAGACCGTACTCACGCGCGCCGAGGTCGATGCCATCTTACAGAAATATGATCCGAAAACGGTAATTCCATCCCACTATTTTCTCCATGGTTTGACGGCCGCCGTCTCGGGTCTGGAGTCGGCCGATGCCTGGGTGAACGAAAAGGAGCAGGTTTACCGAGCGGATGTTCGTCGCCTTGATAGCGCCGATTTGACGCTTAACGCGGCGGAGCTGAAAACAGCTCGTCACAGAATCTATTACTTCGACACTCACTTTGAGAAGAAATAGAGTGTGGCTCTCGAGGGCCGACGGTATTGCACGCGCCCAGGTGTGTCGGAGGCCTCCGGCAAGCTCGGGATAAAACTGTGGTCGTCACCGGCATAAATGAAGGCCGATCATGGAAGCATGGTCGGCTGATTCCTTTTTCGGCTGAGGACTAAGCCGCCTTTTTTGTACGAGTCGAGGATGTAGGGAATGAGCATCCCACGTCCCGCCAAGGAGGCGAGACGCGGGGCAGCCAGCTTTTTCCTATCGGCTTTCCTCTTCTTCCGGCAATCGTCCGTAATCTGGCATCCGTCCTGGGCCCCTTTTATCTTAGATTCGAGGAGCTATCAGGAGAGCCGAGAACATGCTCGTTACAATCCTCATTGCAGCAGCGGTTTTTCTTATTGTCTGGAATATTCGCCGCGTGTATGGATTCGAATCGGACTACAAGTACACCGGTTCGTTTGCCGGTAAACGCTACGAATGCGCTGTAGGCGGTCTCGATGAAGAACGGGACGCACTTTGCTTCATGGGCGCCGATGAATCCGGGCTTTATCTTTTGCCGCATCCGAAAAAGCCTCGATGGTTCTGGGGTTACCGCGGCGTTTTCAAGAAATCCCTGTTCATTCCCTGGACGGACGTTGCTTACCGTCCCGGGAAAGCATTGCTGAAGGAGTGTCTTTGGTTCGATCTGTCTGCGAGAAGAGTCTATTTTTACGTTCCGAAAGACGTTGGCGAGAAATTGCTGAACGATGCAGGCCGGGGAATGCCATTCTGATTTCGCGGTGAACGATTCGGGCTCGTTGCCGGCATCCATAAAGGCCAGTCTCAGAAATCAGATTGGCCTTTTTTCTACACGGTTGCGGATTTTTCACTTCCCTACCCCTCAGCGATAACAATGGACGCCCAACCACGCCCAGAAATGCCAACCCTGTGGGATGAAGAAATTACATCGATTTCGGGCGTGCCAGCGCGGCCACGGTGGCTTTGGTCACGGTCCGATAGTCGGCTGGAGAGAGAAGGATTTGCATGCCGCGAATGCCGGCTGAAATCGAGATGACGTCGAAGAGGTCGACGGTTTCGTCCGCGTACACGGGATAATCTTTTTTGGCGGCGAGAGCAGTGACGCCTCCGCGGATGTACCCGGTGAGGGCTTGCAGCTCCTTCACGGGAACCAGTTGGATCTTGCGGTCTCCTGAACTCGAAGCCAGGGCTTTCAGGTCGAGTTCGGCATTGCCGGGGATGACGGCGAAACAGACGTCGCTGCGCTCACCGCGCGCTACCAACGATTTGAAAACCTGCTCGGGCGGGAGTCCGATCTTGGCGGCCACGCTTTCCGCCGCCAGGTCGTTCTCGTCGACTTCATACTCGCGCAGCTCGTAGCGGATTCCCAGCTGATCAAGCAGGCGAACTGCGTTGGTTTTATGCGCCACGCGAGGATTGTAAATTGGGCGCAGGAACTTTTGCCGGGCTAGTTCGGGTTCTCGAGTCCGGCCTTTTCTGCCGCGGCGATGAAAGCCTTCAGCTCTTGGATATCTTCCGGAAGCATTTTGGTGAACAGGATTCCACTGCCCACTTGCGGGTCGCAGGTGACAACCTTGGCTTGCACGAGCAGCGTACCATCCACCTGAAGCTTGAGATCGAGAACGGTGCCGATGGGAAATGGAAAAACGCTTTCGATGTAGCAGCCCTGCAGCGCGATGTCGGAGGTCGCTCCACGAAGAGGAGTGTCGTTGCCTTCGAGATAGATCTCAACCGGAACCTTGATCTTGACGCGAGGATCTCTTCGTCGCTCCGGCGGTGGAGGCATCGGGCAAGTCTCCAGGCAATCGCCTAGCTCGGACGGGCAAAAGTATAGCAGGCAAGGAAGTGGGTCGCGCGGTTTTTGTATCGTTAGGATAAGGTCAGGGCCGACCCGCGGCAGAAAGCCAATATTCCTTGGCCTTCCGGTGGCAAGTAGGGGGTGAAGCCCCGAGGGGCGCCCAGGAAAGGACCGAATCTTTTCCTGGCGACGCACTCTGCAGAACGCCTGGCTATTCGCACCCCGCTCAACCCGCCGAACCGCCGTATGCGGACCCGCACCTACGGTGGCGAGGGAGGGGAGGACAGGCGGCTGTCCCCCCATCCTGATTATCAGGCTGCGACTTGCTGTTGATAGGCGGGGACGAACGACTGGGCGACGAAGGTTTCGAAAGGAGTAGGCGTGGTGCTGCGCAGAGTGCGAGGCTCGAGCGCCCGCATGTGTCCGGAGTTGAGTGCCGCAGCCATTGCGAGGATGAGGCCGGCCACGTTGTCGGACATTCCCATCCGAACCAAGGCGGCGCGAATCTGATCGTCGGGCGCCTGGACGTAGCCGAGGTTCGGTTTGCCGATGGCCTTGCCGATGATGCTGGCGGCCTCGATGTAGTCGAGGTCGCGCTGTCCGTGGAGTTCTTGCGTTTGCTTGCCCCGGAAGTCGAGGCGCAAGAGGGCGTCGGCCGCGGCAGCGCCGATGTCGTGAGTATCGATCATGGGAAGCTTCAGATCAGGACGAACGGGACCGATTGCAGAGCCCATTATGCGGATGGCAGCGGCTTGCCCTAGAGCGTTCTCCATGAAATATCCGGCACGCAGGTGGAGAACGTTGGCGGACGCGATCTGATTGAGCTTCTGCTCGAGATTGTGAAGGCCGACGACGGGACCGGTACCAGAGGATTTGTCAGCGCCGAAGCTGCTGAGCGAAGCCACGTTCTGGACTCCGGCGTTTTGGACGGCGGCGGCTATGGCATCGCTGGCGCGATCCTGAAAGGAGCGATAGTCGTCGCTGGTTTGGTCGGGTGGAATCATGACATAGGCGGAATCTGCCTGGCGGAAAGCTTGGGTGAGGGCGGTTGCGTCGGTGAGGTCGGCGATGAATATCTCGGCACCGTTGGCCGCGAGAGGCTGAAGGTGAGTCGCGTTTCTGCCGACGGCGCGAACTTTCTGGCCACGGGCGAGAAGCGTCTTCGCTACGATGTGTCCCGTATTGCCGCTTGCTCCAAGAATCACGTGCATAGAAACCTCCATTCGAATGTTGGATGCAGGAGGCTCTGGTTTGGCTCCACGCCGGAAAGTCAAGGCAGGGACTAAACCAAGGAGAAAAAGCAAGTTCCTCACCGGCGTGCGCCCGGTTCGCAATGACACGATTTATCCGCGACGGCGGCTGGGAGGCATCGGCGAGCTACGCGAGTGTTTTTCCCAGGCGGGCGCCGGTCATCCTCACTTGAGGGA
>JBAUXO010000338.1:0-8257 GCA_049584315.1 Candidatus Sulfotelmatobacter sp. | reverse complement strand
TGCTTGTTTCAAAGGGATTTCGCGTGTTCGGTTCTGTACGCAAGCCAGCTGACGCAGATCGTTTGCAAAGGCAGTTCGGGAACGGCTTCGTGCCTCTCCTGATGGACATTACGGACGCCGAAGCTGTGCATCAAGCTGCCCAGAAGGTCGGCTCCTTGATAGGCGACAGGAATCTTGTTGGCCTGGTGAACAATGCAGGAATTGTGGTCAGTGGGCCGCTGCTTTATCTGAGGCCCAGCGAGTACAGGCGGCAGTTGGAGGTCAACATGGTTTCCCCGCTTGTCGTAATCCAAGCCTTCGCGCCTCTGTTGGGAACGGATAAGAAGAGGCAGGGGCCCGCAGGGCGCATCGTGAACATCACCTCTAGCGTCGCAAAAGTTGCTATCCCGCTTCTCGGCGCCTATAGCGCTTCCAAATTTGGTCTTGAAGGAATGTCGGACGCGCTGCGGCGAGAACTGATGTTATTTGGCATCGACGTCGTGATCATTGAACCGGGCACCGTCAACACGGCACTGTATGACAAGGGCGAAAAAGAAGATCTGAGTGAGTTCAAGCAGACCGAATATTGGGATGCTGTGCAGAACTTCCAGAAATTCATCGTCACCGAAGCACGTACCAATGGCTTATCCCCTGAACGTCTGGGCGAAGCCGTCCATGTCGCACTCAGCACGGCGAAACCGAAGGCACGCTACGCGGTCATTCCGCAACGTTTGAAGAACTGGATTCTGCCCAGACTTCTTCCTGCGAGGATGCTCGACGCCGAACTCGCAAAGCAGATGAAACTCACAAAGCTGTAATCAGCCTCCGAACGGGTGGGTTCTCACTTCTCCGGGGCGAATGCTGACGATAGATCTTCAGATTTGATGGACATGGCCTTTACAATTCTCTTGAAGTCGTCGGCAGTGATTCGGAAAGCTCCTCTGCGAAACGCTAAGCCCCAACTCTCGTTCCCTTTGGTAAATGTCAGTTCTTGCAGTAGCGGCCGGACGGGCGCTTGTCTACTCTTGAAAAACTTCGTCCGGCGGCGATATGGACGAAAGCCCGCAGACTGCTCAGCTTCGTAGGGAAATTCGTCAAGGATGCATCCGGCAGCGGTGAAAGCCTGCAGGACAGGTCCGCTTCCCATCAACTCGCGTGGCGAGTAGAAGACGATGAGGTCGCCGGCCTTCAATCGGCGCACCAAAGCCTCCTTACCGTGGCCCAGTTGACAGAAGCCGCCTTGAACGGCACCGAGCACATGGTCGTGGCTTGCGACCCCAACCCAATGGCTTCTGTGTGTCACCTTTGCGAGTGCCAATTCGAACCTCCCCCAAGGCGGAAGGCAGGCTGCAGCTTTGACCAGTCCTCGTTGCGAAGCGAGAATCTCACTCTTTAGAATCCGGCGCCAGCAGGAGGATCTTCCCAATGCCGCCTTTCTCCCCTAGCACATGTGCTTCAGCCGCATCACGCAACGGCATCCGGCGACCAATAGGCAGAACGAACTTGCCATCGCGCACGTCATCGGCAAACTCACGCAACTTGGATGGATCAGGCTGCGTGCGCACCCGCGAAATCTTCACTGTCGGATTTTGGGCGGCCGCGCTTTCCGGCAAGGTTGCGGCGTACCCAAAGCAGCCGTTCTGGCTTACCTTCGCGATCAGCTTCGCTGCAACGTCACCGCCAACGGTGTCCACAATTGCATCCACCAAGCGGAAGTTCTCAATCGCTTTATCGTCATCGATCGCGAGAACGTCAGAGACTCCGAGGGAGCGAGCGTCATCCAGCTCTTTCCCGCGAACACCTGCAATGACCTGCGCTCCTATCTTCTTCGCCGTATGCACCGCAGCGCGCCCAACACTGCCCAGCGCTCCCGTTATCAGAACAACCTGTCCCTTTTGCACGTTTGCCGCAAGGCGTACAAGCTGGTCTCCCGTGAGCGAAATCAGCGGGATCGCGGCCGCGTTCGCCAGGTCCACGCCATCTGGCAGATGCGCCACGTCCGAATCGTTCACCGCAACCAACTCGGCATAGGTCGCGTTGGATAGTGCAAGAACGCGGTCGCCGGCCTTGAAGTGCTTCACATTTACGCCCACCGCCCGTACGATGCCACTCACATCGCGGCCCAGAATCGCCGGAAACGACAACGGAGAACCCTTCTGGCGCATGCCCGAACGCAGTTTCCAGTCGATCGGATTAACGCTCGCAGCGGCTGCCGCGATCAGTACCGTGCTTCCGCTAATCTGCGGTTCGGGAACATTGTCTTCAAATTTCAGTTTCTCGGGACCGCCGTACTCATGCAGTACCACTGCCCTCATCACGTATCTCCCAGAGTTCCAGGTATATTCTGCCTCAAAATCAGATGCGCGGGAGCCGACTAGCGCCTCACGGGATAACTTCCGGCTTGCTCGTCATCCAGACACAATGGGACAAAAACTCTTACAAACAAGCTCAGATTGTAGTAGTCGGTTCACTATGGGAAAAACACCAAGGCTTGTCCATTTAACCGCGGCAATCGCGTGATAGCCCCCACGCATTCGCCATTCGCGAAATCAAAGCCAACAACCTCATCGCGGGCGACACAGCAGAGCAGTCCACCGGGACCAAAGCGGAGGCCGCGCGGTTTGCGGAACTCGGCCTTTCCATTCGGAGAGAAAACTCGGACGAGGTGTCCATCCACCGCATCATATTCCCGAACGCTCGTCGCCGCGTCCACCGCGCCGAATGGACGCTCGCTAGAGACAACGATATTGCCGTTGGGCGCGATTGCGAGATCGAGGGGGCTCAGTTCGGGATCTGCGACCAGCCGAGAGGGCTTGATAGATGTGGCTGGAGTGAAGGCCAATATGGTGTTGTCGCCTTGGCCGTTGGGCCCGATTCCTGAGGCGAGGAACAGCCGGCCACCTTGACCAAAAGCAAATCCGCGAGGGAAAGGTACGACCCTGGGCGGTAAGACATGTTCCAGGGGAGCATCGAAGCTGGTCGACAAGGCGCCGATGGTGCGCTCGCTGCGCAGGCCGACGAAATACCGGCCATCGGGGCCGAAATTGCCGCCGCCGGGATTCAGGCCTGCAATGCGGCCGGTATCGCGAACGATGCGCCCATGCGAAGAAATCGCTAATACCCGATCGGCCCCACTGTTTAGAAACAGCAAGTTTTCGTTTGGATCGACGGCAAGGCCACGCGGATCGACAATGCGATCGTCATCAATAAATGTTCCGCGCCGCGTGCCGTCCAATTCAAAGCTGAGCAGAGCGCCAAAACCGTCCCCATTTGCACCGGACGCCCTTGTAACAAGAAGCGGCATCGCAACAGTTCTCCGCAATCCCGAGACCGCCAGGGGGCCAGAATTCGGCGCGGCTCAACCCCTGCACCACGGTTAGTCAATGTGAACTGGCAGAATGTTCTTCCCGACGACATTCCGACGCCTCCCTTGATTCTATCCGCGCGGCAGATTCGGTGGTCGTATCGTGAATTGTGCCAGATACCATTCTGAGTGGATGGTCGGCCAAAAGCTGTTCCGGCGGGATCAAAGCCCGTTGAATGCGATATTTCCGCTCATTATGTTTTTCCTTTTTATTGATTTCTATTCGTCCGGTTACTTTGCTCGGACTTTACTCGCCATGCCACGCAGTAGGTCCGTGTTTCACTCATGCAGCTTGTTCTTTGGAAGGCGCGCGCTTTGTGTTGGCTTGCATTGATTTGACGAGGGCAGCTGACGACGATCCTTCAAGCGACAATCCGTAGCCAACTTCTCGCACGATGCGCTCCTTTAACGGTTGAATGAAGTGGATGCGGGTGTTGCGGCGCGTCACCTCCGGGGCTTTCAGGTACAGTCCGGCCAATTCCCGGGCCCGGGTGAGCGCCTTGCCATTCGGCACAACTTCGGCTACCACCCCCCATTCGTGTGCAATTTGGGCCGGCAGCGGTTGTGGGTTAAGCAGGAACGCCTCCGCTCGCCCCGCTCCCCCGCGATAACTCCAGGTGGTAAAGATTCCGCCAGGTGCGACGCCCGCGGAGAAGTGGGCCACATCCTGGAAGGTCGCGCCTTCAGCCGCGATAATTACACTGGCAAGCAGCGCGTAATCTGAGTGCACATGGGCACGTCCCTCGATGGCCGCGATGACCGGCACGCGTATGTTGGCTATGTTTTCCAAAACCTGAACGCCTTCGTCGTGAACCTGGCTCCAAACCCCAGGATCGGCGACATCGCCGAAAGAGGCCCACTCGACATCAGTAATGAACTCCCCGCCTGCGCCCGTGAGGATCACGATCTTGTTCGCTCGATCTTGCGCAATCCGGTAGAAGGCCTCGACAAATTCCGTGTGAGCTTGCGCGGTCATAATGAACGCCCCGCCGTTGTTGTGAAACTCCGCAACCAGCACGCCTTCGTCATCTCGTGTCAGCTTCAGGTTGTGATAAGCATTGAGGTAATCAGTTTGAAATGTCGACATAAATTTTCCCCTTTCTAGTTTTTGCCTGCATCAGTCGAGCGCTTGCGGTCGAATCATTTAGTTAATGCCCGCAGGATCTCTACAGTTTCGGAAGGCTCAGGCCGGATCGTATAATCCGGGTTCACATCGGCGGCACGGATGATGCCTTGCTTGTCAATCACGTACCGCGCGGGCAGCGGTAAGCGAAATTCCGATTCGTCGTGGAACCTGTCCAAGTTGCTCCCGAAGGACTTGTAAAGCTCCCGCAAGTAGTCCGGCAGCGTAAACACGAGCCCGAACTGCTCTGCGGTCTTGAGGTGAAGATCCGTCAGGATGTCGAACGTCAGGTTCAACTTCTTATGCAGAGCCCGTGTGTACCGTTCAAGTTCAGGAGTCAACACGACGATCTGCGCTCCCAACGCTCGTACTTCGGAATGGATTTCCTGTAGAGCCTCCAGCTCCATGTTGCAGTAGGGTCACCAATGGCCTCGGAAGAAACCGACCACCAGCGGTCCTTCACGCAAAAGATCGCTCGAGGCTACCTGTACATGCTCTTGATTGAATAACGTGAAGCTCGGAGCGCGATCTCCCACCTTCAAGGAGCGATCTAAAATCCCCGAAGCCGCGAGCTCTGCTGTTGCCCGATGCGTTTTTTCGATCGCATCTCGCGGCGCGTTATAGGGCGGAGCGCCAGACTCGAAGGACTTCTTAAATTCGTCTAGTCGCTGTTGAAGACTTGCCATCATCGTTGCTCAGTTTCTCGTTTCGAGAACGTTTAGAGAAAATCTTGCTGATGACTAAAAGATCCTGACCGGTTTTCGTAGAGGCGGTGGCAATCTCGATGCCAAATATTGTTTTTCGCTAACTGACTGATCCTTAACTGCAGCGGTGAAGGCCAAGAGCGAAGCGTGGCTCAAGCGTCAAAACTGTCAAAATTCAAACCTCGACACTGCGGACCCAACTTAATGGGCGCAACGTGGTCGTAATCGTCGACACCGTGATTTTCCCAACCTTCATTTCGACCGTCGCTTGGACGCGAGTTGTTTTAAGACTTCCTTCGTAAAGACGCCACAGTGGAATCTGGCATGATCGTCCATCAGTTCCATGAGAGCATCTTCCTCGGCTGCGCTGATGGCACTGAGGTTTGTGATATCGATGACAAGTTCGCGGCCACCAAGATGCTCTTTGGCCTTTGTGTACTCGCTAAGGAGTTCGGCTACCCAAGGCTCAACGAGAATACCCTCGACGACCAGTTGGCATTGGCGTGGGCTCTTAATGACAGAGATCTTCAACATGCCACACTCTTCCTTGCAGGTCCGAGAGTGCAACACGTACCCCAAACTTTGCAGATGTAACTGCTTTAAATTTCAGGACGGCATTGAAATCGGCAGGAGTGAAGTCGAAGGTGTCAATCTATGACTTTTGACACGGCTCGGCCGGGCGGCCGATCACGCGGCGTAGTCTCTGGGATCAATACAAAGCCTTTTTATCCGCGCCAAGAGTGTCGTGCGATTGATCCCCAGGCGTGCAGCGGCTCCATTATTGCCGCCCACGCGGCCCTTGCTTAACGTGAGCGCTCGCGTAATCTCTTCCCGCTGTTTCTTTGCACGTTCCGCGCTTTTCTTCGCGCGGCCATCGGCCATCTTCTTCCCCTGATCGCTGGCCAGCCCCTGTTCTCCGTTTAGTGCCTGAATGGTACGTCTTACAATTTCCGCGATCTCCTCCTGCCGTGAATCCTTCGTTTCGCGGCCATGTTCTTCTCCGCTCAACTTCCGCATTTCCATAAGCGGCGCGTCCAGCGACTTGCCACGAGTCAGGATGACAGAGCGTTCCACCAAGTTCTCCAACTCGCGGATGTTTCCTGGCCATTCCCAGGTGGTGAATGCCTTCATGACAGACGGCGGTATTCTTTTGATGTCCTTCTGAAGCTGCTTAGCGAATTTCTGCACAAAATAACCGACCAGCAGTGGAATATCTTCTTTGCGCTCCCGTAGAGGTGGGAGTTGAATCGGAAAGACATTTAGGCGGTAGTACAGGTCGCTGCGAAATTCGCCTTTCGCAACCATCCTGACCAGGTCGCGATTGGTCGCAGCAATCAAGCGAACGTTCACCTTCAGAGTTCGCGTGCTTCCTAGCCGTTCAAACTCCTGTTCCTGAAGGGCTCGCAAAAGCTTCGGCTGGATTTCCGAGGGAATGTCCGCCACTTCGTCCAGGAAGAGCGTGCCGCCATCCGCCAGTTCCAGCCTCCCAATTTTCTGGCTGATAGCGCCCGTGAACGCTCCCCTTTCATGTCCAAACAATTCGCTCTCCAACAGCCCGGTCGGAATGGCAGCACAGTTGACCTTAACGAATATGCGGTCCTTGCGACGGCTATGTTCGTGAACTGCGCGGGCGATCAACTCCTTCCCCGTTCCTGTTTCGCCGAGGAGCAAAACGGTTGAATCAGTGGGCGCAACAGTTTCGACCAACTGCAAGGCTTGCTTGAGAGGCGGGCTGCTCCCCACAATTTGCCCGAAATCCACGTCGCCGCGGATCTCTTGTTCGAGATAAAGATTCTCTTGCGCCAGTCTCTCTTTGAGTTCGCAAAGCTCGCGGTACGCGAGAGAATTCTCAATGGCAACGGCTATCTGCCCCGAAGCCTCCCCTATGAAGTCGACTTCTTCTGGCGTGAAGGAATTGCTCCGAGTCCGAGCAATCGCCAATACTCCGACGGCTCGCCCCCGATTCACGAGCGGTATCACGCACTGACTCTTCACACCCTCAGCGACGAGCAACTCGTAGTAGTCGGGAGGAAACTCGTCGGCCTGGGTTATCGTTCTCACGACTGGTTCGAGTTTTTCAAGGGCTTTCCTGGCGACGCCCACCGGCTCAATGAGCATCTCTTCCTTAACAAGGCCTTTTCCTTTCGGGAAATCTAATGCGTACACGCGAAATTGTGGGGAGTCTGCTTCAGGGAGAGAGATGTGTACAGCGTCCGAGTCTGTCAATTCACGAACGGTGGCTGTAATGGCGCGCAGCACCTCGCGAAGGTCTAGTTTCGACGTAATCCGATTAGTCAGTTTGAGGAGTAGCTGGAGTCGACTGTTTTGAATGATTAGAGCTTGCTCTGCTTTTTTTCGATCATCGATATCGGTATTTGTGCCATACCATTTCGCGACCTTGCCTTTGTCGTCGAAGGATGGAGTCGCTCGGAACAAAAACCAGCGGTATACCCCATCGAAACGGCGCAAGCGCGCTTCGATTTCACCCGGCTGGCTGGAGGCTATCGCGGTTCGCCAGTAATCCACGAGCGCGTTCAGATCGTCCGGATGAACTGCGGCTGTCCAGCCCCAATTCTCCACTTGATCAGCCGCAAGGCCAGCGTAATCCAACCAGCGGCGGTTGAAAAATTGAGCAGCTCCATCGGCTGAGGCGGACCATGCCATACACGGAATGGTTTCTATAACCTCGCGCAGCTCTCGCTCACTGCGCTGCAGCCGTTCGTTCTGACGTTGCAATTCGGCGTTTGCAGCCTCTACCCGTTTGAGATTGAAATTGTCGTCAATCGCGAATGCGACGACCCGACCAATGAGTCGCAAGAAGCTAATATCATCCCTGGTGTAACTGATTCCGGGGAGTCCCGACATGCCCAACGCACCTAGGCGGCGCTGTGGCGTAGTAAGGGGAACAAAGACCAGCGGCCCGACCTCAAGCCCCTGTGCTGCAATCCCTTGCTTGAGGCGGCTAGCAGCCCGTGGTACAAGGATCTGAATTTCGGAAGCGCGAGCGCCGCCGCTTGATCGAGTGGTTTGCGTCAAAAGACATCGAGAAGATCGGAAGATCGAAGATGCGAGTTCTGGGCGATTCGG
>JBAUXO010000337.1:0-16170 GCA_049584315.1 Candidatus Sulfotelmatobacter sp. | reverse complement strand
CGGAGAGATAGTACTGAACAAGTTCGAGCTTGGTGACTTTTACCTGCGAAGAAAAGTACAACTTCTCAGGGTTCGTGATCTGGACTTCCTGCCCGCCAATCAACAGAACTTTGCTGGCCGATTCCTTCGCCACAGCAACAAGCCTACCATCGATAATCATTATCTTAGGCGACGCCAATCTCTGGCGATGAATCAATCATCATTCGGTCCCACAATCGACGAATATCTTCGCAAGGCGCCTGATGCCGGTTGAAGGGCACGATCCCGCAATCGGGCGGCATCGATATGGCGACTCGCCTCAGCTTTCGTACCGTCGCCAACCCGGAAATTATCTAGAAACGGCCTTCGAGGAACTTGACCAGATTGGTAACGGGAAGTCGGCTAGACTGGAGACAAGATCGTGGATACTTGCGCGTTTAGGAGGACCTATTTTTGCCCTCTCAGTGCAAGCCGCTCGTAATCTGTCAGTAAGGGGAAAGCTGGGGCGAAGGCTCATGAGGCTGACCATGGATGATCAAAGCTGCGCAGAAGAAAATCGCGAGCGCTCGCAAGCACCCGGGCTCGCGCCTGAGCAGGAAGGATGCGGCTGAGGGCCGTTGCTCCGATCATGGTTGAAAAGATAGCAAAGAAGGCCCGCTCTTTGTCCGCGGCGCGCCGGCCAGGCATAAACGGCAGCATGCGGTCTCTGTACTTCACAAGTTCCCCGACAATCTGAGCCTTCATCGCCGGATCTGCCCGCGCTAATTCGGGCGCGAGAGCCGGCAGCGGACAGCCGCGTTCGGGATAGTCGCACATTTCCGGGCGCAAATAGGTTTTCACAATGGCCTTCCACTCCTGGCCCGGCCGCGCCTGTTCGGCCGCGCGAGCGAGGATACTGGCGATCTCCGCGAAGCCGTCGCGCAACGACTCTACCAGCAAATCGTCCTTGCTCCCGAAATGCTTGTAAAAGCCGCCGTGGGTCAGACCAGAGTCCCGCATCACGGTTGAAACGGCCGCACCATGCAATCCTTCGGCGCGAACGCGCCGGGAGGCCTCCTTCACAATTTGCCGATGGATTTCCGCTTTATGTTCAGACTGGTAACGCATGACTGATTATAGGATGCCGGTAGTCATCCCACGACTCAACCCACTTTTTCCAGCGGCCGTAAAAAGCCGAATCCATAAGATGACACATATCATCCTATGGTCTGAAAGGAGAACTTCGATGTCTCATTCAGTGATTCCGTTAGATCTCGCCGGCTCGATCGTCACAATGGCTGTCATCGCGGTTGATCTGGTTGCGGTGACGCAGGCGCTTTCCGGCTCGTTCGCCCGCCGCCTCGTGATTGCGGCCGTTGGCGGGGGATGGGTAGGCTTGGCGGTGTTCCTCGGCGCAACGGGCCGGCTGGCGTTCTCGCCAAACCTTCCCGCGCCGCTGATCGGTGTTCTGTTCGCCGTGCCGCTGCTGACGGCCGGCGTGCTGGCGTTGACCAGCGAAAAGATACGCGCCTCCCTCCTCAGAATTCCGCCGCAACTGCTCGTCGGCTTAAATGCGATGCGCATCCTCGGTGTCCTCTTTCTGTTGGACTTCATCACAGGAAGCCTGAGTGGACCATTCCCATTCTTTGCAGGTTTGGGCGATATGATCACTGGCGCGCTGGCCATTCCGCTTGCGCTAAGCATTGCCCGTTCCAAGGAGCCCTCGGTGCGCACGATTGCGGGATGGAACGCCTTTGGAACGCTTGACCTCGTTGTGGCCGTTGGGCTGGGCATTACTTCGGCGGCAGGCAGCCCGCTGCAACTGATCCACGCCGGTGTGGGGTCGCAGGCGATGCAGTACCTGCCGCTGTCCCTGGTGCCCACGGTACTTGTGCCCTTCTACTTGCTAACACACGCGATCGTCGCCGCGCAGCTGCGAGTGCGTTCCAGAGCTGTTCATACGACGCTCACTGCGAGTTCAGCGCAGTAGGTAGCCTAGTCTCACCTCTCCCGCTCCTGAGGCGGCGCCACACCGCCGAACGAGCCAGGTCAATAGGCCAGAGAAAGAGAAGGTATCGCGCGCGAGATTGCCGCCAAATCGCAATTTCACTCGGCCGAAGAGTCGGGATTGCATCATCCTTCCGGCCGCACAGAATACGCTCGGATTGGAGGTCCCGTGCGCGTTGGTACTAATCCGACGGACGAACGGATAACTTCCGGGTTGCCCGTGATCCAGGAAGAGTCACATAATGAGTACTATGAAAACGCGGGCCTTTGTCCTTGTTCTCACACTTGCGCTTTGTCCAGCATTGGCAAAATCGCAATCACCGCCTGCACCCCAGTTGGCCGTGTCAGTTCTAGTGAAGGCCGGAAAGCTGCTCGACGTCCGCAAGGGCAGCTACATCGAAGGGAGCGCGATATGGATCGAGGGCGAGCGCATCAAGGAGGTCGGCCGACTTGCGGAGGTGCAGGATCACGTTCCGAAGGACGCGAGGGTAATTGACCTCAGCCGGGCCACGGTTCTGCCTGGCCTTATTGACTGCCACACGCACTTGATGGCGCGGATTCCCGCCGGTCCTGACGGATACGCATTGAATCTGGCAACCAAGTCGCAGGCGTTCCGCGCGCTCGAGGGAGCAGCCGACGCCCGCGTCACGTTGTACGCGGGCTTTACAACAGTGCGGGACGTAGAAAACGAAGGCTCAGGTTATGCAGACGTTGCTCTGCGAGATGCCATCGACCAAGGGCTGGTGGAGGGCCCGAGAATGCAGGTGGCAACGCGCGCCATTGCAGCGGTGGGTCAATACAACCCGTTTGGCGTCTCGCCCGATCTCACCGATTTTCCCACCGGCGCACAGATGGTGAGCGGCGTGGAGGAAGCCCGCCGCGCCGTGCGCGAGCAGATCGGATATGGCGCTGACCTTATTAAGGTGTACGCCGATTGGGATCACCCAACGCTCACAGTTGAAGAGATGAGCATTATTGTCGAAGAAGCGCACAAGCTGGGCCGCAAGGTCGCTGCCCACGCAACCACTGTCGAAGGGATCCGGAACGCGATTACCGCAGGTGTGGACTCCATTGAACACGGACACGGTGCCGACAAGCAGGACCTCGAAATGATGAAGGCGAAGGGCGTCTATTGGGTACCGACCCTGGGCTACTATTTTTATCATGTCGATAGCGTGAAATCCCCGCCAGCACGCAAATACATGGAAGACGTTCTGCAACGGGCCCGGCAAAATATCCCAATTGCGCGGGAGCTGGGCGTGAAAATTGCCAATGGTTTCGATCCTTCAAGCGCGCAGGAGCACGGCAATAACGCGCACGAGATCATCGCCATGAATACGCTTGGATTGCCACCAATCGAGGCGATCCGCGCCGCTACTGCAAGTGCCGCTGATCTGATGGGATGGCGGGACAAAGTGGGATCAATCGAGGTTGGCAATTACGCTGATATCATCGCTGTCTCCGGCGATCCTCTCGCCGACGTCACGGAACTCGAACGGGTCAAGTTCGTAATGAAAGGAGGAATAGTTGTAAAGAACGATATTGCCACCCATTGATTTACGCCTTTCTGGCTCAGGGACAAGGGGAACGCACCTTGCGGCCAAAATGATAATCCGTGGGAGCCATCGTCATGGTTCCTTTCGCTCCCGTGGAGCCATATGACGCTACACGTAGAGGAACCGTTCAAGCTTAGTACGCTCTGTGCAATGCGCCGTGCTCGGACGGAGTTTTCGGTAACCACAGGGTGCGTATAGGTCGTCCTGCGTATACAATCAGCCTGGAAACTGGGGTTCGCTGAAACATTAGCCGTACATATTCGTACCAGATTATCTGGATTCGTTCTGATCGCATGCGACTGCTGAGCTGAGTTCAGTTCGGCGCCATTCTTCAGTTGCCTGGGCTGATGTTTGTTTTCCGTGCGATATCGATGAGACGTCAGTTCTATCTCGTTGCCATCGGCGGAGCGCTATGCGTATTCGCTGTGCATCTCGCGCTCAGCGCCTGCCGTTCGCAGCCAAGGGCGTCAACTCCGACTATCGTATTCAGCCAAGTGCCTGCCAACAGTTCCGACCCGCCCAATCAGGCACGAACTATTGCCGGGCGTGTGACAGGGGCTCGTGCCGGACAACGAATCGTGCTGTACGCGAGAAATGACGGAAGATGGGGGGGGACAGCCATACCCGGGTGAGCCATTTACGAAAATAGAGAATGACGGCCGCTGGGCGGGCTCGACCCAACTCGGATCCTACTATGCGGCTCTGTTGGTAGAGGATGGGTACAGTCCGCCTGAACTAACCGAATCCCTGCCCACCGTTGGCCCTAGTGTGGCGGCTTTGGCAATCGTCAATGACCGAGGAACTGCGGCCGTACTTCCTTCGCCGAAAACAATCAGTTTCAGTGGCTACGAGTGGGCCATTAGCGACGGCCCCATTTTCCGCGCAGGATCGAGAAACTTCTTTGACCCGGCGAACGTGTGGACAGAGGCAAATGGTGCACTGCATCTTCGCATCTCAGCCAGCCCAGGTAAATGGACTGCCGCGGAAGTGAAGCTCACGCGCAGCCTCGGGTATGGGACCTATCGTTTCCAGGTGCGCGACATCTCTCGCCTCGAACCTTCGGCTGTTTTGACACTTGTCAGCTGGGACGGCGTAGGCACGGAACAGAATCGGCGTGAGTTGGACGTGGAGCTCAGCCGTTGGGGGTATATCAACAATGATAATGCACACTACGTCGTCCAGCCTTACTACATCCCCGCGAACATCGTGCGATTCCGGATTCCAGCCGGAGTCTTCACACATTCTTTCCACTGGGAGTCTGGGCAAGTGACGTTTTCAAGCGCCGCCGGATCAGGCATTGCTGGAACTCCTTTGCTTAAGCAGCATGTGTTCACTTCGGGTGTTCCTGCCGCTGGCGACGAGTCGGTACGCGTATCGCTTTATGTATTTGATAAGGGCCAAGTGCCGTTGAAGAACGGAAACGAAGTCGTGATCGAAAAGTTCGAGTATCTTCCGTGATCGGTTGGCTGAAACGACGCAGACGGGCGCTGCATTGGATTGCGTTGATGTGTCTGGTCAGCCGTGCGTTCGGACTCGACCCCAATCGTCTCTTGTTGCAGTACGTCCAAGAGAATTGGAATACAGAAGCCAAATTCCGGGGTGGCGCAGTCAATGCGATCGCGCAGACAAATGACGGGTATCTCTGGATAGGCACGGACAAGGGGCTGTTTCGCTTCGACGGTTTCAACTTCGTGCGGGTCTCTTTGCCTGCGACTGCCGGTGCCTCGGATGTTCCTATCTTGGGTTTGCTGACGGATGCGAGCGGGACTCTTTGGGTGCGCGTGCAAGGCTCGGATGTGCTGCGCCAAAAGGACGGCAAATTCGAAACCGTTGCGTATGGTGCGCGAGCAACGGATTCCCAAATCACGGCTATTTCGAAGGACAGGAGTGGTGCGGTATTGGTTTCCGACGTCGTCAAGGGCACGTTCAGGTTCGAAGCGGAAGATGCTCACGGGATTGCGACGCCCAGGATGCTGCCCGGTTCGTCGCCCGTGATCTCAATGGCGGAGACTTCAGAGGGTAAGATCTGGTTGGGTACCTTGGGCGCCGGTTTATTTCTCCTCACGGACGGCCATGCCGTCGCCGTGAATGCCGCATTGCCTGAACGAAAGATCAATTGCCTTCTGTCAATTAGCAAAGAAGATTTGTTGGTCGGCACCGACAATGGCTTATATCACTGGAACAGCCAAGACTATCGTCGAGAGGCCTTACCTCCCTCACTCGGTAGTGTGCAAATTCTGAGCCTGGTGCAGGATCGTGATTCGAACATTTGGGTCGGAACTGATCGCGGCCTTGTGCGCATCAACGCAAAAGGCACATCGTTCTCCGAGGAAAAAGAACTTCGCGGTAGAGGCGCTATCAATGTGTCGTTTGAAGACCGTGAAGGAAATCTATGGGTCGGCGGATCGCGTGGCCTGGGGCGTATCCGAGACACAGCTTTCGTGACGTTCTCTTCCGCTACAGACCCTCGCTTCGAGGAGATCGGCCCCATCTACGGCGATGGGGAGGGTCGCACCTGGTTTGCGCCCAGTCAAGGCGGCTTATACGCGATCAAGGATGCTCACGTGCAACAAGGTTCGATCGCGGTCCCCGGCAATGATGTGATTTATTCCATCGGAGGCCGCGGAAACGAAATTTGGATTGGGCGTCAGCGTGGCGGCCTCACACATCTGGAATGGCGAAATGGAACCGAAACCAGCCGAACCTTCACCGCGGCCGATGGGCTCGCTCAAAACAGCGTCTATGCTGTGGTCGAGAGTCGAGATGGATCAGTATGGGCTGGTACTTTAAGCGCCGGTGTCAGCAGATTCCGTGACGGGAGATTTACCACGTACACTGCCGCAAGCGGTCTTGCCGCGAATACCGTCTCTTCGATTCTCGAAGCTCGCGATGGAGCGATGTGGTTTGCGACCGCCAATGGATTAAGCTCCCTGTCCAATAGTCAATGGAAAACCTATGGCACGCGGGACGGTCTGCCTTCGGCCAAGGTGAATTGCCTCTTCGAGGATTCAGCGGGAGCACTCTGGAGCGGAACGTCTGCAGGTCTAGCGGTTCTCGTCTCCGGGAGAGTTCAAGTTCCGTCGATGCCAGACGTTTTGCGCGAACCCATATTCGGCATTGCGGAAGACAAGACCGGACGATTCTGGATAACGACTTCGAGTCATGTCATGCAGGTAACACGAGACAAACTGTTCGCTGGCAAGGCTGAAACGGCAGACATTCGCGAATATGGTCCGGCCGATGGTCTGCCCAGCGGCGAAGGAGTTAATCGAAGCAGGTCGGTTATCAGTGACTCCGAGGGGAGGATCTGGATTTCCGTCAAGGGTGGATTGTCAGTAGTCGATCCATCTCACCTGGTATCCAGTTGGCCCCCGGCCATTCCTCACCTTGAGTCAGTGATGGCAGATGGGATGGCGATTACTCCAATGGATTCGATCCGCATTCCGTCTGCCCACAAACGAATCACATTCGCGTATACCGCGGTAGGCCTTGCTGTACCAGAGCGAATTCGTTTTCGATATTTTCTGGAAAGCTTCGACCGGCAATGGAGCGAGCCAACCGCTGCTCGCGAAGCTGTTTACACCAATTTGAGCCCCGGGACCTACCGTTTTCATCTTCTTGCCAGCAATAGCTATGGACAGTGGAATGGCTCGGAGACGGTTTTCGGCTTCGAGGTTGAGCCTGCATTCTGGCAGACGTGGTGGTTCCGCTCGACAGTGGCCGTGCTTCTCGCAAGCATCGTGTTCGTATTTTACCGGCTGCACCTGCATCGACTCACCCAACAACTAAATATGCGTTTCGAGGAACGCCTAGCCGAACGCACGCGTATCGCTCAGGAGCTGCATGATACGTTGTTGCAGGGGTTTCTCAGCGCATCCATGCAACTGCATGTGGCGGATGATCAGCTTCCGGCGGATTCACCTGCGAAACCTCTGATTAATCGGGTTCTCACGCTTATGGGCCGAGTCATCGATGAAGGCCGCAATGCCGTTCGTGGTTTGCGTTCCGGGGATGATGATGCATACGATCTCGGGCAGGCATTTTCCCGCGTCGCGCAGGAGCTTGTCATCCCGCAGCAAGTTGACTTTCGGGTAGTCATGGAAGGCCTGCCCAGAGCATTGCATCCCGTGATTCGCGACGAGGTATACCGCATTGGCCGAGAATCCGTGGTGAACGCGTTCCGCCACTCGCGCGCGAGCAAGATTGAGGTCGAGGTTGACTATTCCGCCGGCAATCTTCGCATTCTGGTCCGGGACAATGGTTGCGGAATCGATCCTCAGGTATTGCGTGCGGGGCGCGATGGCCATTGGGGTCTTCCCGGTATGCGCGAGCGAGCGGAAAAGGTCGGGGCGAAACTCAGAGTATGGAGCCGTGCAGCTGCTGGAACGGAGGTTGAATTGACCGTACCCGGCCACGTGGCCTTTCAATCTCATGAATCAGCGCATCCGCGGCAGCGGTTTGCCCGATTCTATCCATGGGCGGTCACACATGAAAACGATAAGCCCGAAAGCAAACGACAACAATGAGCACCGCCGACACCATCGATGATCGCAATCCACAGAGAGTTTCCCAATGCCGCATCATTACGCTCACTACGTTCGAAGGTGATGTGGAGACCCAACAAGCACTTCGCGACGAGGATGCCGCGGCCCCCGGAGAATTACAAACGGGAAGCCTGGGCCTCTTGGAGAGGCCCCCTTATCTCACCCGCCGATACCGTGACTTTTTCAATACCACGCCTGCTTTCAGCAGTTACGGGGCTGTCGAACCCGGCAGCTTGACGTATAGAAAATATAAAAATCGATTTCACCTTGCCCAAGGGATGCTGCGGGTGGCTTTTGATCCAATGGGAACATGGAGTATCGGGGAGAAAAACGCAAAACGCATGCCCAGCAACCCGTCGAAATCCAGTTGTCAGAGACAAGGGCTGGAAAAATTCTTCTAAGGCGGACGGGAAGCTGTTGGATCAGGCCGCTTTGATCAGTCCTGGCTCAATGTCGTAATAACTGGAGATACAGCATGCACCTGATAGTTGAGGCTCGACATGAACCGTAAACTGAAATGTGGTGCAAGGCGATATTTCGCAATGAGATAGGTGGGCGTGCTGGGTGGCGGACCTATTTGAGCACTTCGGAGCAAGAATTACGATCGATGAGCCAGAGTTTCAAATCAAAGGGCTTCGATAATGAAAATCGCACAGGTCGCGCCGCTATACGAAAGTGTGCCTCCCAGCCGGTATGGTGGGACGGAGCGTGTCGTATCGTGGCTTACGGAGGAATTGGTTCGTCTCGGTCACGAGGTTACGCTGTTTGCGAGTGGCGATTCCCTAACGACCGCCCGTCTGGTGCCGGCATGCAAAAAAGCTTTGCGGCTGGATTCGACCTGTGTTGACCAGTTGGCACATCACGTGATAATGCTTGACGACGTCTACAGCGAAAAAGAAAACTTTGACATAATTCATTTTCACGTTGACTACCTGCATTTCCCCTACAGCCGCCGTCAGCAGACCGCGCACGTTACAACGCTTCACGGCAGACTCGACCTTCCAGATTTGGAGCCCCTTTATCGGCGCTTCAGAGATATACCGGTGATCTCAATTTCGGATGCGCAGCGTAAGCCGCTGCCTTGGGCGAATTGGCAAGGCACGGTCCATCACGGTTTGCCGCGAGACTCCTTCTCTCTGGGTGACGGAAAGGGCGGCTATCTCGCTTTTCTCGGGCGGACCTCGCCCGAGAAGGGGTTAGATCAGGCTATCGAGATCGCGAAACGAGCTGAAATGCCATTGAGGATCGCAGCCAAGATCGATCGGGTTGATGTGGAGTACTTTGAGACCATCATCAAGCCGCTGCTGGACCATCCCCTGATTGAGTTCATCGGTGAAATTGGCTATCCCGAGAAAAACATTTTCTTAGGCAATGCTGCGGGGCTTCTGTTTCCTATCAATTGGCGCGAACCCTTCGGCCTGGTGACGATTGAAGCCATGGCCTGCGGCACGCCTGTAATCGCCTACCCGTTGGGTTCCGTCCCGGAGGTCGTGGAAGAGGGGGTTACGGGATTCATGGTACCTGAACTGGAGAGCGCAGTAAGAGCAGTTAAGAACCTTGGAGAAATCGACAGAAGAAAATGCCGGAGGCACTTTGAACAATATTTCAATGCCGAGCGCATGGTCCACGATTACTTGCATATTTACCAACGGCTGATCCTAGGGGAATCCCCATCGATCAGTGTTTCTGATGGAGTTCTCAGTTGCACGAAGATGGCGTCACACAACAGTACTACATAGCTGCGAAGTCATCGCCTGCTGATGACCGCTCCCGGGTTCTAAAATACGGCCGACTGTTCTCCGTCTTCGACCAGCTGGGGGATATCCAAACGTCCGGACTGGGTGAACAGGGGCTTTTCTTTGAAGGCACCCGTCACCTTTCCGAATTCCTTCTTGGCCTATGGGACGCTCGCCCATTACCTCTCAGTTCTACCATCGAGACAAACAACTTTCTCTTTAGCGCCCACCTCACCAATCTGGACGTCTCCCATCTCGACCGAGTCGTCATACCTCGAGGAACGTTCCACCTGCAGCGCTCCAAGTTTCTCTGGCACGATGTCTCGTACGAGGAGTTTGCCTTTGTCAATTACGGGCCTTTCCCTCTCCGGGTGCCATTCAGCATCGCATTTGGCGCCGATTTTGCCGACATTTTCGAGGTCCGTGGTATGCACCGGCAAAAGAAAGGCCGGCGACTGGAAGACCGGGTTGAGAGAGACCATGTGGTGCTCTCGTACGAAGGGCTCGATAAGCAAATTCGTCAGACCCGCATTCAATGTGATCCTGCCCCCAAATCGATCTCCGCGCTGGAACTCCAGTTTGAGGTACATCTGCAGCCGGCAGAAAGGTCGATCTTCCATTTGGCAATCTCTTGTGACTCGCGTGCTGCACGCGTTTCGGTCGGCTATGGCAGTGCAATTATTTCTGCCACGACCGAGCATAAGACGGCTTCCAAAACTTTCCCGCAGATTTGCAGTTCAAATTCTCGTTTTAGTGATTGGATCAGACGTTCAGTTGCCGACATGCAGATGATGATGATCGGCAACCCCGAAGTAAACTATCCTTACGCCGGAGTGCCGTGGTTCAGTACGGTCTTTGGCCGGGATGGGATCATTACGGCACTCCAGATGCTTTGGCTCTGTCCCTGGATTGCAAAAGGTGTTCTACAGTATTTGGCGGATACGCAGGCGAGAGATTTCGATCCAGCGATTGAAGCCGAGCCCGGCAAGATCCTGCACGAAATGCGCCATGGCGAGATGGCGGCTGTGGGTGAAGTCCCCTTTGGGCACTACTACGGGAGTGTGGATTCGACGCCTCTCTTCATTGTGCTGGCCGGCGCGTATTACGAGCGGACCGGTGACCAAGAGTTCTTGCATCAATTGTGGCCGCACATCGAGCTTGCGCTCGAATGGATCGACAAGTTCGGAGATGTGGATGGCGATGGGTTCGTGGAGTACGCTCAACGCTCCGCAAAGGGTTTGGTTCAGCAGGGCTGGAAAGACTCGAATGACTCGATTTTCCACGCGGACGGGACCTCGGCGGACGCGCCGATCGCTTTATGCGAGGTGCAGGGTTACGTCTATGCGGCTAAATTGGCAGCGGCCCGACTAAGCGACATGCTGGGTGACAAACGGAAAGGCAGCGCCCACGAGTTTGAGGCCGAGAAACTTCGCGTAAAGTTTGAGGAAGCCTTTTGGTGCGACGACCTCTCCACCTACGCTTTGGCGCTCGATGGACACAAAAGGCCCTGCCGAGTGCGAACGTCGAATGCGGGTCATTGCCTGTACGCTGGCATCGCCAGTTCTAGCAGGGGTCGCTTGGTCGCGGAAACGCTGCTGGGCGCGGATTCCTTCGGCGGCTGGGGCGTTCGCACTGTCGCTGCGGGGCAAGCTCGTTACAATCCACTCTCTTACCACAACGGCTCTATCTGGCCGCATGATAATTCCATTGTTGCAAGCGGCCTTGCGAAATACGGACGCAAAGATATGGCGGGCCAAATCCTGCTGGGTATGCTCGACGCGAGTAGGTGGGCGGATCTAGGCCGTCTTCCTGAATTGTTCTGCGGACTCGATCGTCATCGCGGAGAAGGCCCCACGCTTTATCCCGTTGCCTGCTCGCCCCAGGCCTGGGCGGCCGGGGCCGGCTTTCTATTGGTGCAAGCGTGCTTGGGCGTCTCGATTCAAGGCATCCACAACCGGGTCCTGTTTGACCGCCCCTACCTGCCTCAGGGCGTCCCAAAGCTTTGGATCAAAGGTCTCCGCAGCGGAAAAGGATCCGTGGACATACTGCTTGAAGGTCGAAATGATGCCGTGCGAGTTGAGGTTATGGACCAGCAAGGCGAGGTCGAAGTAGTCACCACTCCGTCCGCTGAGACCCTTAACCTGGCATAGCCCAATTTCGGTCAAAGGGAGGTGCCGCCCGACGGTGACTGAGTGGCTGTAATGTTTTATGAGCTAGTACGTCTTCGAATAAACAGGTGCAGGTTTCCCCGCCGTTGCTTCTGCCCAGTTACGTGAACCTCGTGGGCCGAATCGCGAACATCCCGCTGACCCTGGGCGAAGCAGCGATTATCTTGTGGCTTTTGACTAGGGGAGCAAAGGATCAACCATTGGGAGCCGCAGCATAAAGTGAGCCGAACTCCTGCCGTTGGGTTTCACGTTCGACAGATTCCGAGCGAGTGGTCGGCAGCCCTTCCTCTAAAGGTTAGGTAATAGTTGTTCGTAATCCAGAAGCAATCGCAGTCTCCGAGTTGCTCTTTAATCAGGACTTGACGGAAACGCGACAGCCTATGGGTTCAGCGGCATTGAGGAGCTTCCGCTTTGCCAAAGGGATCGCGGGCGTGTGATTCGTGCAATCGTGAGCAGGACCAGGAAACTTCCTGCCAGAAATTCCAGTAGCTTCACGTTGTTCGGAGTTCGTGGTCCGCCGAGCGGCATGTAGTTCGCCACCAGCACTACTTTCGTGTGGTCGGCGGGATTGTAATGCATGACGATCGGCGTCCCCGGCGGATGCTCGTCCACCCACTCTTCGAACGGACCAATCTGGTTGGGCGGGTATTGCCAAACGTCGGGCGAAGGAACATTCCTAGAATAAACGTTCGTCACATTCCGCTCAGCGCCTACCGGGTAGCTCAAGCGACAACGGATGTAGAACTTCTCCCGCCGCCCGCTGCTCGTCCGCTTTAGGCCGCATTCGTCAACGCGCGCCGTCACCTCCGGCCATCGCGCCTGGGCGTGCTCCTGCCAACCTTGTGCCGCCGTCACCACCGACGCGAAGATGGTGCACAGCCCCAAAAGTACAACCAGCACCATCAAT
Organism: Candidatus Sulfotelmatobacter sp.; assembly: GCA_049584315.1. Classification (GTDB taxonomy): domain Bacteria; phylum Acidobacteriota; class Terriglobia; order Terriglobales; family Acidobacteriaceae; genus Sulfotelmatobacter. Next base: position 3,294 of record JBAUXO010000337.1, on the reverse strand, counting down.
CCCAGCCACATCAATGGACCTTTTTGCACTGTTCCCTTCGTCATCTTTGGTCCCGGCGAAAGCTCCATTCATGGTACATGTGCATTTCAGCACGGTATAAGCCTTCTGGATTTGACGACCCCGATTGAGCACCTACAATTCCGCGTCGCTACTCCGCCTTATTAGTCAACAATCGTTCTCGAAGAGCGGCGGTTCCGCGCGGGTGCTGCGTCCAGTTCCCGGAACCCCCTTTCCGGAACACATCTGGGTAGGCCGGCCGCAATGAAGTGCGGGGCCGTGGCGGGTGTGAGAGTCTGAGCTTCGTTGACCAATACTTTTCGAAAGAGTAGTCTCTGCCCAATCAGAGCTTTGCCCCAGCGAGTTCGCGCTTCGAGGAGACAGCCATGCGACATCTGGGTCGCTTCGGATTAATATTGCTCGTTCTGTTTTCAGCAGCATTGGCGCGAGCCGCTGAAGATTCGTTGTTGCAGCTGGTAATGGCGAACGACAACCGTACGCCTGCCGGACAGCTCAAGAACGGTATCTTGGAGTTGCGGCTCGAACTCCGCGCCGGTGTGTGGTATCCAGGGGATGAGAGCGGCAGCCATCGCGATGTCTACGCGTTTGCCGAGGCAGGTCGCGCACCACAGAGTTCTGGACCGCTGATCCGGGTACCGCAAGGGACAACGATCCACGCCACCGTCCGGAACACGCTGCCCCTGGTGGCCAAAATCTACGGCCTGCATCGCCATCCCGCAGACGCGAAGGACGCACTGAGGCTGGCTCCGGGCGAGACGCATGAACAGTGCAATTCCTCGCCGGCGAACCAGGCACCTACATCTACTGGGCCACCACAACCGACAAGACCCTTGCGCTGCGCGGGGATGCGGAAACTATGCTTTCCGGGGCGTTTGTTGTCGACCTACCCGGAACGAAGCCGGATGATCTCATTTTCGTGCTCAGCATGTGGACGAAAGACCCAGCCGCAGGCCTGCAAGGGACAATAGTGTCGATCAACGGTAAGAGCTGGCCCTACACGGAACACCTAACCTATAAAATCGGCGCGACTACCCACTGGCGCGTGATCAATGCGACGGAATCGGACCACGCCATGCACCTCCACGGCTTTTATTTCACTCTGGATGGAGAGGGTGACGGGGAGCGTTACGAGAGCTATTCGCAGGAATACCGACGCCGGGCGGTTACTCAGCACATTGACTCCGGACATGTGTTCGAGATGACCTGGACCCCAGAACGCGCAGGGAACTGGTTATTCCACTGCCACATGCTGGTGCACATGTCACCCGCGAAAGCGCTCGCTCCCAAAGAAGGCCAAATTGCCGCCTATTCATCTTCGCCGCTACACGATCACAGCATGGGGATGGGCGGGATGGTGCTCGGCATCACCGTGCTTCCAGGTCCGACCCCTCCAGCAAGTCCGGCCGCTGCAACCACCGCGCGCAGATTGCAACTTGTGATCTCGGACAATCCAGCAAAGATTCCGCTGTACAACCTTGAGGTGAACGATCCTCTAGAACCGGCCGGGCCTGGCAAGAAAAAGCTGCCCAGCTTGCTGGGACCGCCGATTATTCTCACTCGAGGCGAGGCCACTGAGATCGAGGTCAAGAACCGGAGCAACAACCCGACGGTGATCCATTGGCACGGGATCGAATTGGAGAGTTACTACGACGGGGTGGTCGGCTGGACCGGCTCGGGCCAGCAGACTACCCCGCCTGTTGCTCCCGGAACCTCGTTCATCGCTCACATGACGCCGCCGCGGGCGGGAACCTTCATCTATCACACCCACTGGCCCGATGATGCGCAGTTGCTCAATGGGCTGTACGGTCCGCTGATCGTTCTGGAACCGGGACAGAAGTATGACCCAGAACATGACCGGGCATTCGTTTTTAGCGGGGGTGTTTATGCTCCGTTTGGCTATCTGCTGCTGGTGAACGGCCATCCCCAGCCGGATCCCGTCGAATTGCATCCCTCAACCCGATATCGGCTGCGCTTCATCAACATCACCGACAACGGTGCAGACCTGCGGGTGCGGCTTACGAACAAGGGCGTACCGGTCCAGTGGAAGGTGATCGCGAAGGACGGTGCGGACCTGCCGCCCGCCCAGTTGAGATCCTCTACGGCTGATATGGGAATTACGGTCGGCGAGACCTACGATGTGGAGTATCAGACCGATACCCCGGGCCTCGTTGACTTGGAGATTCGGCAGCCCGTTTTCCCCACGCCGGTCACGCTGCCGTTGAAGTTTGTGGAGGCCAAGTAGCCAGCACACTTTGCGCCCCTCGCTTAACTCTCAGTCATGGATAGGGAGTTTCTGCTTCACGAGCTGGAACACGGGCAACTGCCTGACTAGAATTTGCGCGGTCGGCCAGACATGCTTCCAGCATGCTGGATGTTGCTGTTCCGGGCGGATGACGGGCAACTCGGAAGTTATCAGTCGTCCGTTGGATTAGTACCGATAAACGCGCTTGTCGTCAGTTGTGCGATTGATGACGAGAAGCCGACTTGAACGAAGCCGCTATGCGGCGGACGCTTTCGCGTGTCGCTGAGCCGACGGTGGAGGTGATCTGAGCTAGTTTGTGTCGCAGAGGAGGAACTCTCTGTGACCCATTTACGCCAGATCATGCTTGAGGAGTTACGGCGCCGCAACTACGCCGAGTCCACCATCGACACTTACATCCACACGGTTGAACATTTCAGTCGGTACTTCCATCGCCCACCCGATCAGCTTGGCCCCGAGCATATTCGCCAGTATCAGGCCGCGTTGTTCACGCGGTGGAAGTTGGCCCCAAACACTGTGACGCAGCGGTTGGCAGCCCTTCGTTTCTTCTATGTCCAGGTGTTGAAACGAGGCGGGAGTGTTGCCGAGACGCCGTATCCGAAGAAGGTCCTGCATTTACCGCAGGTGCTCAGCCAGGAAGAAGTCGCACGTCTGATCGACGCGGCGGAGTTTCCCTTTCATCGCATCCTGCTGATGACGCTGTATGCCACGGGCGCGCGTCGCGCAGAAGTGGCCCACCTCAAGATCAACGACATCGACAGCCAGCGCATGGTCATTCATATCCGGGGAGGCAAGGGACGCAAGGACCGCGATGTCATGCTCAGTCCGAAGTTGCTCGACGCGCTACGAGGCTACTGGCGTGGGCTTCGGCGCAAGCCCACCGACTGGTTGTTTCCCGGCAACCGATGGCATACGGCGAGTCATCCGGTCTCCACCAAGGTTCTCTGGAGCGCCTGTCAGCAGGCCGCTGAACGCGCCGGTCTTGAGCACAAGCGCATCCATCCCCATACCCTGCG
>JBAUXO010000336.1:0-19900 GCA_049584315.1 Candidatus Sulfotelmatobacter sp. | reverse complement strand
ATCCCTTCCTGCTTCTCTCGTTGCTTGCGCGTCCCCATCGCCATGGGCGCATCATACAAATAATGCCTGTGAATTCTTCAAAACTTTATCGGTTCGCGCATCAAGACTTGCACCACGGGCTGCTAGCCGCAGTTTCTGTCCGACCGCATTCTGGTGGGGAAAGAAATGCTCTGCGAAAGACTCATTCACCACATACCGAGGCGCGCTATGGTCGGCGTCTTTGGGCAGGCGACCGCTCTCAAGAGGAATTCCTAAGACATGGAAGTAGTTGGCAGTGCACCACCGGATTTGCGCTGTCGGAAACTGGCCAGGAGCCGTGGTGGTGCCTGCGACGCCGAAGCGAGTGGCATAGCGAGTATGTTCTGTGGAGGCAAGAGTCATCGGAAGGGAGTTGACAGCGGCTACCTCTTGAACTCCGGAAATGCTCTGCAAACCGGGCAAAATACGGTTGAAAAACATATCATAAGATTTGTCCCACTCTTGAGCGAGCGGCACATTGACCGCCAATACCCCTTCAGGGCGGAAGCCCGGGTCAGTATCCAGCGTCAGAGCGAAGCTGCGGACAAGCATGGTGGCGGCGAGCAATACGGCGAGTGATAGTGCGACCTCAAAAGTCATGAGAAGCGAACTAATCCAAGACCCGCGCGTGGAGGGGACACGCGCATCGGCGGACGCTAATGTTTGGTTTAACTCAGCATAGGAGACCTGCCAGCAGGCAGGCACCGCGAACAGCAATGCGACCAAACACGATATGAGCAGTCCAAAGATCAACGCGGGAGCGTCGAGCGCAACCGTATCCAGACGCGGAATTCGTCCTTGCGCCATATTCCCCAGAACTGGGAGAGCAGCCGCTGCAGCGAACATTCCAAGGACCCCTCCGGCGAGCGACAGCATTAGAGTTTCGAGAAAGAATTCGCGGACTGCAGCTCGCTTACTGGCACCCAAGGCAAGACGAACGGCGACATCGCGGCGGCGGTCGAGCGACCGGGCCATCATAAGCAGCGCGAGATTTGCACAGACGATTAGGAGTACGAGTCCGACCGCAATCCACACCGTTACAAGCGCCGGCCGAACTTCGCCTGTTACCGCTTCCATCAGGGGCATGACAAGCGCACCGATCCTTCCGTTCGTCGACGAGAAAGTGGCACTCAATCCCTGGGCAACTGTCTCGGTTTCCAACTCCGCCTGGCGTAACGAGACACCAGGCTTCAATCGCCCGATCACCTCTAGCGGATGATACTTGCGTGTGGACTTTAGTTCGGACTCTACGAAAGAAAACGGTATCCACACGTCCGCCCAGACAGGAAAAGCCTGAGTTTGGGGCACTACTCCCAGGATAGTGAACGAGGTCGTATCAAGACGCAAGGGATGGCCAACTATGGTTGGATCGCTAGAGAATTTCCGCCGCCATAACTGCTCGCTGATCAGTACGACCGGCTCTTTGGCGTTCTCTTGTTGGGCGCCGTACGCGTGCCCCAGAATGGGTTCGATACCGAGAAGTGGAAATAGTTCGGAAGAAGCGTTGGTCGCTTGCACTTCCAAAGGATCGCCTTGGCCTAACAGCGTTGCTTTGTTCATTGCCTGGAAGGTATAGGCCGCAAAATCAACCGACGTCACGGACTTCTTCCAATCAAGATAGTCAGGGACTGACACTTGCAGGTTGTGCAGTTCCGGGTGCGTCTCCCACACCTGAACAAGGGCTTTAGGCTCGCGGAATGGCAATGGCTCAAGCAGGACGGTACGCACAACCCTGTACACCGCCGTGTTCGCCCCGACTCCCAAGGCAATCGTGAAGAGGGCGGCTACAGCATAAGTAGGTTTTCGCAGGATCGAGTGAACGGCACGGCGTATTTCGGACATGCATGTCAACTCGGAACTGACTAGAGCAATATCAGTGCCCAGAGACGCCTGTCAAGGTCAGATGAAGTCGGGTGTCTCGTCGCGAACTTTCTCGATAGGCCCGACCGGATGCAAGACCATTTCTCGCCAGTAGACGAGCTTTCACCCGGCTGAAGTCCAGCGCTTTTCACGGCGCACCTTCACCAACTACGATCAGGCCCCAACATTGGGAGATATCTGATATACAATTCCCAGCCGCGAAGCATGGGAGATGGCGGCGAGATACCTATGAACGTTTTACCGTCTGGCGGGCATCTTCCAGAATAGACGCACGGCCCCTTAACTTCTGCTTGTTGCTTTTTGTCGCGGCCCTCTTTGTGGTTGCTCCCGCCCATGCAACCCGCGCCGAGAACGGCACCACGTTTGATGGTCCAAGCGGAAAGATCTATTACGAGGTCATCGGCAGCGGCAACGCGATTCCCTTGGTGCTGGTAAACGGAGGACCCGGCCTTGACCATTCGTATCTGCATACCTCGACTGCGTGGGATGTGCTCGCGCAGGGTCGTCGCGTCATTTTTTACGATCAGCGCGGAAACGGTCGTTCTTCTCCACTGAAAGAAGGGCAATCGTGCACCCTCGCCGACCAGATTGACGATCTGGACGCGCTTCGTGCACATCTTGGTCTCGAGAAGATCATCCTTCTCGGGAGTTCATGGGGAGGATATCTGAGTATGGCTTACGCCGCACGCCATGCCGAACGTGTCGCTGGCCTCATTCTGGTTGATTCTGCAGGGCCAAAGTGGGATGAGAAATCGGATCTTGATGACAAGGTTTACCCGGAAGTCGTAGAGCGGGAAAAAAGCCTTGAGTTCGCAATGGAATTTCGTGACCAGGGTGCCAAGGATCAATATCACCGTGAGGATTTTCCCATGCTTTTCTACTCGCCGGAAAAGCGCGACGCGGTCCTGGCTCTCATCATGCCTCTGAAATTCAACTGGGAGATAAATGAGGCCGTGTCGCACGACCTAGCGCGCTTCGATTTAACACCTGAGCTTCCTAAATTTCGTTTTCCGACTCTGTTCATCACTGGGCACTTCGACATGAACGTGGCACCCGTCTTTGCCTATCAGATGTATCGAGCCATTCCAGGTGCACAGTTCACCGTCTTCGAGAAGAGTGGTCACCTTCCGTTTACGGAAGAGCCTGATGCCTTTCCCAGCAGGGTCCAGAGTTTCCTCGATGCGATACCTTCAGGCACCGTCAATTAGAAAGTCTGCAAAACATCCGAGACAGCTCTATGCCTCATAAACGGCAAAATGGAAGCTAACTGTCGCAATCAGCGATAACGCTCAAAACCCCTCCCGAGCACGCGAAACAAATTCCAAATCTTCGTACTCAGCGAGCTGATCGCGCGTTATGAAAGTACGTCCAGAAACCTTGGGATCGATGACCAGGACTCCACCGCCAAACTCTCGCACGCGCCAAACATGTTCGCGGTCATTCGGATCAACAGCCACGAGTTCAATTTCTGCGGGATTGCCATGGAAAAGCACACGGTCACCTTTCAAGATTTCTTCGCCGGAGCGGTATTTTAACGGGGCGTTCATCTGAGTGCGGATCCGCGTGTTACGCCACGCACGACCGGATGGATTGTCATCAGAGCCATTTATTTTCCTTGCCGGGCGACCAACCACATTTGGGGCAGCGGATGCGTGGGCCGGATGGGTCGAGAGCCTTGTCCTGATCAGGCTCGCGATTCACGACGAGGGACGGATCATCCCGGACAGCGCACATGCTCGCCTTCCTCGACCTCGCGCTACCGCAGCCGCTTCAAAGTTGTGTTCGGGAATTCAGGGGCCCCGAAGTTGAAGTCCGTCCGATCCCCTGCTCTCTTACCCGGTGCGGGTATCAGTCTGGCCGTAAGAGGCTTGTGCCACTTGAACGCAAGACTCGCCATGTCACCAATGATTCTCCCTAGTTGCTCTTGCGAAGCATCTCCGGGCAACGGAATTGTGTCGAATCCGGTGCCGCACACCGCCGAGTAAGCCAGCAGAGAATCTAGGTCAAACGTACCTTCACTCCACCTCTTGGCGAGCACCGGGTCTTCCAGTACGGGCAACATGAGCCCGGAGAAGCCCACGCGCTTGATGGAAATTGAACGCTCGGCTTCTGTGATGATGGCAGCAGCCGACAGCGTACCGCTGGACCCGAACTTAGCCCCGATAACCGTCTCGATTGCGGCTCCGATGGACGAATCGGTTAGCGGCGCGGGCGTGGGATCAAGACCCATGAATTTCCATCCGGAGTCCTTCTCGACTTGCGTGGCAATTACAGCCACCGCCCGTGCCTGCTGCTCGAACGCTCTTGAAAGTAGCTCTTTCGCCTCCTTCATATCTCGCTTAGCTCCGGCCAGAACATCCTCGACGAATGCGCCCGCTTCCCAGCCAACCGAAAACTCATGCCCAGCGCCGTCGTGATTGGACGCGGGGAAGAAGGGCACGTTGGGCGGCATCATCGCAACAGCGGCGAAATCAAAGTTGTTCGTACCATTGGGGCTGTGTTCTTCCAAGTACTTGATCACCTGCGCGGCGCGGCGGATCGCGCTCCAAGACACCCCGTCTTCATCAGCCACCACCAAGCTCGCGTTCGCTCTCGTCTGAGCCAGAACATGGCTGAGCAATTCAACTTTGGCGGCATCCGATGAGTCCGCCAAAGTCAGTGGCCCGATGTTCAGCATGAACGAGTCTCGCTTTGACAGGTCGTCAAGGCTCTTGAAGAAATCTAGAGCCTCCCCTGTGGATCGGCTGCCTACATATTGGGTGAACGACTGCGTTGTAATGCGGATTGTTTGGACTTCGTACCCGCCTCGCTCAAACGCGGTTTTCGCCTGACGAAGCACGGTAACGGCCTCCTCAAGTTGCTGTCGGTATTGCGAGGCGTCAATTCGCACAAATGCAGTGATGGCGCGAATTTTTGGCTTACGCTCGCTCCCCGCAGCGGGCGCAAGGCCGCAGCCGATCAACAAGAATCCGATGACCAGAAGGCGAAAGAGAGAACGAAGCCTTCTGCAAAGAAACGGATGCATGTGCCACTCCATTCCTGAAACCTGCTTAATGGTGTCGAGTCCCTAGACTTTATTTCCCTATCGCTTCTTTCTTCAGCCGCTCGATCTGCTCAAGATGATTCGGCCCATGTTTTGCCATCATCTCCACATAGTCGGCAACCGCGACCCGGTGATCGAGTTCAGGATGGCGGGCCGATTTTTTTAGGTCTTCTGCCTTCAGTTGCCGCAACAACCTCACATTGGCGTGGCGGTTGAGTCCGTAGAGTGCGACCAACTCGGGGGGCGACGATTCCAGATACCCCAGATTCTTCGCCCAATCTTCCTGATCAATCGGCGCAATCACCGGGTCTTTGTCGGCGAGCATCTGCCGCAGTCGGTAGGCATACAGAATTTCCATATCAGCCAGATGTCCAAGAATCTCAAGGATGCACCACTTGTCCGGGGAAGGTTTATGGCGCAGCGTTTTCTCCGGCAGGCATAATACTGCGGCAGCAATTTGCTTGGGGCTTTCCTCGGCGGCGTCGAGATGCTTTTTCAGTTCGGCTTCAGTCACGAACTCCTTCCCTCCGTAATCGGTTATTGTAAAGCCCGGTGCCTGCGCAGGGATATCTCTCGCAGCGTGACGATTCTAGTAGGGCTCGTAAACAGACGTAGCTGAAAGTTTCAGTCGAGCACCTATTGAGAGATTGGCGCGGAGCAAACGCCGGAAATTCTTCCGTGTGCGGCCGGACGAGCAATGTGGGTAGACCTGTGGGTACCGGGCGATTCGACACGAGCACCGCACTGTGAGGCGTTCGGTTTCCAACGTTGCTGAGGCGAATAGTACGCAGGTTCCCATGGGGAATTTGAGTGGAATGGGGGGATTCTTCGTCAACTTGTCTGGTCCCACACTTTGCAGCCTGGAATCGCCGGCTGCTCATAACGTCGTTTTTTGCTCTTGCGAAGTCGGTTACGGAAGACAGTTGCTCCCACTGATGCCGGGGTGTCCAATTCAGGTTATGGGAAACCGCAGATGTAGCAGGCCGGCATCGGGTCGCATACGCCTTCGAGCGGTAGTGACATTTTTTGCAGTAGTTACCCTCTTGACGGTCGGGTCGCGGAATGCGCTGGCTTGCGAGTGTGCTCAACCGCTCCCGGCGTGTGCCGAATATTCTGGAACGCAGATGATATTCCTCGGGACAGTCACGGAGGCCCTGCAGACGAAAAATGACTGGGTCACTCTTGCCCGCATGCGAATCGACAAGGCTTACAAGGGCATATCCGAAGAAACAGTCATTCTTTACGACGATGGAATGTGCGATGGTCCGTCTCTGCATGTGGGTGAACAGTACTTGATGTACACACACGATAACGGGACTGGTTACCTGCCATCTCGCGGATGCACGCGCAGCAGAAACGTGAAGTACGCCGGTGAGGATATGGCGTTTCTAAATAGTCTCTCCGGTGCTGCTCCCACAGGAACCCTCTCCGGCAAGGTCACAATGAGCACAGGCAACATGGCCACGAATGGCGACGCACTACCGAGCGTGACCGTTGAAGCTCTGGGCGAGGGGAAGAAAGCAACAACGACAACCGATAACACCGGGCGCTATTCATTTTCAGGACTAGAACCGGGCTCATATGTTGTAAGCGCAACTAAGGCTGGATTCAGCAGTAGCACGGAGTCTGAGGCCGAGAACACCGCAAAAGTCGCGGCCCGTGGCTGTGCATTGCTCGATCTCGTTCTGCGTAAGAACTGGCCGGGCGCAATCGGTGGACGCATCGTTCGTTCGGATGGCTCACCAGTCCAGGCGGGACTTAAGGTAGACCTGATCCGGGTCGAGGGGGAAGGGCGAAATCAAGAGTCGGAGCTTCTTATTGGTGAGGCCGTAGAAACAGACAACAGCGGAGAATATCTATTCTCCGGCGTGGCACCTGGGTCTTACAAGATAGTGCTGAACCTGTACAGGATTCCAACTGAAGACACCCCTTATCGAACACAGTATTGGCCTCGCGCAACTACAGAGGGCAATGCGACCGAAATCGAAGTCAGCGAGAACGCGAATTCTGCGCGGTGCGATTTTCACTTGCCGGCGGCATTGACGAGCAAGCCGGTCCGGTTCGTCGTCCTGCTTCCAGATAGCACACCCGCAAGAGAGGTGCACGCCAATATAGCGGCGCAGTTGGACGGGATGTCCACATGGGTGGAGGGCGAAACCGTGACCGACGAATCTGGCCGATTTTCCTTCAACGCAATCGAGGGGTTCGACTATACGCTTGGGGACATTATGACCGACGATGCCTTTATGGCGTCGAAGCTGCATTTTTCGGCCTCCAACCGGATGCAGCCCATAACAATTAGATTGGTTCCGAAAGAGCGGTGAAGCGCAAGAATCGCCTGAAGATTGCGTGGTCGCATGATCACGGATGGTAACCTGGTGCGAACAGACGTCAAATTGACCGCCAGTCACTGAGTGAAATCGGGGATTTCCCAACCGTTAATGCAGGACACAGCAAGCATCGTCACATCGCCGATCTAAGCAATGTCCCGTTGCAAGGGTGCACTGCTTGGATGTCACGGAATCAACAGGTCGCTTCGCAGTTGCCACCCGACGCACGATATTCGCGCCTCATGGCATTCCTACAATTCTGGAAAGTGGCTGCTCCCGAACTTTCGCGATTCTGCCCACAAAGATCAGGCGTATCAAACCTATCCCAGCGGGGGGGCGGGCGAAGATCAACTCCCGCGGCGGGATCGCCCGTAGGCGGCGGGGCGCGATCCATAACGGCGGAGGGCCCAGCAACTTCGTAAGGATAGGTTTCAGTGCATCCGCCCAGACTTGATAAGCCTCGACAGTGGGATGGAGTTTGTCTTTTGCATTCATCATTCCGTCGCGCAGCATCCCATCGCTGTCGGCCAGTTTGTCGTTAATATTCAGATATCGAATCTTTTGGCCGTCAGCAAACTTCGACAGATTGCGGTTGATCCTGTCGATGACGGGAGTGAACGCCATATTGTCGTTCCTGGGAAAGATTCCCATAACGATGATTGTCGCGGTGGGCGCCTTCTCTTGAATCACATGCAGAATCGCCTGAAGTCCTCGCGTGACGTCGGAAGCTCGTTCATCAATGCTACCTGGAGCCGTCAGATCGCTGACGTTGTTTGTGCCAGCGAGCAGAATGACGACTTTGGGGTTGACTCCATCCAACTCGCCGTTCTCTAAACGCCAGAGGATGTTCTGAGTTCGATCGGCGCCCCATCCAAAGTCAGCCGCGTTCCACCCGAAGAAATTCTCCTTCCAATTGGCGAGCAGATCCGGGTAGTCGATGGCACCCCACCTTCTTGTGATTGAGTCGCCTTCGAAGTAAACGTCGATTCCGCCTTGTTTTGCCTTTGCAAGCAGCTGCGAATGCGCCACCAGAGAGTTAGCGTTGGTCCGAAAAACCGGCTGATCGGCTGGAAGTGCCCATGGTATCGGATGATAGTTGAGGAATCTATCCGCCCACGGAATGAAGTACTTCCAGTTCGGGGCATCGGTGTGCCCCTCGTCATGCTGCCGCCATGCGAGTTGGCCATCGAGAAGCCCCGTATTCACTGGCGGCATCTTCGCGTTGTGATAGTCCCCGTTCACTCCCAGATCTTTCGCACCCAAAAGGCGGAAGACACCGTTTGCAGCCACCGTCGCCATAAAGCTGCCCTGGTGGTCCAGCCACTGCCCATCCCCCTTGTCGGGAACCCCATAGCTGATGAATGTCAGCCGCGGCGCGCACAGGGCAATCAGTTCGTTCGCATCTACCGGCAAGTCGCTGGCATTCTTACTCCCAAACGAAGCCTGGGCGGCGCCATACTTCAAGAAATTACCTGCCATCCAGTGATACTCGCCCGAGTCGGTGAGATTTTCCACCTCTTCTCCGAAATTGCGTCTGTGCGGTTTCGCTCCGCCCTCCCCGGAGGAACCCACCAGCACCACAGCAAAGCGAGTATCGAATGCCATGGTCACGAGCGCAGCTTTTCCATGGCGGGAGACACCTTCGATGCCAATGCGCTTCGCATCAACGCTCTTGTCCGTCTCCAGATAGTCGAGAGCGCGGGAGGCACCCCATGCCCACGCCCGTAACGCACCCCAATCGTCCGGCTTTCGAGGCTGACCCTTATTTGTAAGGCCAATAATCCCTTTGGTGAGGCCTGCGCCGTTGTCCGCTTGTATGGTACTGGTGTCGAGGAGCGCGTAACCCCAGCCGTTGGCAATGAGCTGTTCCGTCGACGGCGGATCGCTCCCCACCATTTTCTTAAATTCCGGGTGGTTTGCGATGAACTGGCGGATGAACGCGCTGCTGAACATGATCATCACGGGCACCGGAGCTTTCGAATTCCCCGGCGTGATCAGCGTCATCTCAATGTCTACGTCGATCGATCGGTACGCTGAATTGTCCACGTGTCCAACCAACTGTTTCTCAACGACAGGGAAAACTCCTACCTTCGAATCGCTCGTGCTCTTCGAGGTCCAAGTCACTTTGGGCACATTCGGTGGGATGCGGCCAACGATCTCGCGCTCGAAGTCTTCGACAATCTGTGGGCGTCGCTCATGCCACCACTGTTCCGCCGACGTGACCTTTTGCCCGTTCCTTAACGTGAGCGAATCGGGGAGATCGCCATATGGATTGGCTTTCGCCTCATCGTAGTTGGCGTGATTGGGATCCTTTTCATTCCCGCTCGGCCCGGGACGGAGAGCTTTGATCCCGAGCTGATCCATCATGTTTTGATGGTCCCGTTCCACCGTCCAATTCGCCGGCCCCGATTGCTGTCCGGTAGACATCTGACAAACGACGACGGCTACAACTCCGATTGCGACAACCCTGGATAGCGTCTGCTTCGAGGGTGTGGAAAAGATCATGTTTGACTCTCGAACAAAAACGCTGTCGTACTACAATCGGGAATGGTGCTTCGTCCCGATCACGGCGTCTCAACGAGCGAACGCAATGAATTCTCTCACGACTTCGAGTTAACATAGGATCAGCGGCGCTCGACACTAGTCACCTGTCATTCGCCGGCTTATGGTCCGCAAGCGTGATAGCGGCGCGGAGTATCCTCAACAACCGAACCAAAGGCGCGTTTCATCGCGTCGACGTTGCCGAATCCGACGGTCGAGGCCAGCTGCTTGAACGCTCTCCCCGTGCGTTCGAGCTGACGACGCGCCGCCTCCACCCGCATTTGAAGCACGTATTGGATCGTGTCGTGCCAACCTCTCGAGTGAATAGGCGCTCGAAATTGCGCATACTCATCGACATTCGGTCCGCAAGATCTTCTACCGACAGTTTCTTCTCGAGATGCTCGGCAATCCAAATCTGCAGCTCACGAATCAACATCATCTCCGAACCTTGTGCGGCGAGTGAGATGCTCATCTGAGGCTGTCCACCCGGTCGTCGCAGAAACAGCACAAGTTCGCGCGCCGCTTCATGCACGAGCCCGGCGGCGCGATCCTCTTCGACCCACCCAAGCGCGAGATCGATGCCGGCAGAAATACCGGCGGAAGTGTAGATGTTGGCGTCTTTGACCCAGAGTGGATCGTACTGGACGCTGACAGGTGGATATCGAGTTACCATTTCGCGGCCGAATCTCCAATGCGTGGTTGCTCGGCGATCATTCAACAGCCCAGCCTCAGCAAGCAGAAAAGCGCCAACGCGCACAGCGCCCAGCCTGCGCTCTTCGGCCGCCATCTTCTTTAGCCAGGCAGAGAGCATCGCATCGCGCATGGATCGACTGCCCAGTCCGCAAACCAGGAGCACAGCATCGCAAGCGCCTTCGACAACTCAACGTTCTTCAACTGGCGCAATCAGACACAATTACACCAACTGAGAATTGCAGACCCCTCGGCGTGGGAGCGGCCCGGATTCCAGCCGCTCGTTTTCGACGTTCCAGTACCGCCGGGCGCTCGGCCCGCAGTATTTGGCAGAAATCTGGGAGAGATCACTTTGCTTCGCCAGCGCGGGCCAGTTCCCTCCAAGTGATCAGCTTAATTCTTTGCTGAGCCAGAATCTCCCGGAACTGGTCACTCGTGAAAAAGTCGTAGTCGCGCTGCCTCCAGGCCGAGCCCCATGTGGAGCGTTCCCTGGTGGCGGCCCGTAGTTCATCATCGTCGAAACCGGGATGGATGACGAACTCCGTCACGCCCGGCTTCAGGTTCTTCAACGCAGTGCGGTAAAATTTCGCCCATTTTTCCGGCGGAATTTCCGGTTCAATCGTAACCGTATGGTCCAGCACTACATCGCTTGGACCGAGGCTGGCCTGCAAATATGGGTGGTCGGCGAACCAATCTCTGGTAACAAAAACCGGCAGCTTATACTCGTGAGCCACCCGCAGCATAGTGTCGAACAGATCTTTGCCGTTCATGATCAGCCGGTACTGGTGCGAATCGAGGTGCGTGGGACGAACGCCCATCGCGAGCGCGCGCTCGATCTGAGCGCGCAGTTCGACCTCGACCTCCTTGGCATTGATATGCTCGCCCTCTTCCCAGTCGTGATGGAAATATCCGTTTTGATCCACCAGGCTCGGCACCTTGTCTGCGGGCGCCACGGGACCCCAGCGGTAATAAACTCGTTCACTCGTCAACGTGAGGTGCAGGCCAAAGTCTGCGTCCGGATGGGATTTGGCATAGTCGGCAATCTCTGGAAACCACGGGCAGGACACCATCAGGCTCGCCGAATTGATCGTCCCGCCTTGCAGAGCTTTGATGGCAGCAGCATTCACCGAGTGGGTTTCGCCCAGATCGTCCGCATGAACAACGAGGAGCTTTGTGCCGGGAGGGTATCCCAGTCGCTCCACCAGAGTCTGCGCAAAGACTCTGACCGGGAAAGTGCACAACAGACAGCCGAGCAACAGTACTCGCAGGATCAACGAAGGAGTCATTGTCGACTAGTAAACCACATCCGTTCGCCCGGTCAATGAGTGGATAGAGATTTTTGACGAACGGTTCGAATACCTCACGGAATTGCTGCGTCACTCCGCCGCCGTTGCCGCGGATCCCAGCGAATGTATGCCGTGGAAGCGGCCATGCTGGCGCGCTGCAGGATTATGCTTCATCTCTAGCAATCTCGCCGGACGCAGTCTCGTTCGCACAGTTGAAGAACAGCTGATTGCCGTCGGGATCATCGACCACCAGGAGCCGGTAGCCCCACGAACCCTCTTGACCGGAACGCCCTTGGCCTCGAGTTTCCGCGCGCCGCCGTGCCGGTCGACCTGTGCGACACGCGCGCTGCCGTCCTCGTCGTAGCGCCAGGGGCTCATGAGGCCAAGCCGGTTAACATAAGAGAGGAGCGAGCCCTCAACTTCCGTTATATGTAGGACGGGGCGTGCGAACTAGCCTGTCATAGGCTACATACCCTCAAAATAAAGATAGCCTCTTCCCAGCTCAGCTTCAAAACCAAGTGTCGCGGATCTGACTTTGGGCAGCGTTTTGAGGGCGATCAGCCAGTCTCCAGCAGCCGTGCGAATTCAACTTAGATGAAGTGGCAAATCCTCGAAATGAACGTACGTGTCTCGCGAGTATCGCACTGGACATGGACGGAACCCTCGTCGACTCCGCCGACTGGCAGGCCTGGCGCGACACCATGGCCCGCGAAGGCCACCTCATCACCGGCGCTGGAGTCAAAGAAGAGACGGAGCTTGGCGAGCGATGTGCCCAGGTTATGAAAATCGTCCGCTATGGAAGCTATGAATGGACGTGTCTTCACAGACTAAAGCGAGTTCGCGAATCAACCCCGTTACTTCTTCCGAGTTGATGTGGGCGTAATTCCTCCCTGTTTCGCAGCTGCAACGGGTCCTGGAAGAGTTGAGTGTGCGCCCGGGGGCGCCATTTTCAACTTCCACTAGAAAGTCACCCGCAGCGCCAATTGCCCGATGCGGGGAGTCGCCCCACGAAAGGAGCCGGTTGTGGTGATCTCGCCGAACGTCGGACTTTCAATGTTTGCAGCGCCGTCCAAGACCGTCGGTTGAGCAAACTCGGGATGATTCAAAGCATTGAAGAATTCGGCGCGAAACTCCATTTTGAACCGCTCGGTGATCGAGGTGGTCTTGGCAAGTGCGATGTCGAGATTGGTCAAGGTGGGACCGCGGAGCACGTTGCGATGAAGGCCGTAGGTTCGGTCGGCGGGGTTATTCACCGGATCCAGTTGCGGGAAACAGGGATTGGGAGCGCTTCCCGCCTCAAAGTAAGAATTGTTCTCGAGGGGCACGTTCGAAAAGCTATTGGGATCAAAGATAAAGTTGCCGGTGACCGCTTGGGTGGTGATCTGGCAGCCGCCCGTGATGGGGTTGGTGCCGTAGGTGATTTCATTAACGGTGCGGACCTGCCGAGGGTTGAACGTACGGATCGGGGCAACCACCGCGGCGTGCGAAAGGATAGGATCGCCCGCGCCGGAAGAACCTGGATTGGCAGGGTCATATTGATTCGATAACTGCGCCGGAATGTCGAATGGAAATCCGGTTCGATAAGTAAAGATGGGATATAGGCTCCATCCGCTGGTAAGGCGCTTCGGCGCTGCGGCCCAGACGCGATCGAAAGGCAAATCCCATCCCCCACTGAGAGTGATGCGATGGCGAACATCGGTGTCGCCGGAAGCGTAGAAAAGTTTGGGGTCGTAGGCGGGTGTTTGCGCGTTGCGCTGTGCGAAACCAGAGGCATTATCCTGATTATGGCCGTAGGTATAAGCGAGGGTGTAATAAGCCGTCCCCACGCGTGAGTCTTTGGGCTGCCGTGTCAGGCTCACTTCCAGAGCGTTGTAGTTGGCATTGGATACGTTCTGGAATTCGGGGAGTGGGCCAAAGCAGACCACATTCTGAATGGTTCCGCAACTGGTGCTACTGGTATTCAGGACTCGATTGGTAGTGCCCAATACCAGGGGGTTGATGTCTTTGAGCGACGTCAGACCATGCCCTGAGCTTCCTACATAGTTGGTTTCGAGAACTGTGTCGGCGACAAGATTGCGTTGCAGGCTCAAGTTGTATTGGTAGACGTAGGGCGTTCGCAGGTGCGGGTCTACCACGTAGATAGCGCCAGTATTGTTGATGGGGAGGAAAGGCGTGAAATCGATGTTAGAGGCAGGGGGTTTCGAGGGGAAGGTATTCGCTACGCCCAAACTCTCGCAATTGCCGTTCGCGTCGTAATTGCAGGCGTTCGCGTAGGGCTGGCTCAGATAGGTCAGCGGTGCTGTCACCGGACACCCTGAAGTGCTATTGAGGCATGTGGACGGCTGGCCCGGCAGGAAATTCGGAGAATTGTAGTATAGTCCGGCCGAGCCCACGAACGGGGGCGTCCCGTTGAACTGAAGATTGTCTTCGCCTTTCAGGATGTCATAGAAAACGCCGATGCCGCCGCGGAGGCTGGTCTTGCCGCTTCCGGTTGGATCCCAGGCAAAGCCGAACCGCGGTGCGAAGTTTTTCTTGTCGGGGAAATTCGTTCCGGTGGGAGCGCCGGGATCGCCGGGAAACACCAGACCCACCGGTGCGTTGATGAATCGTTTTGACTGTTCTCCCGGAATTATCGAAAAAGTGCGCCCCTCGGTGTCGGACTTCGGCGTGTTGTATTCGTAACGCAGCCCGATGGTCAGGACCAGGTTCTTGCGGAAGTGCCACTCGTCCTGGGCAAACAAATAGGTGCTCTTGCTGCGAATGTTGGAAGGAGCCAGCGCATTCTGGAAAAAAGCGTCCGGGACGCCGAGAAGAAAATCCGCGTAATCGTTTCCCGAGCCCGTGCTGGTGCCAGTATAAAAATCAAACTCTCCATTCAAGTAGTAGCCGTAGAGCAGATTTTCTTGATAAGGCGAGAATCCAGCGCCGAATTTCCAGTTATGTTTTGCCCGCGTCCAGGTAAAGGCATCTGTCCAGGAGAACGTGTTTTCGATATAGCGGGTTGGACCGTTTTCGGTGGGGCCGATTATGAAACCGTTATCGAAAAAAATGTCGGTCGGACCGGTAGCCAGGTCGGGAGTGATGTTGATGCCAAGTTGCGGGCCAGTGGGCAGGTGGTTCGCTGGGTCGTCCGAGAGGAAATTCGTGCGGTGCACAACGAAATGAAATTCGTTGAGCGCGGTCGGCGTAAAGATCCGAGTGTATCCCAGGTTGAAGAAGTAATAGTTTTTCTTGTTCGTGGCGGGGAAGCCCGGGACGCTGGCGGTGGGCGCAGGGTTCAGAGTTCCGTAATAGGGGTCGCCAGCGCGGTTCAAACCAACGGTGGCTGAGAGCTTGTCTTTGGGATTCAGAAGCAGATCGAACTTGCCGGTTAATTCGTTACGATTATCGTCTGCCGTTAACGTGGTGGAAAGCAGACCATTGGGAGCGGTTGGGATTAAGCCGGCTTTGATGTATGCCTGGGCTACCGGATCGATCTTCGTGGGATCGATAATCGCATTGGCCACACTTCCGTTAGGAGTCGCGAACCAGGGGTTCGCGGTCAGGAAGGCCACGACGCCCGGGTCGGGAGCGCCATCAAAAGAGGTAGAAAAATTTCCCTGCAACTCCTGTGGTGTATAGACGGGCGAATCAATGAGCGGAGAGGCTTGAATCTGCCGCTGCCCCTGATAGGCGAGAAAGAAAAAAAACTTGTCCTTGATAATCGGCCCGCCCAGCGTTGCTCCGAACTGGTTGCGCTTGAGGTCGAGCCGAGGAAGACCCTGCTGCTTGTTGAAGTAGTCGTTGGCGTCGAAAACTCTGTTCCGGACGAATTCGAACAGGCTGCCATGGAGCTGATTGGTACCGGACTTGGTCACGATACTGATGACACCGCCGCCGTTGCGTCCATACTCAGCCGTGTAGTCGCTGGTTAGAATCCGGAACTCGGCGATAGCGTCGGGATTGGGATCGAGAACATTACTGTTGTCCAGCAGGTCATTGTTGTTTCCACCATCGAGCAGGAACGTCACGGAATCGGTTCTTCCGCCGGCGATGCTGTAATTGCCGGCGCCGGTATTGTCGTCATTACTTTCCGTGACTCCGGGCTGAAGCAATGCCAGGTCGAGAACGTCGCGCCCATTTAGAGGCATGTTGGTGAGGGTTCGCCCGGTGATCGACTGGCCCAGAGTTGGGTTGACGGTTTCGACGGGCGCAGCCTCAGCCCCGACGTCGACGGTCTGATTCGCCGCGCCCACTTGCATCTTGAAGTCGATGCGAAGCGCTTCGTTGATTAACAGTTTCTGCTCTGCGCTGACTACGCTGCGAAATCCGGCATGCTCGGCGGTCACCTTGTACTTGCCGATAGGGAGCCCCAGTATCTGGAAAAGTCCCTCTTTGTCTGTGCTTGCAACGCGCGAGGCCTGGGTAGCCGTGTTGGTCACAGTAATCTGCACGCCGGGGATCACCGCGTCCTGCTGGTCGTAGACTGTTCCGTAAATTCTCCCAGTTGCATCCTGAGCCGAAGACAAGGCTGGCGCTACCATCACAACCAAAGAGAGCAGCACCATCCGAGGAAGTTTCATGGCGATCTCCGTATTCAAGAACCTTTCTCACTTACAATTCTGCCGCTCAAACGGTTACTCAAAATGAGGGTAGGGAGATGGCCATTTTCGGGGCTATCAGCTTTCCCATGCGCCGCCTAGTGTTTCTGTTTCGACTTGGTTTTCACAGCGGTTTTCTGCACCGCCGGTAGGGCGATGAGCGACCCTTGTTGCTGAAGCGACCCAAGGAATACACTCTCGCCATTTGCATTCTCGTTAAGCCATAACAATTGGGCGCCACTAGCCTCATAGATAACCACGGTGTAATCCGGGTCCGCAGCAACGGTCACGGCGAGCGTAGTTCTGTAGCGCCCAACGTTGACCGGATCAGGCGATAAGGTCCCCGAGAACCCTGCGGTATCCGTACCGTCTGGGGCGGTGGCGTTGAATATGAAGAAGGGGTCGCTGAGAAGTCCGCTGGCCCCGCTCAAAGCACCATGATTGACCGATCCCTGCCCAACAAAATCGAATTCCCAACCGAGGGCTGGCCCTCGGGAGTCGTTGTAAACCTGCGCTCCAAAGGCATAGCTGCCGGCAAAATCGGCGGTTGAAGTGTTTGTTTGCGGAATCAGGACTCCGGTGCCGTTGACTCCGGTAGGGTTGACGCTCGAAACATCCAGGTCGGCAACCAGAGCGCCTCCCAATCCGCTGGCGGCGTTATTCGGATCATTCAGGTTGAGAAGTGGGTCCGTCATATAGATCCCCAGAGCGCTGACGTCTCCCAAATCTCCGGCCGTGATGGTCATGCTGCCGTATCCATTGCTCGCGACGGTATAGGTGCCCGAAATAGGGGCCTTGGGAACGATGGTGCCATTGTCGAATTCATTGTCATCCGCGACACCGTTGAATGTGCCGCTGCCCGGTACCGTAGTAAACATGCCTGCTGCAGCAAAGAGATTTCCGAACGAGTTGCTTGAGACGCCGAATACGGAGCTCCCCAGAGATGCGTTGCTGAAAGTGCCCGTTCCCTGGCCGAACGCCGAACCGATAGCCGAATCGGGGGTAATCGTATCCACATCGATGATCCGTATCGCCTCGGGACCGACCACGTAATAGTTGAGTGACGAGATTGGCAATGTGCTGCTGGTCATGGTGCCCCGGCCAAAAGCATCGGGTCCAGTTATTGTTCCGCTGAACGCCGTTCCCAGTGTCGGAGTCGTCGTGGCTCCGGCGTCATCGACGTCGAAGGTACCCGCGAAGGTGGTGCCGCTATTCGAGATCGCGAATACCCCTCCGAAAACAATCGACTGATATCCGGGGTCGACTCCAGAAAGGGTGAAGGCATAGTTCCCGTCGGTGAGCGTGCTTGCGAGCGTCTGGGTGTCCATGCTTCCGCTGGAGGTTGCCGAGCCGTCAAACTGAACGATGAGCGCGTGGTTCGTGTTCACAAACTGGACGGCGAGGGTCTCGACCCCGTTGAGGCCTAAACTTGTGTTGTTTGTCGTGAGCGTGAGTGTTCCCTGCCCGGTCGTAGGATCGACCATGAGCGCAGCGGAGCCCGGCAAGATGGCGTCACCGGAAGGTTGAGGTGAAGTGAGTCCAGCAGCGTCGTTGTAGTCCTGTTCGCCGCCCAGGACGTTGCCGTTGCCATCGACGGTCACCGCCCCCGCGAGAGCGTAGAAATTCGAGCCACCGTTGATAGCCTCTAGCCCGCTTAAATAGAAGGCAAAACTGATTCCCGTGTTTGTCAGAACAAAGTTCGCCGGTTCCGCCCCGGATGCAACCGTGGCCGTTACCGTGTAGGTTCCAACCGAACCATTGGCGGTCAAAATCGCAGATGTGGCCATGCCGCTTGAGTTGGTGGTAGCTGTGTTCACTCCACCTGCGAAGGTGCCGCTTGCACCCGTCGCCGGAACTTCGAAGGTCACGAGCGCGCCACTCAGGGGGTTCCGGTTACTGTCTAGCACCGTGACCGACAGCGGCGCGGCAAATGCCGCGTTGACCGTCGCGCTCTGCGGCGTTCCGCTTGTGGTCGCGATCGATATGACGGCCCCGGTTATGTTCGTCAGACTGAAGCTGGCCGCCGTCCCTACTCCTGCAAGCGTTGCCGTCACCACATAGGAGCCGGCCATCGCATCGGCTGTAAAGGTTGACGAGGTAGCCACACCGCTCGTGTTGGTTGTATCTGTTTCCGTAGCCGTCGAGTTCGACGCGAACGCACCGCTAGCTCCCGTTAACGGAGCAGTGAATGTTACCGACGCGCCGCTGACCGGATTCTGGTTACTGTCCAGAACCGTCGCCACCAGCGGTTCTTGGAACGCCGTGCTGATGGTTGCATCTTGCAGGGAGCCACTCGTTGCCGTGATCGATGCCGCAGGTCCCGAAGTATTCGACAGAATAAAGTTGGCCGTAGCCGTCGTTCCTGCAACCGTTGCCGTCACCGTCACGGCTCCGAGCGTTCCATTGGCTGTAAAGGTTGACGGGGTAGCTACACCGCTTGCGTTGGTCGTATCCGTCTCCGTACTCGTTTCACCTGCGAAGGTTCCGCTAGCTCCCGTCGCCGGAGCTGTGAAGACGACGAACGCGCCGCTCACCGGCGATCCGCCCATGGTCACGGTCGCCACCAGGGGTTCTGCAAAGGCCGTGTTGAGCGCTGCGCTTTGAGGCGATCCACTCGTAGCTGTGATCGCTTCCGCCGGGGTATTGAAGTTCGAACTGTTGCAGTTCGTCAAGAAAACCAGGGCCATTAGAATTAAGCCGAGGATGCCAGCGTAACCTTGACGGCTCATCGCGATGCCGCCTTCTGGCCAGCGCGCTCACGCGCCTGCGGCGACACTGGGAATCCGTGTTCGTTACGGATCGTATAGACTTCGTTGCCCACTTTCATAGTGCGGACTAGGAAGAATGTTTTCTCCCTAATTGTTTTCATGACGCCAGTCGCCTCGATTTGCTGGCCCGCTGCAACGGAGACGGCACCGTTGCCTCGCAAACCGAAACGTCCCAGACTTGCGTCCACGGGACCGGAGAGCGTTGCGAGAAGCAGGTGAGACCCCACAATCGTTCCCGGAGTGGCTTTCGTGAGCACGCTCGACACCGTACCAGTAACTGTGATTTCTTCCGTGAAGTTGTAGCTGAAAGGCCTGGCAGCCTTCGTCGCAATTTCCGTTGTTTGCGCCTGTACTGGCCGCAAGAATGAAATAAAAATTATGACCAAGGTGCATAGGCCGGTCGACAATGGTCTCATCGCTCGCCTCCAGGTTAAGACTTGCTTTCGAATTCCCATTCGTATCCCTGGCTCGTGCGCCGCACGCCTGGGCCTCTTCTTCTGAGACGGGCTGAAGACGGCGATCTGCCTTCTAAGGGTTCTCGCTGCCGAAGCCCAGTCCGCCCCGGTTTCGAAAGGAACTGAACGTCCAAATGTGTAACTCACTCTGAGTCAGGTTGTCCAGCTAAACTGACGGTCGGGGTGCGCGACGTAGAAGTGAGGATCTGGCGGTTTCTTTTTTTGTGGCCTCTGTCTTACAGTATGTGATACTTACAGATGATTGCTTATATGATTGCCTGGAGCTCCTCATGCCCGATTCGCTGGTC
>JBAUXO010000335.1:0-19372 GCA_049584315.1 Candidatus Sulfotelmatobacter sp. | reverse complement strand
CAGGTCGGTGAAGCTCGGCTCCCTCAGGTTTCTTGCCTTCGCCTTCGTTCACGGCAGCGCGAAGCGGCATCTTCCAGCTATGCGCTGGTCGCCAACAGCAGCAGCTTCTTTCGGCTGAGAAATAGATGGACCAACCCACAAATGACAAACAGCTGATGCGCGTTCTTCTTCAGTCCTCGGTAACGCACCTTCACAAATCCGAATTTCAGCTTCATGACTTGAAACGGGTGCTCGATCTTTGACCGCACGCTCGATTTTGTCCGATTCTTCGCCCGCTCTTGTTCATCAATCCCGTTCTTATAACGATAACGACGGTGAGTGTGGTCCTGTGCCAGGGGGGCGCACTCCCGGATCACTTCGCTTTGTCCACGATAGGCCTGGACTCCGGACAAGCCAGAGGTCGTCCTCGAAACACCGTCGGATCTCAACAGAGTAAATAGCTTCCTTAACTTGCGTGTCGCCGACGTCTGAGCCTGCTACAAACAATGGGGCGACAAAGGGGCTCGCTTTCTTACCGAACCGCTAGACAATCAGGGCTGGGAAATGGCGTTGCTACATGCGTGATCCCGACGGCTACCTCATCGAGGTCGGCCAATACACTGAAATGGCCCTCGACCGTTTCAAAAACGACGCCAGTTAAGTTGCCAAGCAGCTTCACTCCCAACGACGCAATTATACGGTCTGCAACCGCCTGGTAAGTCGCATCCCCGGCGGGCTCGAATGCAATGAATCTAAAGTTCTCATGTGCTTCGATTGCGCTGTTAGAATCGGGCAATGTGGAGGCAATCTTGAGCGCAACTCAGCCGCGCGTGGTGATCGTTGGCGGCGGTTTCGGCGGACTCTTCGCAACGCGCGAGTTGGCCGGGGCTCCCGTCAGCGTGACGCTCATCGACAAACGGAACTACCATCTCTTCCGTCCCATGCTCTACCAGGTGGCCACGGGGCTGTTGTCCGCCGACCAAATTGCCGGGCCGCTCCGCTCGATCCTGAACCGCCAGCAAAATGTTGAGGTGTTGCTCGACGAAGTCAGCGGCATCGACACGGAAAACAGGCTGGTTCATTTGAAACAGCACGTGGTGCCGTACGACTTCCTCGTGCTGGCAACCGGAATTCAATACAACTACTTCGGTCACGAGGACTGGCGACGCACGGCGCCGGGTCTCGAATCGCTGGACGATGCCGACCTGATTCGCGGCAAGATCCTGCTGGCCTTCGAGCGTGCCGAGGAGATTGCGGCGCTCGACCACGCGGACACGGAGAAAATACGCCAATTGCTCACGTTTGTCCTGGTCGGCGCGGGGACGGTGGGCGTGGAAATGGCAAGCACTCTGGCGGAAATGTCGCGCATGGCCCTGGCGCACGATTTTCGCCACATCGATCCTCGCTCGGCGGGTATCCTGCTGTACGAGGCGGCCCCGCGGGTGCTTCCCACTTTTCCGGAGGTGCTTTCGGCCAAGGCGCAGCGCCATCTGGAGAGCCTGGGCGTGAAAGTGCATACGAACACACGAGTTACGAATGTGGACGCCGCTGGAGTCGTCGTCAATGGCGAGCGCGTTCCGGCCGGCACGGTGTTGTGGAGCGCGGGCGTGCTGGCGTCTCCCGCAGGCCGATGGCTGGGAGCACCCATGGACAAGTCGGGAAAGATTATCGTGAACTCAGATCTCTCCGTGCCGGGGCACCCAGAGATTTTCGCGATTGGCGACACGGCGCACGTCGTGGCGCAGGCGCGGAATTTGCTGGGCATGAAGGGGAAAGAGCCAATGGTCATGCCTGGAGTAGCGCAGCCGGCCATTCAAGAGGGCAAGTACGTGGCCGGCTTGATTCGGCGCCGCGTGCAAGGACAGGGGTCGCCGGCGCCCTTCTGGTACTGGGACAAGGGCGATCTGGCGATTGTGGGCCGCACCTATGCCCTGGCGGATCTTCGTTTCTTACGCTTCACGGGATTTTCAGCCTGGATTGTCTGGGCGGCTGTGCACATTTATTTCCTGATCGGATTCGCGAATCGTTTCTTCGTCATACTGCAGTGGGGAATTGCGTTTTTGACCAAGCGGCGCCAGGTGCGCGTGTTCCCCGGAGAAGAAAATTCCGCAAAGGCGGCCTAGGTTCCCGCATGACCGCGGAAGGTCGCTCAACTAGAGCCGGTAAGGCGGAAAGTCCAAGCTTTGGCGGCAAGTTGGAACGTAACCATGGCGACCCGGTGACGGTATGGCTCTGATTGTTTTCCCGAGGAGTGTTAACGTTGGCGGCCACAGGACATTTCGCCCAAGCATCCTGGCGAGAGAGTTGAGTGAATATGATGTGGTCAACGTGGGCGCTGCAGGCACGTTTATCGTTCGGAAACCTGGGTCGCGGGGAGAGTTCCGTGCTGCAATGCTCCGGAAGCTGCCATTCGAGGCGGAAGTTGTGCTCTGCAGGGGTCGCAATCTTATCCGCCTGGAGACGGAGAATCCGTTTGGAACCGAGTCGTCCCGCCCCGATATCGTTCGATTCGTGAGCATCCTGTCGAGAGCCGGAGGCCTCCGCCCACGACCCGCAACTGGAACACAATCCTCGCGGTCCTGGGTTTTTTGAAAGACGGGGGGGAAAAAGGCCACCGATTCACCCCGGACAACATAACCCCAGAACCCCGTTATAGAAGGAGCCGATTCTTGACATTGCCGTGGTGGTGGGATTTCCCCGGGTTGGGTGTGGTTCATCTTTGCCTGTGGAATGCTGCAACATCCTGTTAGTGCCAACTAAGTGTCGGGGCAGTGGTGCTAAGAAAGCGGTCGCGGTGAAGCACCGGATTCCATTTCGCGTTCAGCCCATGCTTGCT
Source organism: Candidatus Sulfotelmatobacter sp. (assembly GCA_049584315.1). GTDB lineage: Bacteria > Acidobacteriota > Terriglobia > Terriglobales > Acidobacteriaceae > Sulfotelmatobacter. The sequence goes on along the minus strand of JBAUXO010000335.1, from coordinate 16,557 downwards.
ACGCTCGTTCCCGAGCCATTCGACAGACCTGGGTGGGCCTACGAGGAGAAGTACGACGGCGTTAGGATTCTTGCATACAAGGAAGATGGGCGGGTCCGGCTGCTCTCCAGAAATGAAAAAGATCGAACGGAAAACTTCTCTCGAATTGCAGCCGCAATCCGGATTCTTCAACCCGTCAATCTGCTTCTCGATGGTGAGGTGGTTGTCTTTGACAGAAAGCGTGTTTCCAGATTCCAACTTCTGCAGCAGGGCAAGGGCGAACCGGTGTTCGCCGTCTTTGATTGCCTTTTTCACAAAGGCAAAGATCTGCGCCGCCAACCGCTGTCCAAGCGACGGCATGTGATGGAGAAATCCATCGGGTCGTCGAGCAAAGTGCTATTGCCATCTCACAGACTCGCAACCGATGGTCTCGAGGCTTTCCGCATTGCAAAACGTCGAGGATACGAAGGATTGGTCGCGAAAGATCTTTCCTCTCCATACCTGGAAGCGCGCTCCACTAAATGGCTGAAAGTGAAAGTTCACCAGGAAGATGAGTTCGTGATCGCCGGATTCACGAAGCCCGCTGGCTCACGCCAATATTTTGGCGCCCTTCTTTTGGGAGCTTATGACCAGCACGGATTGCGTTATGTCGGCAAAGTCGGAACAGGATTTGATCAGAAAACCCTCGCCGCGTTATACCGTAAATTTCGACCATTCATACGATCTCGACCTGCGCTGTGGGATCCTCCGCGCGAGAAGGGCGTGGTTTTTCTGGCTCCACGGCTAGTCGCCCAGATCTCGTTCCAAGAATGGACGGCTGACAGAAAACTCCGCCAGCCGGTTTTTCTGGGCCGACGGGACGACAAACGTCCTCAGGACGTGCTCTTACCTGGGTTCCCGGCATGAAGAGTACCAAGAAGGCCGAATCGGTGCCCGCGAGATTGCCGACTGAATCCTTTCACTAAAGGGCAGTGATTCTCTCCAGAACGACAACCCAAGCCCACAGAGCTGGGACATGTTAGGCACGAGCATGAAATGCGATCCGCCACTCGCTAATTACAGGGCCCAGACTCACAGGTCTCCTTTGACCTCAAAATCCCAGGCGCGCAGCAGATCTGATGGAACATACTTCTGATCTTTGTTCTTCTGAACCCATGCCTTGAGCGGCGTTGAATGTTGGTAATCCGCAGGAGACAAATGTAATTTCCTGACGATTTCCTCGAAGGACGTCGGATCGTTATTATGGGCGGCGTATAGATCCGGTTTGCCCCAATCTGGATTCCCGCGCTTCTTGGTCACTGGTGGGTTTTCCTTATCCGCCTACACGTCGCAGTTCCTCGCCAGCTCTTCTGACCGGAGTGGCAATTTTCCCTGCATTGTGGCCATTCTACGCTTGGCATGAGCCTCGATGATTTCGGCCTCGGAAAAATCAGCAAACATGGTTGCCGATTCCGCAGTTCTCCGGGTATGCCAGTGGCCCGTGTATATTTACGGATTGCGAGGTGGTCCGCAGCTCATGAGCTATCAGCAGCAGATTTCTGTCACCACTAGGGGGCACGGCGAGATGCACGACCTCACCGGGCAGGTGGCTTCTGTCGTGAATGCTTCGGGAATCCAAACGGGTACAGTCAACGTTTTCAACGTCGGGAGCACAGCCGCGATCGGTACGATTGAGTTCGAGCCAGGACTGCAGCATGACCTGCCCGCCATTTTAGACAAGCTCATTCCGCCCAGCCGCGACTACGGTCATGAACAGACGTGGCACGACGGCAACGGGCATTCGCACTTACAGGCGACACTAACGGGGCCATCGCTCACCGTACCCATTTCTGATGGCAGACTTGTTCTAGGTACCTGGCAGCAAATCTTCCATCTCGAATGCGACCTGCGGGGGCGCGAGCGCACCATCGTTGTGACCGTGGTCGGTGACGAGAAACCATCCACCGGTAACTAGAATAGAGTCTCTGCCATGATCAAGCGTGCACCAGCCCGGAGGCGTCCTCGCAGGGCCAAGCCCGGAACGAAGGGCCTCGGCCCAGCAGAATGCCGGCTGGATCATCTGACAGGAGCTGCCTCGGAAGCCGCAGAGGCAATCGCCAAAGCCAGAGGCTGCGTTGTGGGATCGTACAAGGAACCGCTTGGCGGGCACCCTGTCTTGCTTTCGATTTTGCCGATCGATGCCGTCGAACCCACGCCCTTCCAGCGAGATCTCTCCGACGCTCACCACAAACGGCTCGCTGACGTTATCAATAAAACAGGGCGTTTTCTCGATCCGATCATCGCTGTGGTCGCACCGAAGGGAGGCTTCTGGACTCCGAATGGCCGGCATCGCCTCGAAGCCATGCGCCGCCTTGGAGCAAAATCCATTACCGCGCTGGTTGTGGCTGACCGCGAGGTAGCCTGGCAGATCCTCGCGCTGAATACGGAGAAAGCTCACAATCTCAAGGAACGCTCGCTGGAAGTCATCCGCATCTACCGTGGACTGGTGGACGAAGACGCCACGCGGCCCGAGTCACAGTTCGCTTTCTACCTTGACGAACCCGCCCTGGTCACTTTGGGTGTCTGCTATGAACGCTTTCCTCGCTTCGGCGGTGGCGTTTACCATCCAATCCTCCGGCGACTGGAGGCGTTTACCGATGAGCCACTGCGTACCGCCATCAAGGATCACGAGAAACGCGCCACGATGGTGCTCGACCTCGAGGAGAAAGTTGCGGCCGCAGTAAAGAAGCTGAAAGAACGGGGTCTGGTCAGCCCGTATCTGCGTTCGTTCGTAGTAGCGCGCATCAACCCGCTGCGTTGGATTAAGGACGAGCCGCCTCCACTTGAAGAGGTGCTCAAGACGATGCGAGAGCGCGCGGCAAAATTCAATGTCGAGAAGATCAAGCCGCGGGATCTGGCAGGAGGTGGAGGACCGCCAGATGAAGAAGCTTGAGAAAGCCATGCACACAATTCGATTGACCAGGATCGGATCGTTACCAAGTGAGTGCACTGAATCAAGGAACTACTTCGATTTGAGGCCGGTGCATGGGACTTCGTATCGATTCGAAAGACGGGTGAGACGGCAAAATAAGCCCACGGACTACTTAACTTGGTGTTTGGCGTACTCTTCGGGCCTGAATTTGCCCGCTTTGACGTAGGTCTCGTTCAGTTCCGTATATTGCTTCCACTTCTCTGGCAGTTCGTCTAGCGTGAAAATCGCGGATACCGGGCAGACTGGGACGCCAGCTCCGCGGTCGATACATTCGACCGGATCAATGTAAAGCTGGGGAACGTTGTCGAACGTGGGGGCGACCGGTCGCCATGGGTCGTGTTCTTCTCGGGGGTGGATGCAATCTACGGACAGGCGTCGACGCAGGCAGTGTCTTTCGTGCGGATGCAGGCTGTGGCAATGACATAGGCCATGGGCCACATTCCCCGATCAAGATTTACGGTATGCCGCCGGAACGAAGATGCCAGCTGATCCGAGGTAAACTCGTGGTGTATGGCGCCGACCATTGAAAAGATTTCTGCGGTCACTTTTCAGGTTGTAAACATGACGGACTCTGTGCGGTTTTACAGAGATGTTCTGGGCATGGAGCTTCTCTACGGTGGAGACGGCACCGGGTTCTCTTCACTGCGCGCAAGAGACGCACAATCTGCGATCCTCAATCTGGAACAGGGCGACAGCGTGACTCGCTGGGGGCGGCTCATCTTCTACGTCACGGATGTGGATGCCCTCTGGAATCATCTGAAGGACCGGGGATTTGATCCGGAGATTCCACGAGATGGCTCGTGGGGAGAACGCTATTTCCACATGCCCGATCCGGACGGCCACGAGCTGTCGTTTGCCCGGCCACTCCGATGACTTGGAAGGAGTTACGCACGCAGCAGGCTATTCCGCTAGCGGTGGTCAGGCGGCGGCGCTGAAGGTTGGATCAACGGTGATACTCCACTCCTCGAGCAGCCATTCCGGGACGTAGTACCGATTTCTGTTGTGCCCACACCGGTTGCGTAGCTCAATTGACCAGGCATACATCTCTGGCGTGAGTTGCAGGTGCCTTACCCGCAGTTCGAATTCGGTAGCAAGCGCAGGAGCGGTCCGAGTTGGACGCCCCGAGTTGGGATTTCCGCATTCGCGGTGCAAAGCTACGAGAGCGAAAGATATCGCCATCGCCCGGATGGTACTCCGTCTTGGGCGACTCTGCGCCAGAATCCTCACACGGGTTGGCGGGTGCTTAGCCCCGAAAGACTTCGACCCAATGCCCACTCAAGTCTAGCCTCGCATGGCCCCGAAGGTGTACGATTCTCCTTGTCTTTTTCTTTCTACAAAGCGACTAAGCGGCCTTATCGTTAGCCAACACTATCAGGCAACCGGGAACCGATGCACATCTTTCTCGGGGCCATGGCGCAGATAGAGAGGCACCTCGCCCTCCGCATTGGGTTTTCCGTGAGCAATGAGGAGGAGCCGTGCTGCTCGGTCTGGAAGTCTCCATCCTGCCACGTGAAGCCACCAATGTACTTCGCTTGATCCACTTGTATCTGCTCCTATGTGCGGCTCCGGGATTGTCGCAAAAGGCGCAACCCGAAGCCAGCGGCCTGCCCAAATACGACCTCCCTGCAGAGACCACCAAAACCGAAGGAGTAGCGGAGGAAGTAAATCTGCTCCCTGTGGGAACCCGAAAAGACATTACTGAACTGATCATCAAGAGCGGGGATGACAGGGTCCACATCTACGTGCGCCCCAAACCATTCCAGGAAGATATGGACATCCGCTTCAGCAAGGGAGACGAGATCGCCGTCACGGGTTCACGGGTCAAGCAGGAAGCGTCGGACCTGATGCTTGCCAGAGAGCTCGTAAAGGGGACCGACACTCTTATGTTCCGCGACGACAAAGGCAACCCGCCATGGGATTGGCGTACCGGCAAGTGCGTGCATGCTTGGAGGGCCTGATGAAACTTTCCGACACGATTGGATTGGTACTGAAGAGCAAAGACGAAAACAGAGTCCTATCGGTCGCACCTGATCAGTCGGTCTATGAAGCGATTGAGAAGATGGCCCAGCATGGTATTGGTGCATTGCTGGTCCTCTCCGAACATAAACTGGTCGGCATCCTGTCGGAGCGGGACTACGCGCGCAAGGTAATTCTCATGGGCCATTCTTCAAAGGAAACGCTGGTCCGCCAAATCATGACCAGCCCAGTTGTCTTTGTGAGTCCGCAGCACACTGTGGACGAGTGCATGGCCATTATGACCAAGCACCGGTTTCGCCATCTGCCGGTTGTACAGGATGACACGGTGGTCGGAGTGGTCTCGATCGGTGATCTGGTGAAGTGGGTCATCTCCGGCCAGGCGCAAACCATTCGGGAGTTGGAAGGGTACATTACGGGAGCCTATCCCCGGTAGGAGATTGCCATGAAGAAGACCTTTGCCATTGGCATCGGGGGCGCCGCCGGTCAGGGCGTTGCTACGCCCGGCGACATCTTCGCGAAGATTTTCAGTCGCCGGGGCTTGCACCTGAATGCTTACAACGCTTACCAATCAATCATCCGCGGTGGGCATACGTTTCTCACGATACGCACAGGCCCGGAGAAAGTCACCAACATGGGCGACCGGGTGGATCTGCTGATTCCGCTGAACCAGGACGCGATGGATCGCCACCTCCAACTGCTTGTCGACGGGGCCGCATGCATCTACAACTCTGAAACGATCAAGCCGGGCGTTGCCGCGGCGGGCGTGCAGCTCTGCCCGCTCCCCCTCAGTAAGCTTGCCGACATCACACGTAATAAGGTTGCCCAGAACACGCTGGCGGTTGGCGCCGGTCTCAGCATAATGGGCATTGGTTTCCAGGCACTTGAAGAAGTCCTCACCGAGCAGTTCAAGAAGAAAGGCGAAGCGGTGGTGGCGGAAAACATCGGCATCGCGCGGACGGGCTATGACTACGCGACCGCGAACTTCCAAGCTTTCGCCTGGCCACTTCCAATGACCGGCAACCGCTATGCAGTACTGAGTGGCAACGTCGCGATGGCCATGGGCGGCGCAGCCGCTGGAGTGAAATTCTATTGCGCTTACCCGATGAGCCCTTCCACCGGAGTTCTGCATTGGATGGCGGCGCATGCTCGCAAAGCCGGCATCATGGTCCGCCAGGTGGAAGACGAGATTGGCGTGGTGAATATGGCGATCGGCGCGGCTCACGCTGGGGTGCGGTCCATGTGCGCCACCTCCGGCGGCGGTTTTGCCCTCATGAGCGAAGGCCTCGGCCTCTCCGCCATGATGGAGACTCCGGTGGTGGTAATCGACTGCCAGCGGGCCGGTCCGTCCACAGGGGTTCCCACCAAGACTGAGCAAGGCGATCTCTGGCAAATGTTGGGCGCGGCTTTCGGAGACTATCCTCGTGCGATCGCTGCGCCACTCGATATTGGCGACTGCTTCAAAGTCATCCCTGAGATTTTCAATATCGCCGATCAGTTCCAATGTCCAGGTATAGTTCTGTGCGATCTCCTGCTGTCGGAAGGCAGGCTCAGCCTCGATCCGAAGGAGTTGGACTTTGCTCCCGTCATCGATCGCGGTGAGCTGATCACCACAGACTCCTCCGAGCCGAATGGCGACGGCGTATACAAGCGGTACAAGATTACCGAAAGCGGTATTTCCCCGAGGGCTATTCCTGGCGTTCCGGGTCACACCCACACCGCGGCAAGTGACGAGCACGACGAGGACGGCGTCCTGATCAGTGACGAATTCACGAATCCGGCGAAGCGCCGGGCCATGATGGAAAAGCGCATGCGGAAAGTTTCCGGTATTGAAGCAGTGGTGGCTCCGCCCGTGCTATGGGGCCCACGAGATGCTGATGTCACTCTGATCGGCTGGGGTTCCACGAAAGGCGTCATCGAGGAGGCCTGCGAAATCCTCACTGAGCAAGGTATTTCGGCAAATCAGCTCCAGATCCGCTGGCTCGTGCCGCTACACGGCGACGCAATTCTCGACATCCTTAAGGGGGTGCGCCGCACGATCATCGTAGAGAACAACTACAGCGGCCAATTCGCTCGCTACTTGCGCAGCGAAACCAGCTTCGTGCCGGATGGGCATATCCGAAAGTACGATGGGGAACCGTTCATGCCGCACCACATCGTCGAAGCGGTAAAGGAACAGCTGGGGGGCAATTCCAGGCTCACTGTGCCCGCGCATGAAATCCTAGTTTGAGGAGAACAAGAAAATGGCGACGGTTCTAGCAGCTACCAACCACGTGGCAATGGCGGACTTGAAAGGCAAGGTCGATCCCGACTGGTGTCCTGGATGCGGCGATTTTGGTGTGCTTGCGGCAGTCCAGAAGGCCTTAGTCGAGTTGCAGATACCGAACCACAACGTGGTTACCATCAGCGGTATTGGCTGTTCGTCAAACTTTCCTGGCTTCATCAACACCTACGGGGTGCACACTCTGCACGGTCGGGCTCTGGCTGTGGCCACAGGAGTGAAGCTTGCGAATCACGATCTGACCGTACTGGTGACGGGTGGCGACGGTGACGGCTTCGGCATTGGTGGCAATCACTTCGTGCACAGCATGCGCCGCAATGTTGACCTGCTCTACCTCGTGATGGACAACCAGATCTATGGCCTCACCACCGGCCAGACCTCGCCCACCAGCCGCGTTGGCATGAAGACGAAAAGCATGCCCTTTGGCAACATCGAAGCACCGGTGAATCCAATTTTGTTGGCTCTCGCCGCCGGGGCCACATTCGTCGCCCGTGGGTTCAGCGCGGAACAGAAACACTTGACGGAACTGATCAAGCAAGGCATCCGGCACAAAGGTTTCTCATTCGTGGATGTCTTCAGCCCGTGCGTCACCTATAACCACGACAACACCTACCAATGGTTCCGCCCACGGGTGAAAAAGCTCGAGGACGACCCGGCTTACGATCCCGCGGACTGGATGGCCGCAATGGGAAAATCTCTGCTTTGGGGTGAAGAGATTCCGATCGGGAAATTCTTTGAACGCACCGACCTGCCAGCTCTGCACGAAGCCGAGCCAGTGCTGAACGCAGCGCCCCTCGCGCATGCCGACACGCGGATAGCGGCGGACGTGAGCCGCGCTTTCGTTGAGGAGTTGATGTAGAGCTGGGCAGTGCCGCCGTGTTGGCCGACCGACATTACAACCTTGGGAAGCAGGTAAGTCAGCACCTCCTGCCCCTGGGGCGGCAGATTGTACGCCTTAACCGGACTGTGGCCGGCTGCGGCGGCCTGCTCGGTGGTGTCCTATTAGGACACTACCCGGCTGAACGCCGACTTGACCCGCCGATACGAACTGTTAAACTTCAAGTTGAGTTCTTTTCCCAACTAAAATGGCGTTGCGCATGCGCTGGCCCTCCGGCAGCGCAAGGATGGAACTGTCTAGCATGGCCGTAGCAGCGGGCGTTACAGCAGCTATATCCACTCTTAGGAGACCGTCATGAAGAAGAGGATTTTCGCATTCGCGATGAGCGCATTGTTGCTTGCAATGACCAGTTGGGCGGACGACAAAGAAAAGGACGAGGATCGTCTGAAGAATGCCGGCACAGTGCTGACCGAGATTCTGAACATTCCCGACGACATTCCCCAAGACCTCCTCGATAAAGCCGACTGCGTGGTCGTTTTCCCATCGGTCCTGAAGGCCGCGTTTGTCATCGGTGGTAGTTATGGCCGTGGCGCGATGACGTGCCGCAGCGGCGAAAATTTCAACGGCCCGTGGGGCGCGCCCTCCATGATGGCCCTTGAGGGTGGCAGCGTAGGCTTCCAGATTGGTGGGCAAGCGACTGACTTCGTCCTCCTGGTGATGAATGACCGCGGTGCAAATGGAATCTTGAGCAGCAAAGTGAAGCTCGGGGCGGATGCATCGGTAGCAGCAGGACCAGTCGGTCGTGATGCATCGGCAGAAACCGATGTCTCGATGCGTGCTGAAATCTTGAGTTACTCACGGGCGCGCGGCCTGTTTGCAGGTATCTCGCTCGAGGGTTCGACCATCCGACCTGACAATGACGCAAACAAGAGAATTTACGGGGAAAAGATCACGGCCAAGGATATTGTTATCGCCCACGCGGCGCACGTTCCTCCGGCAGCAGAGGGCCTGATCTCGACGCTTAATACCAAAACGCCGAAGCACAAGTCGTCCTAGGCGTGGTTTTTTCATTCAGGTTTCTTTATTGCCCAGTTCGTATTTCGATGGAGCGCGGATCGCGTCCGCCTACCTCTTTAATTCGGGGTCGCAACGGGCGTCGGAAGATTATGCTGCACTCGGGAAAGACTCCTGATGTGTCAGTCACCTTCGATGCGGCATGTCCGTCATCCGATTCCAATGCTCGGCTGGGCCCGGTCCACACTTCGACCATCGCGGTGCTGTAATCGCATCTGAGGCTAAGCGTCTGCGATTCTGGAGCCGGCTTCGTCGTGCTCCCACGCCTCTGCGGGCTCACTCTCAGGAACTAGCCGGACGTCCGGATTCTGCATGATCACTCGCGCACAGGTGTTCCATCGCAGGATAGCATCGTCGTTCCCGGGTATGGCAAAATTCATGGCTTTCTCATAGTGATCCATTGCCTCCCGCAGAGCGTGATATGCGGATGCGCCGGCTCCAGTGCCGCCGTAGCGAATGCGCGCATTTCCGAAACGCTCCCAGATAATGCCCTGGTAGTAGGCCCGCTCGTAGTCGCCCTTGATCTGTGCAAGAACCTCTTGTGCGGCTTTCACATGCACATCAGAATCGAACTGGTCGGTTCGTGCGAGCAAAAGCGAAATCAGCGCCTGTTGGTGATTGGGCGCGATGGCCAGAATATCGAGGCAAATACTTTCCGCCAGGCTGGGTTCATTCAATAGTCTATAGCGCTCGACCTTCGCTAGCGCTTCGGGAATACTCTGCTCGGAAATGGATTTCAGTTCGAAATGCATAACGCCTCCTATCTTTTCGAATTGCTGAATACCCGGAACAGTTTCGACAGCGGATCGAAGAAGCGGTCCACGACGCGTTCCTTGAGCGGGATGATGGCGTTGTCGGTGATCGTGATGCTTTCAGGACAAACTTTGGTGCAGCACTTGGTGATGTTGCAGAGACCGACGCCGAATTGCTCGCTCAGATCTTCCATGCGGTCTCCCACGTCCAACGGATGCATTTCGAGCGCAGCCGCATACACCAGAAATCGCGGACCGATGAATTGCTCGTGCATGTGATGGTCGCGCAAGACGTGGCAGACATCCTGACAGAGATAGCACTCGATGCACTTGCGAAATTCCTGCACCCGTTCGACATCCTCCTGGGCAATGCGCCAGGTGCCATCGGGCGCGTCGGGCTGCCGCGGCTGGAACTTCGGGATGCGCCTCTTTACCTCGTAATTCCACGATACATCCGTGACCAGATCCCTCATGTGCGGAAATGCCTTCATGGGTTCGACGGTCACAGGCCTATCCAGTGGGAGCGTGTTGAGCCGCGTCATGCACATCAATTTCGGCATACCATTGATTTCGGCCGAGCACGAACCGCATTTTCCCGCCTTGCAGTTCCAGCGAACCGCAAGATCGCCGGCCTGTTCCGCCTGTATTTGATGCACGGCATCGAGGACCACCATGCCGGCTGAGACTTCTGTAGTGTAGTCTTGGAACTTCCCGTGGCCTTTTCCCCCACGCCATATCCGAAACGTGGCCGTCGCCATTACTTCATCTCCTGGATGATTTGCTGCAGATCTTCTCGCATCGGGGGAATGGGCTCGCGAGTGAGTTTCATTTCTCCACCGGCGCCTTTTCGCACCACGATATTGAAGCCGTCGTACTGCTTGTCCTTGGTGGGAAAATCATCGCGGAAATGCGCCCCACGGCTCTCTTTCCGTTCGAGCGCAGCCCGAGTAACAATTTCCGAGACGGTCAGCAGACTGTGCAAGTCGAGCGCCGTGTGCCAGCCTGCATTGTATTCCCGGTTTCCATCCACGCTGACCCGCTCGCTGGCGCCTTTCAACTCTCGAAGGCGCTCGAGTGCTTGCAGCATCTCCTGTTCCTGACGTACGATCCCCACCAGTTCCTGCATCACGTCCTGCAAGGTATGTTGTACGGCGTACGGATTGTCGGAGCCCTTGCGTTCGAAGGCCTGCAGCGCCCACTTTTCCGCGGATCCGAGTTCATCCGTTCTCACCGCTCCCAACGGAGTCTCTTTTGCATAGGCCGCGGCGTATTCACCGGCCCGCTTGCCGAAGACTAATAAATCGGAAAGTGAATTCCCGCCAAGCCGGTTGGCGCCATGCAGACCAGCCGCGCACTCTCCCGCGGCAAACAGGCCTGGCAAGTCCGACATTTGGGAATCAGCGTCCACCTTGACACCTCCCATCATGTAGTGGGTCGTAGGACCAACTTCCATCGGCTCCTGGGTAATGTCAATGTCGGCAAGCTGCTTGAACTGGTGATACATACTGGGCAGCTTCTTCTTTATATGCTCGGCCGCGTTCGGAATTCTCTCCTTGATCCACGCAATGTCCAGGAACACACCGCCGTGAGGACTGCCCCGCCCTTCTCGAACCTCCTGCCGGATGCAGCGGGCAACGTGGTCGCGGGTCAGCAGTTCGGGCGGGCGTTTCGCGTTCTTGTCCCCCTGCGTGTACCGCCAGCCTTCTTCTTCCGTATCGGCGGTCTGATTGGTGTACAACGGCGGAATATCTTTGAACATGAATCTCTCGCCATTCCGATTACGCAGCACCCCTCCCTCGCCGCGCACTCCTTCCGTGACCAGAATGCCGCGCACGCTGGGTGGCCAAATCATTCCCGTAGGGTGGAACTGGACAAATTCCATGTCCATCAGCGCCGCGCCGGCATGATAAGCGAGCGAATGGCCGTCGCCCGTATATTCCCAACTGTTGCTGGTTATTTTGTAGGCCCTTCCAATTCCTCCTGTCGCCAACACTACGGCTTTGGCGCGGAAGAGGTGAAATCGGCCGCGTTCGCGATCGTATCCAAACGCGCCTGCGATGCGGCCGCCGTCCTTCAACAGCGTGACGATTGTGTGTTCCATGAAAACGTCGAGCCCCAGATGGATTCCATGGTCTTGAAGAGTGCGGATCATTTCCAGGCCGGTACGGTCGCCCACATGGGCAAGCCGAGGATACCGATGGCCGCCGAAATTCCGCTGGAGAATTCGGCCGTCGCCCGTGCGATCAAAAAGTGCGCCCCAGGCCTCCAGTTCGCGCACGCATGCCGGAGCTTCCTTGGCATGCAGTTCCGCCATCCGCCAGATACTCAGGTATTGACCGCCGCGCATCGTGTCGGCAAAGTGAACGCGCCAGCTGTCCCGGTCGTCGACATTTCCCATCGCCGCGGCGATGCCGCCCTCGGCCATGACGGTGTGTGCTTTGCCAAGAAGAGACTTCGAAATGACGGCGACCTTTCCGCCAGCGGCCGACACCTCGACGGCAGCCCGCAGACCGGCCCCCCCGGCTCCGATGATGAGAACGTCGTGCTCATGCGTGATGTACTCGCTCACTAGACGATCCTCCAATCCGTCCAGATACCCATCGAGCACATCCGCACGTACAAATCGGAAAACGCTACCGAGAAGAGGCTGCACCAGGCAAACAACATGTGGCGCCGGTTCAGGCAACTCGCGCAATCGTAAACTCGCTTGCGGGCCGGCGCCCCCGCCAATCGATCGCGAAAGCCGCCAACCAGATGACGAAAGGAGTGGCATCCCAGAGTGTAGGAGCTCAGCAGCGTCAGGTTCGTCAACAGGACGAGAGTGCCGACGCCGATGCCAAACCTGCCGTCGAACCAAAAAGCATCCCACACGTCCCGGGCCAGAATTACGAGAAACACGAGCGCCAGATATAGAAAATACCGGTGGACGTTTTGCAGGATCAGAGGAAACGATCGCTCGCCGAGGTATGTCTTCCGCGGCTCGCCCACGGTGCAGGAAGGCGGATCCGCCCAAAAAGCCTTGTAATAAGCCCCGCGATAGTAGTAGCACGTCACTCGAAAGCCGCCCGGCGCCCACAGAATGAGCATCGCTCCTGTAACCCAAGCAGGCATCCAGCTTGGGTTCGGACCAAACCAACCCTCCAGGGCGGGGCCGAACAATTCGGGCGAATAAAACGGTGAGAGATATGGTCCGAACCTGAAATGCTGTCCCTGCAGAGCAGCCCAAGTGGAGTAAACGATGAATGCCGACAAACCAAGGAACACAGCCAGCGGCTGGATCCACCAAAAGTCGGTTCGCTGCGTCTGTCCGAAACCCGCGCGCGATAATGGGACGTCAATCTGAGACATCGAGCCCCCTCACGACGTGCATATCAAGCGCTCGCCTGATTACGATTAAATACGGTAGCCATGATACAGCGAAATTCATTGTCATTGTTTTCGGAAACGATGCCTCAAGTCAACGGTGGGAGCATTAATCAACCCGAGAAGGTCGGACGGCGCAGTCGGTCTCCGGTACGAGCACGCTATGGTACAGTTTTCGTGACTGCTAGTTTGAAGACTGGCGGTCCGGCTGGACGGAAGATGAATACAGAGTGTGAGAATCGCTGCTACGACTATGTGAACCACACCCACGAGCGCGTCCGCGATGCGTTCAGACAGAACGCACTCACGCTGTTCTTGTCGTCTACCCAGGAGGCTGGGCGCAATCGATCGCCGCAGAACTTCACGTCGACTTCGGCGGTATTGGCGTTAGGACCTCAATGTTTCTGTGAGCGACATTGAGGAAAAAGGTTGTTGACACGCTTCAACTCCTACCACGCGGTTGCTGCTGGAGTGGGAGGCAGCGATCACGCCGAGATTGTTTCCGCTCATAAAGGGCGAGCTTTCCGTGTATCCGCTGACCTCGACCGAAACGCAATTGGATTTCTCCGGGATTTACGAACCACCTTTCGGCGCCGTGGGAAAAACCATGAACGCGATCATCGCTCACCGCATCACGGAAGTGTCGGTACATCGCTTCGTGGGCGACGCGGCAGGATATCTCGGGCAGGCCCTTGCGATCTCCTTTTAATGGGACTTCTGGGCCGGGCACTTTCAGCCTGCTCCGGGAAGCTGGGAACCCTCCCTTTTTCCATGCCGTTCTACGGCACTCTTTCCCTGTCCGAGACCGCCTTAGCCTTCGCTTTCGCTTCCGCCTCGGCGCGCAACACTTGCAGCTCATGTTCGATGACGGGATACAGTTTCGCCGCTGTCGGACTCGTGGTGCGAATGCCCTCGCAGATATCGAGCGCCATTTCAAAGTATCTACCGGCATCGCCCTTGGCCTTGAAACCGGCCAAACTCAACCGCCCCAGCGTCACCAGAGTCACCGTCCTGCCCAAAGTATCGCGCCCCCAGTGGGCGTAGGCGAGGGAACGAATCAGAACGTCCTCGGCATCCTCGTATTTTTTCTCGTCGATCAGTTTCATCGCGGCGTCGAATTCCGCTGTGGCCGCATCGGTGCAGAAATTCCTCAGGTGTTCGGGCGGCATGAACTCGACCGGCAGCCCAACGCGTGTATCCACGGGCGCCGAAAGTTGACCTTGCGCCATCTGTGTCAGTTTGTCTTCCACCGGGCGCCAACCCTCTTCACCCTTTCGCTTCACCTGATTCGGAAAGTCGTCCATGGGAGCTTCGACCGTGGGCGGTTCGTTCCGCTGCACTTCGAACAGCGCGTCCAGACCTACATTGTCCTCGAAAGGATCGTCTTCTTCGATCACGACCAGGGTCGAGTTCTGCTTCTTTTCGCAGCGAATCAGATCCAGTTCCACCGTCACTCCCGACGTAAGAGAGAGGAAGTACAGGACGATCAATCCGGCGTTGCGCACAAGCGTCTGCGCCAAGGGCGCCCAGTGTTCATCGTCAACAATGAAAGCTGGGAATTCGCCAAAGTCTCCGGCGGGATTGCTAATGCAGAGAGCGGGAACTCGCGACGAAATCGCCGATTCGATGCGGCTTTGCATTTCAAGGTCGAATTGCCTGGACGCCAGCGTCAACACCTGGGGGAGCCCGAACGGGTCGTTGCGCACCGGGTACACGCGCGGACCCAACCCGAAATTGCGCAGATACAGGCAGAAGGACTTTTGTTCCCGCATCGCAGTCGCGACGACTTCGATGGCGCGCTGATGTGGCTTCCGCTTAAAAAACACCCGGAGGGCGTCGATCTCGAGAATCCGCGACTGCGACAACTGTGCGCCCGTCTTCCCTTCTCGCTTCGGAAATTCCTTGTAGGACATGTTGACGAGTTCCAACAGAGCACCGTCGACCACCGGGGGCAGATAGCCGATGAACGGGGGCAGTTTCCCGTCGCCTAGTTTCATGTCATTACTCCCAATGAGGCTGATCCATGAACTTATTGGCGCTCGCCGTTTCGGATAGGTAAGCTCCTCCGATTTAGAGTAAAACAAGGATCTTGCCCATGCTACGCCCGGGTCAACCCAAGGCGGTCGCGCTCGAATGTCCCTCATGCGGCCCAGAAACGGGCTTCGAGGCGATGAATGGCTATCTCCCCCAAGCCGACGCATCATAAAAGGGTATCCCTTTGAGGTAGGTTTTGGGTGTGCAGCAGAACTCTACCGAGTCGGAGGAGGGATCACGATTACTCGTGACCCCTCTACGGATCCGGACGATCGGCTTTCCCGCATCCCGCTCTGTCATTCCGCATGCAGGGTGGACATTTGCACCTGCGCTCCAACCGGCAGACTTATCATCTTCGCGATCTTCGGCTAGCGGTGGCTCGCTCTCAGGCGTTTCGAGACTACATAACCGAGGTAGATCATCATGGACCAGTCAGGCTCCTCGATCGCCTTTTCGGCCCAATCGGCTCCCTCGGCCAGGGCGTCACGATGTTCGAACTCTATCTTTCATCCCCCGTCACGCTTGGACGCTTTCCGTTCGCGGGCGTAGTCAATCAGGACTTGACGCGTCAGCCGCGAAGCCACGCCGATGAAGTGCACGCGGTTCCACAGATCGACCGGTTGGCCGCCGGTCAGCCGGAGCTAGGGCTCGTGAACCAGAGCCGCGCTCTGCAGGGTGTGATCCGGGCGTTCGGATTGCAGGTGGTAGTGCGCGAACCGACGCAGCTCCTTGTAGACCAAAACGACTAGCGCGTGCAGAGCTTTTTCATCGTCCTGCCTCCAGTGTGCAAGAGTTCGGTGACCTGACCGGACCGGTATTCGGCCATGTCGTCCCCGGGCTGCCCCCTTTCTGGGGAAGGGATTCATCGCAAATTCGCTGGGCCGATAGTGGTCGATCACAGCTTCACCCTCGACTAGATAGTGTCTGAAGTGAGCGCTACGCTGCAATGCTCCTTTCAGACGCAAGCCGTCTGACGGAGATGGCTCTCTAACTCGCCTTGCGAAAATTTCCCCCAAGCCGCTGAGGCGATTCCCTCGCGCTTTTCGCCTTCTGGTGTGAGCGCGGGATTGGCGCAGGAATCGAGTCCCGAGCACAAAATTCAGGAGCACAGGGAGAAGCAAAATGAAATCCAATGCGAAAATGAACTCGAGCTTTGTATTCGCCGCAATTCTCACTTGCCTCATCGCGGCAGGAGCGGGACCGGCCTTTGCACAAGAGGTGTTTCGAACCGACAGCGCACAGATTTTCAAGAACACGTGTCTCAATGGAATTGGTTGTGCGGATTGGGGGG
>JBAUXO010000334.1:0-4760 GCA_049584315.1 Candidatus Sulfotelmatobacter sp. | reverse complement strand
AGGACGAGGCACCTTAGGCACTCTCCTTGAATCGTTCGCCGGGCCGGCTGGAATTGCGCGTCAGGACTCATAACATTCCAGAGGATACTTAATGCCATTTTCCCTATTTGTCGATCCCCTCAATCAGCGAACTCGGCGACCATTCCTGCACCAAAACGAACTAGACCCGCCAAAACGTGTGACAGCGACACGCATGAACGTGTCATATTGTTGCGAGTTTGGTTGTGCCAAATCCAATTGACGGTCGGGATTGGATTTGATCCGCTAGGGCAGAACATGGGATACCGCAAAGATTCGTACAAAAACGGACATAGGCGACAACTGGTTTTTGACGGGCTTTTCAATTCGCTTCCGATCACCCACCCAGCAACCTGCCTTGCACAACCCTTTTATGCCCGGTGTAGCGGTACACTGACCAGCTCCGGTTGCCAATGGAGGGAGGGTCGCTATGGCCGCAATCGAAAGGACTGCCTATCCGCGGTTTCGGCACGAGCCGAACGCGAGGGAACTTCAGGATTTGTTTACTCCAGCACTGGCGGAAATCGACTTTGCCCGATCACTCGTCCGCCGCAACGAGCACTTGTTCGCAGCGGTTTTGCTCCTCAAATGTCTTCAATACCTGGGCTATTTCCCAGAGATATCCGAGATTCCCGCTACGGTCGTAAACCACGTTCGCATTTGCCTCCGGCTTCCAGTGCAGGAAATGCCCGCTTGCGATCAGATCCGGACCCTACGCCGGCACCAGACTGCGATACTTGACCACTTGCAACTGAAGCCTCGGCACAGCCGGGAGGCACGGAGAATCGCGGTGCGAAAGGTGTTCGAGGCGGCGCAGGTGATGGTGAATCCCGCGGACCTCGTCAATGTCGCCGTAGAAGGGCTTCGGCTGGAGCAGTGCGAACTGCCCGGTTTTTCTACCTTGGACCGGATGGTGAACCGTGTGCGCACCGTAGTTCACCGGAATCTGTTTGCTCAGGTTATGCGGAAGCTTGTTCCGGAGGATGTCGCGCGTCTCGACGAGTTACTGAAGACCTCCGAGGTTGTCCAGCGGCACACCTCCTTTCAGGAAATTAAGGAAGCTCCGAAGAAACCAGCGCTCAAGCACCTGGATGTCCTCTTGGCTCATATGACGTGGTTAGAATCGCTGAGCGAGGTCGATGCCCCTCTGAGTGGTGTTCCCTCGGCCCTGCTCCAGCATTTTGCTACCGAAGCCAAAGCGCTTCACGCCGGAGAACTGCGCGAAGTGCAAGCGCCGAAGCGGTATACACGTTATTGCTGTGCTTGATCTATCGTATGCGCATACGGGCGCGGGACGACGCCGCCGAGATGTTTGTAAAACGAATGGACAAGATTCATAAGCAGGCGAGAGATCGGCTCCTCGAGATCCAAGCACGGCAGCGGGAGAAGACGGAGAATCTGGTGGCCACGCTCGCCGGTGTGATCGAAGCTGTCCGCAGCGACGAATCCAGCGCGTCCAAAGTCGAACGCATCGACCAGGTATTCGCGGGACGCGGTGGCATCGAACGTCTTCAGGAAGACTGCGAAGCGGTGCAGGCCTGGAGCAACAATAACTATTTCCCGTTGCTCGGGCGACCTTACAAACGGTACCGGTACCTACTGTTGAGGGTTGTAGGCGCGTTGCGGTTCGTCTCGACAACGCAAAACCGCTCGCTGCTGGATGCGATGGCAGTGGTGCAGACAAACCACAATCGGCGGGCGGACTGGGTTCCTGTTGGTGATCTCGACTTCAGTTTCGTCACCGATCGCCGATGGAACAATGTCGTATTCCGCACTCGGAACGGTCGCCGAGAGATGCATTGGCGACACTTCGAGATCTGCATGTTTACGCATCTGGCTCTGGAACTGAGGACCTGCGATATGGCCGTTGTTGGGTCAGAACAATACGCCGATTACCGCGATCGGCTTCTGCCCTGGGAAGAGTGCGATCCCCTGCTAGAGAGCTACTGCAGCAAGGTCGGGCTTCCCCGCACCGCAGAGGAATTCGTTCAACAACTTCGAACCGAATTGGAAACGACCGCGGCCCACGTGGATGAATCATTTCCGAGTAATACGGCGGTGAGCATTAATAATAAGGATGCCGAGCCCATCCTCAGACGGCCGGTTGCAAACAAACCGCCTGCGGCGGCGATGGAATTGGAAGCAGCGCTCCAAACTCTTCTGCCGGAACGGAGTCTGCTCGATATCGTGTGGCTCACCAACAAGTCGACTCGCTTCACTCGTCACTTCGGGCCGATCTCCGGGTTGGACGCCAAGTTGGATCAGATCGACGAAAAATACTGTACCGCGGTATTCGTTATGGGTTCCAGCATGGGCGTGACTCAAGGCGCGCGTCACATGCGTGGCCTGGTCACAGCGCCGACCCTCGCCCTGATCAACCGCCGTCACGTGACCGTCGACAAGCTGGATGCCGCGCAACGGGATATCCTCGATGCGTACAACCAGTTTGAACTCCCGCACTGTTGGGGTACGGGAAAGACGGCTGCGTTCGACGGCAGTTTGTTCGAATTATCGGAGCAAAACCTTCTTGCCGACTTTCACTTCCGCTACCGGTTGAAAGGGGCTGTTGCTTTTCAGGTGGTGAGCGACTTGTATATCGCTTTGTTCGTTCATTTCATTCCGCCCGGTGTCTGGGAAGCGATTTACATCATCGAGGCGTTGCTGAAAAACAGGTCCAAGATCCAGCCGGACACAGTGTTCGCCGACACGCAAGGGCAGTCCACGCCGGTGTTTGCGTTCACTTATCTGCTCGGCATCAAGCTCATGCCGCGGATTCGCAACTGGAAAGATCTGATCTTCTTCCGCCCGTCCATGAATGTTACCTACAAGCACATCGACGGTCTATTTAAAGATGCAATCGATTGGGAACTGATCCGAACGCACTGGCGGGATCTGATGCAGATCGCTCTTTCCATCTACACCGGCCGAGTTTCCTCGCCCATCCTGTTGCGGAAATTAAGCCACTATAGCCACAAGAACCGGCTCTATTTGGCTGCCAGGAGCTCGGCCGGGTTCAGCGAACCGTTTACCTGTTGCGCTGGATTTCCGATCTCTCGTTGCGGAGTTGTGTTACAGCCGGCACCAACAGCGTGGAAGGGTACCACGCGCTTACGAAATGGCTCCAGTTCGGAACTGAGGGTGTGATTCAGGAAAACGATCCCGACGAGCAACAGAAGCGGATTCGCTATTTGGGGCTGTTGGCGTCCGCGCTGATTTACTGGAATGTGATCGAGATCAGCCGCGCCATCGGCGAACTGGTCAGCCAAGGGTACCCTGTAAACAAAGCGGATCTCGCTTACCTGAGCCCTTACATCACGCGACATATCAAACGCTTCGGAGATTACACGATTCATACAGAACTTGCCCCCGGTCCCATTCACCACGAGTTATCGCTCACGGGCAAGAGCCCCAGCCGGGCCGTTCAACAGGCGCTGCCCTTTGCGGTGGAGGCATAGCGCTGTGACGAAGCGCACAACCTTGGAGACGGTGTTTGGACCCTTCGAATGAGAAAGCACTTCGAGATTCTGCTGAATTGCCATGACACGCCACTTTCTCGGCGCACAATCAGTGAGTTACGGGTCCTATGTCCCTTTTTGCACGAATCTTTGCGCTATCCCCATTTCGGTTGGCAAACATCGACATTTCGTCTGGCTCGAACGGGGAGTGATAGGCTCATGGAAACTCACGGCGCTCAGCTCCTTGCTGCTGGCTACGGTTGGGACGAAAGGAAAGTCGGCTGCGCCAGGGCTCGATGTTGCTCCTGGCGAAAGTGGGATTCTAAACTCGCTCGTTCCTGCATCAACCTTGGCTTAAGAAAGTCAGCAACAAGGTTCATCCTTTTCCCAAACCAGCAAGAGCATAGGTTTGAGCCGAGTGTCCCAACATGGCCAGTCGGAATCAGTCAGCCGCTTACTGCCGCAGCAGGATTGCTAGAAGACCTCGTGACGTGCTGGACAGAACACTCCTCGTGAACGGCCTTGCCGTTTTTTCTTAGCGTACTTTAAATTCCTTTGCGTCAAACGTGCCCGATAGGAAACACTGGCAGCGACTGACATTGGGGCGCCGCATCCAGGCCCAAGAAGCCAGAGCCGATGTTACCTTGGTTATCGCCGCTCGCGAATCACTCTCATTCATTCTTTCTATTGGACTTATGCCCCAACTTCGTTCATGCTTAATTCACTTCGCATCCTGCTCCGCAGCCGGACCCCGCGAGCTTGATGTTTGCCTGCCAGCCCTGTAGCGGCACTGCAGACTTCCCGACCTCGTTGCTCTCCACCAATCTAAGCCTTGGCAACTCGGCATGCGAGTTGACAGTAGAAGAGAAGGTTGACATGTTGACCAATTCGTCGAACGGGAAGCGTGAATATCTGTTAGTGAGCGACTTTGACCAAACGCTGTGCTACAACGATTCGGGTGTCATGCTGAGTGAGATGCTAGGAATCTCAGATTTCCGCCAGCGAGTGGACGGCCTATCTGACATTCATCTGGTGCAACAAGGTGGAGAGCTTGCATATCTCCTACTCCACGATCCCGAGTTTCGGCGAGTACGCAAGGAACATCTCATCGCGGTGGGTAAACGAGTTCGACTGAAGGAGAACATTGAGTTGCTGTTGCGGCTCCTCCAGAATCTGGAGGCATTCCACTTCTGTTTTCACGTGCTCTCGTCTGCTCCGGAGGAGGTCATTCAATCCGCGCTGGTTGGGATCGTTCCCGAAACTCAGATCCACGGAACGCAATTCCGC
>JBAUXO010000333.1:0-52675 GCA_049584315.1 Candidatus Sulfotelmatobacter sp. | reverse complement strand
ACTTGGTTCCAGTCTGCGCGCTGATCGGGTAGCCAGTGGTATAGAACTGGTTGTTGACGGTAGAACCCGCGCCAGCCGAAGGCGTGGCACCGAAGAAATAACCGGACTTACCAGTGCCGGCGGCCGCTTGCGCCAACAGGTTGTCGATGAGGCATCCAGTCGCCGTGCCCGGAGTGCAAGGAGACGCTCCGCCCAACGAAGCCAACGTGGTGTAGCCTACGGTCGGATACGCAGAGTAATAGCCAACTTCGGCGGTGACGATGGAGCGCTCGGAAGCGGCCGCGGACGAATCGTTGGCTGCCATACGGGCGCGCATCAGGTTAGGAATCGCAATAGCTGCAATGATCAGGATGATGGCCACTACGATCAGCAGTTCAATCAGTGAAAAACCCCTCTGTTTCCGCATCTCTATGTACCCTCTCTCTTCCTTGAATAATTCATAAAGAATTTATAAGGAATTTATAAAGAGAGTCGCACGTTTGCGTCCAAAGTGGTTAGTTACCTGAGTTACCGCGCAGTCCCTCCTTTGTTTTATATAAGATAGGACAATCATTCGTTACCTTGGTTGGCCCCGAGGACTGAGGCTTGTCGAAAACTTGCAACACGAAGCGACAATTTGCGTCGGTCCCAACTACCCCACAGATGGCCCGGAAAGGTTTGAAAGCCAAGATTGTCAGTGAAGCCTGTTGTTGTAGAAGGCCACTTTGCTGATGCTCATACTCGTTCCGCTTGCTTCGTTTGGTAATACTTCAATACTTCGAGCGGTACAGATGGCGAGTCGTTCAATCTTGATTCCAGATCAGGCTGAGTTGATCGCTGTTCTTAAGTTCGCTGTTGATAATCCCGATTGCACTCACTGACCCGAAGCTGCGCACTTTTCGGCGCAAGAATCGCCCGTCCGTAATCTGTTAAATCTGTTAACCACTCCGGAACTCAAAAATAACGCACGACTCGCAGACGGCTCAGCGCGTATAAAAAGAGCAGTCTGTTTACGGCTAATTCGCTCAGTCTGTTAACCGTGACGCTAAGCAGCCGCGAATGCTCGAAAAGCCGCATTTTTACTGTGGTTCCAAGCGCTCCGACATTATTGTAAGATGACGCAATAACTTCACATGAGCCCAGTTCCTCCGCGCGCGGATCTGCCGGACGTTGCCTCCACGGTGCAGCAGGATGTGGCCCGCCTGGCAGCCTCGCCGGAGGTGCGGTCGGCGTTCAACTGGCTGCGTACCCAGGAGCCGCAATTGACGCAGTGGCAGATGGAAATGGCGCGGATTGCGGCGCCTCCGTTTGGGGAATCGGCGCGCGGGGCTTGGCTGGCGGAGCGCTTCCGCGAGGTTGGGCTCGATGACGTTCGCGTGGATGATGTGGGCAACGTGTTCGGCGTGCATCCGGGATTCGGACGGCGCTACGTGGCGCTGAGCGCGCACATCGATACGGTATTTCCCGCGAACACGCCGCTGAATATCCGCCAGCAAGGAAGCCGGTTGTATGGGCCGGGAGTTTCCGACAACGGGGCGGGTGTAACCGCGATGCTCGGGATTGCCGCGCTGCTGCGATCGGTGCGAATCCGGCATGCGCTGCCGTTTGTGTTCATCGGCAATGTGGGCGAAGAAGGGGAAGGGGACCTGCGCGGCATGCGGCACATTTTTTCCACGCCGCGCTGGAAGGACGCGATTGCTTACAGCGTGGTGCTCGACGGTGCGGGAGCGGACACGATCGTGGCCGAGGCGCTGGGCAGTCGCCGCTTTGAGGTGATCGTGCGCGGTCCAGGCGGACATTCCTGGAGCGACTTTGGCGCGCCCAATCCTGTGGTGATTCTGGCCAAGGCGATCGATACCTTTGCCGCGACTCCGGTGCCTACGGCGCCGAAAACCACGTTCAACATTGGAGTGATTCGTGGGGGCACGTCGGTGAATTCGATTCCCGAGTCGGCCAGCATGAAGGTGGATATCCGCTCAACTTCGATGAGCGAGATGGAGCGACTGGAGCAAACGCTGCGGCTGGCGCTGAATCGCGCGGTGGAAGACGAGACGATGGCGGCGGAGATGAAGTCATCCGCGCAGAAACGGCCTGGGGTGAATTGCGAAATGGTGCCGATCGGCAACCGTCCGGCGGGAGAGTTGGCGACGAGCGCGCGGATCTTGCATGTAATCCGCGCCGTGGATAACCAACTCAATAACGCGGCGCAGGTGCAGCGTGCGTCCACGGATGCGAACATTCCACTGTCTCTGGGGCAGGAGGCTATCGCTATTGGCGGCGGCGGCTCCGGCGGCGGGGCACACACTTTGCAGGAATGGTTTGACAGCAACGGACGCGAGCTGGGACTGAAGCGGATTCTGCTGACCATGCTGGCGCTGGCGGGAGCGGGGGACTCGGGCGAATGATAATGATGAGGAGAATTGCGGCTCCAGGGGCTAAAGCCCCTGGGAGAAGGAAGCATCGGTTTGCAGCGCTGACGCGTTGCGCTACCCACACCCTTAGCGACGCGGCAGCTTCCGCCCGACGAAGATGGGCGAGCGCGGTCCTGGTCGCGTGCGCGGCGGCGGCCCTGTGCTCCGCGCAATCGCAGATTCCTGCCGCGCCGCCGGTTGCTCCCGGCCCCAAGGCGGATGTCATTTTCATGCACGCGAATGTTTATACCGGAGTGCCGTCGAACTCGCCGTTCAGTTCGATTCTGCGGGAAGAGGCAATCGCGGTACGCGGCGATCGTATTCAGGCGGTAGGCAAGACGGTCGACATCCAAAAGCTCAAGGGTCCGCAAACGCAGGTTATCGATTTGGCCGGACGCTTCGTGATGCCAGGATTTAACGACGCCCACCTGCACTTGGCTGATGCCGGACTGCAGAAGCTAAGTGCGGATCTAACCGGGGTGAAGACGCTCGATGAATTCCGCGAACGCGTGCTGGCCAAAGTGCAGACCGCCAAACCGGGCGAATGGATTCTGGGCGGGGGATGGGATGAGACCGTGTGGCCGGTAAAAGTTCTGCCCAGCCGCTGGGATCTGGATGAGATTTCGGGCGGCCACCCTGTGTTTCTGGATCGTGTGGATGGGCATCTTGCCGTGGCGAATACGCGCGCGCTGCAGTTGGCCGGTATCACCATTGCCAGCCGCGAGCCCGAAGGCGGGCAGATCGATCGTGATGCCAACGGGCAACCCACCGGGATTTTGCGGGATACGGCGCAGGGAGCCGTGCGGGCGGTGATTCCTCAGCCGACGCACGAAGTGCGGAGACATGGAATTGAAGTCGCACTCGCAGACCTGGCGGAGCACGGGGTGACCTCGGCGCAGGATTATTCCCCGGACTGGGAAAACTTTCAGATTTACGAGGAGCTCGAAAAAGACGGCAAGCTGACGGCGCGCATCTCCGAGTGGTTGCCCTTCGACGATTCCATCGATGAGTTGAAGACCAAGCGCGATTTGCATCCACAGTCGGATTTGATGCTGCATACGGGGATGCTGAAGGGCTTTATGGATGGCTCGCTCGGCGGCCACACGGCGGCGCTGATGGAACCTTACTCGGACGATCCGGGAAATTCCGGCTTGCCTCGGTATGACCCGGCGAAGCTGAACGATATGGCCAAAGAGCGGGTGCTGGCCGGCTTTCAGCTCGGATTCCACGCCATCGGCGACAAGGGGATTCAGATGGCGCTTGATGCTTTCGCGGAAGCTGAAAAAGCCGCGCGCGAGCAGAAGGTGAAGGCCGCAAACGGTGGTGACGATTTCCGGCTGCGGGTGGAGCATGCGCAGGTCACCACGCCAGCCCAAATCGCCCGTTTCCGAGAGTTGAAGGTCATTGCCTCCATGCAGCCTAGCCACCTTCTCACCGACATGCGCTGGGCGCAGGATCGGTTGGGTCCGAAGCGGGCCGCAACTTCGTATGCGTGGGCGGGGTTTCTGAACAAAGGGGTGACGCTGGCGTTTGGCACGGATTATCCGGTTGAGCCGGTAACGCCCTTTCGTGGGCTATACGCGGCGGTCACGCGTAAGAGCGAAAATGGCAAGCAGGAGTATTTTTCAGAGCAGAGGCTGACCATGGATCAGGCCATCGCGGCTTACACAACGGGTTCGGCCTTTGCCGAGTTCGAAGAGAAGGAAAAAGGCAAGCTGGCGGCGGGACTGCTCGCAGATTTCATCGTGCTCGACCGCGACGTGACTGCGTCGTCCGCGGAAAAAGTGCTGGCCACCAAGGTATTGCGCACCGTGGTCGGCGGCAAAACGGTCTACGAAGCAAAGTAACTTTCCCAAACGAAACCGTGATTTTGTGCGTCTAACCGTCTGGTGATCGCGTAACGCGCGATCCACCGATGCAGCTTGGCAAACAGGTATAATAGCCGTTTACCGTCTCGGAGGAAGCAGATATATGGATTCGCAGGCATTTTGGTCGCGCCTGAAGACCCACGGTTGGGTCTATTCGTTTAGCATTGCGGCGACGCTGGCGCTGGGTATCTTAATTGGCACGGTCGTTTCCTACGGAGTGAAGGGCAAGGAAGGACAAAAGGCCTCCGATGCGACTCCGTTAACCATTCCTTCCCCCAAGCAGCTTTCCAATGAGTTCTCCCAGATTGCCAAGCAGTTGGGGCCGAGCGTGGTCAACATCAATACCGAGTCGACCATCAAGAATCCGCACCGGCGCCGAGGCGAGCAGAACCCCGATGATGACGACAACGGGGGCGGCAACGGCGGCATGGATGACTTCTTCAACCGCTTCTTTGGCGGTCAAGGCGGGCCTAACGGTGACGCGGCGATTCGCGAGCGCTCGCTCGGTTCGGGAGTAATTGTCGACCCCAAAGGATACATCGTTACTAACCGACACGTTGTGGATAAGGCGGATCGCATTCGCGTGCGCCTGCAGGATGATCCCCCGGGTGTGCAACACGATGCCAAAGTGGTCGGCGAAGATCAGGAGACCGACCTGGCGGTTATCAAGATTGATATGGATCGCGGGGTGCCTACCGCGAAGCTGGGCAACTCTGACAGCATGCAGGTGGGCGACTGGGTTCTGGCTATCGGCAGCCCGTTCGGGCAAGTGGGCACGGTAACGGCAGGGATTGTTTCCGCCAAGGGTCGCGATATCGTTCCCGGGCGGCAGTTCCAAACCTTCATCCAGACCGATGCCGCGATCAATCCGGGAAACTCCGGCGGGCCGCTGGTCAATATGGATGGCGAAGTCATCGGCATCAACACGGCGATTTTGAGCGAAACGAATGCCTACGCGGGTGTGGGCTTCTCGCTTCCTTCGAACACCGTTGCCGAGGTTTACAACCAGCTCATCGGACCCGACCATCGCGTGGTGCGTGGCTCGATCGGCATCATGTTCGACGCGGTGGAAAACCCGGCGATCACAAGGGTCTATGGGAACGGCAGCGGCGTAGCGGTCTCCAGCGTTGTGCCGGGCAGCCCGGCCGATCAGTCTGGACTGAAAGTGGGCGACACGATCACCACCGTCGATGGCAAGAAGGTGACGAAGGGATCGGAGTTGGTGGCGGATATTGCCTCGCGCAGGCCGGGCGCGAAGGTGCAAGTCGAGTTCCTGCGCAATGGCAAGAAGCAGGATACGACCGTGACCATCGCGGATCGTTCCAAGCTCTTCGCGGCCCGCCTGAACGAGGACGAGGGTGGCAACGACGAGAGCACGCCCAAGCAGGATAAGTTCGGCATCACGATCCGCAAGCTTACTCCCGAGATGGCCGAACGGCTGGATATGCCAGCGGGCAAGGGCGTAATTGTGCAGGATGTCAAGCCGGGCTCGTTTGCCGAGGACATTAATCTGGGCCGCGGCGATGTGATTCTCGAAGTGAATAAACAGCCCGTTAACAGCGAAGAGGACTTCACCAGGGTGGCGGCGGGCCTGAAAAGCGGGCAGGACGTGGTATTTCTGGTGCGCCCGCGCGGTTCCACTCGCCAGGATGGAACCATTTTCGTTGCCGGCACACTTCCGTAACCTAGGAACGAGCCAACGGGAACTGGCATTGCGTCATCCGATAAGGGATGATGACAGTGCCGGTTTCCGTTGGACCTGTTTTTGTGCTCGTTTCTTGTGTTAGTCTGCCGGCGCGGTCGTTTGGCAACTTGAGGGTTTGCCTGTGGAACTAAAGCCTTACCCGAAGACCGTGGCAGGATGGTTGGGCGCAGCCTGCGCTCTGGCCGTGGTTTGCCTTAGTATGTCACCGCTCATAGCCCGTGCTCAGACGGACGCGGCTGCCAGTACGACCTCTCCCACCACCAAGACTAGCGCCACCAAGGCCGCGAGTGCCACGAAGCCGGTGACTCCTTCTGCATCGCGTACCAGGGCGGTGAAGGGTTCGAAATCGAGCACAACCGCTGCTCACAACGGCAAAGCCACACGCGCAAGTTCGCGCAAGACTTCTAAGAAGAAGATTGCTCGCGGCCAGCAGAAGATTGATTCGGAGCGCGCGGAAGCGATCCAAGAAGCGTTGATCCGCGAACATTATATGACCGGTGAGCCGGCGGGAACCTGGAATCAGGCCAGCGAAGACGCCATGCGCCGTTATCAGGCCGATCATGGCTGGCAATCGAAGACGGTTCCCGATTCGCGAGCGCTCATCAGCCTTGGCCTCGGTCCCAGCCACGATCACCTGCTGAATCCGGAGAGCGCGATGACGACCGGTCCGGAAGTTTCCCATGGACCGTCGGTGACTTCATCCTCCTTATCGCAGAGCCCAGTCTCGCACGGCGCCGAGCCAGGAGAACGCATCACGCCGAGTCCCGCAGTTCCGGCTAACAATTCCACCTCGGGCTCGTCCGACCCGCAGTAGTTTCGACTCAATCTCAAGCAAGTTGAAAAATCGGGGCAGGTGAATCCCCATGCACTCAGGGAATATCGAGAAATATTCCGACTGACTAACTGCCAGATGTCTTGCGGTAGCTGCCGCTGAGCGGCCGTGGAAAATAGGGCAGAGGTTGCGACTGGACAATCGCTGCGGGATTGGCTTCCACCAGAGCATCCGCGACTTCTTCGCCGCAGATTTCGGCAGCGGCCTCGCGCGCCGTGGAGAGTACAGGAACACGCTTCTCGGTGTCGTGCGCATCGGTCGCCAGCACGTGGACCGAGTCATGTTCGAGCAGCCAGTGGGCGGCGCGGCGTACGCGTTCTCCCCAAAATCCAGTGAGCGCCGATCCCGTCATCTGAATCACACATCCCTGCTCAGCCCACTCCACCACACGCTGCGGACTCTCGCGCAGAATCGGATTGCGTTCGGGATGCGTGATCACGGCAGTGACGCCGCAGTCGCCGAGCTTCATAAAACAATCTGTAATCTGTTGCGGCACACTGTAGTTGCTCAGCTCGACGAGCATGTAGTGCGTGCCTTCGATGGCATAACGGGCCGGATTGGCCAGCACGTCCTGCAGGTTGTCGTAGGAGAGATGGAAGTCGCATCCCAGGGTGAGTGTAAACGCGTTGCCCACGAGTTGCTGTAGCCGTTCGACCAGTCCCTGAAGATACGGACGGTCGTAGTGATAGCGGTCGTTAGCGTGAGGCGTGGCCACCTGGTGCGTGATGCCGTCAGCGGCGGCCATGCGGCACATGGCGACGGAGATTTCCCAAGATTTCGATCCGTCGTCTACTTCCGGAAGAATATGGGAATGGATATCGACCACGATCGTTGAAACACGACCAACCTGTCGGGGTTGCGCCTTCACTTGATTTAAGCAGATTCGGAGGGAAAGAGAAAGCGGACAACCATCTCCCGACGTGCTTTACGCAATCGACTTCTCTCCTGCCCTCGCGTCTGACATTCGATCCATTCCTCCCAACTTCGAACCCGATCCGCCTTGCCGCACCTTCTGTCCTGGCTGTAGCATCAATATTCAGGCATTGATAAGGAGACCTTATGGCGACCGACACTCTGGCTTCCCCGGCCACGCTGGGCTACACTCCGACCAAAGTTTTCAAGAATTTTATCGACGGCGAGTGGGTGGAATCCTCGACCGGCGAAACTTTTGAAGACCGCAACCCGGCGGACACGCGTGATCTAGTCGGCGTCTTTCAGAAATCGGCCAAGGCCGATGTGGACGCTGCCGTGGATGCTGCCAAGCGCGCCTTTGCCAAGTGGCGGCTCGTGCCAGCGCCGCGGCGCGCCGAGATGGTTTTCCGCGCCGCGGAAATTCTCATCGGACGGAAAGAAGAGCACGCCCGCGATATGACTCGCGAAATGGGTAAGGTGCTCAAGGAAACTCGCGGCGACGTGCAGGAGGCGATCGATGCTGCCTACTACAATGCAGGCGAAGGCCGCCGTCTCTTTGGTCCGACCGTTCCTTCGGAGCTGCCCAATAAATTCGCCATGGCCGTCCGTCAGCCCGTCGGCGTCTGCGGCATGATCACGCCCTGGAATTTCCCCATGGCCATCTCCTCCTGGAAACTGCTGCCCGCCGTGGTTTGCGGCAATACTTGCGTCATCAAGCCGGCGCAGGATACGCCGCTCTCCACCTTCAACCTGGTTCGCGCTTTCACCGATGCCGGCGTTCCGAAGGGCGTGGTCAACATCGTCACTGGATACGGCGCCGACGTAGGTACTCCGTTGGCCGAGCACGCTGACGTTCGCGCCATTTCCCTGACCGGATCATCCGCAGTAGGGAGCATCGTGGGCGGCATCGCGGCCAAGAGTTTCAAGCATTGCTCGCTCGAACTGGGCGGCAAGAATCCCATGATCGTGCTCGATGACGCGAACCTCGAGCTTGCCATCGAAGGCGGGCTCTGGGGTGGGTTCGGCACCACCGGCCAGCGCTGCACCGCGACCAGCCGCATCATCGTGCAGAAGGGCGTGTATCGGGAGTTTGTCGAACGCTACGTCGCGCGCGCCAAGAAACTGAAAGTCGGCAACGGACTGGATGAAACGGTCGAAATGGGTCCGGCGGTCAACGAAAAGCAATTGCAGACCGACCTGAGCTATGTGAAAATCGGCCTGGACGAAGGCGCGAAGCTGATGTGCGGTGGCAATCGCCTCGACAAAGGCGATTATCAGTATGGATGGTTCATGGAGCCCACCGTATTTGGCGACGTCGACCCCAAGATGCGCATCGCGCAGGAAGAAATCTTTGGCCCCGTGGTTTCGATCCTTCCCTGCGACGATCTCGAAGACGCCATTGAGATCGCGAATGGCATCGAGTACGGACTTTCGTCCGCGCTCTACACCAAGGATGTGAACAAGGCCTTCGCCGCGATTCGCGATCTCTATGCTGGCATCACCTACATCAATGCCCCCACCATCGGCGCTGAGGTGCATCTGCCTTTCGGCGGCACCAAGGCCACCGGCAATGGCCACCGCGAAGGCGGCATCGGTGCGATTGATTTCTACACCGAGTGGAAATCGATCTACGTGGACTACTCCGACACGCTGCAGAAGGCGCAGATCGATCGCTTGGACTAATTAAGAAGAATCTTCACCGCAGAGGAGCGAGCAATATAAGACCCTGCATTCTGAGCGTCCTCTGCGGTGCACGCAGGCCCTAAGTATTTCCAGCGGGGAACTATCTCCCCTTGTTCATCCACCCTTTGGCTTGTAGAGTACCAAGTCGGTGGGGAGATGAGGCGATGAAAACGATCCTATGCGTTACCTTGCTGCGGCTGGCCGCCATCTTGTGCGTCTTTACACTTATCTTCATAGCTGCGGCACAGGCAGAGCAGCATCCCATTATGACGAGCCATGTTCCTGCGGCGGTCGCCAGCGGAGTCGCGCCGTTAGTGGGCCATGTTCCGAGCGCGCAGCGTCTGAGTCTGGCGATTTCTCTGCCGCTGCGGAATGAAGCGGAGCTGGATGATCTTTTGCAGCAGATCTACGATCCGCAAAGCTCGAACTACCACCAGTATCTAAGCGTCGAAGGCTTCGTAGCTCGATTTGGCCCAGCCCTAGCGGACTACTTGGCGCTAATTCGCTTTGCTCGCGCCAACGGTCTGACCCTGGTCGACGTCCCCGAGAATCGTATGGTCGTGGATGTCGAAGGTCCAGCGGCAAGCATGGAGAGCGCCTTCCATGTGACTCTGGGCGTTTATCAGCATCCCACTGAGGGCCGCACCTTCTACGCTCCCGACCGCGAGCCCACGGTTGATCTTGAGGTGCCGCTGCTGCACATCTCTGGCTTGGACAACTACACCCTGCCCCAGGCGAAGAACATTCGATCTTCTGAGGCGCTAAACGGCACGAATAAGACCACGGGATCTGGTCCAGGCGGCGCCTTTATTGGAAGCGACATGCGGGCCGCCTATTATGGCTCCGGGCCGCTCAACGGCAGTGGTCAGACAGTTGGATTGTTTGAATATGCGGGCTACGAAATGAGTGACGTGAACCTTTTCTTCAGCAAAGTGAAGCAGCCGCTCAAGGTCCCCGTCCGCGGGGTATCGCTGAATGGGGTGAGTCTGAGCTGCCCGCCGCGCTCGTGTGATGACAGTGAACAAGTGTTGGACATTGAGATGGCAATCTCCATGGCTCCGGGTCTGAAGGAGGTCTTGGTTTATGTGGGAAACAGCGACGTCTCCATCTTTAACCGTATGGCAGCGGATGATAGCGCCAAGCAACTGAGCTGCTCCTGGGGATGGCGCGATGATGAGAGCAGCCTGGATCCGATCTTCAAGGAAATGGCGGTGCAGGGCCAGAGTGTATTCGTGGCCACCGGCGACAACGGTTCGATTACTCCGGGTGACGTGGTCTGGCCGGCGGACGATCCCTACATTACGGCGGTTGGTGGGACGGATTTGACCACGAAGGGCGCAGGTGGCGCATGGAAAGCGGAGATTGGCTGGAACGGAAGTGCGGGGAGTCCTTCGAAGAACAAAGTTCCGATCCCCAGCTATCAGCAACTTGCGGGCGTTATTACCAAACTGAATCAAGGATCGAAGACTTTGCGCAATTATCCTGACGTAGCGGCGGAGGCGAATGCCAACCAATACAGTTGTTATGACGGCATGTGCAGCGGAGGAAACGGAGGGACCAGTTACGCCGCTCCGCAGTGGGCCGGCCTGATCGCAATGGCGAATGAACGGCGCGTGGGCAATGGTGAATCCACCCTCGGCTTCCTGAATCCGGCGCTGTATTCGATGGGCGTGGGATCGAGTTTTGACAGCGACTTCCACGACATGCTCAGTGGCAGCAATGGAAAGTACACGGCGGTGAAGGGATATGACCTGGTTACAGGATGGGGCAGCCCGACGGGCGCGGACTTGATCAATGCGCTGACCCGAGCGGCAAAGGACGAATAGAACAGAAAGTACCTTGGTAATCTTGTCCCCTTCTCTTCGCTGACCTAACGTACCTCAAGTGCCTGGGGTCGAATCTGTCCGCAGATGGTTGTGGGTTGGTCTTTGTTCAATCGTCTCAATTCACAAACCGCCGGAAGCGTTTGGGGAATTTCCGGCCTGGCGATTCTGACGCTCTCGATCCTGTGCGGGTTCGCGCCCGCTGCAAGAGCCCAAAAAGCCGCCAAATCCGATCGCAAAGTGCTGGTCACGGTAAAGCCGGAATACTCCGAACTGCTGAAGCATGCTCAAATCGGAGGCCTGGTTCGTCTGAAGGTCACGGTTGCTGCTGACGGAAAAGTCACCAATGTGGAAGTGGTTGGCGGCAATCCCATCCTGGCCGAGAGCGCTGCGAGCGCGGTGACAAAATGGAAGTTCGTTCCGGCCCCGTCGCAAACCCTGGAAGAGATTTCCATCAGCTTCAGCCCGCACTAAGACACACGCCCTCCGCTTTCCCAGCGCGCTCTGTCCTTCTGCGGTTAGAATCCTTGCATCTGAATCACTGGCCGCGCTCGGTGCGCCGGCTGCGACGAGGCTGCCATGACTCCAACTACCACAGCTCACGAGATTACCGCTGCCAAGCGTCTCGATAACGTTCGCTATGCGATTCGGGATCTGGCTTGCGTGGCGGACGAAGTCATTCAGCAGGGACACAAAGTTTTGCCGCTGAACGTTGGCGATCCACTCAACTTCGACTTCCAGACTCCGGCCCACATCATTGAAGCCGTGTATAAGGCGATGCGCGACGGAAAGAATGGCTATGCGCCGTCTCCGGGGATTCCGGAGGCGATCGCGGCGATTCGCGGCGAGGCCGCGCGTAAGCGCATCCAGACGGTGCGCGATGTGTTCGTTACCTCGGGTGTGAGTGAGACCGTTGATTTGTGCATCTCCGCGCTGTTAAATCCGGGTGAGGATATTCTTACGCCCAGTCCGGACTATCCACTGTATTCCGCCGTTTTGTGCAAGCTGGGCATCGCGCTGAATGCTTACGATCTGAACGAAGACGACGCTTGGCAACCGGAGCTGCCCGACATCGAACGCAAACTCACGCCCCGCACGCGCGGCATTGTGTTGATCAACCCGAATAATCCGACGGGGGCATTGTGCTCGCGGCAGATGCTGGAGCAGGTTGCCGAGATTGCGCGGCAGCACAATCTGGTCGTCTTCTCGGACGAGATCTACGACAAACTGATTCTCGAGGACACTCCGCACATTGCATTTGCTTCGGTTGCGCCCGATGTACCATGCATTACGTTCGGCGGAATGTCGAAAAATTATCTGGTTCCGGGATGGCGCCTGGGATGGGGCATCGTCTCCGGTGACGCTCGAGCGGTGAAACCTTACACGGATGGCATTCACCGGCTGCTGCGAGCCCGGTTGTGCGCCAATCATCCCGAGCAATATGCGATCAAGGCCGCACTCGAAGGACCACAGGATCATCTGGCGGAAGTGCAGCGCAAGCTTCGATCGCGCCGCGATCTCACGCAGAAATGGTGCGAAGCGACGCCGCGTGTGAGTTGTGTTGCGCCGCGGGGAGCGTTCTATGCTTTCCCGCGCATTGCTATACCCGAAAGCGATGAAGTCTTCGTCAAGGAGCTCATTCGGCAGAAGCATGTCATGGTGGTGCATGGGTCGGGATTTGGCCAGAAGCCTGGGACGCAACATTTCCGAATTGTGTTCTTGCCGGACGAGAGGACTTTGAGTAAGGCTTACGCTTCCATTGGGGAGTTCATTCGGGAGCGTTACGCGGCTTCTGGCCTCTAGCTGCCGACGTGACAAGTAGACGGCTCGGCGGCGAAACCAAAATCAAAATCTAATATTTCGCCATTTCTGGGCGAAAGCGTGTAGGATGCTCGGGGTTTTCCTTCCACACCGGGGCGCCACTGCCAACTAAAAAACTTGACCTCGCAAGCCGAGCGACTCGGGCGCTTGCGCGTTTTGGGGTGTGGGAAACCTAAACAACTTACAGAAAAGAGGACACAATGAAACGCAATCAGCTGCTGTCAGCTGTGGGGATCGTGTTGTTGGTGGCAGGGTCGCTGGCCGCCCAGGATCGGGGCACTCTGGCCAGCATCGAGTTTCAGAAGGTGAAGGCCTCAAACGTGCCCCAGTACGAGGCGGGGCGCAAGCAGAAGGCGGCATGGCACAAGCAGCAGAACGATCCGCTGCCTTTGCTGGTATGGGTGACGCTTAGCGGCGAAAATACGGGAACGTTCCTGGTCGGCCACTTTAACCAGCACTGGGCGGACTACGACAAGCCGGTCGTCACCGACGAAGCAGATCTGGCGGAGTTCCAAAAGGTTCTCGGGAACTATGTGGACTCGATCACGACTCGCTACTACAAGTTCATGCCCAAGGTGAGTAACGAGAGTGAAGACGAGACGCCGCCGAAGTTCTCCGAGATCGCCATTTATCAAGTGCGTTATGGGAAAGGCTCGGATTTTCGCTCGGGCATTGAACGGGTTCACGAGGCCGCAGTCAAGACCAAGTGGCCGGTCAACTATGGATTCTACGAACTGGTGAACGGCGGCACGTCTGGGACATATGTGCTCTCCATTCCGCACAAGAGCTGGGCGGACTTTGAGGACAAGCCAGATGTGAAGCCCTTCCGCGACATGCTCAAAGAAGCGTTCGGAGAGGCCGAGGCGGATTCGATTGTGGAGCGCTTCGACCGCTCGATCGAGAGAGAGTCGAGCGAGATCATCCAGTTTCGTCCGGACTTGAGTTATCTGCCGAGCAAATAGGAAGCACAATGATTCCAGCCGAGTGTCCCACCCTTCGTTCCTGGAAGGGTGGGATTTCGAGCTAAATGCCGTAGTTGGCGCCGCGAAGGCCGTCTTTGTGGGCTTCGCGCGCCTCGCTGGCTTTCGTGTGAGCATATTCTTCGTGGAAGTGGGCGTCGTCCCATTTCTCCATGGCAATTATGGAATGGTCGGGAGTGGCCAAGGCTTCCTCGGCACGAATGGCGTCAACCCACTCCTCGGTGGCCCTTTTGTAGGAATTCGAGGGGGCAGAATTTAACACAAAATTAAAGGTGAGGCTACCGGCGAAGGTCAAAGGCAGCGGGGCGGGACGCCGCTCCACGAACCTATTTCAGTTTGGCGTATTCGCTCTTGGCCTGATTAAAGATGGGAAGATCGGGGTCGGCGTCTTGCCAAAGGGCAAGGAAGTCCTGGTAGGTGATTCTGGCCTTGGCGGCGTCGCCAGAGAGTGCGTAGGCGCGGGCCAATCCCAGGTGCGCCAGTGCGCCGATGGGCTCGTTTCCGACGACGCCGTAGTGATCCAGAATCTTCTGGAACTCGCCGGCGGCTGAAGCACTTTGGTGAGTCGCCAGGTAAGCGTTACCCCGCAAGTAGACGAGGTAGAGGGCGAAACTGAAGCTCTGGGCGGGAGAGCCGAGTTCGTAGGGAGCAGCCGGAGCCAGCGCTTCAATGGCCCTGGTCGCGTTGCCAGTGGGAAGAGCAGTGGCAGCGCGGATGGCGGGCAAATAGTTAAATTGCACGATGGTGTCGTCCGGGAAGCGCTGGGCGAGATCGGCGGCCGAGCGCGCGGCTTGTGGGGCTTCCCCAGCGAGAGCCAGAGAAATAGCCGATATGGCCGAAACATCTTTTCCGTTGGAGAGAGCGACAGCCACCTGGGCTTGCTGCCGAGACAGGCTCAAGTTGCCCACCAGCGCCTCGCGCAGCGCCGCTTCGGCCTGATAGCCGGCAGCAGTTTCCTTTTCGTCGGCGCGCTGGGCGGACTCGGCGGCGCGTCGCGTCAATTCGCGCGCCTTGGAAAATTGTCCGGCATAGGCGGCGGTATCGGACTCCTGGTAGAGCATGGCGTCCTCGAGTCCGGGCTTGCCCATGAGGGAGGCTGCCTCCCGCGCCATGCCGGCGGTATCGTGTTGCAGAAAATCAATGCTGTAGATATTAATGTGGTTGAGGGGATTATCCAGATTGCGCGCGCGGGCCTCTTCGGCGGTGGCGCGGGCTTCGTCCAAGCGATTGACCAGCAGATACGAGATGATGAGGTTCGCGTAAGAGATTCCACTTCCGGGACCGAGCTTCATGGCCTCGAGCGCAGCGTTGAGAGCCTCATTGTATTCGCCGAGATCGCTGTAAATACTGTTCAGGTTTCCGGGAGGAGTAGGATCGCGCGGGTAGGTCTGAGCCCAAAGTTCGTAGGACCTGCGGGCTGCCTCAAGATTTCCGGTGACAAAGAATTCGTAGTGGGAGACGATGTAAAACTTTTCGCGCTCGCTCACGCGCTCGCGCAGTTCGTAGGCCTGGCGAGTACTTTCGGCGGCGCGCGCGATCTCTCCCGCGTTGCTGTAATTCGTGCCCAGTTCCGCATAAGCCATGGCAAAGTTGGGATCCAGGCTGATGGCGCGCTGGAGGAGTGGAATCGCGGCAGCCGAATCGTTCTTCATCACGTGCGCCCGGTAGCCCAGGCCATAAGCCTGCAGGGCCTCGAGCGATGGCGTGGTCACGTTCTCGGCGGGCGTGTCGTACTTTTGCACCGAGGCCAGGGACTCCCCCAACTTCTCCCGTAGTTTCGTCGCGACCTCAGCGAGGGCTTTTAAAACCTGCTCCTTGCTGCCGGCGGTAGCCTGCTGGTTTGCGAGGACGTCGCCGTTGCGGCAGTTGACAGCTTTTACGCCGACAACATACTCGCTGCCCAGAGAGGAAATGGAACCTTCAATGTCGGCGGCGCCGGCGGTGCGCTGGCAGACCTGGCGAGCCAGTTCATGCGTGAGGCGGGCGTCTTTGGGCTGAGACATCAAGGTGAGCGTCTGCGCG
Source organism: Candidatus Sulfotelmatobacter sp. (assembly GCA_049584315.1). Classification (GTDB taxonomy): domain Bacteria; phylum Acidobacteriota; class Terriglobia; order Terriglobales; family Acidobacteriaceae; genus Sulfotelmatobacter. The sequence continues at coordinate 36,639 of JBAUXO010000333.1, read as the reverse complement.
ATACGCTCATCGGAAAGCAAGTTGAGGAAGGGCGACTGTTCCAGTTGCGATGACAGGCCCTGGCGCAAGGTGCCGTCGAAAACGGGATCGCCAGTGGTGTTGGTGAACTCGGCAAGGACGACGCTGTCTTTTTCCGTGAGGTGCGGAGTGGAACGCGAGCCCAGGACAAAAAAGCCTGCGATTGCTGCTCCCAAGACGACAGTGGCAACCGGCCAAGCTATCTTCTTGGCAGCGACCGAAATTTCAATGGCGGAACGGCTGGAGGACAGTGCGGGAGCGACGGCGGCCGCGGTAGGGGCGGCGGCATCCGAAGCCGAGCGTCTGCCAGTCGAAGTGATTGCGCTGACGGAGGAAGAATCTGTGGCGTGAGCCGCGGCTGATCCAGAACCACTATGTGCGCTCCGGCGCGATTCAGACTCGCGCCGTAGACGCTTGAGGTCAGCGCGAATTTCTGCCGCGCTTTGGTAGCGCAGCTCGCGGTCTTTTTCCAACGCCTTGTTGATGATCTCTTCCAGCTTGGGTGGAAGGTCCGGGTTCAGACGAATCGCGGGGGGTGGATCGTGCTCAAGAATTGCGTTGAAGATGACGGCGGAAGTGTCACCGCGAAAGGGCAGCGCGCCGGTGGTCATTTCGTAGAGCACGGCGCCGAACGAGAATAAGTCGGTGCGCGCGTCCAGTTCTTTGCCTCGGGCCTGCTCCGGTGACATGTAGGCGATTGTTCCCAGAGCCGTACCGGGACTGGTGAGGTGATCGTCGTTCATGGTGGCCGACTGTGTGTGATCGGCAGAGAATTGCGTGGAAGAGCCCGAGACGGGAACAACCTTAGCCAGGCCGAAGTCAAGAATCTTGGCATGGCCGCGTTTGGTGATGAAGATGTTTCCCGGTTTGATGTCGCGGTGGATGATGCCCTGACAGTGAGCGGCGTCGAGGGCGTCAGTGATCTCGATGCCGAGCGACAGCACGGTTTCAATCTCGATGGGGCGGCCTGCGATGCGGTGCTTCAGGGTGAGGCCGTCCAAATACTCCATAACCATGAAGGAGACGGCCTGATCCTCTCCAATCTCGTAAATCACGCAGATATTGGGATGGCTGAGAGCGGAAGCAGCCTGTGCTTCGCGCTGGAAGCGGGCCAATGCGTTCGGGTCGGTGGCCAGCGTTTCGGGCAGAAACTTCATGGCCACGTAACGATGCAGGACCGTGTCTTCGGCCTTGTAGACCACACCCATGCCGCCGCCGCCCAACTTTTCAACAATGCGGTAATGCGAGACGAGTTGGCCGATCATGGGGGAGAGTGGCGATGAACCCTGTCGCGCGATGATAGGAGGGGTGGCAGCGGCAAGTCAATGCTTGCTGGTTGCGTGTTGCTCGAGGACTTTGTTAGCGATTGAATCGTGGCCGCCTACGAAGCGCCCTTCGTAAAAGAGAGTGTGGTCGTGGACATGGAAACCTTGACGGTTCCGGCCATTGCCCTGCGAGCGTGGAAGTTCTTGAGCTTGAAGATGACGGTTGGAGTAGCTTCCTGACCTTTTCCCAGAAATTCTCGCTGGCGCCTTTATTGCCCCGCCGACTTCTGATCTCCCGCGGAGGTGTCAAATTCCTCCGCCATCCAGTGTTGCAGGGCGGTGATGTTTTGCTGGCGGCCGAGGAAATTCTTGACCAGATCATTGGCGGACATCGATCCGCCGGGTTCGAGGACCACCCGGCGATAGCGCATGGGAGCGTCGCCCGCGAGCAGGTTGTGATGGTCGAATTGCAGGAAGAAATCTTCCGCGATCACTTTGTCCCAGAGGTAGGTGTAGTAAGCGGAAGAGTAGCCGCCGAGATGGCCGAATGAGGCCCAGGTGTGGGTGTCGGGCAGAGGAGTGAATAGGGTGTACCGGCGGGAGTCGTCGAGAGTCACGGCGTCGAGGTTCACATCCTCAGGTTTGGTTTTGTAAATATCGTAGGAAATGGCGCTGAAAGAATTTTGGCGGCCGACCCAGCCGCCGCGTCCGAAGGCGGAGGCGCGGTTCATGCGGGCGACGAGGTCGGCGGGGATGGGTTCGCCGGTTTTGTAGTGACGGGCGAACTTGGCGAGGACTTGCGGGCTGCGAATCCACTCTTCGAGCATTTGCGACGGGGCTTCGACGAAATCGGATTCCATGCTAATGCCGCTGATGCCGGCCCACTCCTGTTGGCCCCCCAGGATGTGATGCATGAGGTGACCGAATTCGTGGAAGAACGTCTGGACGTCTCCGTAGTCCATGAGGCCGGGATCGGTGGCGGTAGGCGTGGGGAAATTGCAAACCAGGATGGCTTCGGGCAGTTGCTTGCCGCGGATGCCATCGAGCACCGGAGCCATTTCGGCGTGGCTATACTTGCCGGGACGCGGGTGCATGTCGAGATAAAAGCGTCCGATGGGTTTGCCGCCGTCGACAACCATCCAGGTTTCGACGGCGGGATCCCAAGCGGGGACATTTTGTTCTTGCCGGAAGCTGACCTGGAAGAGATCGGCTGCCGTGTCGAGGATGCCTTGCTTCACTTCCATGAACGGGAAATAGGGTCGGACGGACTGAGAATCGAAATCATACTTGGTGCGACGAACCAATTCGGAGAGGTAACCCGCTTCATGGCTCCAGATTTCCTTGGCGCCAGGATCGGTCTTCTGTTTTTCCGCGAGCAACATTTCGAATTCTTTCTGGGCAAGGGTGCGGCTGGCCTCGTTGACTTGCGCGATGAAGTCGGCGATATTGTGGCCTTTGGCGATCATCTTGTCGGCGGCGTTGAAGTCAGCCCAGGAGGAATAGCCGAGAAGCGTGGCGATCTCATAGCGCGTCTTCATCAGGCTGATGAGGACTTCCTGATTCTTGGGATAAGCGCGGGTGTTGAAGGCGAGGGACATGCGGCGGCGCAGGGCATCGCTCTTGGCGAAGGTGAAGACAGGAAGCGCATCGGGATAATCGGTGGTGAGGTGGATTTTGCCGGCGGCGTCCGGCTTGTGACGGTCGATGTAATCCTCAGGCAGGCCGTCGAGTTCGGAGGGGTCGGCTTCGACTACTTTTTGCCCGTCGGCAATATTGCGGTCGAACATGGATTGCTCTTCGCTGGCTTGGTCGTTCAGCTTTTTGAGGCGGGCGCGGGTGGCGCCGTCTTTGTCGACACCGGCGAGGCGGAATTCGAGCAACTGGCGCTGCACATAATAACGAGTGGCGGCATCGACGTGGGAAACATCGACCGCGGCGAGCGCGTTGTAAACTTCGTGATTGAGAGCGATGGCGGTCTGCGCGGCACTGGCTTTCGTGAGCATGGCCGTGGCCTGATCGCGAAAGGTGACGTCGGGGTGGACCTGCTGCATGAGCTGGGCGAAGTAGGCGGTGGAGTTGATCTGGTGGAAAGCTTCGTCGAGTGGTGCGAGCGTGTTCTCGATCGTGCGGGGCCCCGTGGCAGCGAGCAGCGTGTCGATGGAGCGCTGGGCGTCGGCGAGGCGGGCGGTCTCGATTTTTTCGAAGGCGCTGACGTCGGGCTTCGTGGCCCAGATTGTGGCCTGCGAAATCGTACCTTTCTGCGCAGAGACGACGGCGGCGAGAACGAGCGGCAGACAAAAGAGGATGGTCAGGCGGGCGATGATCATGAAAATGGGCCTCGTCAAGAATGTTTCTCGAGTGGAACGAATTCGAACCTGTATAGAACCCGGTTGAAGTGCGAATGAATTGTTGATGACCTCGTCTGGCGATGTCAAGCGCAGCCTAGAGAAATTGCTTGCCTGAACAAAACGGAGAGGAAGCGTTCTGTTGAGAGCAAGCCAACAATGCCCTGGCGAGTCTTCCCGCCCCTATCTAGCGCCAGCGCTTTAACTGCGGCCAGAGTTGCGCCAGGGTACCGAATTTCGCTCCGCGGCAGATGTAAACGTCGATTTCTTTTTCGAGCGCATAGGAATTGTCGGCCGAGGTGCCCACGTACTCGACGTGGTCCCAGAGCTGTTCGAGACGTTGGCGGCGGTCGTCGAGGACAATCATGCAGTTACCGGAATAACCGCGTGGTCCCCAGAGAAACCAGGTTTGATGTCCGCTGAGCGAGCGTGGTAGGCCGTAGCGGCGGCCGAGAAAGTCGATGGCACCAGCCTGACCGTAATCCTGCGCGAATATGCCGCAGGCTTCATCCTGCCGGTCTGCGGCGGGCAGGCGGTTCCAAGCTACTGCGGTTTCAGCGACGATTTCTTCCCAGCCAAACTGATCGGCGTACCACTGCGGCAGTGCGGCGCGAGCGTGGTGATGCTCCATGACCGGCAGCTTGAAGGGCAGTGTTTTGGCATAGGCAAGGAAGTGGTCCGGGGAAAACACCGGCACGGTGATGGGAACGAGATGTGCACCGCCGGCCAGCAGGATGATGACGATCACAGCTTTGAGCCAAGCGAGTCGCAATCTTTCCGGCTCGCGCGGTTTTGCCTCCGGCTTGGGATCGATCGCGGATTCGATCACGACTGCACCCGCGGCGAGCAGCATGGGATAGACCGGGGCGAGATAGTAATTTTTTCCGTGAAGGATAAAGAAGGCGGTGAAGCACACCAGGTAGCACCAGCCCAGTGCGCGGTAAGGCTTGAGGGGCGCCGAGAAGAGCAAGGCAAATAGTCCGGTCAACCAGATTGGTGCGGTGACCGGGTGAAGCAGCAAGGTCTGCTGAAAGAAGTATTGCGGCAGGGGAAGGATGACGTCGCGGCCTTCGGAACGGATGTTGTGCATGAGCTGGAGGAAGGGCCATTGATAGTGGATATTCCAGAGCAGGTTGGGCAGGAAAATCAGGAAGGCTGCGCCACCGCCCAGCCAGATCCAGCGACTGAGGAAGACGCGGCGCTGCGGGGTGGACAACAGACCGACGACCACGCCGAAGCCAAACAGGGCGATGGAATATTTTTCCTGCAGGCCAATCCCCGCGACCACGCCGAACCACAGCCAGTAGCGTGGATTATCCCGCTTGATGGCAAGGATGGCGAAGTAGGCGCAGCCCATCCAGAGATTGGGTTCGAGGCAGTTGGTGCCGAGCAGGCTGGCATTCGATAGATACTGGGGAGCGATCACGACGGTGATGGCGCTGAGTAGCAGGGCGAAGCGACGTCCGCCGAACGCGCGGGCGAGGCTGGCGGTTTGCACGACCAGAAGAGAAGATGCCAGCGCGGGGATGAAACGAATACTGCGGAGAGAATCACCGAGTAGGGCACGACTGATGTGAGTCAGAAAGGGAATCAGCGGAGGCTGGTCGACATATCCCCAGGCCAGGTGATCGCCGCAGGACATGTAATCGAACTCGTCGCGAAAGTAGCCGTAGCGGTTGTTGAAGTAGATGTGGAAGAGGAGCTTGGCGAGGGCGATTAGCCAGATGACGGCCATGCCGGAGGCTTGGAAAGATTGGTGGTCACGCGCGGGGGACGAGACCGTGGTGGAAGCGCCAACCATAAGGGACATCAGGTTAACAGACGCGAGGCCGCTGCGAAATGCGCGCTACCAGGGGGTCATGTCGGTCCAGCTAATACCTCCGTCGGTGGTCTTCAGCAATTCATCGGTGGGGAGCCAGCCGTGAGTATTGTCAATCATAGTCAGCGCGGCGTAAGCCGCTCCCAGGTTATAGTGCTTTATCGGAATGCCTCGAGTGTTGGCTCGTCACCGTGGCCGGCGCTTCGGTTTTGCCGATCAGCGGCAGACGCGTGAAGGTCAGCTTATTCATGCTTGTAGGGGTGGAAACCGCGAAGAGCGTTTCGTCAAATATCGCGATCACGCCATCTATGTTTGCAAGAACCTTTTCGAACTTCCAGGTATTTCCGAGGTCTGTGGTGGAGAATAAGACGGACGTTGGCGTCGACTCCGAATCATCCCGATAGCTGCCGATCAAGAATCCACGTTCCGGATTCTCGAAGAACGGAAGACGGTAATCCGGCCACACACCATTCTCTGCCGGCAGCCAGACTTTTAGCTTGATGGCGGCCGGCGGGTTAACGGCAACCTTGCTCCAGGTGTCGCCGCCGTCATGCGTGCAATAGAGATCCTGATCAGGGCCGCCTTGAATCCAGCCGTCTTTCGCAGTGACGAAATGAAAATGATCCGCGATGGGCATGCCGCCCTTTGCTAGTTGCGTCCAGGTGTGCCCGCCGTCGACGGTTCGCAGCGTCACGCCGAGACTGGCAGTGACGTTATGGCTTTTTTCTAGAATCGCCCAGCCGTGTTGCGTGTCAGCAAAATCGAGGTAGGTGTTGCCCGAGTATCCGCTCCAATCGTCGAAGTCGGTCTGCGGCACGGAGTCAACAATTTTTGGATGAACGATCGACCAACTCTGACCTGAATCATTTGTGGAAGCGAATTCAAAGCACACGTCGTCGATCTGCGGGTCGCGGCCGTCGCCGCAGCTCATGATCACCCAGCCGGTCGACGTATTCAGGAAGAAAACCCCAGGAAACGTGCTGCTCTTTATGATCGAGTTTGGGCGTGATGTCCTTCCACTGCATTCCGCTGTGGGTTATCCAGAAGAGTGTCTTGCTGGTCGCGGCCCAGCCCACGTCGGGCGTGAGCAGTTTCATGGACTCGATTCTCCCCGCCTGCTGGGCCTGTATGGCACGGCACACAGAGTGTCAGGAAGAGCGAAAGGACGAGACTCAGTCGCCTTGTTTGCATGGGACCTCCTCAGTTAAGAAATCCACGAAAACCTGGATGAGCACACCAACCCCCAAACTGAAACTTGTTCAGTCATCCTGGACGCCGCGAGGGAAAGGAATGGGCGACCGAACCCTAAGGATTATCACCACCGAGCGTCGCGCAGTCAGCCTCACCCTTTCCACAGAGCGAGGGTAACAAGACACGATGCCGTCACAGAATCAGGCCGGCCATACAGCCAAACGAAGGTAACGTTCCCTGGTGCTTACCTATTCTTGGTGCCGATAGGCTTGTGGTAACGTTTGAACTACCGCGTATTCAAGAGGCTTGAATAAGGTTTTTTGGTCCACGTGTCTTCGCAGACTCGCAAACCGAGTGTCCACATTGCGTGGAAAACGGTCACGTACCGCAGTGTGGCACTGCTAATCATGGCCGCGGCACTGGTGTGTTTGATCGGGATGAGACTGGCCTTTCCGCAATTTACCGAGAGCAGCATCAAGGCGGCCGACGGTGTGGCGAATAAAGTTTTGGAGCGTGTGGCGGGAATGGCTCCGCCGGCCGGGAGTGGCGTATCCACAGCGCAACAGGCTCACTTTACGGCGCTCGATGGCACGGTGCGGGTGAAGAAGGGCAATAGCAGTAGCTGGCTGGCGGCGGACTACAACGTTCCTCTGGATAAGGGCGATGTGGTGCAGACGGGATCGGAAGGTATGGCAAAGGTGGCGTTCAACGACGGCACCAGCTACACCGTGAAGCAGGATTCGCTGATTGTGATCGAAGAAAACTCGGCCAACGATCAACAGCAGACGAACGTAGCCGTAGCGGTGAGTACAGGAACGGTGGACCTATCCACGGCCACCTATTCGCAGGGATCGAAATCGCAGGTGATTGTGGCGGGAGCGACGGCATCGCTGGCTCCCGAGTCGGCCGCGCAGGTGCACAACGATCCGCAGCAGGATCAGCATGAAATTTTAATGAAGAAGGGCGGCGGCGAGGTCACGCGCAACGGCGAGACCGTGCAGTTGGCCAATTGGGAGAAAGTGAGTTTCCGACAGGAAGAAGCGCACATGGAGAAGGCAAAAGGCACGGGACCGCCAACGCCGATTTCTCCCGCGAACATGGCGCCGATTTTTACCTCTGGCGAAACGACGAAGGATGTGGAGTTTTCCTGGACGCCGATGGCGAATGCGTCGGGTTACCGACTTCGTATATCGAGAAATCCCTACTTTTCTTCTACACTGGTGGATAAGAGAGTGAGCATAGCGGACGTTACGGTTACAAGCCTGGGGGAAGGGGCGTACTACTGGGTGGTACAGTCGTACGAGGCGTCGGGAAAAGAGTCGGTGGAGAGCGAGAAGAATCGCTTTACGATTATCCCCAAGGGGAAGCAGACCGAAGCGATCGACCTGGAATTGGATCCGTTCATTCAGCACGGACATGTGATTGAAGTGACCGGCAAGACCCAGATTGGGGCGCGGGTGATGGTCAACGGGCGGGAGGTGCCCATGGTTACCTCTGACGGAACGTTTCATTACTTCACGCCGCCGCTGGCGACAGGAGAAGCTGTGATTACGGTAACGGCGCAGACTTCCGAGGGCGGAGTGAACACGCAGCAGAAGAAAATTATTATTCAGTAAGATGGGGCAGTGCAGTAGGTTCGCGCAGTGGGTTCGAGCATTCCGGGCGTGCCCGGAAACTGAGCGGTTCGACTTAGTTAAAAGCGAGAGAAGAGTTCGTCATGTCAAGCAACGGCTTTCATTCATCACGTTCCCACAACCTCAGGTCTTTATTCAGCTTGTTCTCGAGCGATCTGGCGATCGATCTGGGGACGGCCAATACGTTGGTTTATGCGCGCGGTAAGGGCATCGTGGTGAACGAGCCTTCCATCGTTGCCATCAACAAAAATACCGGTGAAGTGGAGGCCGTGGGCAAAGAGGCGAAAGAGATGCTGGGGCGCACGCCCGGCAATATTGTCGCCATCAAGCCCATGAAGGACGGCGTGATCGCCGACTTCAAGGTCACCGAGAAGATGCTGAACTATTTCATCCAGAAGGCGCATAACCGGAAGATGCTGGTGCATCCGCGAATTGTGATCGGCGTGCCCTCGGAGATCACGCAGGTAGAAAAGCGCGCGGTCATGGACTCGGCCTATCGCGCCAAGGCGAGCGAAGTGCATCTGGTGGAGCAGGCCATGGTGGCCGCGATTGGAGCGGGACTGCCGATCACGGAACCGAGCGGAAATATGGTGGTCGACATTGGTGGAGGCACTACCGACATCGCCGTGATTTCGCTGAGCGGCATCGTCTACTCGCGTTCGGTGCGGATGGCCGGCAACCAGATGGACGAAGCCATCATGAATTATCTGAAGCGAAAATATAATTTGCTGATCGGCGAGCGAACCGGCGAACAAATTAAGATGGAGATTGGTTCGGCGCATCAGCTCGACAAGCCGATGACCATGGAGATCAAAGGGCGCAACCTGATCGAAGGTGTGCCGAAGACGATCACGGTGGATGACGGCGAAATCCGCGAGGCGCTCAGCGAGTGCGTATCCACCATCATGAATGCGATTCGTGTGGCTCTGGAGCGGACGCCGCCCGAACTTTCCGCCGACATCAGCGACCGCGGGATTGTGCTGACCGGGGGCGGGGCGCTGCTGAAAAATCTGGACAAGCGCATCCGGGAAGAAACCGGGCTGCCGGTCTCCATCGCTGACGATCCGCTGTGCAGCGTGGTGCTGGGCACGGGCAAGATGCTCTCCGACTTCAAGCTACTACGGAAGATTTCGATCGAGTAGGACAACGGTGGTCACGGGGCGTGGTCAGTGGTCAGGAAATTCTCCTAGCTCTTACTGACCACCGGCCGCTGACCACTGACCACTGACTTATGGAATCCGTTCTCGGCCGTTACCGCAATCTGACCATTCTGGTGGGAGTGTTATTCCTGCAGGTACTGGGGCTGGCGATGCAGGTCAAGCGCAGCGGGGACGCGGAGAATACCCGGCTAATCCGCATCTGGGCAGTGGATACAATTACTCCATTCGAGCGCCTCCTGGTATGGGGGCAAAACAGCGGCAACAATCTCTGGCGCAGCTACTTCTACCTGCGCGGAGTGCGGGCGGAAAACCGTCAGCTCAAAGAGCAGATCGAGCAGATGCGACTGGAGCAGGTGCGTCTGAGCGAAGACGCGGAGCAGGCGCATCGGCTGCAAAGTCTGTTGGCCTTTAAAGAGCAGACGATCGCCAAGACCGTGCCGGCGCAGGTGATCGGATCGAGTGGCAGCGATCTTTCCCGATCGATTTACATCGACAAGGGTTCGAATGACGGCGTGGGATTGGATATGGCGGTGATTACGACGGGCGGCATCGTGGGCAAAGTGCTGCGCGTGTATCCCTCCACGGCGCTGGTGTTGATGATCAACGATCAGACCAGCGGAGTGGGTGCAATGCTCGAGAAATCGCGGCTTCAGGGGGTGCTGCGTGGCACCGCGAATGGGGCAGTGATTTTGGAACGGGTGATGAGTGATGAGCAGGTCACGCCCGGAGAGACGGTTCTGAGCAGCGGCGGTGACCAAATCTTTCCCAAGGGATTGCCCGTGGGCACCGTGACCAAGGTGACGCCGGGGCGGGAAATGTTTTTGAACATAGCGGTAAAGCCGGCAGCTGATTTGAGCCGTCTCGAAGAAGTGCTGGTGATTACGGAGAAACAGGAACAGAATCCGGTAGCGGAAACCGGGGGCCGGGTTCGTGCGGCCGATATTCTGGCGCAACGATTGCCCTCGGTGCCGGACAAGCCTGCGGTGGACGTGGCCGCGGCAGCCGCCCCAGGAAACAAGGTTGGCGCGCCCGCGTCAGCGACGGGTCTTGGCGCGAAGCCCGTTACTCCAGTTCAGAGTTCCGCGAAACCCGAGGTTGCAGCGCACCCGGCGACACAATCGGTTGCCACGGTGCCACCGTCCCCAGCAGCTGTAGCTCCAGGCAGCACGAAAGCCGTCAGTACGGGCGGTGCGCAGGTCGCGCCAGGAAACGGCCAATCCGCGGCCAGCCCGGCGCCAAACAAGAGCGCTCCGAAGCCGGCCTCCGGCGATCCCACAAGGAAGAGCGATTCTCCTCATGCAGCGGGATCGAACGCGGCGGTGCCAGGGGCAAAGACCGTGACCACGCCTCCCAAGCCGCCCGTCGCACAGCCTAATCCCCAACCGCCGGCGACGGAAGACGACCCTCACTAGCGTGCCCATCACTTACACATCCGGAGAACAGATCGAGGTCTACCGATTTAGCATTCCGGTGACGATTGGCGTGCCGCTGCTCGCGCTGTTTTTGCAGACGTTCCTGCCGAGGCGGATCTTCTCCATCTTCGATCTGCCGTTGCTGGTAACAATTTTCTTCGCCATGGCGCGGCGCAATCCGATTTCCGGGCTGCTGACCGGAGCGGCGATTGGGCTGGCGCAGGACATGCTGGGACCATATCCGATTGGCATTTATGGGATCGCCAAAACCGTGGTCGGGTACGGCGCATCGTCGCTGGGCGCGAAGCTGGACGTGGAAAACGCCGGCGCTCGTTTTCTGGTGACGCTCGGATTCTATCTAGTGCACGCGGCCGTCTATTTCACCGTGGCGAGAGGCATGGTGAACATGACGCTGAACTGGAGTTGGAGCCGGGGAATTGTAGCTGGTCTGGCGAATGCCGCTCTCGGGGTTGGACTGTACTTTCTGCTGGATAAGTTCAAGCAGAGAACCTGACAGCGGTTCTCAGTTCTCAGCTCCCGGTAAGAGCCGGTAGTGACCGACGTTACGTCTCGGCTGGGCGCAGGATTGCCTCGAAGAGCTAGAATTAAGACACCTACCAGCGAAATTTCCAAGCCGCGGCCTGTGCCGCTGGTTGCATGGCAGTCTGAGAACTGGGAACCGAGAACTGAGAACTGATGTTCGGTCGCGACGAAAAAGTATCCGCCATCCGCCTGACGGCAGCGCAGTATGCCATCCTGGCGATCTTTCTTGTATTGGCCTACGGATTGTGGCGGCTGCAGGTGATCGAGAGCGGGCTGTACTCATCGCTGGCCGAGAAGAATCGGATCCGCAACGTTCCCATCCTCGCGCCGCGCGGCAAAATTCTGGACCGCGAAGGGCGCATCATCGTCGATAACTATCCCTCGTTCTCGGCCTTGCTCTTGCGCGATTCTTCGCGCGATCTGAGCGCGGACGCGGACTTGATTGCGCAAGGCTTGCATCTCGATCCCGATGAAGTGCGGACGCGCATCCGGCACTTTGCGTCCATGCCGCAGTACCAGCCGATTTTTCTGAAAGAAGATATCACGCCGGATGAACTGGCCTTCATCGACGCCCATCGAAACGAGCTTCCGGAGCTGGACACAATCGTGGCACACCGGCGCTTGTATCCGCGCAACGGGTTCATGGCGCACCTGATCGGATACGTAGGTGAAGTCACGGATGACATGCTGAACCAGCCGCAATTCGAGCTCTATAGCCCGGGTGACGTGGTCGGAGTCTCGGGCGTCGAGCGGCAGTACAACGACGCGTTGATGGGAAAGAACGGAGCGCGGCGGGAGCTGGTGAACAGCCACGGCCGCGAAGTGGGGCTGCTCGGAGAAACCGAAGCTGTCCCCGGAAAGCAGTTGAAGCTCACGCTCGACATTGACTTGCAGATCGCGGCTGAGGAAGCGCTGGAGGGAAAGAACGGCGCCATTGTCGCGATGGAGCCACGGACCGGCGAGATCCTCGCGATGGTGAGCCGGCCGACCTTCGATCCCAATGACTTTGCGGTGCGCGTGTCGCGGGACGAATGGAACAAGCTGGTTACCGATCCCGACAAGCCGCTGCTGAACAAGGCGATCCAGGCGCAGCTGGCGCCAGGTTCGACTTTTAAGATCATTATGTCGGTCGCCGGTTGGCAGGAAGGGATTGCCCAGGATCTGCACGTGAACTGCACGGGGGGCGCGGAGTTTTACGGACGACGGTTCGGGTGCTGGGTGAAGGGCGGGCACGGTCCCGTTACTCTGGAGAAAGCCATCTATCAGTCCTGCGACGTTTTCTTCTACACGCTGGCGGAAAAGTTGGGCATCGACCGCATTGCCAAATACGCCACCATGTTGGGGTTGGGCCAGAAGACGGGCATTGATCTGCCCAACGAAGTGAGCGGGGTGATGCCCTCGGAAGAGTGGAAGATCAAGAATTTCAAGCAGAAATGGTTCGCGGGGGAGACCATTTCGGTGGGCATCGGGCAGGGTGCGGTCGCGCTCACACCAGTGCAACTGATGCGCGCGGTTGCGGCGATCTCGATGGGCGGCAAATTGGTGGTGCCGCACGTCGTCGATCCGCAGGAACTGCCCAGCGGATACGTCGAGACCAGCCACGTAACGGAAACGAAGACCGTTCCCATCGATCCGAACGGCTGGACGTTCATCACAGACGCGATGTCGCGAGTTCTACTGCCAGAGGGCACTGCTCCTTCGGCGCATATACCGGGGATTGATATCGCGGGCAAAACGGGATCGGCGCAGATTGTTTCGCTGGCCACGCGCGCACGCTTTAAGAACAGTGAGGATCTGGCGCAGAATGGCTGGTTCGTCGGATTCACGCCGCGGCGCAATCCCGACGTCATCGTCTGCGTTCTGTTTGAAGGCGGCGAGCACGGTAGGTTGGCGGCGCGCCTAGCCACGCAGGTGCTTAAGGCCTATGTCGACAAGCAGCGGCGGTTGCCCAATAAGATGGCGGAGAAAATGAAGAACGATGGCAGAGTTGATATGGGTGCTCTGTGGACAGCACCCGCGAGTGACAAACTTGAGGGCGGAAGCTTTTCCTTGAAGTTGCCGAAGAAGCCTTCTGTCCTGTCGACCGCCGCGCCGGGGATGGTGGCGGCTAATTAGGACCTGAAACGTGCGGGGGCGGGATGCCCTCATGACAGGCCGGCGAGACGCCGGCGCTACCACTGAGAACCGAGAACAGAGAGCTGATTTTCGATGTCACGTTACGTTTCATTCCGCGATTTCGACTGGCTGCTGCTGGTCTTCGTGCTCATGATCTGTGGACTGGGCGTGATGGAGATCCGCAGCGCCACCATGCACACCAAGTTCGCCGGGTCACACATCAAGCAAATTTATTGGGTCGTGGCCGGTGTGGGGATGATGTTTCTGATGAGTCTGGTCAATTACCAGGCTCTGCTCGATAGAATCCACTGGTTTTACATTGCGGCAATCGCATCGCTCATGTCGGTAATGGTCTTTGGGCAGAAGTACCTGGGGGCGCGGCGCTGGATCAAGATGCCGGGCGGCAATCACTTCCAACCCTCGGAGTGGGTGAAGCTGATCCTCATTTTGGCTGTGGCCAAGTATTTTGCCGATCTGCGGCACCGCGACCTCTCCTGGCCGGATTTCATTAAAGCTGGGGCGATTGTCGGTATTCCCATGCTGATGGTGTTGGCACAGCCTGATCTTGGGACCGCTCTCACCTATGTACCCATTGCGATTATGGGAGTGTTTCTGGGCGGAATGCAGTGGAAGCAGGGCGTGTTGGTGGCGGTGCTGGCAGCGGTGGGGGTGGGAGCGGTGTTCTTCACGCCCCGGGTGCACGTTTTAAAGTCTTACCAGAAGCAGCGGCTCACCAGCTTTATGGACCCGGAAAATGATCCCCAGGGGACGGGGTACCAAGTTGAGCAATCGAAGATTGCGGTCGGCTCGGGAGGGTTGTGGGGCGGCAAAGGCTCACAAACACATGGTGCTTTCCTGCCGGTTCCGCAAACCGACTTTATATTTGCGGCATTCTCCGAGGAACATGGATTCGTGGGCGCGCTCGGGGTTCTGCTGTTATACTTCATAGTGCTGATGCGTTTGACCCAGAACGCGCAAACAGCGCCCGACCGCGCTGGCACGTTCGTGGTGATGGGTGTGGTGGCTGTGCTTAGCTTCCATATCCTAGTAAACGTCGGCATGGTGGTCGGTTTTATGCCGGTCACCGGAATACCTCTACCGCTAATGAGTTACGGTGGGTCTTCCGTTCTGTTCATGTTCCTGGCGCTGGGGATGGTCATGAATGTTCGAATGCGCCGGTTTGTGAATTAGCTGGGTGAACCAAGTTTGGCTGAGCCGGCTGAAGGGTTCGTGAAGCTGGAAGTGGGAAGACGGTAGAGAGCAGTTGCTGCGCTGGCTAGGCGCAGCCCCAAAAATATCGATCGCCCTCGCGTAAAGGGGGCATTTCACCGGCCAGTCGAGCAGTTGAAGGTCGGGCAGGATTGAAGCGATAACGCTGCTGGCAGGGAAACGGCCCCCCGATCCGAAACGGTCAGAGAGTGCGGTCACAAACCCGGCAGAGGAAAGCGAATAGTGCAGAAGATACCCAAGCTTGTGCAGCGGATTCGGTCAGGGAGAAACCTCCCAGGCCCCAGCCGTCCCTCCTCCGGGGCCAGCATCGCGACGCTCGATCCTCCCGTTTTCTTCCTCGCTTCGCCCCGATGAAGCCCGTCCGACTTTCTTAAAAGAGTCGGGCCGGGACCGGAGTGTCCATGAATAAAGAGTTGTTTGTTTCTTCCACGCCCCACGAGACCAAAGTGGGCCTGGTGGAAGATGATCTGCTCGCGGAAATCTACCTGGAGCGCGAGAATGAATACACCTTAGCGGGATCCATCTACAAAGGGCGTGTCACCCGCGTGCTGCCTGGCATGCAGTCGGCCTTTGTTGACATCGGACTGGAGCGCGATGCCTTCCTCTACGTTTCCGACTTTATGGAGTTGGAAGAGCACGACGAGGATGTGACCGACGTTGTGCCGGCCGGCCGCGGAGTGCAGGACATGCGTTCGCAGCCGGGCAGCGAAGAGGGTCCGTCTTCCCCCCTGCAAGCGGGGGAAGGCTCAGAGGCAGCTGAGGAGGTTCCGAATTTCCAGGGCGAATCCAGCCGGCATTTTGCTGGACCGGAAGACCTCGGTGAAAGCCAAGCGTCGATCGCGGCAGCTTCGCCCGAGACTTCGGTGGGAAGAGATTCTCAAGAGCGGGAGCGCGGAGGCTGGCGGGGACGCCGCCGTCGCCGTGGCGGACGTCGCGATGGACGAAATGATGGGCGGGACCGGGCACCTGAGCCGCGCTCGCCAACGCCCGCCGTAGAAAGCGCGCCGCCTGCGCCTGCGGCAATTTCTCGCCAAGAATCGCCCAGCCGACGTCAGTTTGGATCGCCAGCGGGATACCAGCCCATCATCCTTCCGGGCGAATCGATTTCTAAGTATCGCGGGATGGCTCCGGCAGCGGTAGCGCCGCAATCGCGCCCGCTCGAAGATCGAGGCTTTGAGTCAGCCGAAGCGGACACGCCGATAGCGGCGACTTTCCCCGACGACGAGCCGATTTTCGCCGCTGCTGCCGCCACGCCTCAGCCTGGGAAGCGAGACGAGGCGCAGCCCGTTCCCGGAAAATCGGTTGAATCGGCGGCAACCTCAGTCAACTGGAACCGCGAATTTTATCGTCGGGATTTGGCGGGCGCTACCGCTGCCATATCCCCCGGGGCGACCGAGACCGTCGAGGAAGTGGTTCAGGAAGACGACAAGATCGTCGTCCCTGAGCGTTCGGACGGGGGCACGGCTCCGGCGCCGGAACAGGTCCCAGCTTTCGCGGCCCCCGGCACGCTGGAAGAAGAGACCATCGACGATGAAGAGGTGGATACGGTCGGCTACGAACAAACCTCCGACGAGGGTTACGAGGAGTTTGAAGAGGAAACGCGAGCCGCGGTTCAACCCGGTTCGGAGACTGGGCCGCGTCAGATTTCCGACGTCCGTGAGACGGTCAATGAGATCCACATGACCTCCCTGGCGGAGTCGGGTGCGGCGCCCGCGGAAGGCAGTCCGGCGGAGCCGGAGAGCGAGGAAGATTCGGAAGAACTGGAACTGGAAGAAGCGCAGGCCCAGGCGGAAGCGCTGCTCGACGCGGAAGCCCGTGGGACTGGCGCGGTAGATGCACGCGCTGAGGTCCGGGCGCCGGCTGGAACGGCTGGGTACACGCAGCGAGCCCCTCGTCCGCGGCCGGGTTACGAGCGCCGGGGGGGTGGGCGTCGGGGGGGTGGGCGTCGCTTCCCGCGGCGCGAGTCGCATGAAGTTCCGAAGATCAGCGACCTGTTGAAAGAAGGCCAGGAAATTCTGGTGCAGATTGCCAAAGAGCCCATCGGCAAAAAGGGCGCGCGCATCACCAGTCACATTGCGCTGCCGGGACGCTTCCTGGTGTACATGCCGACCGTGAACCACACGGGAGTTTCGCGCAAGATCGCATCGGATGAGGAGCGGCAGCGGTTGAAGCGCATCGTGATGAGTGAGCGCGACAATGGCCATGGCGGCTTCATCGTGCGCACCGCGGCGCAGAGTGCAAGCGAGGAAGAATTACGGGCGGACATCCGCTTCCTGAAGGGCTTGTGGAACGACATCAAGACCCGCGGCGAGGCCTCGAAGCCACCGGCGTTGATCTATCACGATTTGAATGTCGTCGAGCGCGTGTTGCGCGACCAGGTCACTTCCGACTTCTCCGTGATCTGGGTGGATACGGAACCCGAGTATGAACGCATTCTGCGTTTCTTCAACCGCTTCCAGCCGGGATTGGTTAAGCGCGTGAAGCTCTATACCAAGGAGACGCCGCTGTTCGAGCAATTCGGCCTGGCCGAGGAGATGAACAAAGCGCTCAAATCGAAGGTGTGGTTGAAGAGCGGTGGATACATCGTGATCAACCAGACCGAGGCGCTGGTGGCCATCGACATTAATACCGGCAAGTATGTCGGCAAGACGTCGCGGCTGGAAGATACGATCGTCAAAACCAACGTGGACGCGATCAAGGAGATTGTGCGGCAGATTCGGTTGCGCGATCTGGGCGGAATCATCATCATCGACTTCATCGACATGGATGAGCGCCGCAATCGCCAGCGCGTAATGCAGGCTCTCGAAGAGGAACTACGGCACGATCGCGCGCCGTCAAAAGTGCTGCAGTTCAATGATTTCGGACTCGTCGCGATTACTCGCAAGCGGGTCAAGCAATCGCTGGAGCGCACGATTGGCGCGCCTTGTCCTTACTGCCAATCCACCGGCTACGTGAAATCTCTGACCACGGTAGCGAACGAGATCTACGTGGAAATGCGCAAGATCGCTAAGCACCTGGAGCACGAAGACGTGATGCTGCGCGTGCATCCCGATGTGGCCAAGGAACTGAAGTCCAATAATGGCCGCCTGCTGAATGAGATGGAAGAACTCACCAAGCGGACCATTATCGTGAAGAGCGATCCGGCGCTGCATCAGGAGCAGTTCGACATCAACTAGCTTTTCGTTATTGGTTCCTGGCGCTTGAGGACGGGAGGGGAATCGCCCGTCCTTTCTCCTTGAAATTTCGGTTGAGTTTATAGCCTCGAACTGAGCTAGTTTCCCGGATGCGCTAACGCCTTCACCGCCTCATCGGAGCGGGCGCGTAGCTTCTGCACGGTTTCGCGGATGGCTTTGGCAGATGCGGCGGCATCGCTGTTGCCGGCGAGTTTGGCAACGCCTTCGGCTTCCTCGGCGGCTGTGCTAGCCACGTCGAGCAAAACCACTAACGCATCGGCATGAAGTTTCCAAACCGAGGACATGCTCTGGCTGCGTTTGAGTTCTTCCAGTTCGGTGTTGACGCGCGCCACGCAGGAAACCAGACGAATCAAGGTTCGGGCCACATCCGCGCGCAAGCTCTTCTCTTCAAGGAAGCTGGCATTGTAGGCGTCAGCCTCGGGCGAGGTCAGAGTCAAGTTAAAGAAACGCATGGGGACGATCTGGCGGTACTTGGGATCGGCCACCCGGACGAAGACTCGGATCGATTCCTCAACGCGTCTGAGCTTGCCTTCCTCGACGGAAATTTGCTGCACCGTGATCGCCGGCGGCTGAAAAGCTTGTGCGGGCGCGGGCGCTTTGGCAGCGCCGGCTCGAGCAGGCTTGGCGGCCGCGGCTGCCCCGCTGGACGCTGACACACTGCGCTTCGCAGCGGGGGCGAGCAGGGATTTGCGAATCGGCGGGCGCCGGTCGAGTTCCTTCTTCAATTTAGAAACCCGCCGGAATTTTTCCAAGGCGCTGCCGTAGTCGGCCAGCAGCATTTCCTTCTGCTCGATTGCCGCCACATGCTCCACGGTGACTTCCACCCCGTCCACCGTGCTGAGAATGCTTCCCCCCATTTCGTCGAGAGCTTGCGCGAATTGCTTGATTTCTACCAGAGCCTTGGAGAAGAGCTCGTCAAAGCGGGCGCCGAACGCCGCGTTGTGAGCCGCCACCGTAGCGAGAACGCCGGGATGATAGAAAGAAGAATCCAGCCAGCGTTTCAGCTCGCGTACGCGCGAAACGATTCCTGAGTCCATCAGCGAGTTGAAATCGCGATAGCGGGCGATCTCCTCACGCAAAGGATCGAAGTTTCGCAGCAGTTGCACGTGTTCTTCGGGAAGCGAGGGCACGTCGGTGTCGGCTAGAATCTCGATTAGGGCAATTTCGAACGGAGAAAGCGGCAGTGCGCCATCCAGACCGTAACCCTGCTGTTGCCATTGACCCTGCACCCGGGGATGGCGATATAGAAAAGTTGAAATCAGATCAGTCTTGTCGCGATTGATTTCGCTGGGTTCACGTCGCCGCACATAGTAACGAAGCAGCGCTTCGGCCACCTCGGAATCCGTTTCCGGGGTGAGCGCTTGCCGCAGCATGGCTGGACTGATGGCCATATCGAGCACATGCAGCCAGCGATACATACGAGAGAGAGTCTCCGGCAGGTCCTGGTCGGTGTGGCGAAGAGCAGCCTCGTCTAGCCCGCTGGGAATGGGGACCTCGCTACCCAGCAAGTCTTTGAGCAGTTTCTGGTAGAACCCCTGGACGGTTGCCAGGATAGCTAACTCAAATTTAAGATCCTCGGCCAAGAAAAGCTCCGCGAGCGAGATTCTCCCCGTCTGTTGAGGGATTCTTAACTGCTGTTTAAGTAAAGACGATAGTCACTGGGTACCGCAAGTTACTAGCGGAGCGACACTGTTACCCTGCCCATGGCGGTTTTCCGGAGGGCCATGCACTTCCGCGCGAGAATCGGCCCTTCAGAAGGTGTGGTCAGAAAACCACGGTCTTATTGCCATAGAGAAGGACTCGGTTTTCGACGTGCCAGCGGACGGCGCGGGAGAGAACTACCTTCTCCAGGTCGCGGCCTTTGCGGATGAGATCTTCGACCGTGTCGCGGTGGGAGACGCGGACGACATCCTGCTCGATGATGGGACCGTCGTCAAGAACTTCGGTGACGTAATGGCTGGTTGCGCCGATCAGCTTGACGCCGCGCTCGAAAGCCTGATGGTACGGGCGTGCACCGATGAAGGCGGGCAGAAATGAGTGATGAATGTTGATGATGCGTTGCGGATAGCGCTTGACGAAATCGTTCGACAGAATCTGCATGTAGCGGGCGAGGACCATGAAGTCAGCTTCTTGCTCTTCGATTAAAGACGCGATTTGTTCTTCCGCCTGCTGCTTGTTGTCTTTTGTGATTGCGATGACGGTGTAAGGAATCTTGTAGAAGTCGGCGATGGGCTGGTTATCAGCGTGATTGGAGATGATAAGCGGAATGTCGCAGGCGAGTTCGGAGCTCTGGTGACGGTAGAGGAGATCGACCAGGCAGTGATCGTACTTCGAGACCAGAATGATCATGCGCGGGCGATACGAGGACTGCGCCAGGCGCCAGGTCATCTGGAAGCTCTCAGCGATGGGAGAAAAGTGTTTGGCGAAGTCGGCGAGGCCTTTCTCGGTCAGATCGATGTCGAAGTCTTGGGGATCGAATTCGACGCGCATGAGAAAAAGACCGGATTCCTCGTCAGCGTGTTCATCGGCGTGCAGGATATTGCCCCCGTGACGGTAGACGAAGTCGGCGATCCTAGCGACTTCCCCTTTGGCGTCGGGACAAGAGACGAGGAGGATGGCGGAGTTCTTCATGATCTGAAAAGCGGCGCGCTCAGCGGCCTTTTTTTCGTTCGTTCTCAGCGATCCGCGCCTTCACCATCTTTTCCACAAGAGCGGCCGGCAAAGGCTTGTCCAGAGCGAAACGGATCGTGCCTTTCGAGGTTTCGAAGTTCTTCAGTTCGTTCTTGAACTTGACGGTCGGCCCGGCGCCCGGAAACAGACTGCAATGGTCGGAGAAAGCGGCAAAACTTGCGAGCATTCCTTTGTACTTGAACATGGGGATGCCATAGCTGATGCCCTCGGTCGCATCCGCCGGTGCAACCGACCGAATGATCGCGCGAACCTTCTTCAAGGTCGTGCGCGCGGGCTCGGTGATTCCTCGAAGATACTCGTCCACCAGTTGGGCGCCGGTCTTGGGTTTTCCCGCCGGACCGCGCTTGCTTGATTTCGTTTTCTTCCTGCCAATCATACCGGGAGGTTGTTCCTTCGAAGTTTATGCCGACGATCCCATCACCTCTTGAGCGCTTTCAAGATCTCGCGCGCAGCGTTGGCCCCCGAGCCTCCAGTCAAGCCTGCGCCGGGATGGGTGCCGCTGCCGCAAAGATAAAGGTTCTCGATCGGCGTGCGATAGCGTGCCCAGTCGAGCAGCGGACGCATGGTGAAGAACTGGTCGAGCGCAAGATCGCCATGAAAGATCTGGCCACCGGTTAGGCCATAGACCTCTTCCAGATCCAGGGGAGTAATGATCTGGTGGGTCAGGATCAGTTCCGGCAGGTTGGGCGCGTACTGCGCGAGAGTCTGCACCACGGTTTGACCGAGCGTACTGCGCTGGCTCTCCCAGTCGCCCTTTAATTTGTAAGGCGCGTATTGCATGTAGATCGACATCACGTGTTTGCCCTCGGGGGCGAGCGTGGGATCGGTCAACGATGGGATCGCGGCTTCGAGATAAGGCTGGCGCGAGAAGTTGCCGTACTTGGATTCATCGAAGGCGCGTTCGAGATAGTCGATCTCGTGGCCGATATGAAGGCGTCCCTTAAGCGCGCCAGCTTCTCCGTTTTTCAGAGCCGTGAAAGTCGGCAAGGCGGAGAGCGCCAGGTTGACCTTCGCGACCGTGCCGTTGCCGCGATAGTGCTGAAGTTTTTGGACGAAGTCGGGAGAAAGATGAGTAGGGTCGGTTAGCTTGAGCAGAGTTCGTTTCGGATCCGCATTCGAGACCACTGCTGTGGCGCTGATTTCTTCGCCGGTCGCGAGCAGCACACCGCTCGCTGCGCCATCCTTGACGCGAATCTCGATGACTTCCGCTCGGGTGCGAATTTCGACGCCGGCGGCCTTCGCGGCAGAGGCCATGGCTTGGGTCAGCGAACCCATTCCGCCAGCGGCGAAGCAGGTCGAGCCCGCGGGATGAGCATCTCCGGCGGCGCGGATCAACAGTTGCAGGCTGCTGCCGGCCGACCACGGTCCGAGAAACGCTCCGAAGATTCCGCGAGCTGCCACCACCGCGCGTAACAACTCGGTCTCAAAATATTCCGCCACCAGATCGGCCACCGCCATCGGCCCCCATCGCAACACGCGGTACATATCCCGTTTGCCGAGATTGCGCAGAGCGCGTCCGGTCTTGAGCATGCTCCACAGATCGCCGCCGCTGGGATGGTCGATGTCGGGCGGGGTGGTGGCGAGCGCTTCCGCGATTACCTTGCTGATCTTCGCGAGCGATTTTTCGAACTCGGGATATTTCGCCGCATCTTTTTGCGAGAAGGCGGCGATCGCCTGTGCCGATTTGTTTTCGTCCTGGTAAAGCGAAAGGGCGCGTCCGTCGGGCGAAAGCGCCGTGACACAAGTTTCCGGCGTGATGACCCTAAGCCCGTGCTTCTCGAGTTGCATGCCGCGAACGATGTCAGGACGAAGCGGGCCGGAGGAGTGGGAAAGCGTCGAGCAACGGAAGCCAGGATGAAATTCATCGGTGATCGCGGCGCCGCCGACCTGCGGCCGACGTTCGAGTACGAGCGGCTTGAATCCCGCCTTAGCCAGGTAGAAGGCGGTGACCAACCCGTTGTGGCCACCGCCGATGATGACGAGGTCGCGCCCAGCGGAGTTGTTCTCAGGCATGGTTAGGCCACTCCCTTGATGTCTTTAAGAATTTCAAGAGCCGCCAGTCGCCCGGGTGCGCCCATGATGCCGCCGCCGGGATGCGTGGCCGAACCGCACATGTAGAGACTCTGGATGGGCGTACGGAAGCGCGCGTAGCCGGGCGCGGGACGCAGGAAGAAAAGCTGCTCCAGAGAAAGCTCGCCCTGGAAGATGTTGCCTTCGCTCAATCCCCACTCGCGCTCGAGATCGAGCGGAGTGATGACTTGCCGGTCGCGGATAATGTCTTTGATGTTGGGCGCGTACTCTGCGATGGTGTTGACGACGGTATCTCCGAAGGCTTCTTTCTGATCATCCCAATTCAAGCCGGGGCGCAGCTTGTAGGGCGCGTACTGCACGAAGCAGGAGAGAACGTGCTTGCCCGGCGGCGCGACGGAAGGATCGGTGAGCGATGGAATCACCATGTCGATATACGGCTTGCGAGAAAAATTCCCGTACTTGGCATCGTCGTAGGCGCGCTCCATGTATTCCACCGACGGCGAAATCGAAATTGCACCGCGCAAATGTGCGCCGGGTCCGGGAATGGCCTTGAAGTTTGGCAGAGCGTCCAACGCTAGGTTTACCTTCCCGGAGGAGCCGCGATACTTGAAGCGGTTGATATCTTCGAGAAAATCGGGGGGAAGATGCTCAGCCTCGATGAACTTGTTGAAAGTGAGTCGCGGATCGACGCTCGAAGAAATTGTCTCGGCGTAGATTTCATCGCCATTGGAAAGAACTACTCCCCTGGCCCTGCCATCTTTCACGATGATTTTCGCGATGGCTGACTGCGTGCGGATCTCGACGCCGGCTTCGCGGGCCGCGTCGCCGATGGCGTTCGAGATTGCTCCCGTGCCGCCACGCGCAAAGCCCCAGGCGCGGAATGCCCCGTCGATTTCTCCCATGTAGTGATGGAGCAAAACATAAGCGGTTCCGGGCGAGCGCACGCCGAGGAACGTGCCGATGATGCCCGAGGCCGACATCGTCGCCTTGAGCACGTCGGTCTCGAACCATTGATCGAGAAAATCAATCGCGCTCATGGTCATGAGCTGGACCTGGTTGTACTTGTCGTAGCTCGACATGCCCTGAAAACGGCGTCCGATGAACAGCAGCTTCATCAATTCGCGGGGATTGAGCGTATTGGGATCGGGCGGCACCATGCTGAGAATCGGCTTCACGAAGCGGCACATCGCCTGCATGGCCTTGCCGAATTCGTCATAGGCTTCGGCGTCGACGCGGGAGTGACGTGCGATTTCGCGGTGAGTCTTGCCGTGGTCATTCACGCGCCACAGGTAATCGCCGCTGGGTAGGGGCGTAAACGTGCCATCCAGCGGAAGAATCTCGAGGCCATGCCGCGGAAGATCGAGATCGCGAATGATCTCCGGCCGCAGCAGCGAGACCACGTAGGAGCAGACGGAAAATTTAAAGCCAGGAAAGACTTCTTCGGTGCAGGCAGCGCCGCCGAGGATGTGGCGACGTTCGAGCACCAGCACTTTCTTTCCAGCGCGCGCCAGGTAGGCGGCGTTGACCAGGCCGTTATGGCCGCCGCCGATCACGATGACATCGTATGAAGTAGCCATAAGCTCCTAGCCTCTAGCCGTTCGCTGGCTTTTGGAAAACGCAATAATACTCGCGCAGGAATGGTCTGGACAGGGTGTATCAGAGCCCGCTGGGCAGGACGCTCCAGCTGCGGAGAACACTCGATAATTTCGGCATGATGGAGCGCATGGCTGAAGACGAAGCGCCATTCTATCGGGAACGGGCGATTTTGTCTGCAGATTTGCTACGGACAGATTTGCTACGGACATAGATTTGCTACGGACCCAGATTTGCGCAGGTCGTGACTGGAAGTCACGAATGCCGGAGTTGCCGCAGGAACGCCCGGGTGCATATAATCCGGCTTCGAGCCAATTTTTTTTCGAGGCTACTCGCTTGCCCATTGGAACCGCATTTCACGAGAGAACCTTTCCGCTCTGCCACAGCCTGAATTATCGCGAGTGGTCGGGATACTACACGGTCAGCGTGTATGAAGTGCATCATGAACACGAGTACAACGCCATCCGCAATGCCGCCGCGCTGATTGATATCTCGCCGCTCTACAAGTATCTGATCACCGGCAAAGACGCAACCCGGCTGGTGAACCGCGTGATTACGCGCGACATCAACAAGGTGAAGGCGGGGCAGGTGATCTACTGCTGCTGGTGCGACGAAGAGGGCAAGGTCATCGACGACGGAACGATTTCGCGCTTGGAGGAAAATGTTTATCGCTGGACGGCCGCCGATCCGAGCCTGCGCTGGTTCCGGCAAAACGGCCTGAACATGGGCGTGCAGGTCGAAGACATCTCCGAGAAAGTTGCGGCTCTGGCGCTGCAGGGGCCGACTTCGGCGAAGTTGCTGCAGTGCGTGGCCGAAGCGGACATTACGAATTTGAAATATTTCCGCGTGACCCCCGGCAAGATTGCGGGCGTGACGGTGGACATTTCGCGGACCGGATATACGGGCGACCTGGGATATGAAATCTGGGTTCCGTTACAAGAAGCCAATGATGCGGTACGAGTCTGGGATGCGTTAGCCGAAAGGGGCAAGCACTTTGATCTCCATGCGGCAGGCATGCTGGCGCTGGATGTGGCCCGTGTGGAAGCGGGATTACTTTTGATTGAAGTGGATTATACGAGTTCGAAGAAGGCGCTGATTCCCTGGCAGCGATATTCACCCTACGAACTGGGCTTCGCCAAGATGGTGCATCTGGAGAAAGAAAACTTCATCGGCAAGCGGGCGCTGGAGCAGGACTCGAAAAATGGCGTGCCCCGGCAACTGGTCGGCGTGGAGGTGGATTGGACCGATGTTGAGGCTCTCTATGAACGCTACGGCCTCACGCCCGCCGCGCCCAGCCAGGCCTCGCGGGTGGCCGTACCGCTGTATTCAGGAGAGAAGCAAGTCGGCAAGGCGACGACTACGAGTTGGTCGCCGATCCTGAAGAAAATGATCGCGTTGGCCAGCGTGGAGACCGAGCATTCCAAGCTGGGGACGCGGTTGCAGATGGAGATCACGATCGAGGCCATACGGTTGAAGACGAACGTGCAGGTGACGGCACTGCCGTTCTTTAATCCGGCGCGGAAGACGGCCACACCGGTGTAGGGTTGAGCCAGCGGGGTGTAGATATGACGACGCGGGTCGAACGTCAAACCGTTGATCTCTCGAAGTATCCCGACCTGGTCGTGATTTACCTTGGAATGCGAGTGAATCGCATCTACGGAATCAAGACCCTGTTTGGATTCGGACCGAAGATATCGTCCTCCGTACGGGCGCAACCAGATGGACTCCTGCGCCACGAGAATTTCATTTTTTCGCTGTTCCCGATGCATGCCGGCATGCGGCAATACTGGCGCGACCTCGATTCGCTGCTGAGGTGGACGCGTTCCGATCCCCACCGGCAATGGTGGCAGCAGTTCCTCAAGGATTCGGGAGGCACGGGATTCTGGCACGAAACCTACCTCCGGCGCGGGGGAATGGAGGCCATCTATGACGACATTGTTCCGCGGATTGGATTCATGAGCTTCGCGCCGGTGGAGCGGGCGCGAGGTCCGATGTTCGGCGCTTCGGCCAGAGCGGAAAGGGGAGGTTCGACCGACGCTGTGGTTTCCGAAGCTGAGCTGTACGGCGATTCAGGAAAAGACGCCGCGTAACTGCTGTGCGGCGGAATGGTGGTCATTCATTTTTCGGTTCAGCGTTGTCCTGCAGTGCGCGCCCGCCGCCTTCCTGCAACATAAATCCCCACCCCCACCAGCACTAGCGCTCCCGTTCCCCCGACGATTTTTAGCAGCGCCAGCGGCTTATTGGGCTCGTCCGGCTGCGGAAGCAACGACAGAATGATGGTCAACGCAGTGGTGAGGAATCCAAGAGTCGCCACCAGCTTCGCCATCACGCTTCCTCCCGGAACGCGGATCACATCCGGCCCGCCAGGGTCGCGCTGCAGCTTGATCATGGCTGCGAATAAATAAAGGTAGGGAATGAAGTATGCGATCACGCCCATGCTGACCAACACGTCGTACGCGCCTTTGACGCTGGTTCCCGCCTGGCCGAGGAAAATGAAAACGACGCCGAGTACGAACTGCGTCAGCAATGCGACCCACGGAGTCTTCCAGCGAGGGTGCAGCGCACCAAATACCGGCGGCAGGAAGCGATCAATTCCCGCGACGAACGGTAGACGAGCGACGGCGGCGAGGTAGGCGCCAGCGGCCCCGATGTTGCTGAGAGCGATCAGGAAGGCGGCGACCGGTAACACGCCGGGAAAGCCCACCCGTCCGGCAGTTTTTGAGATGGCCTGCACCAGCCCCTGCAGGCTGTTGACTTCGCTTGAGGGCAACGCCAGCAACACACAAGCCGTCCCCAGGATGTAGCACAGCGTCACCGTGATGCCGCCGAACAACAAAGCGAAGGGAATGGAGCGGCGGGGATCCTTGATTTCCTCTCCCATAAAGGAGGCAGTTTCGCACCCGCCGAAGGCAAAGGTCAGCACCGACCAGAAAATGATGTCGTTGAAATGCACGCTCGGCGTCATCGTGCGTAAGGTGAACGACGTGGCCGAACCGTAGCGATGCCAGGCGATCAATCCCATCACGATGACGATACCCACGGGGATCCACATGGCGAGTGCGCCCATGTTATGCAGCCACTTGCCGACGTCGAGGCCGACCATATTCATCAGCGTGGCAACGCTTAGCGTGAGCACAGAAAAAACGATGTAGAAAGTAGCGTTGTTCGAGAGATGCGCCCATGCGGCCTGCCGCATGAACAGGATGTTGCTGGCGGCGAAGTAGAGGACGGCCGGGAAGTAGGGAAGGTTGCTGGTCCAATAAGTCCAGGCCGACATGAAGCCGGAGAAGTCTCCGAAGGCGCGCTTGCTCCAGAGATAGAGTCCGCCCTCGCTGGGATAGCGGGAGGAGAGTTCCAGCACAGAAAGTGCCAGGGGCGTGTAGAAGCAGAACCAGGCGCCGATCCAGATGACGATGGAACTGGGACCCGCGGCCGCGGCGGTGGCAATCCAGCGCAGGCTGATGCCGGTTACCACATAAAACAAAACCAGGTCGCGGAAGCCCAGCACGCGCTTGAGCCGGTTGGGATCTTCGGCTTCGGAGATCGATACGCCCGGAGAGATAAATGAAGTCCGGTTTGGCGAGCCGTGGCCGGCGATAGGTTCAGACAATCGAAGACCCCAGGGTCAACTGCATGATTCCTTTGCCGCCAAAAAATCTTCTCGAGGCAAAGTCCTCCGGAGGTGGACCTGCATCCAAGAGCGAGTCAGGAATAACACCGATGCAGCCCTCGCGGCAAGCAAAAGTTTCCACCCCGCATCGACCTCCGCACCGGACGACGTGCAGTAAACGAGGCCAATCTCGGGGGCTTTTCAGCAAGGAGAGACAGCTATGAAGCATAAGTTGGCAGTGGTCACGGTTACTTTGTTAGCGCTCGCGACCTTGAGCTTCGCTCAGGATCGCGACCAGCCCTCAGCTCGGTCGCAAGAACGAATCACCCGGGAGGTTCGCCATGAACTTCTGATGCTTCCGTATTTTGGTGTGTTCGATTACATCGCCTTTAAGGTGGACGGGAGTACGGTTACGCTGCTCGGCCAGGTGGTGCGGCCTTCGCTCAAATCCGACGCCGAGAACTCGATCAAGCATATCGAGGGCGTAGAGAAGGTGGATAACCAGATCGAAGTGCTTCCCCCCTCGCCCACGGATGACGGGCTGCGCATACGCCTGTATCGCGCGATCTATGGCTACCCGTCACTGGAGAAATATGCCTTAGGCGTTCAGAAACCGATTCGTATCATTGTGAAGATGGGGCGAGTCGCACTGGAAGGCGTCGTCGACAACGATTCCGATAAGAATCTGGCCGGGCTTCGCGCCAACACCATCCCGGGCATATTCTCGGTGACGAACAACTTGCAGGTCGTTCCGTCAAAGTAATCGAATTCGTAGAAGCCTGGAAGTAGCCCTGCCCGGTTCGGCGGCGGCGCGACGCAACGCGGTCTTTCCCCGGCGGTTGAGAGAATGTTTCATGGAAGCGGGTTTTCAATGTGCCGGCTGCGGCGAGTGGAATATCACCGCCGTGGATGACTCCGCTGGCCGCCGGCAGAGCTACGTCGAAGACTGCCAGGTCTGCTGTAAGCCCAATGTCCTGCGCCTGGAGTACGATGCGTCGACGCGGGAGTTTTTGATCACGGCTGCGTTGGAGTGAATGCGGCGCAGCCCTGAGCGCTGCGCGGCGGGAGAACTTCCTCCCTCAGGGCTGTGCTACACAGCCTGGGTAGCATTCGCGCTATAGTTAGCGGGTACTAGGAAAGGAAAACGACGCGATGGTTACCAGCTACACAGGCGGGGGACGAATGGTGGCGCACAATATGGTCACGACGCAGTTCGAGCTGGATGGCTTCCGCGTGGCCCGCACGCTCGGAGTGGTGCGCGGTATTGTAGTGCGCTCACGCTCGATCTTCGGCACAATCGGTGCTGGATTGCAGACGCTGGTCGGGGGCAACATCACGCTGCTCACCAACCTGTGCGAGAAGACGCGCGCCGAAGCCTTTGACCTGATGCTGCAACATGCCGCGGAGCTGGGTGGCAACGCCGTAGTTGGGGCGCGCTACGACGCAACCGAGGTGATGCAGGGCGTCACCGAAGTGCTCGCCTATGGCACGGCCGTCTTTGTTGAAGCGGTGAAGTGAGCACTCGCGGCAAGAGAAAGCCGCCGCGTGCCGTTGCCGCTCTGGCTCTCAATCTTTGTAAATCCAGCCCGCGACCAACGCGGCCAAAATGGCGCCCAGCCACATTTCGATCATCCAGCCAAAGGGAAGCACACGGTCCCCGGCGAACCAGGTGGCTTGGGCGAAATTTCCCGGGAAGCCGGCCAAAAAGCCAGCCAGAAAGCCGACCTTCAGCGCGGCGCCGGGGCCCGGTCCCAGCCCCCGGCGAGCCCAGGCATACAGATGGGCGACCGCGATCGAGAGAATGAAGAGTAGAACAACCCACTGCACCACGAAGAAGGGATAACGCGGCGTCTTAAGGAACAGTCCGGCATTCTGAGCTGCCGTATAGCGCGCGTCGGTAATGACGAAGTGACCCACGAGGAAACTCCACAGTAGCCAGACCAAGCCTCCCGCCAACCCGCCCAGCCAGATTCTGCCGCGATTCAAGTTCATAGGTTTCTCCTTAAGTGGTCGCTGAGTAAACGGACGCAGTGTAACACCCGGGGCAAGCGCCAGCAGTCAATTGAGCAATGGCCATCGCTATGGTTCTCCTATGGACCAGCTTTCCCACGGCGCCGGTGCCTGCGGTATATTCGTCGGGTTATGAAACTCGTGAGCGTGGTGCTTCTTAGTCTGGTCTGCTGTGGCGGTGCCTTCGCGATTGGCCGCTCCCCGTCCTATAAATACAAGCGCCTGGGCAGCGAACTGGATGCGCAGACTCGCGCCGAGCCGGGGATTGCCATGATGGGCGGCGGCGCCGATCTTGACGAGGCCTTTCGCTGGCTGTGCGGAAAAGGCCACAACGGCGACTTTCTCATTCTGCGTGCGGCGGGAAAGGACGACTACAACAAGTATGTGAATAAAGTGTGCCAGATGAATTCCGTCGCGACCCTCATTATTCCTAATCGCAAGGCGGCGGAGGAGCCGAAAGTGGCGAAGATCATCCGACTCGCGACGGTCATTTTTATTGCCGGTGGCGATCAGTCGCGCTACGTCAACTTCTGGAAGGGAACTGCGGTGGACGAGGCCATCAACACGCACGTGCTGGCGGGCAAGCCGATCGGAGGAAGCAGCGCGGGATTAGCGATTCTCGGGCAGTTCGTTTACGGCAGTTCGGAGGACAAGCCGAACGATGCCGATCTTACCTCGCGCGAGGTTCTCGACAATCCCTACATCAAGCGGGTGACGCTGGTACGAGATTTTCTGAAAGTTCCGGGACTCGAAGACATTCTCACCGATAGTCACTTCGCCAAACGCGATCGCGGGGGAAGAGGCCTGGGATTTCTGGCAAGGATTGCGGCGGATGGCTGGTCGAAGACTCCGCGCGAAATTGCTGTCGACGAAAAATCGGCAGTGCTGGTGGAGGTGAATGGTCGAGCGAAAGTGGTGGGCAGTGGCATGGGCGCCTATTTTTTGCGACTCGCCGCCGAACCCGAAGTGTGCCAGCCGGGAAAGCCACTGAGCTTGCGCAACGTGGCTGTCTATCACGCGCCCAGCGGAGCTGCCTTCGACATTCGAGAGTGGACTGGCGAGGGCGGCGAGGCCTACTCCATCTCCGTGGAGGCGGGACAGATGCGCACCAGCCGGGCAGGGAACGCAGTCTACTAAACGCACCCATCCATCAGGCGAGAAGCTGAGCAAGTGTTTTTTGCCGCTCGGCGAAGGTGTGGCGCATCTGGCGTGCGATGAAGAGCGAGTTGGCCAGCGACCCCAGCGGTCCGAAACCCACCTCATACTCGATCAGGTCACGGACGAGCGTGCCCATCAGGTCCTCGCGTGCCTCCGGCATGAACTCGTGGCGGTGGTGCCATTGCTGGAATGGTCCCTTCTGCTGCACGTCGGCGAAGTGATGATTCCATTCGAACTCGGTAATCGCGGCGATCCATTCTCGACGCCAGGGCAAGAACGGGAAGGGTCGAAACGATGTTGTGATGATCGAGCCGACTCCAGCCACTGGTTGCGTGGAAGTTGTGTTTTGATCCGGCGACCGTGCGGGCTGAGCGAGTTGCAGGCGTTCGATCCGGGTCTCGCTCTCCGGCGGCATGAGTCGCGGCAGATTCTCCGGATTCGAGAAAAAGGCGAACACCTGCGCTAGGGGGGAGGGAACCCACTCGGCAAATTGAAGTCGGTGTGGCATGGTCCGAGTCCGAGCCTTACCTCACAAAGGCGCTGATTTCCACAACGAAGTGCCCGACTGGCGCGGAGTGCAAGAAAAATCGAAGCGAATGAATGGCGAAGGAATCTAAGGTGTAAACGCAACAGCTTGTGGTCGCATAACTGGTTAACCACAAGTGCTCGTATTTTACCCAATCGGCACTTTCGTCACCAAACTAGCTTCAAGTTTGTTATTGACAATCAAGGACTTACGGGTAAGATGTGGTACAAAGTGGTACGGAGTGGTCAAACGATTCAATGTTGTGGTTACGGGAAGCTGAAAACGAGGAGCCGGTGGTTAACCGACCCAGAAGCACGACAAACAGCCCGAACCACCTGAGTTTGACCTTACTTTGCGTCGCTTTTACCTCCCCGGTAGCAGTCATCGTGACAGGCATACGGCATGTTTCGCGGCAATCACCCAACTCGCGTCGACGAAAAGGGACGGTTAAAAATCCCCGCCGAGTTCAAGCGCGTGATCGACGAGAAGTACGGACAGCAATACTACATCACAAGTCTCGATGGGAAGGTTGCTCAAGTGTATCCCTTCGAGGAGTGGGAGCGGATCGAGCAGAAGCTGGCCGGCCTCTCCACTTTCAATCCTACGAAGAAGAAGTTTCTCGACCGCGTGAACTATTACGGGCAGGTCGTGGAAATGGACGGGCAGGGGCGGTTGCTGATTCCGCAGCTGCTGCGCGAAGCGGCCCAAATCAAAGGCGAGGTTGCCGTTACCGGCAACTTGACGCACTTGATCGTGCGCAACCTGGACGCGTACCGCAAACAGGTCGAGGAAGAAAAGTTCACGCCTGACGATGAGAAGACGCTCGACGAATTGGGCATCTAGTGGGCGAGGGTTCAACAGACACCCCTCAGGGGGTTGGGCATGGTGGTGGCAGGGAAGCGAGCCATGTTCCGGTTCTTTTAAAAGAAGCGATCGACTTTTTAGATGTGCGGCGTGGCGGGACTTATATCGACGCCACGGTGGGTCTGGGCGGACACAGTTACGAAATCGCAAAACGCCTCGGCGCACCGGGACATTTGACTGGGCTCGATAAAGATCCAGCGGCGCTGGCAATCGCGCATGCAAAGTTGAGCGGCGAAGATTGGCCGAAGATCACGTTGTTGCAGTGCTCCTTCGCCGAAGTTGGAGAGCGGATCGGCCAGAATTTTACGGACGGCATTCTGGCTGACCTCGGCGTGAGCAGTTTGCAATTGGACGATGCGGCGCGCGGATTCAGTTTTCAGGCGGACGGACCGCTAGACATGCGGATGGACCCGCGGTCGGAGCGAACCGCCGAACAAGTGGTAAACCACCTCGACGAGCGCGAGCTTGCCGATGTGATTTACGAATTCGGAGAGGAAAGGAGGTCGCGGAGAATCGCCAGAGCCATTGTCCGGTCGCGGCCGATACGATCTGCCGCACATCTTGCGGGCGTCATATCAGCCGCGGCCCGGCCAATGAATCAGGCAGAGAGGCGAATTCATCCGGCGACCCGCACTTTTCAAGCTCTTCGAATCTTCGTAAACCGCGAACTGGACGATCTAAAGGCGCTGCTGGAAGCGGCGCCGCGGATTCTGAAGCCAGGAGGACGCGTGGTGGTGATCAGTTTTCACTCGCTGGAAGATCGCATCGTAAAGGATGCCTTTCGCGGGGGCAGTATTAAGGACAAGTACTTCCGGGTGCTGACCAAGAAACCGGTAACCGCATCCGACGAAGAGCAAGATCGCAATCCGCGGGCACGCAGCGCGAAGTTGCGAGCGGCGGAAAAAGTTTAGATTCCGGAAAACCTGCCGGAGTCCCCGGCATAGCTGTAAGGCGTGCCGGGTCATTCAGGTTCTAGAAAGGTGGACAAAGATCCACCGCTATAAAAAGGCTTCCAGTTCGGAAGCCAGGTTCTGGGTGGGAATCCGAGTTGGAAGGTGCCAGATGTACACGGGAACATTGATTAAGGATCTGATGGCCAAGGTGGAGTGCGCGGAACAGAGGGTTCAACAGAAGCGGCTCACCGAGGAAACGGAACTGCGGCGATTGTTCGAATTGCTGAGTGGGATGCAGCGGGAATCTGTTTTCGCAGGAGCGGCATGATGGCAATGGCGGCGGCAATTCGGAGCGCGGTTCCGGCGGCACGAAGAAACACGTTTTTCACGGGGACGCCGGAAATCTACTTCGCCAAGGCGATCGATAATTCGCGGCTGGTGAAGCTGGAAGACCCCGGCCACAATCGCGAGATGAAGCAGTTTGGCACGGCGCTCGCGGTCCTGTTCATGCTGGTGTTTACTTATGCCTGGCAGCATTTCCGCGCCATTGAATATGGCTATCAGATCGAATCGGCGAAGCGCGAACTCGGCAATCTCACGGAGATGAACCGCGCCCTGCGCCTGGAAGACGCCAGCCTGCGCGATCCGGAAAGAATCGACGTGATGGCGCGCCGCATGGGACTGGTTCCGCTCGAGCCGGGACAGGTGATGCGTATGGATAGCGCAGCAGCGGATTCAAGCGCGCCGGTAATGGCAAGAGCCGAGCCTGCAATTATGCTGGCCGGGCGGTAGGCGGCGGCATACGCCGAGCTCTGCCTGGCATGGACCGCTGAACGCGGCTGTCCCCAGGCGAATTTAATTTGGCGGTCCCCCGTGACTGGTGGGCCGCCATGTTTGTCTCAGCAGCCCAGAGTTAGCAACCTTCATGTCGACCAACCCCAGCCTCGGCAAGAATTCCCGGCTCTACCTGCTAGGCGGGATGCTTCTGTTTTGGTGCATGGCGATCTGCGGACGGCTGGTCTACTTGCAGATCTTCCGCTACGGCAGCTTTGTGAAGCAGGCGGAACACCAACAGCAGCGTGAGATTCCGCTATCCCCTAAGCGGGGCGTCATCTATGACCGCGCGGGCCATGAGCTGGCCATGTCCGTGCTCGTGGATTCGGCGTTTGCGGTGCCGACTGAAGTGAAAGATCTGCCCACTGCAATTTCCCTGATCACCCGAATTACCGGAGAGGATCATAATGTAGTCCTGGCCGATTGCCGCAATCACAAAACTTTTTGCTGGGTGGCGCGCAAGGCCGATGACGAGACCATCGAGCGCATCCAGTCACTCAACCTCCAAGGCATCCATTTCCAAAAAGAGCCGAAGCGATTTTATCCCGCGCGCGATCTTGCAGCCCAAGTGATTGGCACTGTCGGTATGGAAGATTCCGGCCAGAGCGGCATCGAGCACGAGTTCGACGATGAACTGCGCGGTCGCGCCGGGCAGATGTTCATCTCGGTCGATGCCCGCCGGCGGTGGTTTTCCGACGTCGAGAAGCAGCCGGAGGCGGGCGATAACCTCGTCCTGACCATCGACAAGAACATTCAATACATCGCCGAAAAGGAACTGGATCAGGCGATTCATGACACGCAGGCGATCGCCGGCACGGTCATCGTGGAGAATCCGCACACCGGGGAAATTCTGGCGCTGGCAAACCGGCCCACGTTCAATCCCAATCTCCGCAAGCAGATCACGCCCGCCGCGCTCACCAATCGCGCCGTGAGTTATGTGTACGAGCCAGGCTCGACCTTCAAGCTGGTCACGATTTCGGCGGCGCTCGAAGAGAAGCTCACGAATCCCAACGAAATCTTCGACTGCCAGATGGGATCGATCGTCTACAACGGCATGCGCATCCGCGACTCGAAGCCGCATGGCCTGTTGCCGGTATGGGGAGTGCTGGCGGAATCGAGCGATGTAGGTGCCATCAAAATTGCCCTGCGCCTTGGCGAAGACCGCTTCTACAGATACATTCGCGCCTACGGCTTCGGACAGCAGACAGGGATTGAGTTGCCGGGCGAGACACGCGGACTGACCAAGCCGGTGAGCCGCTGGTCGAAGGTTTCGATCGCGGCAATCTCGATGGGCCAGGAGATTGGGATTTCGCCACTTCAGCTAACTGGACTGATCTCCACTTTTGCCAACGACGGTGTCTGGGTAGCGCCGCGCATCGTTGCGGGAAAAGTTGAGCCGCAGGGCACGCCTCAGACCGTGGCCTTCCATCCCGGAAGTTCGCGTCGGGTGATTTCCAGTTTCACCGCGGCCGAGATGCGGTCGATGATGCAGAAAGTCGTGCTCGAGGGCACCGGACGCAAGGCGATTCTGGAAGGCTACACCTCGGCAGGCAAGACGGGGACAGCGCAGAAAGTGGATCCCGCGACCGGCGCGTATTCGAAGACGAAGTATATCGGGTCATTTGCGGGATTCGCGCCCTTGAACAATCCGCAGATCGTGGTCGCGGTGATACTGGATTCCGCCGTGGGACTGCACCAGGGTGGCCAAGTGTCAGCTCCCGTGTTTAAGCGAGTGGCACAGCAGGTGCTCGAGTATCTGCACACGCCGCACGATCTGCCCCTCGCCCCCAATCATCAGCTGCTGCTGGCGCAAGCGAAGATGAAGGACAAAGACTTGGAAGAGGGCACTCCGGATCACCCGGGCGAGCCGTTGGAGACGGCCGAAATCAACCAAGCTTCGTCCGACGAGACGGCCGGCAAGGCAGGTGTCGCGCAGGCGCCCGCCCCCGCGACTGCCGACAGCGACGGAAAAATCGTACAGGCCGCGGTCAGACAAAGTGAGCCGGTGGCTGCTTCTCGAAGCCAACCTCAGCAAGCCAGGAGTCCGAGCGCCGCCGATGCCGCTACAGGTCTAGCGGGAGCGCCCACCATCGGAACCGTGGTCTTGGATGTCGAGCAGGGCGGAATCGAAGTGCCATCCTTCGTGGGAAAAACGGTGCGCGGAGCCGTAGAGGCTGCCCAAGATACCGGTCTCGAATTGGAAGCCGTAGGCAGCGGGGTGGCGCGACAACAATCTCCCCCGGCTGGAAGCCATGTAGCTGCAGGCGCGCATGTCACGGTGCAATTCGGAAGATAAAAACTCCAACTCGGGGCGCGGCGGGATTCCGGATTCCGTGGTTCGCCCGTGATTTCTGTGCCCTCCGTGGTTGAAGGTCCGGGTGCGCGACGTAGAAGTGAGGATCTGGCGGTTTCTTTTTTTGTGGCCTCTGTCTTACAGTATGTGATACTTACAGATGATTGCTTATATGATTGCCTGGAGCTCCTCATGCCCGATTCGCTGGTC
>JBAUXO010000332.1:0-4948 GCA_049584315.1 Candidatus Sulfotelmatobacter sp. | reverse complement strand
TCCACCGCGTCCGCCGCGTCAGCGGCTTCGTACAAATCCCCCTATCGCAAGTGCGCCGGCGTGATGCACTTGGGCCCACCCCAAATGTTCCGCGCCGGCACACTTGTCGATAGGGTACTAAGATTTTTCGTCAACTGACTTTCAGGGCATCGTGCAAGTTGGTAGAGGGTCAGTCTGATCAGACCGACCCTCTACTTGCAAGTCTCTTTCCCTGATCGGGTTGGCCTATCTTCCTGTCCAGAAACTACGCATAACACGGATGACCGCTTGAGCTGATTGCTGGCTCCGCCCGCAGCCACAAAAAGGAATTCTGTCCTCAGCTGTCGGCTTTTACCCGCCGTTTCCGATTTCATGATTAGAGGGCAGAATTGGGACAAACTTCCCCCAAGAACAATTCTGGATTTCCGATCAGCCGATGATCAAATCCGCCGCGATTTTGCGCTGTTAGAGACAAGGGGGGCAAGTCAAACGACCGATCTCAAAATCTGAATATGGAGGTGGACAAATGCAATCACAAAGCCAATTCGCAAAGTCGGCAGTCCTGGTAATCATGGGGAGCCTGCTGCTTAGTCTCAGCACATTGGCCAAGGCACAGAGTGACGCCGTGCGCGCAATCCGCCCTTCAGCCGCCACGGTGTCCACCAATATCCTCGGTATCCCCAGCTATGCCGAGCCGCCTAAAGGGTTCAATCCGGTGACGGCCACAGATGTAGAACCGGCTACGGTTACTTACGTAGTGGGCAGTTGCAAACCAAACTTCCCACCTTCAAGCACGTTCCAAAACATCAACGATGCTGTGAACGCCACCCCGGCACCCAATGTGGTCGAGGTCTGTCCCGGCACCTACGCCGAGGTGGTCGGGATCTATAAGCCGATGACCGTGGAAGGAGTTTCCGCCAGCAACGCGGATCGGGCCATCATCACCGTGCCATCGGGAGGGCTGTTCATCGACGCCGGCGATGACCTGGGCGACTTTTTGGCAGCGCAAATCGTGGTCCAGAATGTCACCGGCGAGGTCAACATCAGCAATCTGACGATTGACGCGACTGGCAACAACGTTACCAGTACCGACACCTACATTGTTGGAGTCTTTTACCAGAACTCTTCCGGCACGGTAAAAGACCTCACCGTGCAGAATCAGAACGGGAACGGGGGGAGCGGTGTGGCAATCTGGGCAGAAGGAGGCAGCCACAAGCCATTGGTCACCGTAGAGAACAACGACCTGCAAGATTTCGACTATGCCGGAATCTATGCGGAGACCAATTCCAGCAGTTCGGAACTTAGTGTGACCCTCGAGGGCAACGATCTGGCGACTAACTTTGTTTTCAGCCAAATTCCCAGCGGAATTGATCTCGGCGCGGGACAAACTGCCTCCGTAACCGGCAATTTGATTAGCGGTGGCTTCAAAGGAGTGCTGATTAACGGCGGCAAAGGCTCGGTGTCAGAGAATACCGTTGTCAGTGCGCCGGTCGGAGTCGATATTGAGAACAATGGCGTGTCGGTGAGCTCCAACACGATCTATAACGCAATCGGCTGCGGACTTTTTTGCAATACTGGAGTTGGGATCGGCATCTATGCCAACTCAGCCGCTGCGACGGTAACGGGCAACACGGTAGCTCAGTCCGGCATTGGAATTTACTTTAACTGCACTGCCGCCAAGAATGTGCACGGCAACACGATTCTGGACGCGACGCTTGGACTGTTCGGCGTTCCCAGCGGAACGGTTTCGACCAACACGTATTACAACGTCGGCCAGATCAACCCCAGCGGCACCTGCTGATTTGGGGAACTCGTCTGGTTTGCATTCGATGTATAGAACGGAGGATAAAGCTATGGCGCGCATTAAATCTCTATTGGTTCTGTTGGCGTTAGTGGCGCAGGCATCGGCTACGGTGACGTATGTGGTAGGCAGTTGCAAACCAACCTTTCCGCTTTCGAGCACATTTCAGAGCATCAGCGCCGCGCTGGCCGCCACCCCGGCACCCGACGTGGTCGAGGTTTGTCCGGGCGCCTACCCCGAGCAACTCGTAATTGATATTCCGGTGACGCTGGAAGGAATTTCGGACGGCGGTTCGGCAGGGGCCACGATCGCCGTGCCTCCGGGTGGGCTTAGCCGCGGGCAAATCGATGGATTTGGCAATATCGTGTTTGCGCAGGTGCTAGTCGGGATTGCCTCCGGTGAGGTCAATCTGAGCAATCTGACCGTCGACGGAACGAACAACAGCGTCCCACAATCCGACTACGTCGTTGGTGTCTTTTACCTGAACTCTGCCGGCACCATGAATCACCTTACGACCCAGAATCAGTCCGGGGCCCACAACGGTATCGGAGTCTGGTTGGAAGGCGGAAGCGCGAAACCGACCGTGACCCTGGAAAACAGCAATCTGCAAGGTTTCGACAATACCGGAATCGAAGCGGAAACCAACGCCAAGTCCTCCGAACTCACTGCGACGATTAAGGGGAACTACCTAACAGCCTACGCCGCTCTGTCGGGAATTCAGATAGGCCCCGGAGCGACTGCCTCAGTGAGCGGCAATCTGATGCCCGGCTCATTTTTTGGCATAAGTATCGCCAAGGGCTCTGTCTCCGGGAACACGATCGTCGGCGCTGCGCTTCGGGGAATCTCAACCACCGGCGCGTCTGTAACCTCGAACAAGATTTATAACAGCGGCAATGGCCGATCGACATCCGCCGCGGTCTGGGTAGGCTCATCCGATGCTGCGGTCACGGGCAACACCATCACCCAGGCTGGCACTCTTGGCAACGCGATTGACTTCGATTGCACTGCCGGCAAGAACGTCCACTCCAACACGATTCTGGGCGCGCCGAATGGACTGATCAACGTTCCGAGCGGCGTGCTTGCGACGGAGACGTATTACAACGTGGGCACGATCAGCAGCGCGAGTGGATGCCCGTAGAGTCGTAGCATGGAGAAGTCAGTTTTCGGTGCTCACGGATGGCCGTTGTGACCAGGCGCTGTCGCGCCTTCCATTCGCCTTTTCGTGGGTCAATGAGTGATAACGGGAGTGGTTGTTGAAAAAATCACTGTGATTAGCAGGATGAGAATCAGCAGAAGCATGCTAGAAGAAGGTAACTTCCGCTACTCAGGCGATTGCGCTCATTGACGTGACGATGAGCGCAATCGCGAATTTATCGTCAATCATGCAATGCCGCATAATGTCGTGACCGCGGTGCTCCGCTGCTATGATCTAGGACCTATGCAGAACACGTTTTCCAGTTGGTCGATACTCGAGCTTGAGCGAGGACTAGGCCTTCGCTATCAAGTCATCGCCGACATTGAGGAATTGCTCCGCGAGCCGATCGCAGAGTTTGAGGACGAGTACGCGAAGAATCTGCAAGAAACGCGAGATCGCGCGTCGCTAACCGCGAAGCAGATCGAGAAGGAGATGCAGAAGAGAACAAAGTAACCTCACCTTGGTCCGGCATCGTGGGTGGCTTGCGCTGGCCCCAAAGGGGTGGGTGGTGAAACAGTGTTCTGGCGCGCTTGCCAAAAGCTGTACCTGGCAAGAGGTACTATGGAAGACTCAGCGAAAGCGTTTGTCAGCTATTCGCGCGCGGATACGGACTTCGTATTGCGGCTGTGCCAAGACTTGCGCGCCGCCGGGGCGTCGATTTGGCTGGACCAACTCGATATTCATCCCGGTGAGGAGTGGGATGAGGCGATCGAGCGCGGACTCTCCGAGTGCGGACGGATGCTGGTCGTGCTCTCGCCCAAATCGGTCACTTCAGAGAACGTGCTCGACGAGATTGGGTATGCTCTCTCCAGGAAAAAACCGATTATTCCAGTCCTGTATCGGGATTGTGAGGTACCGTACCGATTGAATCGGATCCAGTATGTCGATTTCCGGACCGCCTACGAGGAACCGCTAAAGTATCTTTTGTTGGCGGTTGGAGACGTGAAGGTGAACCCTAAGACCATCCCGGTGCCTGTGGCCTATGACAGGTCCCGCCGTTTGTACCTTTTGGCCGGGGCCGGGGCCGCCGCCATCGCTGGCCTCCTCACCTGGAACACGTTCGTCCATCGGCCTGTTCCGGCGGATCTCAAGCCCGCCGTCGAAACGCAAAAGCCGGAGCGGGTCACGACAGACCCGCCTGCTCAATCGAACACGAGCCCTGCGGCGGGGAATTCCCAGCCGGCGCCAAGAAGCTTGTTCCGGGACTCGTTTCGCACTGCACTACTCCGCTACATTTCCGAAGCTCCGTCCGGATTCCAAACGCTGGGCGCAAAAGAGTGGGTGGATTGGACCCCGTCCGTAAGCCTCCCGGGCGCGGCAAGCTGCCGCGGTTCAGGCTATCCCCGGGAACCAGTGATCGAGTGCGTCCTCTATCGCACCGACTCGGAGGCTGAGGCCGCGAACAAATTCGAGGATCTGATTGAGTTGACGCGGGCTACTTTGCCCGAGTGGGAAGGAAGCCGCATGAATATGTTCGTTGCATATTTCTCGAGCAAAAAGGTAACTTCGCTGGTGGGTCTCGATGTCACGAAGAGCGGTGACCATTTTGACGTCGTACTTTCGGTGCGTCCGAAATGATCGAGATGGAATCTGCAAGCACGGGCTCGAC
The DNA here is from genome assembly GCA_049584315.1 of Candidatus Sulfotelmatobacter sp. Lineage (GTDB taxonomy): Bacteria > Acidobacteriota > Terriglobia > Terriglobales > Acidobacteriaceae > Sulfotelmatobacter. The sequence continues at coordinate 364 of JBAUXO010000332.1, read as the reverse complement.
CCGTGAGATTGGATAGGTCTGACAGCTCTGGAGACCAAGCGTTCGGCTTCATACCGGCGGTTCCTTCGAATTGCTGCGCCTTCCGCCGATGAGGCCCGGGGATGCGAAATTCCGCCTCCGTTTTTGAGCAGCCTGAACTTCGATCTTGATGTCAGAGAAACTTTTGGAATCTCGCCGTGTCTTTTCGCTCACCGAGGATTGGCCGACACCCGTCCGGGTCAAAAAGGGCTATGGCGATATTACAACAATTGACCGCGCACTCAGCCAATGTGGCGTAGACCCTGCACGATGTTCATCCGAGATGCGCGGTACGAAGGAATGATGGCGCTCAATACGCCGACCGTTACCGCCAACGCGAGCGACG
>JBAUXO010000331.1:0-2025 GCA_049584315.1 Candidatus Sulfotelmatobacter sp. | reverse complement strand
GCCCAGGATGGTTCCTTCCGCAATTGCGGAGGTGGTTTTGTCCTTCTTCTCCGGATTATGCATTGAGCGCAATCTCAAATCCGGCAAAACCTCGTCGACCCGCAAGATCGAAAATTTTATGACAGCCCTTCGCAGTCTCTAATCGAACGATCAGTCCCGTGAAGTCGGCCAGTGTCCAGGTTTCCAGAACCGAGTTGGACTGGCTCGTTGGCATGTCCCATGCCCGTATAGCAGGACTAATCACCGCCGCCGCATAGCGTTGCAAACGTCATCGGTAGCCCAAGTGTCGCAACGCCATATCCGCGGTGCGCTTCAACTCCGCTTTTGAGGCACCATTCGCGGCCTGAATGGCGAAACCTCCAAGAAGAGTGGAAAGGTATCGGGAATAATCGGACACATCGATCTCTGCGGCCAACTCGCCGCTCCTGCGGGCCTGTTGCAGCCGAGACTTCAGAGCCGCCTCATTCTGCTTTCGGATCTCGGTCATCAACTCCTTGGCTGAATTGGCTTCCACGCTACATGCCATCGCCCCCGTGAGCGTCATACAGCCCGACGGGTGCCCCGGTTTCGTCAAGAAATCGACCGTGTTTCGAAAAAGTGCACGAACAACCTGCTGCAGAGTTGGTTCGCACAACGCTCTCGCTTGATACTGGCCGGGGCCCTCAGCGTAGCGTTTGGCGGCCAATCCAAACAGAGATTTCTTATCCCCAAATGCAGCATAAATGCTGGGAGCACTGAGGTTCATCGCCTTGGTCAGGTCAGCCATCGAAGTGCCTTCGTAGCCCCTCTCCCAGAAGAGCTTCATCGCCGCATCGAGCGCCTCCGCCTCGTCGAAGCCCCTTGGCCTTCCCATCTTCTTCGCTGGTCTATCGGTTCGCGTCATAATCCCATCCTGCCCCTCTCCCAATTAGAGACTGTTTTCTTGAATCCGATGCACTCCGGTCACATCTATAACGAGTGTTACAGATGTCTAAGTGGCGCTTGTTAGAAATTGAGGAAGGGAAGAAAAGGGAGACTCACATGTCGAATCCAGTTGTTTTGATCACCGGTGCGCTTACAGGAATTGGGCGTGCAACCGCATTTGCTTACGCGAAAGAAGGTGCGCGCGTCGTAGTTTCAGGGCGCAATGAAGAAGTCGGTGCCGAGCTTGTACGCGAACTGCGCGTCACCGGAGCGCAAGCGGAATTTGTCCGTGCTGACGTGCGTCATGAAGAGGACGTTAAGAACCTTGTCGACAAGACCATTGCTCGTTTTGGCCGTCTCGACATCGCCGTCAACAACGCAGGCACGGAAGGTGTTGTCGGTTCGGCTGCGGATGTAACCGTTGAGAACTACAAGTCGATCTTCGACACCAATGTGCTTGGCGTGCTTCTGAGCATGAAGTACGAGATCCGCGCCATGCTTCCGCAGGGCAAGGGGAGCATCGTCAATATCTCGTCTGCTTATGGCAAGGTTGGTGGTCCCAGCGCGGCGATCTATGTCGGCAGCAAGCATGCGGTCGAAGGCATCACCAAGTCGGCCGCCATCGAACTCGCAGGCACTGGTGTTCGTGTCAACATCGTTGGCCCTGGGCCTATCGAAACGGGAATGTTCAACCGTTTTGCGGTAACAAAGGAAAACAAGGCAGCCTTCCTCGAGAGCCAGATTCCGAACAAGCGCATCGGCACGCCGCAGGAAATTGCAGATGCCATTGTCTTCATCGGTTCTGACAAGGCTTCCTACATCATCGGCGCGTCCCTTGCTGTCGATGGAGGAATGATCGCAGGCTGACGTCGCACTCACGTTGGGTGATAGCGCCCAAAGAAGCTAGAACTGGTCTCATAAATCCACAAGTGGTGGAGATGCCACGAATGAGACCCGCCATCGAAGCGGGGCTCATGGTCTTACTCGAAGCCGCAGGTCCATATATGAGACCAGTTCTAGGCCTATCACCCTGTTCTCAAATTGCGAACATGCGATCGGCTTCACTCCGAATAGGTACCCGCAAGTCGGCTTGTCGTTTACCAATCTGTTGCTGACGACAAC
>JBAUXO010000330.1:0-2134 GCA_049584315.1 Candidatus Sulfotelmatobacter sp. | reverse complement strand
CTGTTGCCAAGAGATGAGTGGACGCATGCGGCTCACGTTGCGGTTGGCGCTTATTACGCGACAAAAGACCCGGAAACGGCAGTCGATCGCGTTAAACGGGGCATCGTGGAATACAACGAAGCAACGGGGATAGAGAACACCGCGACATCCGGCTATCACGAGACCCTCACAATGCTATGGCTTGCAATCGTTGCGCGCTCCGTCAAGGGTATTGAGGAGCCGTATGCCGCGGCGAAAAACAGCAGTTGAAAAGTTTGCAGAAGAGCGGGACTTGCATTATCTCTACTACAGTTTCGACGTTGTACGCGATCCTGCGGCGCGGCACTCGTGGAAGGCGCCTGATCTCTCCGGACCATACGAACTTTGCACCGAGGTATTCAACCTTGGCATACCAAGTTGATCAACATAGTTCGGTCTTCACTGTTGGATTTGAACAATTGGAACATCACAGGGTTCCTGGTCACGTAAATGAAGCCATCGTAGATGCCGCCACAAATGGCGGCCCCTTCAGGATGACTGTGCTTCCATTGTGAGGCTATTTCTTCCCTCTCGATAGGTTGACGGGAAGCCGGGTTACGGCCACGGCTGAGCTGCCTTCGAGAACAGGGTATGACGCTTTCGATGGCTTAGGCGAGGCGAAATGAACACAGCAGATATTCATGGTGACAGAAATTGGGAACATGTCCACAAATGCCCCCGGTGTGAAGACATCATTAAGGCTGACGAGATCTCAGCGCAGCTTCGTGAGCGGACGAGTGGATGACGTCAAGACCGAATACTCCCAGGACTACGTTCCTCTGCATCCGTCATTGACCGAAATCGTGCTGGAGTGGAGCAAGGAGGCCGTGCCAACGGAAGAAGGCTGGGTGTTTGCCAATCCGGCCACGGAGCGACCGTACCATCCCACGGAGATCCAGAAACGGCATCTTCGCCCCTCGGGATGCTGCGTGGTCGCGTGTCCGAGTGCCTTCAGCTCCGGGCGTCTGGTGCCGGCAAGATCGTCCGACAGCGAATGGCGCAAGGCTGCCAATCCACGACGAGCGCAAGGTCGCTGCCGGGAAGCACGGGACTATCGGCTGGCACACATTCCGCCACACGTACCGCTCGTGGTTGGACGAGACCCGAGCTCCGATGAAGGTGCAACAGGAACTGATGCGTCATGCCTCGATCCAAACGACGATGAATGTCTATGGGCAAGCCATGTCGTCATCGAAGAGAGAAGCGAATGGGAAGGTTGTGGAGATGGTGCTCAAGCCGATGAAAGCGAGCGCCTGAACCATGATTTTTCTTTTTGGGAGTTTTTGGGAGTCTGCGGAGCAACCAGCAGATCGTAAGGGCAATAAAACTGTTGACACACATGTGCGTGTAGTGTACTATTCTGGACATGGACGCACCTCAGACACTGCAAAAGGCCATCGCACTTTTCTCCGATCCAGATAAAGCGTTTGAAGCAGCGGTAGAGTTCCGCTGGCCGGGCGGGAACGTTACGTGCCCACGCTGCGGACAAGCCAAGCATTCGTTTATCAAGACGCGTAAGTTTTGGTTCTGCTATGTCTGCAAGAAGCAGTTCACCGTCAAAGTAGGCACGGTTATGGAGGATTCGCCGCTTGGGCTCGACAAGTGGATGACCGCTCTCTGGATGCTGGCAAACTGCAAAAACGGTATCTCTAGCTATGAACTGGGAAAGGCGCTTGGCATCCGTCAGAATTCGGCATGGTTCATGCTCCATCGAATTCGGGAAGCGATGAAAGACGATCCTTCGTTTAAGTTTGGCGGCGAAGAGGGCGGTCCTGTCGAGAGTGATGAAACATTTGTTGGCCCGAATCCTTACAAGATGCACAAGAGCCGGAAGGCTAAGATTCAGGCACGCGATGATCGCAACGTGCAATATGTCGGCAAAACTGCGGTATTCGGCGTTCTGGATCGAGACCTTCGGCAAGTTCGGGCGAAGGTGATTCCGAACATCAAGCGTGAAACCTTGCAGAATGCGATTCTCAACGAGGTTCAGCCGGGGAGCAAGGTCTATACCGATGCAGCTATCGGATACGACCATCTGGCCAAAGAGTTTGCTCACGAAGTCGTAAATCATGCCAAGGAGTATGTTCGCGGCCAAGTCCACACGCAAGGACTCGAT
>JBAUXO010000329.1:0-2705 GCA_049584315.1 Candidatus Sulfotelmatobacter sp. | reverse complement strand
TACCAGCTCATGGTAGCTCCGAGATCCGAGATCATGAGAAAGACGGGAGTTCGGCTACCTTTCCTAATCGCCTTTCGGAAACTGACTCTGAATTACGGCCTGCTCGCCACAATCCACACCGAAAAGCCTCAGTGGTCACTTCAAAACCGGCCATATGAGATGGCCCGAGACGTGAATCTGTTTTATCCCGCTTTCTCCTGATCGAGCAAGCCGGTTTTGGTCCTCCAGCTCCGCGGCCCACATTTGAGGATATGGCCGTGGTGGAGAAGGCGATCGAGCATCGCGGTGACGGCGGCACTGTCACCGAGCAGTTTGCCCCAGTCCTCCACCGGCCGGTTGGAGGTTAACAGTGTGCTGGTGCGTTCATAACGGCGCATGATGATCTCCAGCAGTTCTTCCGCCGCCGTGGGCGCCAACTTGCGCATCCCCAAGTCATCGATGATGAGCAGAGGCACGGTGGTCAGCAGTTCCATGTGCTCTTTGCGTTTTCCGTCGAGGGCCGCTTCGGCGATTTCTTCCAGTAGGATGTGAGCCTCCCGGTAGATCACCCGATAACCCTGGCCAATGACCGCCTGTCCGATGGCCTGAGCGAGATGACTTTTCCCGCTGCCGGGTGGACCTAAAAAGAGTGCGTCCTCATGGCGGGCCACGAAGGTGGCCGTGGCCAGATCGAAGACTAGGCTGCGATTCATCTTCTGGTTGAAGTGGAAATCGAAGTTGTCGAGTGTCCTCTGCGGATCGCGAAATTGGGCTTGCTTCCGTCGCCGTTCCAGCAACCGCTCACCGCGACGAGTCAGTTCATCGGACACCAGGCAGGAGAGGAAGTCGATGGGCGCCATCGGTTCCACTTGGGCTTGCTGCAGACGGGTCTCCAGCACCGCCGCCATGCCGCCCAGACGCAGTTGTCGCAGGGCACGATTCAACTCGATCAGATTCATTCTTGCTGCTCCTTCGTTTTGAAGTTGATGAAATCGCGATACTCGGTGAGTTCGCGAATCAGGGGATCGATCTGGCGTAGGAACATGCGCGGGTGCGGGCGGCGCTCCAGGTAACGGCGCACGAAGCGGTATTCGTGTACGCCGATGTCGAGCGCCATGGTGCAGGCGTCTTCGACTGCCGCGGCCCCATATTTCTTGACCAGGGAAAGCACTCCCAGGATGCGGCGCAGGCCAGTCTCTTGTTGCCGGTGATAGATTAACTGGCAGAGCTTGCCGATCTGGGTTCCGGCGTGTTCAGCCCGCCGCAGCAGTTGCACCGTGCTGAGCGGCGTTTTCGTGGGGCGATCTTCTTCCTGGATACGGTACCCACCGCGTCTCTGGCGCAGGTGCTCACGGAGAAGTTGGTTGGTGTGCGGATGCAGGATACGCACGTGCAGTGCGTCCCACTGCACCTTCACGGGCCGCCCGATCCATCCGGGTGGCAAGCTGTAATAGGCCGCTTCGACTTCGACGCAGCCGTCCAGATGCACCACGCGCTCGCCGTATTGGTAATAGCGGAAGGGTTCGAGAGGTAGAGGAAGTAAGTGCGGTTTTTCTTCCGCGAACATGGCCGCGACCTGGCGTTTGGTCGTGCCATGGATGCGCGTGTCGGCCCAGCGCTGTTCCCAGCGATCCAGATACGTTTGCGCTTGGTCCAGGCTCTCGAAACGCATGCCTTTGAGCGGGGTTTTCTTGGTGTGCGCGATCCCCGATTCGACTTTCCCCTTACGATCGGGATCTTTAATCCGGCAAGGCAGCGCCACCACGCCGTAGTGAGCCAGCACCTCTCGAAACAGGGGATTGACGGTGGGATCGTAGATATCCGGAACTAGCACGCCTTCCTTCAAGTTGTCGAGGACCACCACTCTGGGACAACTCCCGAGTCGGCGGAACGCTTGCTCATGGAGTTCCGCCCAAATGCGTGCACTCGAACGCCAGGCCAACAAGCGTACGGATTTGCGGCTGTAGCCCAGGGTCATTACGAACAGTCGCGTCCGGCGATATTTGCCACTGTGCGGATCGCGCACCATGGGCCCGCTGCCGTAATCGACTTGGGCTTCTTCCCCTGCGGCGGTGAGGATGATGCCCGCCGCTTCGGGCCGTTGCGGTCCGCGAAGCTTGCGAACAAAACGCTTCACGGTCTGATAGCTGCCGGCGAAACCGCGGTCGGAAACCAAGTCCTGCCAGATAGCCATGGCATTGCGGCCACGACTCAGCCCCTGCTCGATGAGCTCGCGATACGATTCACACGTACTGGCGGACTGACGGAGAGAGTCTCCAGGAGGTCTTTGGCTCCCAGGAGGTGCGCCAAGGTCGGTGGTCACCTCTATGGCCGGTTTTGCCGGGTCGGTGGTCACCTGCATGGCCGGTTTTGCTGGTGCTCGACGTCCCCATCCGGGCAGGCACACCACGACCCCGGCTGCCTTCAGGTAAGCGCTCGCGGTTTCTCTACGGACACCGGTGGCTTGCTCGATACGCCGTAAAGGCCATCCGAGCTTCCCCAGTGCGATGACTTGTTGCTTCTTTTCCTCGTTCAAGACATTGCTCATGCCGAGGGAGCCTATAAACGCTCCCGTCGGAGTCAATGTCCCGGGCCTTACTATGGCCGGTTTTCAGCTGACCCTCTATGGCCGGATTTGGGTGACCCCTGAGGGCATATCAGGCGGCATAATGATCAGGCTGCCGTGTTCAAGGCGCACGGTGTGAATCGTCCGATCCTTCTTGCTT
>JBAUXO010000328.1:0-1580 GCA_049584315.1 Candidatus Sulfotelmatobacter sp. | reverse complement strand
GCCTGTTCCATGCTGACAATTAAATCACAAGAATCCATCCGGAAGTCAGACCCGTCGGAAGAGCGGCAACATGACGTCCGAGTGGCTCTTGATCTACCCGCAATCAGCGCGATTACAGAGCTTAAACTCCCCATAGCAGATTTGGGCGATCCTGTGCGCGTTTACGGATGGCCCGTAATCAAGTTCCGATGAACCCCTCGGCCCTAGACCCAAACAATTCTGGAGGCGCTATAAATTGGCCCGGCCGCTTACGGCGGCTATAAAGCCGGCGGCGTTGAAGATCGCGTGAATGACGATCCCTACCGACGTGTTCCGTCGCCGCTGTACAATCCATGGCAGCAGCAACGCGATCGGCAGCAGGAGCAGCATTACGGACCAACCGAAACTCCAGTGGAATAGGCACCACATAGCGCCATTCGGCAACCACCCCGCGCGGCCCCATGCCGCCTCCTGGCGAGGTAGAACGTAACCACGCCAGCACAGCTCCTCGCCCAGGATATTGCAGATGAACAAGGGAATCCATGCTACGAATACCCAGGTGTGCCAGCCAGGCGGCTGTCGAAGGAAATCGGGCGACGCACGGAAAACTGGATCCACGTCACGCGCCAGCGCAAGAACGATAGCCGAAGCTAGAGCTATTGCGACAAGACCGCAAATCGCCCAGGCAATGTCGCGATCACTCATCCAATTGAGTCTCAGCCGTTTGCATAGTTGCCCAAGGTTGCGCGTGGGGAGCTCCCGCCACGCCTGCACCACTCCAAAGAGCAGGATGGGCAAAAGTACGAACGCTGTACCACTTACGTACCAGCCGATGATCGGTGGGATACCAAATGTGTTATGCAACCAGGGAATTAGGACCGCCAGTACCAACCACAGCACCAATGAGAATGCGCCGAAGACTACCATTGACGATAAGATGCCCATCGGTCGTGGCGTCGCGCCCCTCGTCGTCACCGTGGCCATGGTTAAATTTTGTACTATTCCGATGGCGTCTTCGCAGATTTCTTCAACACTTGCTCTGTTTGCTGGATGGTCGGCTACACGCAAGTAGCCAGAAACGGGCTTCGGGGAAGTCAACGACCGCGCGGTTGCGATCAGTTTGTCGGCAACTCTTCCTCAAAAAAGAGCACGAGAAGCTGCGTCCGGCATCCGGCGGACAATATTCTTTCCTGCGATTAATCACGTTTTCACGGAGTCACCGGTATCGGGTTTGGCGACAACTGGTTCTTGTACGCCTTGCTGAACTGCACCCGGAGGAACCAATAGATCAGTAGGGGTAGTGGCAGAAGTGCTGGTACGGCCATGAATATGGAGCCGCGCAGGAAGGCCGGGAAAACTTGCTGCTGACCCAGGAAGAAAGAGCCTGTCGCAATGAAGAGTCCGTAGCACATGCGCCACAGGTGTCGAGTGATGCGCTGCCGACCGGAAATTCCCCCGCGTGCGAGCATTCGGATGTCGCCTGCAGTGGCGAGCAGTAGGATGGCGCCGAAGAAGAAGCTCATGCCCGCTGGGGCAGTCGTTTTGTCGACGCCGCCGGGGTTGTGGAGGGTGTAAACGCCCAAGGCGATAGCCCCAACTGC
>JBAUXO010000327.1:0-6999 GCA_049584315.1 Candidatus Sulfotelmatobacter sp. | reverse complement strand
GGGTACATCTGCGGTGACAGCATCGCCGGTGAGATGCGAGCCACTTATGGCTGAAGTCTCTTAGATCGGATCGCCAACCCGCACCTCGCAACCAATGTCGGATGTCCGCCGCTACGTCACTTCGTCTCAAAATCGGTGGAGACACTGAGTTCCTTCCATATTCGTGCTTCCTCTAATCGCGCGAGATCGTTCTTCTCCACCGCGGCGTACGCATCGCTGCCGAGCAACAGTCGCAACGGAGGGTTTCGCTCCTGCGTCAGATGGATGATCGCCTGAGCCGCCTTTTTCGGATCACCAGGCTGTTTCCCGTTGTAATTGCGCTGAAATCTTGCGGTAGCTCCAACAGTCGAGTCGTATGCGGGATGACCTTCACTCAATTCGGTGGAACTCCCCGCGAAGTCCGTGCGGAACCCACCGGGTTCAACAATTGTGACCTTGATGCCGAGCGGTGCTACTTCGCGTGACAGCACTTCAGAGAAGCCTTCGACACCCCATTTCGCCGCCGAATAAGGGCCACGGCCCGGAGGGCCGATCCTTCCGCCCACCGACGAAAATTGAATGAAGAGGCCTGCTTTTCTTTCGCGAAAATACGGAAGAGCTGCCTTGGTCACAATAATCGTTCCGAAGAGATTCGTTTCGATCTGTGCCCGGAATTCCGATAGAGGCGTGTCTTCGACGGACGAAAGATTGCCATATCCCGCATTGTTAATGACCACATCCAGCGAGCCAAATACATCGACCGCCGCCATTACCGCGTTGGCTGCTGCTGCTTCGTCGGTCACATCCATTGCGAAGAGTTTGACCTGATCTCCATATCGTTCCGACAGATCAGCCAGCGACTTAATGTCCCGAGCTGTCGCCAACACTTTATTGCCCGCAGAGAGGCCCGCTTCAACAATTGCACGACCCAGACCACGAGAGCTGCCGGTGACTAACCATACCTGCGGCATTCATCCTCCTCTATCAAGCCACTCCGGACATTCTGGAGAAGCTTCTCAAACTCAGGATTGGATGCGCAATGGGTATACGAAAGGACTTGTTAGCTATGGAGGAAATCGCAGAATCTTCAGACCTCAGGGCGAGGCGGCGCACGGCCATATCCACGATATGGGGGACTAATCTTATCTGATCTTCTTCGACGCCCGAGCAACCAACTCGTCCAACTTCGAAAGCAAAAGCTTGAGGATTGGCGACTGGTTGGACTTTCTGTAGCCAAGGACCAGATCGACAGTTGGCACATCTCCCTTCAGGGGGCGACTCGTCACAGAGGCAGGGAGAAAGTTCTGCGCGTAAGCAGGTAACAGTCCTAATCCGCGCGTCGACATTATCAGGGAAATTCCCATGGTGACGTGGTCCACCTGGTGAGCTGGCGTGATATTGATTCCCGATCGCTTCAGGTAATTGTCGATGACCGCACGCAGTACGGGAGCCGTATGGGACACAATCACGAATGTTTCGCCTGCTAGCTCCCTTGGATTGATTGCTTTAAGCGCGGCGAGACGGTGGTCACTAGGCAAGATCACAACCAAAGGCTCCTTCACAAGAAGGCGGAACGCCAGATCTGGCAGCGCTCGTTCCTTTCGAAGAAAAGCTGCATCGATTGTTCCTTTCGAAAGGCCTTCCGCGAGTAGCGGGGAATATTGACTCGATATCATCACGTCGATATTCGGCAGTTCGTCGCGCAATATCCGCAAGGCTTCGGGCATCCAGATCAATTCGTGTCCAGTCAGAAAGCCCATCGAGAAGCAGGGCTTGGCAGGACGAACAGCCCGCCGCGCCGCTTCGGCAGCCGCGTCAACCTGCAAGAGAACTCCGCGCGCGTGATCGAGAAAGGCTCGACCCGCTGGTGTCAACTCGACTCCTCGCGCTGTGCGCGTTATTAGTTGGGCGCCAATCTCTTGCTCAAGATCTCGGATCTGGCGGCTCAGCGAAGGCTGCGAAGTATGCAACTTAGACTTTGCCGCGAGGGTCAGACTCTCTGTTTCGGCGACCGCAACGAAATAACGTAGATGCCGTAATTCCATTTTTCAGCCCCATGCTTCTGAAGCATCGCCACTGAGCCTAACAAAGTATGCTTCGAGTGCGCTGGCTGAGCGCCAGGAAAGAGACATTGAAGCCGACTACGAAGCATGGAAATTGTTGCTGGATCAAATGAAGGAGGCTGACGCTGCCCAAGCAAGTAATCTTGGACAAGCGCTCGCGCCAGCCATCGCAGGACGATTCCAGTTGCTGACCCAGCGACGCTACGAGTCGGTGAAGCTGACAGCGCAACTCGGGACCGAAGGAGTTATGGTTGGTGGAGCGTCCAGACCAGCGTCCCGTCTATCCGTCGGCACGCGGGAACAATTGTCCACACTGTACCGGCTGTCGCTGGCGGAATATTTGCAGACGACACTCGTCCTGGACGACCAGTTGGTCCAGAGCGATGACAGCCGTATGGATTGGTTCCGCGCATTGCTCAACGAGAAGGCTCACATCTTTCAGATCATCGTTTTCACATGTCGGCCTGGTGACTATCTTGCAGCGACATCGATGGTACCGGGCGCCCCGCGCATTCATGAAGACACGGCCGATGGGTTCGTCCGGGCGATCGACCTTGGACGGGCTTTGGGCCAACGGAGATAGTCGGTCTCTGTCGGCATGTCGAGGAAAGAACCGGACGCGCAAACGGCGCACTCGGATACGCGAGCCGGTGTTTCTCATGCAAAAGTACAGCGCGACACCTGTGGAGCCCGCACGTCTCCGCCGTCTTCGCTTTATTGCGACGCCTATCTTGAGAAGAAGAAGAACGCTTTGGGGAAACTTCGTGGATTGAGTGTTGACTCGAAAAGGTGTTTCGACAATACTACGCATTCCCCAGGATGTGCACGTGAGTGAAAGTAATTCCGGCCAAAAATTTCGTGTAATCACGGTACATGGCGTGAATTCCAAAGGCGAGTGGCAGGAAGAAGTCGCCAAAGCTCTGGGCCTTTTCTTCAATTTTGAACCAATCAAGTACAACCATTACCGCTGGTTCTTTGGGACAGAGCTGGTTCTGTGCCCGTTCGTCTGGTTGCCGCTCGGCACGATCTTTACTGTCGCCATTCTGATGGGATGGGTCCATGGCGGTTGTGGGATTTGTCTCTGCATACTGGTTATTGTTCTGCTCTCGGGCTTGGCAGCCTATCCGTATCGCCGTTGGGCAGTAAAGAAATTCCGGGAAAAACTTAGTCAGAAGTTCCAAAAGGGTGGCCCATTTCCCTGCCTGATCGCTCACAGTTTTGGCACTTACCTTTCAGGCCGCGCCATGCGTGATTTGCCGTGGCCGAGTTACGACCGAATGGTGCTGGCCGGCTGCGTTCTGGAGGGCGATTTTCCCTGGGAAGAGCTTCAGGGAAGTAACCCTCCCAGGTTCCACGAGGTAAGAAATGAGATGGCCGCTCGGGACAACATTGCCCGTCTCGCGGCGTGGCTCGATCGACTGGTTCCGGGATTTGGATCTGCTGGGTACTCAGGGTTCCAGGGAAGTGCGCAGTGGGTGCATAGTGTCGGTTCCGCAAACATCGTTTGCAGCACCTGCGATTCTTCCAAGAGCAGAGTCCCTATTCACAACATAAAGTGTGAGGAATTGGGACACAGTGACGTTTTTCTTGGACCGGCCTACGCCGTGATCTATTGGCTGCCATTTCTATGGGGATATGATCCGGCGGCGTACCGATATTTTCTCTCTGTGTGCTTTGAGATAAGTCGGGCGACGACGACCGCTCAAAAGGAGGCAATGAAAGCCAACTACCAAACATTGCGGACAATTTCCTGGGGACAGGCTCCCAAAAAGAGTCTGGACCAGGAAATCCAAGACGCAGTTCCGGACGGTCACAATCCCCTAAAGAAAGACGAATTGGACAAGATTGCAACCGAAACGTTGCGTTTCGTGTTGCTGGGTCAAGCCGCCTTCGATGATGACAATGCGGCAGAACGCGACAAATATGTGCAGTTCCTGAATGTCTACTTAGCGATCGATGCTGCCTGGAAGAAGGCATTCCCGGCTTGGCAAGTTTGAGATGACGCGAAACCAAATTTCGGACGAAGAGCTTCGCGAACTACTGGCACGGCTTCGAAAAGATCCTAAGAACCAGGACCTTTGGAAGGCGCTTTATCACAAGATTCGACGATTCGTGTATGTCGTAGCTTTTCGGGTTGTGAACGGCAACGAAGAATTGGCTAAGGACGCGACACAGGTCGTCTTCCTCCGGCTGTTTGAATATTGTGAATTCACAGAATTCTCTGAGCCACAGGAGTTTCTTGGCTACGTTGCAACCGTAGCGCGTCACGCGGCGCTGGATCTTATCAAGCGGGAGGGTAAATACATTACCGGTCTTGACCTCACACTCTGTGATTTCCTCCCTGACACACCAACGCCAAGGCAGCATGAGAGGGCGCAGAACCAGTTGCACGATTTGCTCGAGCAGCTCGAACCCCAGGATAAATCGCTAGTGAATATGCTGATGGAAGGGTGGACTCTGGACGAAATAGCCGAGCGCCTTGGGGTTTCCTATGCGAACGCTGCCGTTCGCATCCACAGGCTCCGAGAGAAGCTCCGTAATGGGTTGAAACCAAAGTAGTTATAAACACCCTCCCGGCTGTAAAAAAACGTTGGCACTGGCGGTTCTATAATATGAGAGGGAAAAACAGAAATTGAACATGAGCACCAGACAAAAATCGAGTCTAGCGCAGTTTCTGGCGAAACGATCCCCAGCTGGTTGTGCGTTCGAACGAGCGAAGGCTGAGGAGAAGCCGCAGAGTACACCATTTTTCGACCAGGTGGTCGAAGGTGTGAGCGGCACAGAGTCGTTTGAGACCGTGCTGACGAAAATCACCGGCCCAGTCGACCCCGCAACAATTGCCCAGTTTCCGACTGCCCAATGTCTCACTCCGGAGCAGGTTTACGACATTAATAGTGTCGGGCAGGAGCAGCACGCTCATCTCGCCACGTGTCCATGGTGCAAGAACATGATGATTGCAGCGCAACCCAGCAACGAAGAATTTGAGGAAATTTGCCGCAAAGCGAAGTCGGCGGCGAAGGCTCAATCCCCTCATGAAATGGCCGCTGGGTGACTCAGAGTGTTTGCTTCAGCGGTGCTCTACGATTTGCTGAGGAGTGCGTAATTCCTAGTTGCTTCGGCTCCCTTGATTCTTGAGGAATCCCTTGACGGCCCGAGCTGAGCAGGCATAGAGGGCGCCTCTTCCGCGTGACCGATAGGCGCCGAACAGCTTCGCCTCAATCTTTTATTTGGTCCGTGAACGCGGGCTTGTTGTGACTGCAATCGCAGTCACTCTTCTTGGCAGCAGGATCACGAAATGGTTCGACATTCGCGCTCCGCTGCCGGTGCCGGTTAGCGAACTCGATTCTTATCCTCTTACCTTCGTGCGGTGGACCCTCCGGCGTGGCGGCCGCATATGCCGAGTTGGAGGAACCATGTGCCAGCTAATCATTGTTCCCGGCACTGAAACCTCGCAAGATCAATACTGCCCAAATGTTTCCAAATATCAATGCTCGAGTGGAATTGACTGCCCAGCCGCGATGCAGTGGTCGGGACCCTTGCTTTGCAAGAGTCACACTGAGTTTTGTAGCGTATGCGGGAAACCATTTTGCCCTTCGTGTATCAAGGAGCATCAGACGGATTGTTCCAAGAAGGGGAATGCTTCCGTAGAGGAGGTAACTTCTTCTCAACGCTGGACCAAAGCGAGTTAGCTGCACGCATTGACCACCCCTTTGTACTTATTTGCACTTGCGGTCTCGCTTGCTGAAAATCAGGGCTTCTCAGGTGGCTTCGCTTTGACTGGAGGGTCTGGCGGGAGGAAGAAGCTACGCCGTTCTTCGGGAGTCATGTCCCTTTGGAAGATTGTTTTGAATCGACATACAATTTCTTCGTGGGTAAGTGTTTCTTCGGGATAAATCATTTTGATCTGCCGTTCTCCCACGGCGGGGCACATCTTAATCATGCCGGCGAACATGGTATGCCGGTCCTCGACCAGAGAACTGTTCAGTTTTGCACACCGATTCTGGCTACGTCTGGCGGCTGCTTCGGGGGCAGTCGTTTGCGCCCCGACGGAGCTTTTCACTTCGCGCAATTCCAGGCGGCTCGGCGAGCATCAAGACAAGTTCCTCTGTTTCTTCATAGCAGGCGTAACAGCCTAAAAGCGCGTCTGGCTTCGCCCATGCGTTCTGTCCACAGTCCGGGCAGGTGAATTTCGTTTTGCTGGCTTTCTTCGCCTTCGCCTGTTGCCCTGCCGGTGCGGATTGCCAGTGAAGCTGCAAGCCTCTCGCTTGAAGGTTCGCGTATGCCTTGGCGTATCGGCCTCCGGGAATGATGTAATGGCTGACGCTCTGGCCGGTTTCCTTGCCTCCAACTTGGCCGGTGTCGCTCGGCCGCAAGCCTATCTCCTTCATCTTCGCGGCCCATTGCTGGTCATGGTAGCAACGGCGCGGCGGCGTTCCGTGGCTCTGCTGCCAGACATGCGCCATTTCATGGGAGAGCGTTGAAAGTATTTCCTCGTCGGTGCGCCCGGTGAAGCTGTCCGGGTTCATCGCCAGTTCATGCGCGGCGGCTTTCTCGGTGCGGGCGGTGAAACGGTCGGGCGAGAAATAGCCTAGCGCATTGGCGTGGCGCTGCAACGTGACAAGGACGGGAGGTGATCACCGAACCTCGTGGCGCTTTTTGATGAATGAGCTAGAACAAGTCTGGGGTAATGTTCCTTAGCCAGCTTAAACCATTCTTCTTCGCTGTGACATGTGATGTTATCCACGGCGCACGCATCTAAGGCCGACAGTTTCTCGAAGCGCGGCCCTATGAAAATGGCTTTTGGTTGAATTTCGTAGGCATTAGTACATGTCATTGCTGTCCAAATTCGCGGGCTAACTGCTGACCGAGCGGAAGGTATCGCCAGGTGTGAGAAAGACTGAGCCCCCTGATACGTTGGATTGGGTTCGCCAAGAACCAATTCAACCAGAGGAGGCTC
>JBAUXO010000326.1:0-25793 GCA_049584315.1 Candidatus Sulfotelmatobacter sp. | reverse complement strand
AGCCATCGATTCCAATTGACTTTTCTGGACCTCGTCGACAGGCAGAGCAGTAGCGCGAACGAACATGCCACTATTGCATCACGAATCCGGGATATTGTAAATAATTAACTGGGACGGGACACTAGCTCATCGCAGGAGCCGCAGGCAGAGTCACGGTAAAGACGGCTCCGCCTCCGGGTGCGTTCGCGGCTTCGATCGTGCCGTTGTGTTCCTTCATCACCGACTTGCAAATGCTGAGCCCAAGCCCGGTTCCGCGTCCCGGGCGCTTCGTCGTGTAGAAGGGATCAAAAATGCTCGCCAAGGAGTCTGTTGGAATTCCCGGACCATCGTCCAGAAAGCTCGCCCAAACCAATTCTCCGCTCGTTCCCAGGCGGATGCGTAAAGTTCCGCGGTCGTGCGCCTCGCGAATCGCCTGCTCCGCATTCATCACCAGATTCAGGAAAACCTGCATCAGCTGATGAGGGTCGCCCTGAATCTGCGGCAGCCCGGCCTCGCGAACGAAGTCCACGGTGATGTTATTTTTCCGCAGCGAGTAAGCGTGCAAATTGAGCGTCCGTTCGACCACATCTCCGAGATTCACCCGGGTCTTGCCCGGCGTCGGAGGAGTTGCAAAATAAGTCAGGTTGCGAACAATCTCCGCCGCGCGTCGCGCCTGCTGCTGCAGCATGGCGATCTGTTTCCGCGCCGAGTCGGTGGTTTGACTGTCCTGCAAAAGTTCGCTCACCCCCAGGATACTGGTAAGGGGATTGTTCAGTTCATGAGCCACACCGCCGATCATCGCGCCCATGGCAGCCAAGCGTTCGCTCTGTACCACCTGGTGCTCAAATTTCTTCTCCGTCGTGATGTCGCGCACGCAAATGATCACACCCCCGAGCTTGGAATCGGCGTCAAAGAACTGGCTAGCGGAGGCTCGCATGGTACGTCCACTGCCGTCATGGTGCCGGGCGCCGTATTCCGCCGATCCAAAAATCCTCTTGCCCCTGGTGACGTCGCTGCACAGCGCGATCAGTTCCGCGGAATTAGCCGCTGTTTCCGATATCTTTTTCCCCAGCAAATCCTCAGATTGGCATCCCAACAGGTCGCGCACGCGCGAACTCACAAAGGTGAATCGCTCTTCCAAATCCACCACTAGAATAAGGTCGGGGAAGCTTTCGAGCAGCCGCCGGCGGAATTCTTCCTGCTGCAGCAGTTGCCGCTCCAGTTTACGTCTCTCGGTGACGTCGATCAGCGTTCCCTGGTACCGAATCAACTTGCCCGCCGTATCCCACACCGCGCGCGACGATTCCAGAAACACCGCCGCTGTCCCATCCTTTTTCCGCAGCGTAATCTCCCGGGCGCGGACCCCGCCGCGATCGTCTGGAGCTCGTCCCAGCGTCGGAGGTTGTCCCGGGTCGAAGTTCAGCCGGCTCGGATCGAGGGCCAATAATTCGTCCTTGGTTGCATATCCCAGAATACCCACCAACGCTGGATTCGCGTCCAGCAATCTGCCCTCCGGCGTGCTGAAATAAGCACCTTCCTGCAGCGTCTCAAACAGCTCCGTGAAGCGCAGCTCTTTTTCATGCTGCCCGGTCACATCGCGACCCAGCACGCTCAGTCCAACCACCTCGCCGCCCTTGACGATTGCGTTGAGCACGGATTCGAAAAAAAACGGTCGGGTGTTGTTCCTGAGACGCAAGCGCACCGTGCCCGCCCAATGCCGTTTTTCCAGAAAACGCACGAGTCCGGCTTCCACGCTGGCCCGCGTCGGTTCTTCCACGAACTCGAAGAATTTCTTTCCCACAATGTCGGTGTAGGGAAGTCCCAGCAGTTCGCTGACCCGTTTGTTGACCGTGCGCACAGTTCCGTCCAGAGAGACGGCGCAAGCCGCATCATCGAAAGAATCGATCAGCTCCTTGAAACTGCGCTGCGAGCGCGCAATCATCTCGTTCAGTTGATCGAGTTGTTCCTCCGACGGAGCCGCTCCCACATGCTCCTGCAAATCCTGAAGCAGCAGCTTGAGCTCGACCACCTCCCGCCGCCGGCCGTAGGCATAAACTGCCAGTAGGATCGACAACACCAGTACGCCCACCGCCAACGGGCCCAGGTGATAGGGCAAACTTTCCAGACGTTCCCAGGCCAACGCCGCGAAGCCCGCCGCCAGCAAAACCATAAACAGAAGAATCCAGCGCCACAGCTGAGACTCTTCGCGCTCCAGATTTTGCGGAGGCCGAGAGGGACGAGGGCTGGCAGACGAGGCTTGCATTATGGGGGACCTACCTGTTTTTCCGCAGGGGGACGGAAAAACGGTTTATCACTCGGATCATCGTAATGCCCCCGGCCTGCCTGAACAACCATTGTTGTTGGAGAAATAGGTACGTCGGGTCAATACGAGCCAGACCTTCTGGTTGGCGGTCGAACTTCGTCATCAAACCGGCTGAGTCCGGCAGTCGAATAAGCCAGGCTGCAGGCGCCACCTAAGCGTTTGCCGCGCCTCCCCGATGCTCTACAGGACCCTCAGCGCCGCCGTCTACGGCATCGACGCCAACCTTATTCAGGTAGAAGACGACTGCTGCGGCGTCCAGACCGACCAGGACCAATTCCACAACGTCAGCCTTTCCGCCGCCGCCGTCCCTATCGGCACTGAATTCTGCCCCCGGCGCATTCGCCCCTGTTTCGCGATTGACCCTGTCGATGCAACATGTTATAAATGCCCGTTTTGCGCTACTCCATCTGGACCGCAGTCTTACCCTCCGGCTGGCAGTACGGAAACTCCGACGCGGCCAAGCTCCAACGCTCCGTTTAGGGTTTGCGGCGGAAGCGTGTTCGGAATTCCGGTGACGATCCCGCTGCGGCAGGGGCGGGACTGATTCACTGGAAGGCGGTCTCGAAACACGTTTGTATATTCCTGAAAACCGATTCATTTTTGGAGGACTCATTATGCGCACCTGGCTCGCCACTGCTGCGTTCCAAGGACGCCGCGGGGTTACTGGCTTCCTGAAATCGACTCTCGCCCTGGCTACGCTACTTACGGTCGCCGCCGCCTCGGCCCTGGCTCAACCTTCTGGCGAAAGTACCGGCGGCGAAGCTTCGCTGAAGCTTCCTGACCTTTCTTCCGTCAGCTTTCTGAACGGAGCCATTGACGGCCACCGTTTGTTAATGATCGGTATCCTCTTCTGCATCTTCGGACTTGGCTTTGGAATGGTCATCTTCATGCGCCTCAAGAATCTGCCCGTCCATCGCGCGATGCGGGAGATTTCCGAACTCATCTACGAAACCTGTAAAACCTATCTCGTCACCCAAGGTAAATTCATCCTGCTCCTGTGGGTATTCATCGCCGTCATCATCCTGCTTTATTTCGGCATGCTCGAGCACATGGAAGCCATGCGCGTCGCCATCATTCTCGGCTTCAGCTTGGTCGGCATCGCCGGTAGCTACGGTGTGGCCTGGTTCGGCATCCGGGTCAATACCTTCGCCAACTCTCGCACCGCTTTCGCATCTCTACCCGGCAAGCCCTTCCCGGTCTACCAGATTCCTCTGGAGGCCGGCATGAGCATTGGCATGATGCTGATCAGCGTCGAGCTCCTCATCATGCTGATCATTCTTCTTTTCATCCCCGGCGACTACGCTGGTCCCTGCTTCATCGGATTTGCCATCGGCGAGTCCCTCGGTGCAGCTGCCCTCCGTATCGCTGGCGGCATCTTCACCAAGATCGCCGACATCGGTTCCGACTTGATGAAGATCGTCTTCAAGATTAAAGAGGACGACGCCCGCAACCCCGGCGTCATCGCCGACTGCACCGGCGACAATGCTGGCGATTCCGTTGGCCCCTCTGCCGACGGCTTCGAAACCTACGGCGTTACCGGTGTCGCGCTCATCACCTTCATCCTGCTCGGCGTAAAGAATCCCGCCGTCCAGGTTCAACTATTGGTCTGGATTTTCGTCATGCGCGTCATGATGCTCGTGGCCAGCTCGTTGTCGTATTTCCTCAACGCAATCATCGCCAAAGCCAGCTTCGGCAATGCCGTCGAAATGAATTTCGAAACGCCGCTCACGTCACTCGTGTGGCTGACCTCCATCGTCTCCATCGCCCTCACCTATCTGATTTCTCACTTCATCATTCCCGACCTCGGCGGCGATGGTACCCAGTGGTGGAAGCTGGCGACCATCATCTCCTGCGGTACTCTGGCCGGAGCCGTCATTCCCGAACTAGTGAAAGCCTTCACCTCAGTTCATTCCCGGCACGTGAAGGAAGTCGTCATCTCCGCGGAAGAAGGCGGCGCTTCGCTCGGGATTTTGTCCGGCTTCGTCGCCGGCAATTTCTCCGGCTACTACCTCGGCCTCTCCATGATGGGCTTGATGGCGGTGGCCTACTACATGAGTACGATGGGCCTCGCCGGAGCCGCAACCATGTTGGCTCCCGCCGTCTTCGCCTTCGGCCTCGTAGCTTTCGGCTTCCTCGGCATGGGTCCGGTGACCATCGCCGTCGATTCCTACGGCCCAGTCACCGATAACGCTCAGTCCGTCTACGAACTTTCTCTCATCGAGCAGGTTCCCAATGTTGAAGCCGAAATCAAGAAAGACTTCAACATGGGTGTCAACTTCGAGCGCGCCAAATACCTGCTCGAAGCCAATGACGGCGCCGGCAACACCTTCAAAGCCACCGCCAAGCCAGTCTTGATCGGCACCGCTGTCGTCGGCGCCACCACCATGATTTTCTCCATCATCATGGCGCTCACCAACGGTCTCACCGAAAACGTGGACAAGCTTTCGCTCCTCCACGCTCCCTTCTTCCTCGGCCTGATCACCGGAGGCGCCATGATTTACTGGTTCACCGGCGCATCCACCCAGGCGGTCACCACCGGCGCCTACCGCGCCGTCGAGTTCATCAAAGCCAACATCAAACTCGAAGGCGTCGTGAAAGCTTCCGTCACCGACAGCAAGAAAGTTGTGGAGATCTGCACCAAGTATGCGCAGAAAGGCATGCTGAACATCTTCATCGCCGTCTTCTTCGGCACGCTAGCCTTCGCCTTCGTCGAACCCTTCTTCTTCGTCGGTTATCTGATCTCGATCGCCGTCTTCGGCCTGTATCAAGCAATCTTCATGGCCAACGCCGGTGCGGCCTGGGACAACGCCAAGAAGATCGTCGAAGTTGAAATGAAGCAAAAGGGAACTCCGCTGCACGACGCCACCGTCATCGGCGACACCGTGGGTGATCCTTTCAAGGACACCTCCTCCGTGGCCCTGAATCCGGTCATCAAATTCACCACCCTCTTCGGCCTGCTCGCCGTCGAGTTAGCTGTTACCCTCACCCGCGATCAGGGTCCGACCATCACCAACGTGCTGGCCTTGGTCTTCTTCATTGTCTCCTTCTTCTTCGTCTACCATTCCTTCTACGGCATGCGAATTCGCAGCGGCAAAGCCGAGTAGGTCGACGATATCAAAAGGCAAAGGCCATCCGGCGCGTGGATGGCTTTTGTCATTTACAGTCTCCCCACGAAATCCGCGTGCTGCTCTTAGTCAATCGCGATTATTAAGTGCGTGATCAGCGGGGCAAATTCAAAATACACCAGAGGACTTTTCTTGTAGGTCACCGGCGCCACCTCGCGGAATCCGCATTTTGCATAAAAAGCTCCGGCCCCAGGCTTCGGCGTCGAAGGCATCAAGGCGAATTGCGTGGACGGGCCAAGCTGGTGCCACCGCCTCGGCTTCTTTGAGCAGCCGACGCCCAATTCCCTTGCCCTGCAGTTCGGGACGAACGGCCATGCCGGTCAGAGAGAGCGGTCTTTCTGCCTCGGTAAAACGCGCGATATCGATGGCCCAGGGCTTTTTTGTGGCCAGCGCAGTGCACCGGCGATGCGTCGGTTGCTGCGCGCGATCACGGTCCGTGAAAACTTGGTCCTCCGCAGATCCACCAACACGCCCCTTTCCGATTGCGCCGACGACCAGGCTCCCTGGCCGAATCGGCGCCTGAGATCCTCAGCCACCGCGCGGTGAAGCGCCGCCAGCACGGCTGCATCAGAGTTGGTCGCGGCCGCGTGCACATCGAGCTACCCTTCAATTCACAAAATTACCAGATCACCGCGCCCCTAGCGCCGGTCCCAGTACAAATCCCTCCGCTCCCGATTCACTTCCCGATACTCTCGCCGCAGCTCTCTTTGCTCATGCCGCACCGCGCCATAGTCTCCGCAATGCAGATCATGCCGAGGATCGCGCCGGTCCTGCGCGATCCTCACTTCATCATGCCGAATATCGCGCCGGTCGCGCCATCCGTCATCGGCAAACATTGTTCCCGTACTCAGTCCGATCAGCAAAAGAACTCCTGCAATGGTCCGTTTCATGGCCGTGTCCTCCTCCGCACCTTGCGGATTCTACTGAATGAAAACACGGCGATACCCAGGGAGTTGCACCCCAAAGCGCGCCCCCCACTCAATTCCGGGAGCAACTTTTTCTCGCGCCGCACATCGGCGGCGTCGTGGCCCAGCCCAATCACTCATTCCTAGAATTCAAACACCAAGCCCGCCGTAGGAATCACTGGCAACTCTTGCTGCGTCTGGATCTTGCTCTGCAGCGTGCTGGGATTCACTCCGGTGCTGTAGATATAAATGCGATTGTCATGATTCGTCACATTCAATACTTCGCCGTAGAGCGTAAACTTCCATCGCGTGAATGCCCAACTCTTGTCGCAGCGCAGATCCAGCCGCACATAAGCCGGCAAGCGCACAGAATTATTCGCCCCGATCTCCTCATACGTATTTCCGACCTGCACGAAGTCCCCGCTAGGCACGGGATATCCCGAGCCATACAGAAACTTGCCACTCAAACCAATCGTGGGCCTCAGCCGGTAAGTGCCGAACGCATTCAACGAATGCCGTTGATCCTCCAAAGTAGGGAAGTAAGGCGTATTAAAAGAGAGTTGCTCCTCCGCGGAGGGCGGCAGCGGAAGCAAAACGGAATATTCTCTTTGCCGCGCTCGCGCCAGCGTATATCCCACCCATCCCGATAAACGGTTCGCGCTTCTCCGCTGCAAAACCAGCTGCACTCCCCGGGAGTAATCTCGCTGATATGTGGAAGTCCCGCCCCTCAACGGTTCCAGCGCCCCGCAAGGTGGATTCACGCCCGGAGGTTCAGCTGCGAAGCCACCCGGAGAGCCGACCAAGTCGCTGTTCTGCCGGTCAAATGCCTGCAAGCGGACGCGCGTCGACTCGCCCAAACGTTGTTCGATCGCAGCCGTGAAGTGATCGGAGCGCTGCAGCATGTTTCCAAATGGCAAACAGTAGGGCGTGGCCACTTCCTGAAAATCCGGAAACTGTGCGTAGCGCCCCACCCCAAATTGCAGCTCCGTTGCGGCCAACACCCGGATCGCCGTCGAGATCTGCTCCGAGAAAGGATGGACTCCAATTCTTTGCAGATTATCCCAACGGGCTCCGCCGATTAGGTGCACCCGATCCTTCCACAGAGTCGAAGCCTGTTGCAGGTAAAGGTCGCCTCTCAGCCCCGTTCCACTGGCGTACGCCGAAAACGCCGGCTCCGGGCTCTCGTAGAACACGCTGTATCCATCGTCGCGCAGCCGCCGCAACGTGGCCCCGCCCTCCAGTACGTCGTTGTTTTTCCACGCCCAGGTCAGATTGCTTCCTCCCAGCCACTCGCCGTAAGCATAGCTGTCGAGAATCTGCCCAAGGGAATTGTGCGAGTCGTAAGGTTCGCTGAGATACGCCGCGTGGCTGTCCAGCAACAGGTGAGGACTAATGCTCCAGCGCCATCCCGCGCGCGCCAGCGTAAATGAGCTGTTGCCGGCGGCAAAAACATCAGGGTCGCTGCTGGTGGTGAGTTGCGTCGAGGTCTGCCCGCCCAAGGCATGGATATTCACGCTCTGCTTCGCCGAGAGATCGTAAGTCAGCTTCACATCTCCATCATAGAACGATGCATTCTGCACATCGTCCTCGCGGTTGCGGATCAGATATCCGATGTAACTTTTTCGCGCCGATGCGATCCATGATCCTCGTGACGAGGATCCGTGGTCGGACGTGCCCAGATCCCCCTCGCCCAGAACGTCGCTATCCGCGATTCCCGCCGACACTCGAAATATCGGCGTCGATCGGCTGCCCTCGCGGGTGCGAATATCGAGTGCCGCGCCAATCCCGTCCGCAAATTTCACCGGGTAGGCCACCGGCATCAACTTCATCTCTTCGACCGTCTCGCTCGTCAGAAAACTGAGCGAAGCTCCGTTGGAGATGTCAGGGATGCTATGAAACGGTGACGCCAGCACGTCATCCAGGTAGATGGAAACGTTTTGGAACGGCGTCCCCATCACCGAGAACTGCGCGTAGAACTCGTTGTTCCCGGGCGCGGAAACTCCCGGCAAAGCCTGAATGGCACGGAACGGATCGTCGGCAAATACCGTCGACGCTGCCCTGATCTCCGCGGCCGTCAGGTTGCTCTCGCTGATCGCGGGAGAATCCTCCTGCTGAAAAATGTCGCCCTTCACGCGCACCGTTTCTGTGTGGCGGAAATTGTCCGGAACCAGCGAGAGATCGAATTCTTTGGATTCTGCCGCCGATAGCGAAAAAGAAAAAGTTGAGAGTCGATAACCGACTGCGCTCACTCGAAGCGTGTACTTGCCGGGCGCAAGATTTTGTATGGCGAAGGTGCCATCGGTCGCGGTGTTCGTTTCCCGGCCGGCTTCGAGAACGCTAACCTGTACGCGCTCCAGTCGCTCGCCACCCGCCACATTCTTGACGGTCCCCTTGATTTCGGAGGCATGCAGGGTCAGGCAAAAGAACAAAACGAAGGCGGCAAGGCGGGCGATCATCAATTGGTCACGGCAGAATGCGCTAGTATAGCTGGCGGTCGCGAGTTGGCGATTGTCAATTGTCAATTGCGCAATCGCCAGATCATCAGATCGCCAATTCTTTCTTAGTTCGGCCCCTTCATTTTGTCCTTCACGCTGTGAGCCAGCTTCTCGATTTCTTCTGCCTTCTTCAGCACGTCGACCGAAAGAACGTTTTCGTTCGATTTGTCCACGTACTCCTTCAGCTCCTCGGCCAGCTTTACCAGCTTTTCGGTATCGGCCTTTAGCGCGGCCTGCCGCTCCAGATTGGCTTTCTTGGCCATGTCGCGGGCGATGTGGTCCCGGATCTCGTCGTCCTCTGATGCCACAGGGCCATCGATCCTCGGCGGTTGTCCCTGATGAGTTTGCGCCGCCCCCGGAATCGCGAGCCACACAAACAGAAACAGACTGCAAGCCAACAATTTCGCTCGCACGGTATCCTCGAAACGGACGCGATCGTTCTGCCCGTTCTTGAAGTATGGCCATTTTTCTTGGAGACAGCAACGGAAATTGCTCAGGATAAAAGAAGGTCCAGGAGAGAGTGCAGACGGGGAAAATTGGGAAGGAACTCAGACTTTGGGGAGGGCTGGGAAAAGGCTCGGAAAGGGCACGACTCCAGTTGTGCCCCTTCTCCGCTCAAATGGACTGCAGCTCTGGCCGCTGAGGGACGCTTCCAACGCTCTACAGCGAGCTCATGTTCGACAAAAACTCGCCATTCGACTTCGTCTTGCTCAGCTTGTCGATAAGCAACTCCATCGCTTCCACCGGGGATAGCGGGTTCAACACCTTCCGTAGCACCCAAATCCTCGACAGATCTTCCCGTGGAATCAGCAACTCTTCCTTACGCGTGCCCGAGCGTTGAATATCGATCGCTGGGAACACGCGCTTATCCACCAGCTTGCGCTCCAGAATAATTTCCGAGTTGCCCGTGCCCTTGAACTCTTCAAAGATCACATCGTCCATGCGTGATCCGGTATCGATCAGCGCCGTCGCGATGATGGTGAGCGATCCGCCTTCTTCGATATTCCGCGCCGATCCAAAGAACCGCTTCGGCCGCTGCAACGCATTCGAATCCACGCCGCCGGAAAGCACTTTCCCAGAGGGCGGAACAATTGTGTTATAGGCTCGCGCCAATCGCGTGATCGAATCCAGCAGGATCACGACATCGCGCTTGTGCTCGACCAACCGCTTCGCCTTCTCGATCACCATCTCGGCCACCTGCACGTGCCGCGCCGCAGGCTCATCAAACGTCGATGAAATTACCTCGCCCTTCACCGACCGCTGCATGTCCGTCACTTCTTCCGGACGCTCGTCGATCAGCAGTACCATCAGCACCACTTCCGGATGATTCGTGGTAATCGAGTTGGCCACATTCTGCAGCAGCATGGTCTTGCCGGCTCGCGGCGGAGAAACAATCAGTCCGCGTTGTCCCTTGCCGAGCGGCGTCAACAAATCCATCACGCGCGCGCTGGAGTTTTCCCGCGTCGTTTCCAGCTTCAGCCGCTCCTGCGGGTACAGCGGCGTCAAGTTATCGAACAGAATCTTGTTGCGCGCTTCGTCGGGCGACTCAAAATTCACCGCCTCAATCTTCACCAGCGCAAAATATTTCTCGCCCTCGTGCGGCGGCCTTACCTGCCCGCTGATCGTGTCACCCGTTTTCAGGTCAAACTTACGAATTTGTGACGGCGATACATAAATGTCGTCCGGCCCCGGCAAATAGTTGTAGTCCGGCGACCGCAAAAATCCGTAGCCGTCGGGCAATATCTCCAGCACGCCTTCGGCAAAAATATGTCCTTCTTTTTCGCTTTGTGCCTGCAGGATTTTAAAAATGAGGTCCTGCTTGCGCAGTCCACTGGCACCGGGCAGCTCCAAGGTCCTTGCGATCTTGGTCAGCTCGGTGATGTTCTTTTCTTTAAGTTCAGCAATGGTCATGATTCACCTAAACCCGATTCACTCAAACGTGCAAGTTTCAGCGTTTTCGGGAGATTTTCAAAGGAGGGTATGCAGGGAAGACAAAACACCACAAGGCAGGCGGGCGGGGCTGTTTTATGCAGCCCGCCGTTGTGCCTCAGCAAAATTCTCCGGCTCCGACAGGATTTCCTGTCGCTCCGCGCCTGCGATCCGGTCCAACACTCCATTCATTGTTTCCTGGATTCTAGTGCTGGGCCGATGGAACTTCCGCGTGGCCTTGGAGGCGAGCTGGCAAAGCATATAACGATTCCGTAATGTTTGTAAAGCGTCAAACACACGATCAGATCGCATGTGTGTCTTTTCCCCTTCCTTATAAGTATGGGCATCCGCTTTCGCCCTGGTCCTCGTAGAATCGTCACAAACCCACACGTCGCTATAAGTCACTGATTCTACTGAGATTTTTAGGAGTTAGCGCAATTCCTTACCCAGAATAGATGCGCGACCCGACTCCGAAGATGCTCACTTTTCCTGATTGGGCTCGCGGTCGAGATAACTCGGAACTAAAACCTTGAGGCTTCGGAATGTCCCTGGAACTTAACACTCTACTCGGAATCCGCAAACTGGTCAATATGTTTTACGTATCTTTACTGGTTCGAACCAAGCAAGCTCGGACAGAAGCAGTTCCGCACCTAAGAACCACCCTCCGAGCGTCGTCCTTGACCTTGATTTCGAACCCCTTAGCCTTCCACCCTCCAGCCACTTCCACGCCCGCCGGGGAAGCTATTGGGGAAGTTAACTCACAGGTGGGTTTCCTACATCTCGGTCGGCAACGTAGGCCCAGAACTGTGCGGTCGGTGCGCCAAACGTTAGTAGCCGAGTTCCGCCCGGTGCTAACGCGGTGCAACAGCATTTCTTGCGTGCCTATCGATTTTTTGACCTGCTTCGTCATACCGTTGATCTTCGGACTCTGGAATTGGACCGGTCCCAGACGACGGTGGAAGCAATGAACGGTATACCGGGCGAAGAGGGCTCGGATGGAGTTCCTCCGCTACAATTTTCCACGCCAGATGCTCGACTGGTAGCTAGAAGCGAAGCAATTTGCCACCGTGGAATCCGAGTTGATTTCCTCCGCGTCTCCGTGCCTTCGTGGTGTGTTCACTTCACCCCTAACTGCCAAAACAAAAACGAATACACATCCGTGAACTCCTCAATCTGCTTGGTCACCGGTTTCCCCGCGCCATGCCCCGCCTTCGATTCAATTCGCAACAATATCGGACGGGTCTTGCTCGCCCCATTCTTCGCCGCGGCTTGCATCTCGGCGGCCATTTTCTTCGCATGCATTGGATCGACTCGAGTATCTGTATCCGCCGTCATAAACAAAATCGCAGGATATTCCGTCCCCGCCTTCACGTGGTGATACGGCGAATACGCATAGAGCCACTTGAACTGCTCGGGATTATCCGAACTCCCGTACTCCGGAATCCACAGCTTGGCAATCTGGAAATTCTGATAGCGCAGCATGTCCAGCAGCGGAACCTGGCACACCACCGCGCGAAACAGATCCGGACGCTGCGTGATCATCGCTCCCATCAGCAGCCCGCCATTCGAACCTCCCTGAATCGCCAGATGATCCGTGTCGGTATATTTTTCGTCGATCAGATGCTCCGCGGCCGCAATCATGTCGTCAAAAACATTCTGTTTCTTATCGAGCATCCCCGCCCGATGCCAGTCTTCCCCAAACTCGGCGCCGCCGCGCAAATTCGCAACCGCATAAACTCCGCCATGCTCCATCCACAAATAAGCGGTGCGGCTGAAGGACGGCGTCAGGCTCACATTGAATCCGCCGTAAGCCGTAAGCAGCGTGGGATTGTGGCCATCCTTCTTCAATCCTTTTTTATTGACGATGAACATGGGCACACGCGTCCCATCCTTCGAGTGGCACCACTCCTGATTCACTTCATACCCCGCCGGATCGATCGCCGGCGCATCCACCTTCGCCCATAGCGTTGTTGCTTTGGTCTTCAGGTCGTAGCGATAAACCGTAGGCGGAACCGTAAACGACATGAATCCGTAAAAGATCTCATCGCGATCCCATTTCCCGTCCGATTGGTAAACCGTTCCAATCGACGGCAGCATGAGGTCGCTGAGATGGTCTCCGTTCAGATCGAAAATCTTTAACTGGGAACTTGCGTTCTGCTCGTACTGGGCAAACAACTTGCCACCCCACACCGACGCGCCCTGCAACACCGCGTCCGTCTGGGGAATAATCTCTTTCCAGTCGTCGCGCTCATAATTACCCGCTTCCGCTGCGAATACGCGGTAACGCGGCGCATCTTCGTTGGTAACGATGTAAAGCCTGCCGTTGTAAATGCTCCCGCCGTAGAGAAAATTCTTTCCCGTCGTGATGCGCTCGGGTGGCGTACCCTTTTTCAGATCCATCAGGAACAGTTCAGTCTTGGTCCAGCCCTGCTGCACCGTGATCAACAGCAAGCGCCCATCGTTGTCGAGACTCACGGCCGGCCAATCCTCCGGATCGCGCCCCTCGCCAAAAATCTTCGTATCGGTCTCCGGATCGGTTCCCAGTTCGTGATAGAACACATGCCGGTTGTACATCTCCTGTCCTTCGGGGACGTCGCCTTTCTTCGGATAGCGCGTGTAATAGAACCCGGAGCTGTCCAGCAGCCATGCAATGCTCGCCGCCCGGGTGCGATCGATTACGTCCGGCAGCACTTTCCCGGTCTTCGTCTCAATGATGTGCAGCGTGCTCATCTCCGATCCGCTTGGCGACGTGCCATACACCAGATACCTTCCATTCTCCGAAGGCTGGTACCAATCGAGCGCAATCGTCCCGTCGGCTGCAAGTTGATTCACGTCCACCAGCACGCGATCTTTTTCATCTGCTGCATCCCGCACATAAACGATGGGCTGGTTCTGCATCCCTTCGCGGCGCGTGTAGAAATAATATTTTCCGCCAATCTGCGGTGCGCTGATGCTTCCAATGCTCAGCAATTCGGTCAGCCGTTTATGAATCGCCTCCCGCCCCGGCAGCGGATCGAGCATCGCATTCGTATACGCCATCTCTGCTTCAACCCACTTTTGCGTCTCCGAACTGCTCCCATCCTCGAGCCACCGGTAGTTGTCGACGATCTTCACTCCATGCAGCGTCTCTTCCAGCGGACGCTTCTCCGCCTTCGGCACGGTCGGGCTCGCCGCACTTTTCACATCGTCCCCAGCAAGCACTGCTCCCACCAGGAGAAATACCGAAATCACAACCAACCCCGCTCCACTCATCACGCACCTCGCAACCCGATAGCCTACCAAACTCCCGCGCCGCAGGTTTTCACCCGTCCCTCAAAATGCTATGATTGATGCGCTTAAGAAGCGCGGGCTCCGCCCGCGGTTCCCCACACTCCTCAGTAGCTCAATGGCAGAGCATCCGGCTGTTAACCGGAGGGTTGTAGGTTCGAATCCTACCTGAGGAGCCATTCAATTTCCCGCCCACTGTTAGACTTACGCCGCCTTCAGCAAATTCAGCGGCGCTTGGTTTCTAGCCCCATATAGCCCAGACCACGAGAATCCGAGTCCGGCCTTATCGCACCACTGACGCCTCCAATTCCGGTCCAGCTTCAATCCTTCCGCGTACAGGTCGGTGACAGTGCGCGGCGCGTGACCGAGCCAGAGGCCGATTAGTTCCTCGGGAACTCCGGCACGGCGAAGCGTTTCCGTGCGAAAGCGCCTGAGTGCATGGCGCCGACGCCTGCTGCCCTGTTGACGTTGCGGTGTCCGATTGGACGGCCTGAACGAGTAGAGAACAAGTACCCGTCCTTGCCTTCAGCGAACGCCCGCACCAGAGTGGTAAGCGACTCCGCGAGATCCACTTCCCGAACTGCAGCGGGAGTTTTCGGGTCCTGCTCCCGACCATGCCAGATACTCCGGGTGACGTGCAGCACCCGGAAGTCGTCGGTGAAGTCACTTGCCTTCAGAGCGAGGGCTTCGCCGATTCGCGGTCCCGACCCGGCAAGGAGACTGAAGAGAACGCCGAAGCGGAACGAGTGATGGGATGTAATTTGACCGACCTTCGACTCGGTCACTGTGAGGCGGTGCTGTTTGTTCTTGTCGATGATGGGAAGCCCAACGAAATCGTGATTCCACTTTCGCGGGTAAACCTGATCGCCTTCGTCGTTGACAACTGACGCGACGACCATCTTTGGAACCTGCGAATAATTCACGATTGTTTTAGCGGCAAGCCCACCAGTCGCCATCGCCTCGACCAGCTTCTTGAGCGCGGCGTTGGACACTTCCGCCAGCGGCATGTCGCCGAGGGTCGGAAGAATCCATTTGTCGAGCGCATGCTGCCAACCGAAAATCGTAGCGGGTTTTACCGGGCGGCGGCGTCGCTTGGCCAGCGAAGAAATCCAGACCTTTGCCTGCTCACGGACGTCATTCCCGGCGTGGTTAAGGTGATGAAGGTGTCTTTGCCGTTGACGCCCTCGGTTTCGATGAACTCGCGGAGCTTTCGCTTGGCGACTGTGCGAGTGGCGCAGCTGCCGAGCGAGATTACCCGGCGCTTACGGCCCTCCGGTGCGTCAATCCAGTAACGCCCATAAGCGGGCGCTGCCGGGTGATAATCGGACAGACGCATGAACGAATTCAGGCTGTTAGCCACCAAGCATACGTGCGACCGTGATCCCAAGTCCATACGTCGCAACAGGCATTCAACTCGGTTTTAGATCGGATGGACGATTTTCTCAATGAACCCTCATCTCAAAACTATTTGGGTCTCCGCTCAGCACATGGGAGACAGCTTCTTGGCTCGACTTCCATCGCTCATTCTCGCCATCGTTCTTTTCCTGATCTTCTACTTTGCCAGCATTTTAGCCAGCCGTGTAATTCGGCGAGCGACTCAGGCGCATCGCCAAAATCTCGGCATGGTCTTCGCACGATTGACGGGGGCAGCCATCATCCTATTGGGGGTGTTGGTGGCGTTCTCCATCGTCGCTCCATCTTTTCAGGCTGCCGATTTGATAAAGATTCTCGGGATCGGCAGCGTCGCCATCGGGTTCGCGTTCCAGAATATATTGCAGAATTTTCTCGCAGGCTTACTGTTGCTCTGGGCAGAACCGTTTCGGGTCGGAGACCAAATCAAGTTGAACAATTACGAAGGAACGGTGGAGGCGGTTCAAGCCAGAGCCACCACGATCAAGACCTACGATGGGAGGCGGGTTGTCATTCCCAATGCAGAGTTGTTCACGAATTCGGTTACGGTCAATACAGCATTTGGGAGCAGGCGTTGGGAGTATGACCTCTCGACAAAAACGGCAGGTGACTTAGTTTCGCTTAAGTCTTTTATTGTTGACACGGTGAAGGAAGTGGACGGGGTTTTGCCAGACCCCGCTCCCGAGGCTCTGGTTATTGACCTTGGGGGGCCAGACTCGGATGCAGTCAAGTTGCACATTCTGTGGTGGACAAAATCTTAGCGCCAACACCAAATGATGGCTTCGCACGACCGCGTCTTGACCGCCATTAGTGAGGCATTAAAGAGTCTAGCGGTCGATGATTCCCACGACAAGAGATTTCGGGCTGCTTAGAGCGAGTGGCTGCGAGACCTACGCCACTTTCTTCTTTCGACAGCCTAAAACGGCCCGTCTCGCATCTAATGTTCAAATCCGTCGAGGAGGTTCTTTATGGCTGACGCTCCTCGTTTTACCGCTAAGGCAACCCGCTGGTTCTATGCCCACCCCTGAATCTATTTCGAGTCGTGCAACGGAGGAGATGTAGGGGTAGTCGGTTGCGCTGGACGGGTTTTAGCCTCGTAGAAGAGGAAGACAAGACAGAGAATGACAGAAAGTGCCGCGATGTACAGCCATAGCGATCTCCCTGTGCCTCCGCCGCGAACAATCATCGTCGATACCCCAATGGCTACGCCATCATGCTTTTTCCAGTTTGACCTCGCCTCTGCTCGCCGCTTATCGTAGCGCACAGACCTGCTTGCGTGTCGCCTGACTCTCATTGCTGCCTACCGTCAGACTCAGCGGATGACAACGACAGCATAGCATCGAGGTCTTTCTGCCGAAACCTCCAAACGTGCCTGATGATTCCGGACAATTTGTAGGCTTTTAGCTTGCCTTGCCGTGCCCACTCCAGCAGTGTGCGCCGGTTTATCTTGAGGTATCGAGCAGCCTCATCGCTTGTGAGCCATTCATTCACGGTGTGTGCTCCGTTCTTGGGCTGCGGCCGCGTTCGGGGCCGAGTCACGGTGACAACCCCGAAGCGGCCACATCGCTCCCGCCACGGAGACGAGCACGAGCCAGCGTGCGGCATTTTGTTTTTTCATACGCGTCTTTTTGCTTCAAGAACCACCTCCTGAATTGCCCGCCGGACCATGGCTGGCAGTCTGCACCGAGTGGATCACGCCTGTGTCAGTAACAACGTAGAGCGTTCCATCGGAAGCTAATGTAAGAAACCCATTCGCAATGTTGGGGCCGGGGAGATCTATCTGCCATATGAGCTTCCCTGTTGGAGACACTGTAATGACGCTGTGATCGAGCAGCAGATAGATGGTTCCGTCGCTGCCCAGCAGCGCGGAAGCATAGCCGTAGGTTGTCTGCCTGGCCGGCAACCGGAAGGTCCCGACGATTGCGACGGGTCTGAGTTTTCCCTCAGCCATGACCTTTGGGCCAGACAGGAAACTTTATGTCTCGAATCTTGGATTCGGCGCGCCTCCGGGAGCGGGGGAAATCCTGCAGGTGGATGTACCCTGCGACGAGTACTGAGGGAAACGGCTTGCGGCTCTCAGCTGGCTTTGTGTCTCGGCTGAGAGCCCCCGGGGATGCGCTTTGTTGGGTAGCGTCGAAGAACGGGGTCGCCGCTCGGCATAAGCGGTGTGCCCTCGCGGGCTAAAAGCCTAGGTTTATTTGGTTGCTTTACGCGGCGCTAAATCGCCGCTCTTCCACCGCGAGCGGCGAACCCAGCCCAAAACGCTGCGGCCCGGTACTTCCGGGCCGCCGGACGGACGAATGCGTCCGTCCCTACGTGGTCTTGCTGGGCGGTTGCCGTGCTGCGAGCTCGCCGGGGTAGGGCGCCGCCTGCGTGGTCACCGTTGGAAGTTCGTCGCCGCGGAAGTATTTGGATTGTCTTTTGTCTTTATCTTTTATTGGAGGCGGCGTTGGCCGCTTTCATTTCCGGCATGGCTTTGTAGGGCTTGGAATAGTCGTTGGCGGCATTCCAGAAGAGGAATCCGATCCACCTTTTTGTTTCGCGGTTTAGGTCTTGGTGCACCGGCCTCAGTCGTTTGTGTTGTGGGCGGTCGCCGGCCACGAACCTGCTTGGCAAGCAGTCCGAGTGTGGCATAAGCTGTGGCAACTTGGGAAAGGGCGTGTCTCCCTGTGACTCTCTTTTGACCGCCCGCCTATGATTTCGAATTCAGGAGGATAAGCAGATGAGGATTCTGGCGCACTTTATCTGTGGAGTGCTTTTTTTCGTGGGGGCACCTGTCCAGGAACATGACTCGCATGCTCAGACCCGTCCTGTCACCCTTGTGTCCGGATTGGGCGATCTTCATCATCCGGTTTCCACCAAAAATCCTCAGGCGCAACAATTCTTTGACCAAGGGTTGCGATTCATCTACGCCTTCAACCACGACGAAGCGGCGCGATCATTTCAGCACGCTGCCGAGTTGGACCCTACTCTGGCCATGGCATACTGGGGCGTCGCCGAGGCCGTGGGACCGAACTACAACGATCCAGCCGATCTCGACAGATACAAGCAGGCACACGAGGCCGTGCAGAAGGCCCTCGATCTTTCTGTGGCTGCTTCGTCCAGCGATCAGGCCTACATTCAAGCGCTAGCCAAGCGCTTTCCCGCAGACTCAAATTCCGACCTGAGAAAAGCGGCGGAAAACTATCGGGACGCGATGCGACAGCTGGTGACCGAATTCCCCGACGACTTGGACGCCGCCACGCTTTTTGCCGAGGCTGGAATGAATTTACATCCCTGGGGACTGTGGCATGTCGATGGCACGCCGGAGGCCGGTACGGATGAAATCGTGTCTACGCTGGAGTCAGTGATGAAGCGCGATCCCGATCATCTGGGCGCGATCCACTACTACATCCATGCCGTGGAGGCTTCGCCCAATCCCGAACGCGCTCTAGCGGGAGCGAACAGGCTGGCTGCGCTGGCACCTGGCGCGGGACATATTGTTCATATGCCCGCGCACGTCTACATTCGCACCGGCGACTACGAAGCTGCGGTTAAAACCAACGAGCAAGCTGCCGCAGTGGACCGCGCATACATCAAAGAAACCGGAGTGCAAGGCATCTATCCCATGATGTATTACAGCCACAACCTGCACTTTATTGCCATGTGCGCGGCGATGAATGGCAACTATGCGGAGTCGAAGACGAATGCGGAGCTGCTCATGGCTAACGTGGCCCCTCACGTGAAGGAGATGCCGCCGCTGGAAGGCTTCACCACGATTCCAATCGTAGTGGAAGTGCGCTTTCATCACTGGGCTGAAATTCTGAAGATGCCGCAGCCTGATCCTGCCCTCAAGACGACCACGGTCTTCTGGCACTTCGCGCGGGGCATGGCTTTGGCGGGCACGGGCAAGCTGAGTGAGGCGGACGCAGAATACAAGGGCGTAGCCGACGCGGAAGCGGCTACCCCACCGAATCTTATATTCCAGATGCCGATCAATAACAAGACCAAGGACATTCTTCAGATCGCGAAGAATGTGCTGGGCGCAAAGCTGGCTATGGCGAGGAGAGACAATGAGGGTGCAATCGTGATGCTGCGCAAGGCAGTCGCCATTCAGGACACGTTGAAGTATGACGAACCGGCGGACTGGTTTTTTCCGGTCCGCGAATCGCTCGGCGCGGCTCTCCTGATGAGCGGGGACGCGGTTGGCGCTGAAAAGATTTTCCGCGCTGATTTGGATCGGAATCCGCGAAATCCGCGATCTTTGTGGGGACTGCATCAGGTCCTGCTGCAGCAGAAACGCGAGTATGACGCAGGATTTGTCCAGAAGGAGTTTGAGGCTTCGTGGAAAGGCGGAAGCCAGACCCTGAAGCTTGATGATTTGATGTAAGATGTAAGGAGTCGGCTCACGCTTAGACAACGGCCTCGGCTGTCCTGGCGTGAGTCTGCCCCCGCCACAGGGGGAAACTGGGGTGTTGCAACGCGGTTCTTGCGGTACGATTGCGGTCGGTTAACGAGCCATGCGGAAGTAATCGACGCGCCGGGCTTGGATTATCTGATTAACAGGCGCAAAGAGTATTACGTCCGACGCGGATCGGAGCGCACCCTACGAAAAGGGGACCGCCTAGCACCGCTAGGGCTCGGAATCGCCGTGGTCCCAGCGTCGTGAACGCATGGAAAGTTCGCGGCCTTCCGCTGATTCGCCTTAGTCCAACAACAGCATTCTCAAACGAGCGAGTTACGTACATCTCGCCCACGCGGGGTGGGGGACAGAGGTTGCCACAACCCGGGAAGCGGTTTGATGCCGACAACCATCCTCCGTCTGTACACGTTTGTACCCGCGACAGAGTTGACAGCTATACGCTATTAGCGTACCATTTTAGCTATACGCTAATGGCGTATAAGGGCCCGTAGGGAGTTCATCGAAGCACCGGCCTTTACGCGACATCTGTCGGACTACCTAAATGACGATGAATACCGGGCCGTGCAAGAAGAACTCGGAACGAATCCGGAACTGGGAGATTTAATGCCCGGCACCGGAGGCTTTCGAAAGATGCGCTGGGCGGATGCGCGGCGCGGTAAGGGTCGCAGAGGTGGGTTGCGAATTATCTATTACCATTTCAAGTCGGATCATCAGATATGGCTGATGACGGTTTTCGACAAAGACGAAGCGTCAGACTTGAATCCGAAGGAGAAGAAGGCTCTCAAGACCGCAATTGAGGGCGAATTGGCAGCGCGAAGCGCTAGGCGGGGTCGACTGAGGAGATCACGGAGGATATGCTGATGGTGAAGAGGGACATTTTCGGCGAGTTAATGGAAGGCGCGGCGGCAATGAAGAGCCATCGCGAGGGCAAGCTTACACTGCGCAGCTACAAGGTAGCTGTAGCACCGCTCCCCAAAGTTGATTCCAAGCTTATCCGAGACACTCGAAAGCGGCTGCGCTGTTCACGGGCAGTGTTCGCACGCAGACTGCGGATCAACGAAAGAACCTTGGAAAAATGGGAACAAGGCCGTGCGAAGCCGAATCCTCAGGCAGCGGCTCTCGTTCTTCTTGTCCGCAGATACCCCGATACATTAGCCCGCTTGGACGAAGTTGCGGCGCGATAAAGCGCTGTATGGGTATCCAAAGCGAAGTCGATTGGTAGTTTCATGGATCAGGTCGGCGGCGAACCAAACGGCTACGACCTTTGCACAACGATTGCGGGACTTGATCCGCTGTTGCTGGGCTGGGGGAGTACTACAAACGCGCCCACGTCCGAAACCTGTTCCAAAGTCTCGACGGTTGGGAGGTAAGAGAAGTCCGGTGGAGGGTGTAGCCGCTGATCCAAATTACCGCTTCAGAGTGACAGTGCAGGGGCCGATCCCCACGATTCAATCCCGAGTCCACTTGCGATGTTTTTGATAGCAATTTGGGAGCAAATTGCGCCGAATATTACGGTTCTGCCGATCCCTCCGGTTATTAACTTAACTCCTTTAGAGTCAATTACCGGCTACCACAGCGATATCTCGACACGGTAGAGGTGAGGAGTTCGAGTCTCGGCGTTGGACGTCCGCAGGATGTGCGCTCCATTTGCGCTCTGTTTGCGCGTGTAAGGATGCTTCTCTCGGTCTTAGATGTCATCCGCTGACCCGCATCTCGTTGAAACTACGTTTAAATGTTGATTCGAATGCTACCTGAGGAGCCATTCTTTTGTGCGGGTTGCAGGCTGCTCCGAAAGGCTCGTGGGGCAAATAAGGGTCACGTTCTCTTACTGAATAGTGGCGGGAACCTGCTGTTGGACGAAATTGATCAGCCTTTGCTGAATCCGTCGCTTCGCTTCGAGGCCCAAATCCCCGTAGGTGTCCGAGGTAGTTGCGATGTTCTCGTGACGCAATGGGGTTTTGACATCTTCCAGTTCCAATCCTGCCTCTTTCCCCCAAGCGCTCACCGTGTGGCGGAAACTGTGCCACCCGATGCTCGGCAAACCCGCTTTTAGAGCAACCGGTTTGATGTGAGTCTTGAGCAGTTGGCCAGGCCAGAATAGACGTTCGCCTTTGGTATACGGCGAGGCGACCCCCCAGTCGTCTTCCGTTGGATGGGGAGTGATCGACCACCATTGGCGTAGCAGGTCGAGCCCACCCTCGCGACCGAGCTTCCCGAATGGCGAATGTTCGTGAGGCATTCCTGCACGACACGGAAAACCGTGGTTTCCACGTCACGTTCGAGTCGACCGAAATCATTCGGAATTTCCAGATTCGCTTTGATCTTGCTGCGTTCGGCAAATCCTTCGAGGTATGAGCGGAGAGCGGAGGAAAGCCCTACCTCGTCCAGCAGTGGCGGATGCAGCAAATGAGAAATCGTCCTTACTTCTGTCGATAATTCGCTGATGAGTTCCAAGCTTTCCTTAATCAGCCGATCGGAATCGGAAGGCTTGTTGCCGCTGTCAGCGAGAGGGCTCAATTTTCATGCTCAATGCGGCAAGCGTCTGTCCCGCGCTATCGTGTAGTTCACGAGCTATGCGTCTCCGCTCCTCATCCTGCAAATGCAACAACTGGCCGGACAGCTCTCGCAGATTTAACTCTGCCTGCGTTCCGTGATGTCACGAATCGCGCTCGTAACCAGATTTCCCTCCGGTGTCTGCAAGGGACTAAGGCTGATCTCAATCGGAAATTCAGAGCCGCTCTTATGGAGTCCGTATAGTTCTAGGTCAGCCCCCATGGGACGTATTCGAGGATGGTTGAAGAAGCGAACGCGATGCCCGGAATGCTTTTGCCGAAAGCGCTCGGGCACCAACATTTCGAGCGTTTGACCCAGTAGTTCTTCTCGGGTGTAACCGAATAGCTTTTCCGTTTGCGCATTGGCCAAGACGATTCTTGCCTGCGTCATTCACAACCAAGATTGCCTCCGGTACCGCCTCCAGCAACCCGCGAAAGCGCCGTTCACTTGCGTTCAGCTGCAGGCGCTGAGTGGCAAAGCGGCGGTCGACCGCCGAAGTGATTACCGCCACGCCCAAAACCAAAAGGGTGACGGAGCTGACTCCAGTAAAGCCGAGCGTGGAGGTATTCACCGCGTGAGTGGTATCGGGCACAATGTCGGAAGGTGTGAACCGCGCCGCAGCCATGCCGGTGTAGTGCATGACCGATATCGCCGCCCCCATCACGATTGCGCTGCCCGTCTTCCATAAGAGCGAGGATTTTTCGTCTTCTCGAAAACGAAACGTGAGCCACAGGGCTGCCACTGAAATTACGATCGCAGATAAAACCGACGAGGTTAAGAGCAGAGGGTCGTAGGAACACATCGCGGGCAAGCGCATGGCAGCCATACCCGTGTAATGCATCGCCGAAATGCCACTGCCTATGATTACGCTGCCAGCTAGCACCCGCACCCAATTTACCTTCCGCCGGCTGACCACGAATAGGGCGACGGCAGAGGCAAAAACGGCAGCCAGCAGCGTGCCCCCAGTCGCTCGGCTACTTAACCCCGCACCAGTTCCTGCTGCGGGGTTCATCTCAACGAAAGGAATGAAAAGTGTCACTCATCTACTGGACGACTATATGTGTATATGTGGACGAGGTGGACGAGTACATGTGGACGAGTAGGTAGTGCCTCAGTTTGAAATTTGGTGGGGTAGATGGCAGCCCTGGCTACAAGAAAAAACTCCAGTAGTTTACCCAGAACACTGTATGGAAATGCATTGGACCCCGGACTAAGCTATGCATGTAAGGTGTAAGAGAACAGCGCCTTGGCCCAGACTTGCTCCGGGGGGAAGAGAGTCTGGGCTTCTTTGTTCTCCTAGATTTCAGACTGAGGCATTACCGACGAGTACATGTGGTTGACAAGTGCGAGTTGGTAGGGTAGCGCCTATTCGTTCGTTTTCCTGCCTTTCTCATACAGCCACACTGTAAGGGAAGGGCGTTTTTCGGGACTCCAGGGTTAAGGCTAGGCTGGCAAGCGATTTGTGGAATGCAGCTTGCCCATCTACGAAGGAGACGACCATGAGGGAACGAGAATTCAGTTTGAGGAAAACTCTTCAACAAAAATGGCTAAGCCGAAGAGATCTCGTCCGCGCAGCTGGAACAGTGCTGGGGGCAAGTCTTTTGCATTCGAGCTCGGTCTATGCCAGCAGTGACGAGGAGGACAGAGAGCCTCGCGAATGCGTTGGCGTAAACCCGATTCCAGGGGGTCTCGCACCGTTTAACCCCTACGGGATCTTTATCCACCACAATCCACTGAATCCGGCAACCCCACTAGCCGCCATCAGCGACCCCTCGCAAATTACAGATTTCGACGGTTTTGTCGGACTGACGCACATACAAGGCGGCGGAACGGGAACCGATACGATGACTGGCAATACGATGACATTGGCGTTCCGGGCGGACATGGGGTTCAGCAAAGGCAGATTCATCGGTACGGACGGGCAAGAGCATCACGGTACCCTCTGTTTTGTTTGACTGGACCTCTACACCGTTCCAGTTGGAACGAACCCCCTGCCGGTAACTCAACAGATCCATGATTACAACGTAGGAATTGACCGGAGCGACGTTTTCTGGATGATCCCAGTGAGACGCCACGCCGTAAAAGTCGACTTCGACCAAGCGGAGGCTCGACTGACGGTGAGCGACTTGGAAGTCTTCGACGATCACGACCTCGCTAACGCGCTAACCGATGGACTGGGGATTCCCACTCCACCCGTCCCCGGAGTCTTTCCAGTCCACGCGAGGGTATCCTTCGATGTAAAGTGGGAGGGCGCAATCGCGACGGCAGAAATTGAGAACTCTTCACAGCAGTTTGAGGGTACGTTTTTAAGCACAGGAGCCACGATTACCTGGTCTGCGGACCAGTCTGGTTTCCATTTCGAGTCGGAGACGCCGCCCAACCCGAAAGCAAACCTAGTTTCTGTACTGGGAAAAGAGAAAAATGGGGTCTTCTTCAGCTAAACCTCAGACGACACAGCCGCTCGAAAGCCCAAAAGGGCGGCTGTGTCAATTAGCTCAGATAAGAAACAAACGCTGAGCACGTACACGAATTGAGAACTGGGAAGCATCCCTGTTCAGATCGAATAACACCAGCCCAATTCCGAAGAGCATGCACAAGTGAAAAAGTGACTTAGCTACCGCGAAGGAATATCCGCATTAACTGCGAGTCTGTCGAGGAGACAGCCCCTGGTGCACTTCGAGGATAGCTCGTTCGATCAACTCCTCCGGTTGCCCTTCATGCTCTCTGTCACGACATAAGCGGAGCCAATATTGGATACGAGCGCGTTTATGCAACGCTGGATTCTCGTTTCTGCTGGATGTGAGAGCGGAATTGGTAGCTTGGAGTTCAAGAATTGACGCTACACAAAGCGATCCTTCGGCATTGACGCCTGCTGCGGAACTCACGGAGTTGGTCAAGATGCCTCGAACGGAAAGAAGGCCGATCCAATAGGCTGTGACGGTCCACAGATCCCTGGCCTACCTCTGTTGTTCCCCCTCCCATCTTCTTTTCCCCCAACAACCTGTGCATGACCTAATGCGGCCACGAGAGACAATTCCCCGATGACGTTGCCCAACAGAGTCGGAAGGAGGAATTGCGCAAAATATGTTGCCCACGAGATGGTTCCCCTAACAAGCAGAAAAAACGTTGCAGTTGATCCTGCGATGATGGGGTCAAATCCACTGATTCCCCACCAAATAAGTCACAATGATGATGCTGCTGACTCGCCTCAGTGAACACCCAAAAGCGGCCATACATGAACACCTGAAAAGCGGCCATACTTTCAGAAGAAACGTCCCGGACATTGACAGCAGCGGGAGGGTAAGTAGCCTCTCGCAACATGGCGAATGTCTGGAAGGACGAGAAGAAACAGCAAATCATAGCCTTGGGACGACTGGGATGGTCTCTGCGAAAGATCCAGGAGGC
>JBAUXO010000325.1:0-5638 GCA_049584315.1 Candidatus Sulfotelmatobacter sp. | reverse complement strand
CAAGCTCTATCAGTCTGTGATTGCCGCCTTGGATGAATTAGTCGCCGCGGTCGGGCTGAAGATTGCTGCGTGATAAGGCTATAACGAGAACGAAATTCTCGTTGGGGCCCCATTAACGGACTAAGGGGCTGTGATGTTCCCGCACGACCCTGATCAGGAAGGTGACCGACGCGAGATATCTCAGAGATTACTCTGGGAAAATGCCGCTGCGGCGTTACTATTTCACGCTCTCGAAGGTTTAGACTTAAACATATTGTATCGTCAAGATAAAATATCGATATTCTAGATGGGTACTTTGCGTATAAAGTTTTTTGAATGCTCGGGTTGACGGCTGGGATACAATCGCGTTCCGTACACCCACGAGGAGTCAGACGCCTGGCAGGTACTAGGTATGCCGACGTCCAGCAGCAAATGAAATCGCAAGGAAAAAAAGCGCATCGGAGCAGCAATTCGGCGGTCACACTGAAATCAGTGGCTGAGCGTGTCGGGCTAACCGCGAGCACGGTTTCGGCCGTTCTGAACAACTCTTCGGCTGCGCGCTCCGTTCCGGAGCAGACGAAAAAGCGGGTCTTGAATGCGGCAAGGGAACTTCACTATCGGCCGAACTTTTTGGCCCGTTCCCTGCGGGCGAACCGCACCTACACGATTGGCGTGATCCTGGAAGAAATTGGCGACGCCTACGGCTCGGTCGTCATGAGCGGCATCGAGCGTTATCTCAGAGAGCATAATTTTCACTTTCTTACGGTGGCTCACCGTCACGATAAGAAATTGCTCGAAACCTACTCGACCATGCTCTGGCAACGTGGGGTGGAAGGTTTTATCACCGTAGACACTTTCTTGACCGAGAAGCCGCCTCTTCCAACTGTGGCAGTGGCGGGCCATCGCAAACTCAAAGGTGTGACCAATATCATCTTGGACCATCGCCGCGCGGCTTTGCTGGCGCTAGGGCATCTGTTCGAACTGGGCCACCGAAGAATTGCTTTCATGAGAGGCTCGTCGCTGAGCTCTGATTCCAAGGACCGCTGGAGCGCGATATGCGAGGTGGCTAAGGATCTGGGGCTTTCCATTACGCCGGAATTGACCGTACAGCTAGAAGGTGCTGATTCTACGCCTCATCTCGGATATCCCTTTGCCAAGGAATTACTTGCGCGCAAGCAGCCTTTTAGCGCACTGTTCGCCTACAACGATATCTCTGCTATCGGTTCCATCTACGCTTTTCAGGAAGCCGGCCTGCGAGTCCCGGACGATGTCTCGGTCGTAGGCTTCGATGACATTCAAAGCGCCGGGTACATGAATCCTCCGCTCACCACGGTAAAACAACCACTGCAAAAAATGGGAGAGATAGCAGCTCGAATTCTGCTCGACCGAATCGAAGGACGAACCAAGTACATTTCGGAATTTACGATCGAACCCGAGCTGGTGGTGCGGAAATCCACATCGTGCCCAAAAGAGAATCGTGTCTAGGATGGGGATGTA
The DNA here is from genome assembly GCA_049584315.1 of Candidatus Sulfotelmatobacter sp. Classification (GTDB taxonomy): domain Bacteria; phylum Acidobacteriota; class Terriglobia; order Terriglobales; family Acidobacteriaceae; genus Sulfotelmatobacter. The sequence continues at coordinate 4,162 of JBAUXO010000325.1, read as the reverse complement.
CCGCTCTCCAACCCCAGGCCATGGTTATCGGTCGCTTTGAGAACAGTGACCTCTTCAGGCTCAAAAAGTGCGTGCTTGTCAGCCCACTGTTTTACCTTGTTGACCATGGGACCGGCACAGCCAGCGCAAAGGGATGAAACTGGGTTCAACTCCTTACCTCAGTTATGAGTTAGAGCTTGGACGCTCGCGGCCGTGGGGATTTGGCGAAGATACTCTATTCGCGACTCCCCCTGGTCGCGTTCAGCAACTCTCAGAACGAGGCACTGAGGGTTTCGAGCAAGTTGGGCAACCCCTCTCCCGCCTTCCCCAAATAGCATTCCGTAAATGAAGAAGCGTTCGCAGGTTCCTCCGGTCCCACGTAGATCGTCCGTACTCGACCGTTGATATGCGCGACAAAGCTCGCCGCTGGCTCCACAACACCCGATGTTCCGATGGCCATGAAGATCGTGCATCGCTCCAGCGCGTCGTAGATTCGATCCAATTCAAACGGCACTTCGCCAAACCAGCAGATGCGCGGGCGAATCCGGCCGCCACATTCGCATCGGGGAATCTCGGTGGGCGGCTCGTAGAGATTCATGTCGTCAAAAGGAAGGCGGGTGCACGTGTCGCAGCGGCTCTTGAAAATCTCCCCGTGCATGTGAACAACATTTCTTGCTCCGGCTTGTGCGTGAAGATTGTCCACGTTCTGAGTGCAGACGAAGCGGCGGTCTTGCAGGGTGTTTTCAAGGGTCGCCAGGGCGAAGTGTGCAGGGTTTGGTTCGGCTGCTGAAGCAACACGCCGACGCATGGAATAGAACTCCCACACCAACCGGGGGTCGCGCTGCCAAGCTTCAGACGAAGCAACCTCCTCGATCCGATAGTTACGCCAGAGGCCCTTCACGTCCCGGAAAGTGGGAATGCCGCTTTCCGCGCTCACTCCCGCTCCCGTGAGAATAAAGAGACGGTCGGTAGAGGAAACTGAGAGCATGGGTGACGAGACTCTGAATCAGGGTTGAACTTTCTGGCAAGCGAGCAGTGGATGTACTGGTCTGAGGATTCGATGTCTTTCTGATGGGTTTGAGCAACCCTATTTGCTGGATACTGCGGCAGATGCGTTTGGAAGTTCCTTAACGATTCTCTTCAACGCAACCAGAAGGGGCTCTGCCCCCTGATCCAAAGCGAGGTCAGCTTTTGTCAGAAAGGCGGAAGCTCCGTCGCTGAGCAATCGGTCGGAGTTTGCTTGCGAGAGTCCAGTCAGCACCACGATCGGAATCGCGGCCGTTAAAGGTTCTTTCTTCAGTGCTTTCAAAACGTCCGGCCCGCTCATCTTTGGCAACATCATGTCGAGCAAAATGAGGTCGGGCAGATTCTCGCGAGCCATGAGCAACGCCTCATCTCCATCGCCTGCGAAAGTCATCTCATACCCCGCATGGGCCAATGCCCGTCCCGTTGCGAGTCTCAAGAACTTGCTGTCTTCAACAAGCAGGATTTTCACACAAGGACCTCAGCCGTTGGTGTGGTATACATCAGCGGCAACTCTCGCAAGACTATCCCATGACAGCCTTTTTGTACACTAAAGCGACGTCACTGCCACCCGCGACAGTGCGTCCGTGAACAGCCGACTGTGTTCTGCTGGCGAGCGATTTCCGATTTCATCGGCCGTCTCGCACAAGAAACGGGTCCGAAGCTGACCAGCGACGAAATGAATGCGATCGCGGCGTGGGCAAAATCTGAATGAAAATCACAGCCGACACTAACGTCCTCATCCGAGCAGCCGTTCAAGGCGACGCCCGCCAAGCGGCAAAGGTCATGCAGGAGGCCGATCTCGTGGCCGTGCCTATTCCTGTTCTCTGCGGATTTGCCCTCGAAGTACTGCGTCGCCCGGTCCCGCGACCACCAAGTCTCAAGGCCGACCTTCTTGCGCACATCCAGCGGCACTGCAGGTGCCATTTAGATGCTCGCAACGTTCGCAAATTTAACTGCTGCGCATGATCCCATTTTCTGCACTCCCGGCTTGAACCCGAAGGTGCCCCGCCATTTCGTGGAGATGTCAAAACCGTTGATTTTGAGGGACTCTGATTGACCACCGTATGACTTAAAGCATTCACGCCACCATAGCCTCCGCCTCGATCTCCACCAGTATCTCCGGCGAGATTAATGCGCTTACCTGCACCATGGAGGTCGCCGGACGAACATCGCGAAAAACTTCTCCATGCGCCTTGCCGATTTTTTCCCACTCGGCGATATTTGTGACGTAGATGCGCGTGCGCACCACGTCTTTCATGCTCGCTCCAGCTTTGCTTAGCGCGAACTCGATATTCTTCAACGTTTGCACCGTCTGGCCATACGCGTCGCCGATGCCGATCTTTTTGAGTCAGGACCGGTCGCAGTAGTGCCGGACACGTATATGTGTCCTCCCACTCTTACTGCACGAGAGTAACCCACCACCGGTTCCCAGGGAGTTCCGCTCGATATATTTTGGCGTTCCATTCCGATCCTCCTAACAATACTTATGAAACAATTTACGCTTAACGAGAAACAGCCGTGTTATCGAAGCGCCGCTCGCATGGTCAGCGTCCTATTTCAGCTCCATCCCTTCTGCGTGTGAAAGTCATCGCCCAGTTCGTTTCCCAGGTCTTGCCGTGGTCATCGGAGAACGCCTGCTCGAAGCGCGAGGAATCGGGAGTGATGTCCGAAAAACTGTTCTGAGCAAAGATGGCCCTGCCATTGAGGGATTCCTGATCGTAGAACTCACCGCGCCCGTTCTTGAACTCGCCGATCATGGCTGGTTGCATGTTGCCGTCTCTGCTGTTCGCCCAATTGAGGCTCCACTGATGAGATTGGGAATTGTAAAGACGCAAGCCGACGCCTTCGATGTGACCTGCTGGGCCGTCGACTTCGAGTTCGAAAAGGCTGGCACGACCACCCCACACCTCACGCACGACAGAAGTGCCGTCGTACTCAATCCAGGTCGTGGAACCCGTCAAAGGATGATCGAGGCGAGACACGTGCGTCTTCCAGCTGCCAAAGTTGAAGTCAAAATCGTGCTGCCCGTCGTGTTCGGCATCCGGTTTAGGTGTGGCCGCCTCGCTTGTGCCGTCGGTTTCATCTTTGATCCGGGTATCGATTGCGCTCCAGTTCACTTCCCAGGTTTTGCCGCCGTCCACTGAGAACGCCTGTTCAAAACGGCATGAATCCGCGGTGATATCAGACCAGACCTGGCGAACCAGCATGCTTTTGCCGTTGATGGCCTCGGTATCGAAGAACTCGCCGCGGCCATTTTTGAATTCTCCGCTTGAGGGGACGCTCAATACTCCTACGGGACCGCTAGCATACGTCAAGTTCCATTGACGGGCCTGGGGATTGTATAGACGCAGCGATAGAGCCTCAAGATGACCAGCCGGACCATCGGCTTGCGTCTCGCCAATGCCACCCCGGCCATTCCAAACCTTCCTAACGATGGAGGTCCCTTCGTATTCGACCCACTCCGTAGATCCGCTCAACGGATGCTTTAGTCTCTTGATGTGCGTCTTCCACGTGCCAAAGGAGAAATCAAAATCGTGCTGTCCATCGTGCTGGGTGACGGATCGTGTCTCAGAACCAGCCTGGGTCTTTGGTGAAGACGCAGAACGAGCGTGGCCGGAATAACCAACCGTGAACAAGAGAAAAAGAGTCGCTGTGCCTTGAAGCCCTTTCATTTACTCTCCCTGCGTAGGTCGTCTCCCCGCGGGAAGCCGGCGAAGTTTCTCGCTTCACGACCCCATTATTTCTTTGGTTCCCCGATTACGTGTGCCATCCAGCTCCGTCCAGGCGGTCGAGCCAGTTGCTGAAGCCATTTTACGTGCACCTTCCACGTGCCGATCTCCGGTCGAAGTCGTGCTGCCCATCTCTAGCTTCGATAGCGTCTGCATTCCCCTGTTCGAACGCCTAGCGCGACTACCAAGAAACAAGGAAGCTACAGAGCAGAAGATTCGTCGAAATGAGTTCCGCTCGTTTCATAACAGTCTTCATCGATTCCTGAAATTCTTTTGTCCTGTTTTCCCCGTCAGGGTTCTAGCAGGCTGCTGAAAAACTAGCGACGGGCGCAATTTTCTTCTACATCTTTCATTGTTTTCATCATTTCTATGTCGGAAAGGTCGATTCTCGGTACTTTTCTAACCCCCAGCGCTATCTTTTTGCGCTG
>JBAUXO010000324.1:0-20919 GCA_049584315.1 Candidatus Sulfotelmatobacter sp. | reverse complement strand
GGCGACGCGTGTTATCGAAAGCCCGGCTACTCACATCTAGCTCAACCCGCCGAACCGCCGTATGCGGACCCGCATGTACGGTGGTGTGGGAGGGGAGGACGAGCGATCGTCCCCCCTATCCCGATTCCGCGCCGAGGGGCCTTCGCGTAGGGACGGCGCTAGAGTCACTGCGAAATCTGCGAGCGCAACTGCTTGGCCAGCTTCTCAATACGCTTGAGCTTCTCGGTCAGGTCTTTCGGCAAAAGGCCTTTGCTGGTTTGATCAACCTCGGGAGGAACCGATTGGGCTAAGGAGGCGAGTTCCTCAGCATCGTGCTTGAGCTTGACCACGTCGATGGGGACTCGCTGATTGAGCGGCGGTGGCATGTCTCTTTGGCTTTTCGCCTCGGCTTGTTCGCCTTGGTTAAGACTGGGTGCGCCCGGTCGCTGGGCGAGCATAACAGGGGCGCAGAAGAGGATTCCCAAACAGACAGCTAAGCGGATCACGGGGCCTCCTGGCAGAAGAGAAAATTTTCGCAATTCTACTCCGGATCGCGCCGCGGAGCTTGGGGGAAAATTGAGAATTCGGTCAGGCGCTTCCGAGTGAGCGAGGGACACGTCATGCCGCTCGGCCGTTGTGTACAATGCCAGCATGGCTTTGCGTGGAAACCCTAACGCCGGAAAGCGTGGCCGGACTCCGCCTCCGGAAGAGACTTTCGAGGAAGCCGGCTTTCTCAAAGCTCTGGGGGAGAAGCAACGACCGGTGAGCGTCAAGTTAATGGACGGGCAGACCGTGAATGGATGGATTGAGTATTACGACAAACACATGGTGCGGCTGACGCGCGAAGGTGCGCCCAACCTATTCATCTTCAAGCACGAGATCATGTACATTGCCGAAGACGGTGGCGCGAAAAAGTGATCGTCTCATCGGTGTCAGGTCTTCGGTCTCAGGCTCGCTATCTTACACCGACCTTGAACCCGAAACCTTGCACCTAGTGCTCAAGACGTAAGACCGATAACCCAAGACCGAAGAACCTGTGCCCAATACTCCCAGCCACAGTTTTGTTCCTGCCATGTCAGAGATCGCGCGCGAAGCGGGCGCGCTGTTGATGAATTACTTCCATCAGCACTTAAAGATTGAGTACAAAGGTGAGGCTGACCTGGTTACGGCAGCGGATCGCGCTGCCGAGGCGATGATCCGTGATCGCATCCGCCAGCGCTGGCCCAGCCACGATGTTCTGGGCGAAGAGCAGGGACTTAGCGACCAGGGGAGCGAGTATCGCTGGTACGTCGATCCGCTCGACGGCACAACTAACTTCGCGCACGGCTATCCCGTCTTCTGCGTCTCCATGGGATTGGAACGCCGGGGATTGGAACGCCAGACGCCAGAACAACGCTCGTCCGGGAAACTGGGCAGCCGCATTGCGGCGGTGGTTTACGATCCCACGCGCGATGAATTGTTTACGGCGGAGCAGGGAATGGGGGCGCAGCTCAATGGGGAGAGCATGCATGTATCGAAGACCGCTACCTTGAAGGAGAGTCTTCTGGCCACGGGCTTTCCCAGCCAAAAGCGGCACAAGAATCCGAATATTCATTTCTATCACCAGATCACCCTGCGTTCGCATGGAGTGCGCCGCGCGGGCTCCGCGGCGTTGGATTTATGTAACGTTGCCTCGGGACGCTTCGATGGTTTCTGGGAATTCAATTTGAATCCCTGGGACACGGCTGCCGGCGTGCTGATCGTAGAGGAGGCGGGCGGCAAAGTAACTCGATTTGACGGATTACCATTCGAAATCAACAGCCGCGAAACTGTAGCGTCGAATGGCCTCGTGCATGAGGCCCTGCTGAACGAGTTTAGAGAAATTTTCGCGGGACGAGGAATAGAGCCATTGCCGGACCCACGACAATATGAGCGATAGGACTTTGATGCTCTGCTGTGGTTCAAACCTCAGCACAGAAAGTATCCGCTAGATCAGGGGAGAGTATGGGTCCCACCAAACGGACTGCTGTCGCCGTTTTTGCTGTCGTCGCGCTGTTCTCAGTCGTGCAGGGAGTGGACAAAGCCGCGTCCCCATCCATTTCCGCGCCCGACGCGGCGTACGTGCAGTCGTTCGAGAAATGGAAGGCTGAACAAATTGACGATCTGAAGAAGAATTGGCTGCCGTTGGCGGGCCTGTACTGGCTCAAGCCGGGAGCCAACAGCTTCGGGTCGGCAGCAGAGAATACGGTTGTTTTCCCCAAAGGCCCGGCACACGCCGGGGAGTTCGACCTTGAGGGCAAGGCCGTCACCATCAAATTGCTTCCTGAGGTGCACGCCACGTTGGAAGGAAAGCCTCTCGCAGAGTCGGCGCAGTTGGATCCTGATACTTCCGGGCACCCGTCTACGGTTGAGATTGGAAGTTTGCAGTTTCACCTGATCGTGCGCGGCGACCGAGTAGGCGTTCGCCTGAAAGACGTGGACAGCGATGTGGTGCGTAATTTTCACGGCCTGAGGTTTTATCCGCTGGATATGAATTACCAGATCGCCGCAATCTGGGTGCCGTCCGACGGGAAAACAACCATCGATGTGCCCAACGTCTTGGGAGATGTGAGCGCGATTCGAGTGGCGGGTATGGTGGTGTTCAAGATCAACGGTCAGGAGGCGGAGTTGACCGATCTCCGCGGCCATCCTGCGAAGGGGCTCTTTTTCGTTTTCAATGACCTGACGGCGAAGACTGATACTTATCCTGGCGGTCGTTTTCTGGAGACTGGTCCTGTCACCAACGGAAAGGTTCTGCTCGATTTCAATCGGGCTTACAATCCTCCGTGCGCCGTAACTCCCTATGCCACTTGTCCCTTGGCACCGAAGGAGAACCGGTTGGCGGTCGCGATCCCGGCGGGTGAGAAGTTTGACAATTCGGCGCACAGCCACCACTAATGGGCGGATCGAGGGATCAAATCCCAGCGCCGCGCTACAATAATCAGGGACTGGGTAGCCGCTTCTGCCTGTCCGATAAATCGTTCAATCCTGCAGGCTCAACGTGATCAACTCTCTTGTGGAACGAAAAATCGAAAAACGGCCGGACAAAGTCCGGCTGCGGGGGCGCATTCTCTTTCTCACCGAAGATCCCGAACTGATCAAACGGCAATTGGCCGGTGAAGATTTGCCCTGGGATTCGAAGAATCCGGCCAACAATCCCAAACTGCGCGATGACATCTCGACCGATGAGATTACACCGGCGCACTACTGTTTTTACTTCGATGAGACACTGGGCGAAATTCCTTACCTCGGGCTGAAGTGCGGCAGCGTGACCCCAATCGGGCGCGGGGATGTGAAGCGCGGCGGCTTTGTATGCGCGGTGAGCGGCAAGCGGCGGGGCAAAGGATCGAGCCGCGAGCAGTCGCCTTATGCCGAGATGTGTGCCGGCATTCGCGTGGTAATCGCGGAAAACATCGAGCGAATCTACAAGCAAAACTGCCAGAACCTGGGAGTGCTGACTTCGACCAACTTCTCTCTGATCGGCAGGATCCGCGGCGGAGAGGAGATTCCGCTGAGCGAGTTCACGGCGGGCGAAGATGAGATCACGCGGCAGGTGATCGAGTACGGCGGGTTGTTTCCTTTTAACGTGGCGCGGCTGCAAAAGAAGGTGTTCCTGCCGCCCATACGACCCGACCAGCGTCCGATGACGGTAGCGGAGAAAATCTTCGCGCGGCACATGGTCAATGAAAACGGCGGCATTGGCGAGGCCAGCGTAAAGCCAGGGGATACCGGGTTTGCTCGGGCGGACCTGCGCTTCAGCCACGAGTACGTCACACCGATGGCGGCCATCTTCTTTGAGCATTACGTGGGCAAGGACGCCAAGGTCAACGATGCGTCGAGCATTATCTTTTTTCGCGATCACCTGACGTTTCTCGATGAGGTGATTTCGGAAGAGAAAAAGAAGCTTGGCCTGCTCGATCTGGCAACCCAACTCAAGCTGAAACAGCAGGACTTCGCCGCCAAGCAGGGAATCAGGCTGCATGGAGAACTGAAGGACCGCAAAGGATCAGAAGGCATCTGCCACTCGATCGTGCTGGAGAGCTATGCGCTGCCCGGACAACTCAACATTGGCTCGGACTCGCATACTCCTCATGTGGGCGCGATTGGCTGTGTGGCTTTCGGCATTGGCACAACCGATGTGTTCAATGGCTGGATCACGAGGGACGTGCGCGTCAAGATTCCGGAATCGGTGAAGATTGTGATCCGCGGGAAGCGCCATGCGAATGCCACGGCGAAGGATTTCATCCTGAAGATTCTGAGCCTTGACTACGTGCGCAGCGGCAAGGCCCTGGCGAAGGTGATGGAGTACGCGGGCGAGGCCATCGAGGAACTTAGCGTGGACGAGCGCGCCACCATGACGAACATGGCGGCCGAGATCGGGGGGTTCACTGGCATTGTTGCCCCAGATAGAAAAGCGGTCGAGTTCCTGGTCGAGCGCCGCGGTATGGACCGCGCCGAGGCTCAATCTATGATCGAAGGCCTGTACAGCGATCCGAATGCGCAGTATGCCCAGGTGATCGAACTGGATGCGGCAGAGATCAGGCCGATGGTTGCGACTCCGGGCGATCCCGGCAACGGAAAATATGTCCGGGACCTGAACACGCCCGTGCCCGTCGAGATTGCCTACGGCGGTACCTGCACCGCCGGCAAGAACGAAGACATGGACATGTACGCGCGGGTGCTGGCTGACGCGCTCAGGCAGGGCAAGCGCGTGGCCGACTCGGTGAAGTTCTACATACAGTTTGGGTCGCAGGAAACGCGCGACTATTGCTTGCGCAAGGGCTATCTGGATGTGTTTCGAAAGGCCGGGGCACAGGTGATCGAGCCCAGTTGCGGTGCCTGCATTAACGCCGGGCCGGGGGTTTCCACACGTCCCGATCAGGTAGTGATCAGCGCGCAGAACCGCAACTTCCCCGGCCGTAGCGGACCGGGACAGATGTATCTGGCTTCGCCGCTGACGGTTGCGGCCAGCGCAGTCGCGGGCTACATTGTGGAGTTCGAGCCGAGTGAAGAGCTGGTGGGAGTGTAGGTGGAGCGCATGGTCCGCAAATGGTTGAATTCATGCGGGGTGGCCGAAATCAGCCACTACCCGAACTGCAACTTTTCTCGGAGTGGCGAGTTCAAATACTTAGGCGCTTCGGAAAGAAGGGATAATCCGGGAGGGCCCCAGATCCGGTAGGTTTGGTGGGAGCGGCGGGTCTGAGACAAGGGGGATTCACCATGCGGTACATGAAATACTTGGCTTTGGTAACTGTTCTGATGCTGCCGCTGACCTACTCGCAGGCGCAGGTCAGCGTGGGTGTGGGAGTTGGGCCGGGCTACGTGGGAGGGCCTCCCGCATGCTCTTACGGATACTATGGCTATTACCCATACGCTTGCGCCCCTTACGGCTACTACGGACCTGATTGGTTCGCAGGCGGTGTATTTATCGGAGCCGGTCCGTGGTACGGTTGGGGCGGCGGTTGGGGTTGGGGCCGAGGCTGGGGCTATGGCCGAGGCTGGGGCTATGGTCGTGGCGGATGGGGTTATGGACACGGGTATTACGGTGGACACGGCTTCGCTCACGGTCCGGTTGGCGGGTACCACGGCGGCGGTGGATTTCATGGCAACGCTGGAGGGTTCCACGGTGGTGGAGGGTTCCACGGTGGTGGAGGGTTCCACGGTGGCGGCGGGTTCCACGGCGGAGGTGGCGGTGGATTCCACGGTGGTGGGGGTGGCGGACACCGGTAATCGGATCCTGGTCTCGGTTTCGATGACCTCTTAAGGAAGACTCGACGAAACGGCCGGCAGCCAGCGCTCCCGGTCGTTTCGTTTTTGCGGAGCGGCGCGATTTCTTGCTAGAATGTGCGTTTCGCAGGGACCGCCGTAGTAAAATATGGGCATCCAGTTCAGGAGACCGACACCGTCATGACCTATGTAATCGCAGAACCTTGCATCAACACCAAAGACACAGCGTGCGTGGACGCGTGCCCGGTGGATTGTATTCATCCTAAGAAAGATGATCCCAAGTACGCCACTGAACAGTTGCTTTACATCGATCCGGTTGAGTGTATCGACTGCGGGGCGTGCGTGCCGGTCTGCCCGGTCTCGGCCATCTTCGCGCTCGACGACCTCCCGGAAAAGTGGAACTCGTTTACCGAGTTGAATGCCAAGTATTTTGGGCGATAGACGAGCTGTACATTCGTTTGCCGCGTGTTGATTCAAGGCGCGTATCCTTCGAGGATGCGCGTCTTACGCTTTACGCACAGTTGCTTTACGCACAGTCCCATGCCCTCCATTCTCCGTCGCACCTTCTCCTCTCCTTCCCTGAAAGCGCTTGAGTGATCCACATCACAAAGACGCGTGAATGACAACCATTCTTCGGAGCTTCGCCGCGCCATAGGATGCCATCAGAAAGCGACCGTCCGAGAGTTTCCTGGCGATCGTAGCGACTCTGTTGATAAAGGCATAAAGGCTTGGTTGAATGTCCGATCGGTTCCGGCTTTCCAATACCAGTGTAACCGCTACAACGCCCGGGCGGCATGCGGGCACTGCGAAGGCGTCATACGGCACGAACGCTGGTGCATCACGCGGGATCAGCTTCTCCATTGCGCCTATCAGATCGTGACTGACTCGACTAAGGTGACGATCGGAGACTCGCTCATACTCCATGGAAGGGATCTTGCGAGATAACCAGTGTCACGGTAAATGCGCCACCAAGGCTCCGTCAGGGAGAGCGCTTCAGCCTGAGCCTGCGATCGTTATTTCTTATGCGCCATTAGGCGGCGGCAGTGGCGCGCAATCTGTTGTTCTTCTCCGGTGGGGATAATCTGAATCTTGTCTGCCGTGAGCCCCAACGGTTCGAGTCCAGCAGTGGCGGCGGACCGAATCTGATTGCTGTGCTCGCCGATGCCGCCGGTGAAGACCACGAGGTCGATGCCACGCAGTAAAGCCATGTATGCGCCGATTACCTTGCGCACTGCGACGGCAAAGATATCCAACGCCACTGCAGATTCTGGGTCGCCGCTGCGGGCGCGCTCCTCCAGAATCTTGACGTCACTCTGGCCGGATGAGAGAGCGAATAGGCCACTCTGATGATTCAGTAGAGTTTCGAGTTTGTCAGCGTCGAGCTTTTCATTGCGCAGAAGATAAATGATCACGCCGGGGTCAAGGTCACCCGAGCGCGTACCCATAGGAATCCCGCCGGTGGGAGTGAGGCCCATCGTCGTGTCGATCGATATTCCATTACGCAGAGCACAGAGACTTGATCCGTTCCCCAGGTGCGCAAGAATGGCGCGCTCGGGGACGTTTGTGCCGAACTGATGCACTATGGACTCATAGGAAATCCCGTGGAAGCCGTAGCGCCTAATTCCCGCGTCGAAATAGCAGCGGGGAAGAGCGAATCGCGATCCGACCTCGGCAATTGTCTGATGAAACGCGTCATCGAAGCAGGCGAAGTGAGCTGCCTCGGGGAAAATCGACTGGGCGGACGCGATCAGCTTTAGCGCTTGCGGGATGTGCAAGGGTGCGAAGTGGGTTGCAGCACGCAATTCGTCGAGGACTTGCGGTGTGATGAGTTGGTGCCTGACGAGCTTGGGACCTCCATGCACCACCCGATGTCCGACCGCCACTGGATTGGCATGAATGTGCTCGCGAATCGTGGTTGCGAGCAGGCTGAGTGCATGGATCTGGGATTCATGAATACATTCGCGCTGTAGCAGCGATTTTCCATCGGCGGAGCGAATGTGTAGGGAACCGTTGTCCTGCCCGATGCCATCGGCGCTTCCCGTTAGTAGCGGTTCTTCATCGCTTGTCCCGTAGCAATAGATACCGAACTTCAGCGACGATGAGCCGCTGTTCAGCGCGAGAATCAGCTGGTGGTTGTTGGGTCGGCTAGCCGCCATGCTATTCCGCCCATTTCCAATTGCGAATTTCTTCCTTATCAATGCCCTCCGCATGAGCGTAGTTGACGCTCTCGATGATCTGATCCTTCAACCATTCTTTGACATGTGCGCCGCTGGGATGAAGGCGCGGGACGCGGTCGATTACATCGATCGCCAAGTCAAAGCGATCGACCTGATTGAGAATGGCGAGCTCGAGTGGAGTGTTAATGTTGCCTTTTTCCTTATATCCACGTACATGAATGTTGTCGTGATTGGTGCGGCGATAGCTGAGCTTGTGGATGAGCGAGGGGTAAGAGTGGAAGTTGAAGATGACGGGCTTGTTGGTGGTAAAGAGAGAATCGAAGTCACGCTGGGAGAGCCCGTGGGGATGTTCGCTTTCCGGCATGAGGCGGAAGAGATCGACAATGTTGACGAAGCGAATTTTTAAGTCAGCAAAGTGCTTTTTAAGAATCTGCACCGCGGCCAGAGATTCCATGGTTGCGATATCTCCGGCACAAGCCATCACCACGTCAGGTTCGGCGCCATCGTCGGTGGAAGCCCAGTCCCATATGCCAATACCTTTGGTACAGTGGGTGATGGCCTCGTTCATATTGAGATACTGAAGATGATCCTGCTTGTCGGCGACGATGACGTTGACGTAATCACGCGAGCGGAGGCAATGATCCGCCACGCTGAGCAGGCAGTTGGCGTCCGGCGGCAGATAGATGCGAACTATGTCCGGACTTTTGTTCGTGACCACATCGAGAAATCCAGGATCCTGATGGGTGAAGCCGTTGTGATCCTGCCGCCACACCAGAGACGTAATGAGAAGGTTGATCGAGGGCACCGGTGCGCGCCAGGAGAGTTCCTTCTTGGACTTCTCCAGCCATTTGGCGTGCTGGTTGAACATGGAATCGATGATGTGCACGAAGGCTTCGTAGGTTGAAAAGAATCCATGGCGACCGGTGAGGACGTAGCCTTCGAACCATCCCTCAAGGGTGTGCTCACTGAGCATTTCCATGACGCGCCCGGCGACATCGAGTTCGCCTCCGTCGGCGTCCTCCGGCTTATATTCGGCGAGCCATGTCTTCTTCGAAGCGGCGTAAATGGCGGTGAGCCGGTTGGACGCGGTCTCGTCTGGCCCGAACACGCGGAACGATTTCATATTGCGGCGCATCACATCTGCGAGAAAGTGTCCCAGCACGTCGGTGGGCGGTGCGTACATTGCTCCCGGAGCTTTCATCTTTACGGCATAGTCCCGGAAATCCGGCATGACGAGCTCTTTGCGCAGCAATCCGCCATTGGCGTGGGGGTTGGCGGAGATGCGATGCTCGCCGGTTGGCGCAAGCTGTTGTACCTCGGGCACGAGTGTTCCGGTGGAATCGAATAGCTCTTCCGGTCTGTAGCTGCGCATCCAGTCTTCGACGAGCTTGAGATGTTGCTTGTTGGTGACTGGGTCGAGCACGGGAACCTGGTGGGCGCGCCAAGTGCCTTCCACCTTGTGGCCATCTATCTCTTTCGGTCCGGTCCATCCCTTCGGAGACCGGAGAACGATCATGGGCCAGCGCGGACGCGTGGGATCTTGCCGGGCGCGGGCGTTCTCCTGGATCGACCGAATCTCAAGGATGCATTCCTCAAGAGTGGAAGCCATTTTCTGATGCATCTCGGCCGGGTCGACGCCCTCGACAAAGTAAGGTTTGTGGCCGTAGCCGATCAGCAGCGACTCCAGCTCATGCCGCGGAATACGAGCCAGCACGGTTGGATTCGCAATCTTGTAGCCATTGAGATGCAGCACCGGCAATACCGCTCCGTCGCGAAGCGGATTCAGGAACTTGTTGGAATGCCATGAGGTTGCAAGCGGACCGGTTTCCGCTTCGCCATCGCCAACCACCACGGCAACGATCAGATCGAGATTATCGAACGCAGCTCCATAACCATGCGAGATCGAGTAGCCAAGTTCGCCGCCTTCGTGGATCGAGCCGGGTGTTTCCGGTGTGCAGTGCGAGCCGATCCCACCGGGAAATGAAAACTGCTGAAAGAACTTCAACATGCCGGCCTCGTCGCGGCTTTTATCGGGATAAATCTCTGAGTAGTGGCCCTCGAGATAACTGTTGGCCAGCGTGGCCGGCGCACCGTGGCCGGGGCCGGAGATGTACATCACATTTAAGTCATACTTCTTGATGAGTCGATTCAGGTGAATCCAAACGAACGATTGGCCGGGATCCGATCCCCAGTGGCCGAGAAGACGGTTTTTGATGTGCTGGGGCTTCAAGGGTTCCCGAAGCAGGGGATTGGCACGGAGGTAAATCATTCCTGCCGCCAAATAATTGCAAGCCCGCCAGTAGGCATCCATCTTTTTCAGTTCTTCGGCGGAGAGAGGAGTGAGGGTTTCGGTTGCGACCGCCATGAGTTTATCTCCTTGATAACTAGTTTAGGATGCCGCGAGCGGTATGTGTGATTCCTCTTAAGAGTTAAGGTCTCGTGAAAAGTCTAAGATGGGAGGGGTCGGTTAGACTGGAGCACAAACAGGCCGGTTCTTAAGGTTTGGGAACGAGTTGGATCTCGAAGATCTTCGGCCATAATTTGCCTGTAACAAACAATCGCTTTCGCTCGCCATCGTAGGCGATTCCGTTCAACACGGCGCCTGATTCAAGGCGATAGACGGGGCTCAGCAAACCTTCGAGGTCGATCCAGCCAAGCACCTCGCCGGTCCGCGGAGAAATTCGGGCAATTCGATTGGTCTGCCAGACGTTGGCGAAAATCTCGCCTTCTACAAATTCCAACTCGTTCAGTTGTTTGATCTGGGTGGTTCCGTCGTGAACCGTGAAACGCCGCTTCTCGGTCAGAGTGCCGGGATCCAAGACACGCATCTCCGGCGTGCCGTCACTCATAAAAACTTCATGCCCGTCGGTGGTTAGACCCCACCCTTCCCCGGAGTAAGAGAATTGCCGCAGCAAATGGAAATCGCTCAAGTTGTAGACAAATCCTATCTGGGACTGCCACGTCAGTTGTACGATTTCGGTCTTGACGATGCTTATTCCCTCGCCAAAGAATTCAGGCGCCAGATCAACTTCTTGAACAATTTCTCCGGTTTCAAGACGTACCTTGCGCAACGATGATCTGCCTTTAAGCCCGGTGCCCTCGTAGAGAAATCCGCCATGAAATACAAGGCCTTGGGTGAAGGCGTGGGGATCGTGGGGAAACGCGCCGATGACTTGGAATGTGTATTCCGGAACTCTCGCGGGGTGAGTGCGACGAGATTGGGCGGAAAGCAAGGGCCCAAACCCAAGCAGAAGAAAAACCACAAAAAGTTGCCGTTTCGCTCTGGCCGCCATGAGCCGGCTATTGTCGCACTCGATTGAGGAATAAGCCATTACGGATTCGGCGGGATTGGCTTGGTTTTGCCAGGCCTGGAGAATCATCAGTAGTCGGTGACTTCAATAATCGCGAAGGTTACCCCGAATATTGTTTCTTTCGGCTCAGAATCCGCCGCCTGTCTTCGTAATGAGCGGCGTTTGGCGTGCACAACTAAACTGCGACACGAGGGTTTAGGTCAACATGAACAATAACATCACGAAGTCGCTCTTAGTCCTGGCAGTGGGTGGTCTGATGTTTCTTGGTGGCGCCTCTGCTCAAACCCAAGACAGCAACACTTCCGGCGCCGGACCAGGCCAGGTCGATCCCGGTCATCCTCGCGTCAACGAAGTCAATGGCCGCGAGACGAACCAGCAGGACCGGATTGCGAATGGCGTGAAGAACGGAACCCTGACACCTGGCCAGACTTCGCGCCTGGAGAATCGCGAACAGAATATCGAGAATCAGCAGAAGGCTGATATGGCCGCCCACAACGGTCATCTGACCAAGGGCGAGCAGAAACAACTCAACCGTGAACAGAATCGCACGAGCAAGCAGATCTATAAAGATAAGCATGATGGGAAGTAGCTGGAGCGTCTAACTCCCCAAGTTCGGGACCTGAGCCGCGGATGGCCGCGGCTTTTTTGGTTTTCGTAACAGGGGTGAACGCCTTGCGTCTTTGCTCCGCCACTTGTCTATAATGGCCGGGGCAGATGGGTGCCATCTCGTCGGCAGCCACTGTCTATCGTAGCTCTTGTATCTCCACCCTGCGCTGTCGGTAGCCAAGGAATGTCGGTCGACTGCATGAACGTGAAACCTGGAGTGGAAGTGGCGAGCCTGAGCGACGTGGGCTGCCAACGCGACAATAATGAAGATTCGTACCTCTATTGGGAGCCGGCCGCGGAGGGTGAATTCCAGCGGAAGGGAAGGTTGGCGGTAATCGCCGACGGCATGGGTGGATACGAAGGCGGTCTGGAAGCCAGCCGGCTAGCGGTAGAAACGGTGCGCGAAGTTTACGACACCATGGTGCGGGACGATCCGCGTGCAACTTTGCTGGAGGCATTCACCACTGCTCACAACAGGATTCAGAATTACGCCTTGCAGCATCCCGAGCTTCACGGAATGGGGACGACATGCACCGCTCTCGTCGTCCGTAACCGGCAGTTGTATTTTGCGCACGTGGGGGACAGCCGCCTGTATCTGGTACGCGGCGCGCGCATCTCGCGGTTGACGCGCGACCACTCCTACGTCAGCAGGCTGGTGGAAAGCGGCATAGTGCGCGCCGAGGACGCGGAGAAGCATCCCCAGCGCCACATTCTGACCGGCGCCCTGGGAGCGGGCATAGAAGTTGCGGTGGATGCGGTTGAATATGGCACGACGTTGCAGGATGGAGACGGTCTGCTGCTGTGCACGGATGGACTTTGGGGCGTCGTGACCGA
Source organism: Candidatus Sulfotelmatobacter sp. (assembly GCA_049584315.1). Classification (GTDB taxonomy): domain Bacteria; phylum Acidobacteriota; class Terriglobia; order Terriglobales; family Acidobacteriaceae; genus Sulfotelmatobacter. Next base: position 8,267 of record JBAUXO010000324.1, on the reverse strand, counting down.
TGAAGAATTGGAATTGGCGACGGGCAAAAACGCCCCGGCGGAGTGTTGTGCGACGTTAGTAAAGTTGGCTCGGCAGCGGGGCGGCCCGGATAATATTACCGTGCAGCTGCTGCGCATTTTGCCTGAGATTTAGATCCCATCCAGACTCCGCCTTTGGTTCTAGGAGGCTCTTCTTATGCTCAATACTGCAGTGTATCCACACCGGCTAGGCGGGAATATTCCTGGGTCTTCTGTAAACCTCTGAAAGCAAGTTTCTTAGACGCGCTCTGGGCTGCCATTCATAATGGCTGCTCGGTTCCCTGGAAAGTCTATTAATGCAATGGACTTTATGGTATAGTGGCCGCGCTATGAAAATTTCGCAAAAGGGACTTTACGCTCTGCAGGCGATGATGATGCTGGCACGCCGATACCATCAGGGTGCTATCAAGATCCGTGAAGTCGCTTATGAAGAGAATCTTCCCGAAAAATTTCTCGAGTTGATCCTTCTCGAACTAAAAAATGCGCGCATCGTTGAGAGTGTGCGTGGGGCAAAGGGCGGATACCAGTTGCGCCGCGATCCGGCTGAGATCCGGCTGAGCGAGATCATACGATTGATCGACGGCCCGCTCGCGCCGTTTGGCGATGCCGAGCAGTTGCGCACCTTGATTGACCGGGATCTGCCCCATCGAGCTCTTTATCAGCTATTCCTGGATGTGCGCGACGCCGCGGCCAACATTTTGGAAAATACTACCTTGGCGGACCTGATCGCCGATCCGCAACCGCGCGCTAGCAAGGGTAAGCAGGCAGCCAAGAAGAAAGAGAAAGGAAAAGGAGCTCTCTTACCCATGGTCGTCGGGGGAAAAAAGGGCGAGTAAAGAGTTGTTGGCTGAATTGTGGCTTGGGTGTGTATCGCTCACGCGCTGGCAGAAATGATTTACTTAAGCTTGGTTTGAACAGGCCGCAGGGAAGTGACCTGAGCGATATAGTCGCAGCGCGGGATTTGACGTCCTCTGCCCAGCCCTTCCCAGCAAGAAAAGAAATCCCCCTTAATTTCGGAAATTAACGCTCTGTTAACAACGAATATGTAAATTTGCCTTTAATCACTAGTAATCCAATTGTAATAATGGATTACATCTGGTATGGCTTGCGACTTGCATCATGCAGTCCAGCGCATCGCTCGGGATCGCAGGCGGTAACGCAGTGAGTGAAAGCGTCGACGAAGGGATGAAGGCGGTCAATTCAATTGCCTGCGATTGCAAAAGTTTCTGTGGCTCCCCCGCTGAATGTCGTCCGACTAAAACTCAAAAAGGAGAGGATTTAATCCCATGCATCGAACCAAGAACATGTTTCTGGCAGCCCTGACCCTGGCAGCGTTTTCAGCCAGCGCTTGGGCACAAACGTCCAGCCCGATTACGCTGGCTTCCAATGGAGAACATGGTGTAGGGGCAAGTGCCCCGGCTGCTGCGCCTGCACCTTCCGCCGTCACGGCTGCGGATGTCCAGGCTCTGAAAGATGCTCTGGCTGCCCAGCAACTACAAATCGATCGGCTGACGCAGCAACTGCAGCGCCAGCAGGCGCAATCCGCGGTGGAAGCCGAGGGCAAGACCAGTACAACCCAGACTTCAGCCGTCTCGGAACAGGTGGCAGAGGTCACAACCGGCGCTGCGGCTCAGCAGGATAACAACCCCAGCCAGAGCCTCAATCTGCAAGACACGCCCGGACAGCCCGATACGAACCCCATGCACGGTGCGGTGTCGATACACTTCAAAGGAATCACAATCACGCCCGGCGGATTCGCCGAAGCCGCATTCGTACGGCGGTCGAGAGCCCTCGCCGCGGACCTGCCCACCCCCTTCAATTCGCTGACCATGCCGGGCGCTTCGCAGAGCTCGTTGTCAGAGTTCTTCGGTTCTGCGCGGCAGTCGCGGCCTACCGTGTACGTCGACGGACGCCTGAAAAATGTACAGTTCTCGAGCTACGTTTCCGGCGATTTTCTCTCGGCCGCCGACACCTCCTCGGCCACGCAGACGAACAGCTATAGTTTTCGTCTTCGCCAGGCATGGGGCCAAGTCAAATTTGACAACGGTTGGAGCTTTCTCGGAGGCCAGATGTGGAGCCTCGTGACTGAAAATAAGGGGGGAATTGCTCCCAGCGACGACCTAGGGAGAACCAACGACTCCCGGCCCATGACGATCGACCCGGGATATAACGTGGGCTTCACTTTCGCCCGCCAATATGGCATTCGCGTCACCAAGGCCTTCGGCGATAAAGTGGCCTTCGCGGTCGCCCTGGAAAATGCACAAGGTACGCTTACGACACACGGCAACACCGACAACTTCTTACTCGGGGCGGCGGGAGCGACCAACTCCTACAACGACGCGGTCACCGGTTGCTCCACGAGTTCCTACACTCCCACGGGTGCAACCATCCCCGTCTACTACACTACTTGTACGCCGGCAGCCAGCTATACCTTTAACCCGTCGCCGGACATTATTGTCAAGGTGGCGTTCGATCCGGGTTTCGGACACTACGAGATCTTCGGACTGTATGACCGGTTCCGCGATCGCGTCTTCCCTTGCGCCAACTTCGTCATCGGTGCAACCGGGCCTTGCCCAAACGATCCTGCACTTACCGGTCCCAACGCTTCGGGTGCCTTTAACGACTCGAAAAACGGTGGCGGCTTCGGAGCTAACGCCCGCTGGAACTTCTACAACAAACGTATCGTTTTCGGTTTGCACGCCTTTGGCGGCCAGGGCGTAGGGCGCTACGGAGCGGCGCAGCTCTCCGACCTGGCAATTCATGCCGATGGAACTCCTGACCTGATCAAGAATTACCAGGGGCTGGCTACGCTTGAGTGGCACGGGAAAAAGCTCGATGTCTACACCTACACGGGCGCGGAGTATGACGGCAGAACGAGCGACTACGATGTCGCCACCAGCACCTATGTCGGCTACGGATCGGAGCATTTCAATAACTCCGGTTGCTACACCGAGACTGCTCCGTCCTTCGGCGTGACGGCGGGCTTCAACCCAGGCTCGCTTTCGAAATGCACGGCGGACTCCCGAGCCGTCATCGAAGGGACGGCCGGTTTCTGGTACCGCTTCTATAACGGGCCCAGGGGCAAGTTCCAGTTCGGTACCCAGTACTCCTACGTGACGCGGCAGACCTGGTCTGGTACTGGCTTCACGAAGGGAATTGGAGCGTCGCCGGAAGGCCTGGACGGTATGGTCTTCACCTCATTCCGCTATTACTTGCCGTAAGCCGAAATGGTCCCGCGCCAGGGTTGACGCGGGACTAGCAGGTTTCCACGGACTCCCCACTTTTCGAAGGGCGCCTTCCCTTCGGAAACGCCGCCGGCCCGGTTTTGGCTACTCTCCTTTTCCGGGCCGGAGGTGTTAACTTCAATTTACGGCAGTAATTCTTGGACGAAACATTGCGAAGCGTATTCTCCAAGCATGCTGGCGAGACAACTATGAACTCCAGACGCGAATTTCTCAAGCATATGTCAGGGGCGGTGTTCGCCGCAGCCGCACTGCCTTCCATGTGGACTTGGGCTCTCCCGCCGGGACAAGCCGTTCCGTTCCCCGGCGAGGACGGCATGATTCTTCGCTCCTTCCGCTTCGTCGACTTGGAAAGCCCGGTTGAGTATTTCAATAGCTGGCTTACTCCGGTGCCGCACTTCTTCGTACGCAATCACATGCACGAACCGATTGAGCTCGACGCCGGTGGCTGGCGGCTCGCGCTTGGCGGAGAGGTGGAAAAGCCTCTAACGCTGAGTTTGGCAGAATTTTCCAGACTTGAAACCCACTCGGTGATCAACACGCTCGAATGCGCTGGCAACGGCCGCAGCTTACAGCGCCCACAGGTTCCCGGCATACAGTGGGGCAAAGGCGCGGTCGGCACGGCCCGTTTTTCCGGCCCTCGGCTGCGGGATGTCTTGCAGCGCGCTGGAGTGAAACCTACGGGCAAACACGTCATGTTCCGCGGCCTCGACGAAGTTCCCGGCAAGGTGCCTCCATTTATCCGCAGCATTCCGATTGAGAAAGCTCTCGACGCCGACACCTTGATTGCCACACACATGAATGGATCTCCATTGACCAAGCACCATGGATTCCCGGCGCGGGCCCTGGTCCCGGGCTGGATCGGCGCGGCATGCTGCAAATGGCTGACCGAGATCAAGGTGCTCGATGCGGAATTCGTAGGCAATTTCATGAACCCCGGTTATCGGCTGCCCAACCAGGCGGCGAAACCCGGCGATGTCGTGAAACCGGAGGATACCCACGCGGTCACCGCCTTAAGCGTGAAGTCAGTAATCTCTGGGCCGATTGATGGCAGCAGCCTAAAGGCGAGCAAGGTGACTGTGCATGGCGCGGCGTGGGCGGGAGAGGCCGACGTCGCGAAAGTCGAAGTCTCCACCGACGGGGGGACGACTTGGAATCTCGCAAAACTCGGCCGTGATCAGGCGCACTATGCGTGGCGACTGTGGAGCTTCGACTGGAAACCTGGTAAAGGTGGCGATTACTCCATCCAGTCGCGGGCTACGGATAGCCAGGGGCGCATCCAGCCCACGACGCCAGTCTGGAATTCCAGCGGCTATCTTTATAACGCTATCGATCAGGTGAACGTCCATGTTTCCTAGAATCTCGGCTGTCGCATTGCTGACGATCACAACCGGTTTGCTGGCGCAGAAGTCCGCTCCCGCCAACGTCACCGCAGATCTTCCCGCCGGTACGATGCAGGCGAAGGCCACTACTGCGTGCCTGGACTGTCATGAGGCGCGGATCATCCTGCAGCAGCGTCTCAGCAAAGCCGCCTGGACAAAGGAAGTCGACAAGATGACGAAATGGGGAGCGGTAGTCGATCCTGCGGATCGGGATGCGCTGATCGATTATTTGAGCACCAATTTCAGCCCTGACAAACCTGCCTATGCGCCGCCGAGAACGGCAAACCGGAATGCCTCCGGAAAAATGTCGCATTAGGAATTGGCGGGGGGAAAAGCAAAGCGCTACCGACCCAATGTCCGCAGGCACAGGGACACTACGGCAGCGCTGCCATTTCTGAGCCCGAACTGCTAGCAAGAGTATAGAAACGCAGTTGCCCTGCTTCTAGTGCATGGTAGGGTACTGAGGGGGTTCATAACCGAACTTCCCTCTAAAGACCTACGTTTTTTCCTCCGCGTCCCTTGCGTTCTCCGCGGCTGAGTTTTTTTCCGGTCGCAGCAACGGAAACAGAATCACGTCGCGAATCGTGTGCGAATCGGTAAGCAGCATGCATAGGCGATCCACGCCGACGCCACAGCCGCCCGCCGGCGGCATGCCATACGACAGCGCGCGGATGTAGTCTTCATCCATCTGGTGCGCCTCCTCGTCCCCGCGCTCGCGTTCTTTTAACTGGCTTTCAAACCGACGCCGCTGATCTTCCGGGTCATTGAGTTCGCTGAAACCGTTGGAGATCTCCATCTGTCCGGCGAAGATCTCGAAGCGCTCGGTCCACTCGGGCTCATCGGGCTTTTGCTTCGAGAGCGGCGAAACGGCGGTGGGGAACTCGTAGATGATCGTCGGCTGGGTTAGATGCTCCTCTGCCGCCCCTTCAAATAAATTTGCAATTGTCTTGCCCAAAGGCTCATTCGGATCGTAAGCCACATGGGCGTGCGCCCGGTTGAAGCGCACGACTAGTTTTTTCACGCCATCGTGGGAAGAGAAGTCGCCCATCTCTGGCTTCGCACCCGCCGCCGCCGGCCAACAATGGATGATCGCCTCGCGCATCGTCATCCGCTTCCAGTTCGCCCAGTCGATTACCTGATCGCCCCACTTCGCTTTCGTCTCACCATTCACGTCCTTTGCGGCTTGCGTGATCAGTTCCTGCGTGAGATCCATGATGCCTTGATAGTCGGTATAGGCCTGATAAAACTCCAGCATGGTGAACTCTGGATTCCATCGCCAGCCCAGCCCTTCGTTGCGGAAGTTTCGGTTGATTTCGTACACGCGATCGAATCCGCCCACCACCAGCCGCTTCAGATAAAGCTCGGGAGCGATGCGGAGATACAAATCCATATCGAGCGTATTGTGGTGAGTCACAAACGGCCGCGCTACTGCTCCCCCTGCGATGGGCTGCATCATTGGCGTTTCGACTTCGACAAATCCGTGTGCTTCCATCGTCCGTCGCAGGGATTGCACCAGCTGGCTGCGTTTCAGAAACACGTTCCGCACTTCGGGATTTACTACCAGATCGACGTAGCGTTGCCGGTAGCGCAGTTCGACGTCGGTGAGTTCGTTCCATTTCTTAGGGCCATCGGGGCTAGCCGCATCTCCTTCGACGGCCTTGCCCACGGGTAGCGGCAGCAGATCCTTGCTGAGAAAGGTGATTTCCTCGACATGGATCGTCAGTTCGCCCGTGCGGGTGCGAAATAAGTAGCCGCTGACTCCGATGTGGTCGCCGAGGTCGAGCAGTTTGTATAACTCAAATCCCTTGTCCCCGACCGCGTCTTTTTTCGCGTAAATCTGCAGACGCTTTCCACCTTGCTGCAGATGACAGAATCCGGCCTTGCCCATCAGGCGGATCGCCATGACGCGTCCGGCTACACGCACGTTGACCCGCGAAGCTTCGAGTTGCTCGGCAGTCTGGTCCGAGTAGTCCGCCAGGATCTGGGGAATGGTGTGCGTGAAGTCGTACTTGCTTCGATAGGCGGTTTGGCCCAACGCCTCGATCTGATTCAGCTTCTGCCGCCGCAGTTCGTAAACATTTTCGTCGAATGCCAAGAGAGTCCTTTTAGCGGGAATTGCGCCCTGCCCGCCTCCGCTCATGAAAAGAGTGAAACGCGATTATAAACAACGCGGCTGGAGAGGTGGATGTCCGGCACCTGCAGCGATTCGGAATGTTGTTACCTATATACCATGGTACAATAGTACCAATGACAGAAGATCCGAAGCTACTGGTCGAGCGCGTTCAAACCGGCGTGCGGATGGAGAGGCGTCTGCTCAAAGTTCTCAAGGCTTTCGCCGAATACCATGACATGACCCTCGGGGATTTGCTGGAGGGAATTGTTCTGCATGCCTTCGACGGGAAAACCCCCTTCAGCCCGGCTTCGCTCGAGCGGATTCAGGAGTTGAAGCGCTTTTACGACTTCGACCTCGATTCCGGTGCCAGCCATCGCTTGAAAGAAATCAAGTCGCGGCCCGCCCGAAGACGAACCCCAGACAAATAGTGGAACGGATCTATGACGACTCAACGCACGCAAATTGCTTTGAACGGGCTGCAGTGGAGTTGGGACTGGTGATTCTGATTGAAGCCATTCTCTTTGTGATGCCCGCTGCGGCTCACAGCTTTGCCAAAACTCACATGCCGGACGCAGTGCGCCTGGTGCTGGGATTAGGCGAGATGGCGGGGTGCATCCTGATGCTGATCCCGCGAACGGCCATCCGTGGAGCCTGGCTTCTGCTGGGCGTTTTCGTCCTGGCGATCCTCATTCATCTTCTGCACGCATCTACAGCGTCGGTAATCTGGCCGTATACACCGCCGCCGCATGGGCGGTTGCGGTGGGCAAGAATGGATAACCACTCGACATTTGAACTCTGATTGGCCCAGTCACGGATTCACGGAAAGGACAGCCCTATGATCGCTTTTAAGATAATGCTAGCAGGTTGGGTTTTCACTCTGGCGAACCCAGCCTTTGCGCGGGAAACCGCCGAGCAGGTCAGCCGTACCGAAAGCTTCGAGTTGCCGTGTGCCGCAGACAGCGCTTTCCCGCTGTTTAGTCCCGAGGGCGAACGGGATTGGGTGAAGGGATGGGATCCCCAGCCCATATTTCCCGAAAGAATTGCATTCGCCCGCGACACGGTCTTTCGAGAGGGGAAAGCTGGCGAGGAGGCGGTTTGGACAATCGTGGATGCGGACTGGAAAGCGCACCGGGCAGAATATGTCCGCGTGGCTCCTGGCTCTCATACGGCACGCGTCTTGGTGAAGATCGAATCTCTCGCGGAGGAACGGAGCAAGGTGGTGGTGAGCTACACGGTGACTGCCTTTGGAGAACGGGCGCGGAATCTGTTGGAGGCATTTTCCGAGAAGTCGTATATCGCGAAAATGCGCGATTGGCAGCGAGATATTAGCGCGTATCTTCAGCGCCGCAAGTAGCGAACATAGCCCGTACGTTGCCCCTGGAACAGGGTGCGCGACGTAAAAGTTGGAAACTCCCATCGTACAATGTCAGCCGCCGCCATTTTCTTCGTGAATTCGAGACTCTTTAATGAGTAACCAAGCGGGTCGCGGTCCGCTCGATTCGCCGGGATGCA